>JAFSOR010000014.1 GCA_017446885.1 Spirochaetia bacterium | reverse complement strand
TGCTGATTATGAGCCAGATACAAGGGCTGGCTTTCGGTTGTGCGCAGCAGAGTGCCGTTGGAGAATGTGACCTCTACAATTTCTTCCTCAGCCGGTGTCATAACTTCGGTAACAACACCTATAATCTCCTTTCCGGATGCATCCAGGGTAATAACCTTGTCGCCAACCTTGAGATCTTTGATAAGGTTTACACCGCCAGGAACAGCAACCTCGGAATCGCCTGCAAAACAATGATGACTTCCACAACTATTTGATTCGCACGCATATCCACCACCACCAGCCACTTGATCAAGTGCTTGCTGATCAAGTTCCATGTTGTCCATCTCGGACAAGTAGGCCTCGGCCTCTTCCTTTGTCAGTGTGAAACCGTTAGCCTTTGCCAGTGCAACCAGTTCTTCTGCAGTTTCGCACTCCAATGCTTTAGCAACCATTTCCTTGGTAATCTTTGTCATGTCAATCGGCATATTATCCTCCAGTTATTTCTAAAACATATGCACACAATCATTTTTCCTTATTTTTGAAGCGCAATTGTCGACTGCGTAACATACCCTTGAGCCACCAGCTACTTTATCCAAATCAGCACTGTCCAGTTCCAGATTCTCAAGCTCTGCAAGATATGCCTCAGCTTCTTCCTTTGTCAGGGTTCCGCCAAAGTATCCTTGTGCCAAAGATTGCAGCAGGGCTATCTGAGAAAGATTTTCTCTGTCAACCTCTGCTGCATATCCGGTGGTGCCGACAAACAGGCATACAAGAAGAATTGCAACAAAGTTTTTTGCTTTAAGCATTTGCTTTAATCCGCACCATAGCCAGTTGCATAGCCATCGTTGTTGCCGGTACCGCCGGCCACTTTATTAAGTGCATCAGTGTTCAGCTCAAAATCATCAAGCTCAGCAAAATAAGCCTCTGCCTCAGTCTTGGTGATCTCGATTCCTGCTGTCTTGGCCAGCGCTATCAGCTCCTCAGCTGTCTTGCACTGTTCTGCTTTCTCCATCATCTCTTTGGTGATTTTTGATTTGTCAATTGGCATATTATTCCTCCTTAATTAATACAAATCCTGCATTTTCTATTATTTCCATAATCTCTTTATGGTTTCGGGTTTCCATAATGGTTTTCCGGTCTTTCTCTGCCAGACGTGACATAGGCCCTGCCAGGGATAATGTCAGTTCCTGGTTGTGGTTTTCCTCCCAGGCTCTGCCTGCAGCCCTGGAGGCCACATACTGGAATATCTCTTTGTGCTCTCCGCAATCCTCCCGGAAAAAACTGCCATGACGGGCCATGGCCCTTAAGCCGCAGCCACCCCGGCAGATGAATGCATAAGGACATCCATGGCAGGATGGCATAAGGTCTGAGGTACGGGTACGCCATTTGGCTTTGTCAAAGTTCCATATTATACATCCTGTCTCCTGGTCCACATAGCCTAAGGCTGTTTCTTCATTGGCTACATTTTCCGTGCATGGATACACATGTCCGAAGGGGTCGATGACCATCATCCCTGCCTCAGAACCGCAATGGCATGGGTTGAAATCAGGGTAGTTCTCTTTCTTCATCAGTTTCTGGATCTCATCTGCTATTCCGCTGTACAGGTTCTGGTGCTCAATTGCTTCCTGAGCTGTAAAACCTATGCCCAGCAGTTCGTCTATGATCTCATGCTGCTGTATAGGATTCTCAGGATGGTCATAGTCGCTGATAGCCTTGAAGTAGTATGAATAATTTTTGTATTTTATAAGCCCCCGGGCTTTGATGTCATCAATCAGGTCTTTGATTCTATGCAGGTTGTCACGGTTCACATTGACACGCATTTTTATCCTGATATCATGCTGCAGCGCCAGCTCAATATTTTTAAGGATTTTCTCGTAGGTGCCGCACCCGCTCTTGTGACGCCGCATCCGGTCGTTCACAGGCCCCACGCCATCCACGGTAATATGCAGATGTTTGATTTTAAACTCATCCAGAAGATCTATGAAGAAATCCAGATCATACCCGTTGGTTATGGCACTTATTTCAAGCCCCATCTCTTTGCAGTGTTGGCAGATTGACCGCACTGTCTCAATATTCTTTGCCAGGAATGGTTCACCGCCGTACAGGTTGCAGACGCTGACTTTGTAACCCCTGTTCTTGTAATTTTTAAGAGACTGGAAGACAGCTTCGATCATATCGGGGCTCATGTTCATGTCAAGCCAATCCTGTCCTTTGCACAGGCGGTTCTGCTCAAAACAGTAGGGGCAGCGGAAGTTGCAGTCGTATGTTGGCAAGATGAAAGGTACAATGGTGCTTCTGGCGAAAATATTCCTGTATATCCGCCCCAGCAGCTTTTGATCGGCCAGTTCTGCATCATGGTCCTTGCAGGTTATGTGTCCCCGCAGCAGAAGTCTTTCCCGCAGTGCCAGGGGGAGTTTATCAAAGTCCCCGGATTTTACCTTTTCGGCATCTTCTTTTGGAAGGATGTCTATGGCGCCGTAAAGGCCATTCAGGAGCAGGGTTCTGTCTTTAATTTCCTCATCTTTCCCATTGAAGAGAGGAAGAAAGAGCTCGTATGTGCTTACACGCAATTATGCACCTGCTATGCCACCGCCTCTATTGCAGCGTTCATTTGATCCTAATCCTGCACTGTAGCACATACCGCCAGCCACATTATCCAGTGCATCCTCGTCCAGTTCCATGTTGTCCATCTCGGCCAGGTAAGCCTCTGCCTCTTCCTTTGTCAGAGTGAAACCATAGGTCTTTGCAAGGGCAACCAGTTCATCGGCTGTCTCGCACTCCAATGCTTTTTCAAGCATCTCTTTTGTAATTTTTGTCTTGTCAATCGGCAT
>JAFSOR010000013.1 GCA_017446885.1 Spirochaetia bacterium | reverse complement strand
TGAATGTGTGACGAGCTCTGTTACGTCTATTCTCGACGTTATCGAGGTTGAGCACTTGCAATCTTCCGTAAAGTGGCGAAATACGCCTTTACGATAATATGTCTCTTTGTCAATTACTTTATAATTCATTTTCTTCACCCTACAAACTTCGATTTATTGATTTAATGATTTACGACCTTCCGAAATCAGCAGGTCGTCAAAGAGCCTATCTCTGCTAAAGCAGGACAAAATCTCTGGCTCCTACCTTTTCCTCCTGGTAATCAGGCTTTTCTTGGACTATAACACATTCAGAAAACTGTTTTTCGGTCAGTATAAGCAGCCGCACTGTACCAGTCTTAGGCAGATAATATTTTAGCCTGCTTTGATGCTTTATACAACTCTTTCTTGAATCTTCTATCCTCATAAATACTTCTGACTGTAACATGATGAATCCATCATCCACCAGAAATTTACGCAAATCTGTGGTTTGTCACATGACATTCACTTGGCTTTGTAATCTGTACTATCCTATATGCCATCTCTCCCCCTCCCTTTTTACAAGCTATAAGTGCATGATAATAAAATCCTCAGCAAAAGGCACCCCTGGCACAGTACCCATCTGAAGCATTGCGCTCTGCAGCTACAAGCAATGGCCTGCCGGACAGCATCCTGAACCTAGTTCAGGATGACAATACGACAGCATTGTCGGTGACTGGTCGGGAGGACAACTGCTTGTCTGCATGGGTACGCATTTTGCTGAGGATAGGTGCTATGAGCAGGGGTGCCTTTTGCTGGGGATTATGTATTGATTAATGCCCTTATATTTTATAAAATATTATATATGGGATTCTCTAGAGCAAGCAAATTTTTCATTGTATTCTTCATTGTATGTCTCGGCATAGGCTCTATAATAGCGGGTGCAGGGCTTGGTGCCATCTACGCCGCAAACCGCCATGTCACCGAGGCCGATATGATAAAAGAATTCCAGCCTTCGCTTCCATCCACCCTTCTGGACATCCACGGCGATGTTATAACCGAGTTCTTTGCCGAGCAGAAGCGCGATATAATACCTGTGGACGAGCTTCCCAAAGAGCTTATCTACGCCATAATAACCAGAGAGGACAAGAACTTTTTCCAGCACCGGGGATTCAGTTTTAAGGGAACTGTTCGGGCAGCCATGAATATAGCGCTTAAACGGTATGTTTCCGGTGGAAGTACAATAACCCAGCAGGTTGCAGGCAACAACTATGCAAACCGTTCGTTAAAGACCATAAAAAGAAAGCTTATAGAGCTGTGGTGGGCTTTCCAGCTGGAGAAAAGCCTTACCAAGGACGAGATTCTGGAGATGTACCTGAACGAGTCTTACTTCGGTCATACCACCTATGGGGTTGAGGCTGCTTCCCAGTTCTATTTCAAGCATTCTGCCCGCAACATAAGCATTGCAGAGTCTGCCATACTGGTTATACAGCTGGCAAACCCAGCACGCTACTCCCCTATAAAGCATCCTAACAGGGCCAAAGTGCTGCAGAGGGAGGTCCTGGACCAGATTGTAAAGTCAAACTATGCCACACAGGAGGCCACAGACCTTTCCTTTGAGCAGTACTGGAACGACATCTACGACCCGCTCCGCTCCACCAGCGAGAACGCCTATCTGGTAAAGAACGACAAGGCTCCGTACTTCAGCGAATATATACGGCAGGAACTTGAGGATATGCTGTTCGGCAAGATGGACTACCTGCGGGATGGTCTGATAATCCACTCAACCCTGGACTTAAGCTATCAGAAGACTGCAGACAAGTATATGCAGGATGGTATATACAACTTTAACAAGAAATATCAGGAGTCAAGCGGAAACCGCACCAGCTATGTGGACAAGGAGTTTGCCCCCATTGTCGAGGCCCTCTCTCTGCTCTACAACATAGATGCAATCAGGGCGACAGGAGTACAGCAGCGCAAGTATTCAAACCGCATTTTCCAGGAGGAGATAACACCTATCCTGGAAACCGTGTCGCTCCTTTTCGACTCCGATGACATCAACTTCATCTCCAAGTTCTCTTATTCCAAGGGGCAGGCAAAGCTAAACAAGACCACTATCGAGGGAGCCCTGATAATCCTTGAGAACGAGACCGGCCACATAAAGGCTATGGTTGGTGGAAGTGGCTTTGAGGTAAAGAAGTTCAACCGTGCGGTGCAGGCAAAGGTAATGCCGGGCTCATCGTTCAAACCACTCTACTACTCTGCCGGAATATCTAAGGGAATAATAACTCCTGCCACCATGCTTCTGGATAAGCCTATGGCCTTTATGAACGATGACGGTTCGCCATATACACCGCTCAACTTCCTGGGCGAATGGCAGGGTACTGCCACTGTCCGCGAGGCTCTGTCCAACTCTATGAACGTGCCCTCTATCGAGGTGCTGGAGATGGTAGGTTTCGATGCCGCAATAAACAGGGCATCCAAGCTTTTGGGCATAACCGACCCGGCACAGATTGCCAAGACTTTCCCCCGCAAGTATCCGCTCGGACTGGGCATTATAGGTATAGCCCCCATACAGATGGCAAGGGCATTCGCAACATTTGCAAACCAGGGCAAGGAGGTTGTGCCAATAGGAATCCGGTTTATAGAAGACCGCAACGGCAAAATCCTGTTCGAGCCCGAGAAAGACCTGCGTGTCGAGCAGCGCGAGGCTGGCGACAAACGGCAGATTCTATCTCCGCAGGCTGCATATATCATGGTAGACCTACTCAAGAGCACAGTTGAGACTGGGACTCTGGCCAACAGAAGACGGCAGATTGGAGGATTCCCTATGCCGTTTGCAGGCAAGACCGGAACTACCCAGAACTGGTCCGACGCATGGACTGTGGGCTTTTCTCCATACCTAACCACAGCAGTATGGTTCGGCTTTGATATGCCTGGAAACTCGCTGGGTCTTAACCAGACAGGAGCAACAGCGGCAGGACCTGTATGGGCACATGTCATGAAAGATATCCACCTGGCAAACCCACAGCAGCTGCCTCCAAAAGACTTCCCACGCCCTGCCGGAATTGTCGAGGTAACAGTATGCAGCAAGTCGGGTATGATTCCTACAGCCGACTGCACCGACGGCCAGCGGAAAGAGATTTTTATATCGGGCACCGAGCCCAAGACGTTCTGCACTATCCACAAATTCGAGAAACAGCGTAACTCGGAACTTCTACAGAGGCTGCAGGAAAACCTTTTTGACAACTTATGACACTTTTAGTTTGCAAATTGGCGTTTCCGCTGTTATAATAAAGAAAAGGAGGATGCTGTGCAGGTCAATATCAAAGATATAATTGTCAAGAAAAGAGCCCGGAAAGACGAAGGCGACCTTACAACTCTTATGGAAAGCCTTGATAAGATAGGCCAGCTGAACCCTATTATACTGAACTCGAAGATGGAGCTGATTGCAGGTTTCCGCCGTCTTACGGCAGCAAAGAAACTTGGCTGGACCAAGATAAATGCCACTATAATAGAGATACATGACAAGGCCGACATGCTGGCAATAGAGATTGACGAGAATGTCCAGCGCCTGGCTTTTGACGATGCAGACCTGGCCGAGGCTTACAAGAAGCTGCAGAAGCTGCGCCGTAAGAATATTTTTGTACGGATATGGCTTTGGATAAAAGCTTTCTTCAAGAAACTGTTCAGTAAGAAAGAGGCTAAGACCGAAGTCAAGCAGGAAGAATCTTAAGTTCTTGGAGCTTTGCGCTCGTCTACAGGGCTTCCATCTTTATAGACCAAGAAATAGACCACAGATTTACCTGTCTCCATGTTCTCAAGTGGAATACCAAGTTCTGTTCCAGGTTTTACCATGTCGCCTGTCTTGACCATGGTGTCTTCGTTTCCGCCATAGATGTAAATATATCCGCTTGAGCTTTCAACGTAGATCACACGGCCCATGCCGCGGTACTGCCCTTCGTAGATAACTTTTCCAGACGATACAGAGTGGACCACAGAATCTTTGTTTGCCGAGATCATGGTTCCCTTGAGCTTGCCGGTAAGCGGCTCGCGCTTACCTTCCACAGGCCAGAAATATGGTGCTTTCTCGTTTACAGGAGCTGTCTGAGCAGGCTTTGCCGCCGGCTTCTGGACAGTGGTTGCAGGTTTTGGAGCAGGTTTGGTTGCAGCCGGTTTCTGTGCTGTTGTGGCCGGTGTGCTGTTTCCGCCAGGGATAACCAGTACTTTGCCTATATAGAGTTTATCGTCATTCTTTATGCTGTTCGCCTCTTTAAGGGCAGCGAGTGTGGTACCGAACTTTTTTGCAATACCTGTAAGGGTGTCGCCCTTCTGTACGGTGTACTTCTTTGTCTTAGGCGGGATAATGAGCTTGGTGCCCACATTGACCTTATTGGGATTCTTTATATTGTTGGCCTTGATGATATCTGATACCGAAACCCCGTATTTCTGGGCTACGGTAGAGAGGTTATCACCTTTCTTCATTGTATAAGTGGTTGCAGCCATTGCCAATGTAGAGACAAATAAAAAAGCAAATACAAACAGTAATTTCTTGCTCATATAAAGACACCTTTACTCTATTTTCGGCAAAACTGCAGAAACCTTAAATAATAAAAAAGGCTGCCCG
>JAFSOR010000012.1 GCA_017446885.1 Spirochaetia bacterium | reverse complement strand
TCTTATCACAGACTTCGCTCTCCAGCAGCAGGTTCCAGAAGAGAAGAAGAACGTAGAACCTTGGACAAAGGGCGTTCAGATCTTCGAAATGGGTCAGGGACTCTTCTACAGAGCTATGTATACTGACTCTCTGGCTCCTCTTGGACAGACAAAGAAGTTCTGGTCTGGTCTTTGCGATGACCCAACTGACGTACCAGAAGAGGTTATCAAGGCTGGCGTTCTGTATCAGGAAGCACAGTACTACAGAGACAGAGTTCCAGAAGACAAGAAGACAAAAGAGCCTTATACAAAGGGCGTTCAGATTTTCGCAATGGGCGAGCAGTGCCTCCAGAAGGGACTTTATGCAGATGCAATTGCACCTCTGGCACAGGCTAAGAAGTTCTGGAAGGGACTTTGCGACATCCAGCCAGCAGCAGGCGCATTCCCAGAAGGAAAATCTGTTGATACAAACTGGAATGCTAAGTGGGTATTCGAAGCTGACAACAATGTTAAGCTGTATGATTCCGAGTCCGGTGCTCTTATCTATGACTTCGCTGGAAAGCAGAAGGATCTTAAGGCAGAGGGCAACAAGCTGTCATTCAGATGCGATGAGACACAGAGATTCTACACATTCGTTAGAAATGGAAACAACATCGAAATGGACATCGACAGAGATTGGACAGATGAGGAATACCACATCACAATGTCAGCTGAGTGAGATTAATCATGAAGCAAAAAAAGAGCCGCTATCATGCGGCTCTTTTTTTTGTCCTGGAGATAAGCTCCAGGTTAATTGTCATGCTGAGGCAGGCTCAGTATGACGTTATATGATTACAGGGTTTTAAGCAGCTCCTGCACGTAGGATACTGCCTTGTCAATGTCCACCAGCACCTTTTCTCCGGTCCGGCGGGCCTTGATCTCAAGCTGGCCGTTCTCTACCGAACGTGCTCCAACCTGTACCTGAACCGGGAAACCGATAAGGTCGGCATCGTTCATCTTAAAGCCGGCCCGCTCGTCCCTGTCATCTATAAGGACATCAATACCCAGATCGCTAAGTTTATTGTAGATATCCTCGGCTACGGAGCAGACTTTCTCGTTGTTGCTCTGGAGAGGAATTACCTCAACCTCGAACGGAGCCACGGCTGGCGACCATATAATGCCTTTGTCGTCGTGGTTCTGCTCTATGAATGCAGCCAGTGTACGGGTTACTCCTATACCGTAGCAGCCCATTACAGCGGTGCTCTCCTTTCCGTTCTTATCCAAGAAGATACAGTGCATAGGCTTTGAGTACTTGGTTCCCAGGTGGAACACCTGCCCTACCTCGATTCCACGGTACTGCTCCAGAACTCCGTCGCAATGGGGGCATTTCTCCCCCACTTTGGCAAAAGTTATATCTGCAACCAGGTCGGCCTTAAAGTCCCGCTCCGGGTCTATGCCAGTAAGGTGGAAGTCGGTCTTATTGGCACCGCATATCAGGTTCACACGGCCATAAATCTGTTTATCGGCCACAATCTTTATCTTCTCTTTAAGGCCGACCGGGCCGGCAAAGCCTACTTCGGCACCGGTTACCCGCTTTACAGTCTCCTCGTCGGCAGGAACTACGCTGTTGGCATGGAGAGCGCCCTGGATCTTGGCCTCGTTGGCATCCTGCTCCCCTGGAACCAGGACAGCAACAGGAGCATCGTCCACCATGTAGATAAGTGTCTTTATAAAATGCTCAGGTCCCTTGCCCAGGAAAGCGGAAATCTCTTCTATAGTTTTCTGTCCTGGGGTTGAAACCTCTTTCATGGTCTCCAAATTGCTGCGGTCCGGTGTATTAAGCACCCGGTCGGATACAGCCTTCTCCACATTGGCGGCGTAGTCGCACTTGGAACATGAAAGGATAGTATCCTCGCCTGAATCGGCCAGCACCTGGAATTCGTGGCTAAGCTCGCCGCCAATAGCACCGGTAGAGGCATCTACAGCTTTGAACTTAAGGCCGCACCGCTTGAATATGGCAGTATAGGCGTCGTACATAAGGTAGTAGCTCTTTATGGAAGCCTCTTCGTCCACATCAAAGCTGTAGGCATCCTTCATTATGAACTCGCGGCCACGCATAAGGCCGAACCGGGGACGTACCTCGTCCCTGAACTTGGTCTGAATCTGGTAGATATTCCAGGGGAGCTGCCTGTACGACTTAAGGTTACGTCGAACCATGTCGGTTATGACCTCCTCGTGGGTAGGTCCTAAGCAGTAATCTGCATTCTTCCGGTCCTTGAACCGTAAGAGCTCAGGGCCGTAGTAGCCCCACCTTCCGCTCTCCTGCCACAGCTCTGCAGGCTGCACCGCTGGCATAAGGCATTCCTGCAGTCCACGCTTATCAAGCTCTTCCCTTATTATCTTCTCTATCTTGGCAATAGAACGCTGTGCCAGCGGCAGATAGTTGTAGATACCGGCTGCCAGCTTCTGAATCATGCCGGCCCGAATCATCAGGATATGGCTTATAACCTCGGCCTCCTTGGGGGCCTCTTTGAATGTTGTCAAAAAATATTTACTAAGTCTCACTTTTATACTCCATCAGGATAACTCTGCAAGATATGTCTTTTTCTTCTCTATAAGTGTTGTAAGTTCTTCTTTTGCAGCCTGTTCCTTGGCAATAGCCTCGGGGGCAGCCTTGCTCATGAACTGCGGATTCTCAAGCTTCTTGAGGGATTTCTCCAGAATCTTCTCGTTCTTGGCAATCTCGGCCTTGAGCTTTGCAATCTCCTGCGGAACATCGATAACATCCTTTACAGAGACATATGCCTCGAATCCGGTTCCTGCAACCATTACACAGCCGCTTTCTGCAGGTTTCTGATCAACAAGCTCCACGCCGGATGCAGACATAAGAAGTGCCATAAGGCTGCTGTTTGTCTTGAAGAAGTCATCTTTCTTCTCCAGCTTGAGCATGACACGCACTTTCTTGGAAGGAGGCACTGTAAGCTCGCTGCGCATGGTGCGGACTGCGCTGACAATAGTCTGGAGGAATGCAAACTTGGCCGCAATCTCCGGGTTCTCGCGACTTGCAGTATACTCTGGGTATGGGGCATTGACAATGCTTTCCTCGTGCTCAGGCAGCTTCTGGTATATCTCCTCGGTTATGAAAGAGAGGAACGGATGCAGCATTCTTAAGGATTCGTCAAGCACATGGATAATAAGCGATACAGCCCTGTCTTTCTCGGCATCGTCGCCGGAGTAGAGCGAAAGCTTGGAGGCCTCAACATACCAGTCGCAGAAGTCGTTCCAGAAGAACTCGTACATTGCTTTGGCCGCATCGTTGAACCGGTAGCCTTTTACAGCCTTGTCGACATCGGAAACAGTCTCGTTAAGCCGGTGCAGAATCCATTTATCAACATCATTAAGTGAAATCTCTTTAAGCGGAATCAGGTTGCGTCCCTCCAGGTTCATAAGAATGTAGCGGGATGCGTTCCAAATCTTGTTGGCAAACTTGGAGCCGAACTTAAAGGTCTCGCTGTCAATCAGGATATCCTGACCCTGGGCAGCAAGGAATGCAAGTGTGAACTTAAAGGCATCGGCGCCGTACTCTGCCACAATATCAAGCGGGTCTATGCCGTTGCCCAGGGACTTTGACATCTTGCGGCCCAGCTTGTCGCGCACCAGACCGTGGATGTAGATATCCTTGAACGGAACCTCGCCAGTGAACTCAAGGCCTGCCATAATCATTCTGGAAACCCAGAAGAATATGATGTCGTATGCTGTAACCAGAGTGCTGGTTGGGTAATATTTCTTAAGGTCATCGGTTTTTTCTGGCCAACCAAGTGTGGAGAAAGGCCATAGCCACGAGCTGAACCAGGTGTCAAGAACATCCTCGTCCTGCCTCAGGTGGTCGTGTCCGCACTTAGGGCACTTATCAGGATCCTTGCGGGCTACAATCATCTCGCCGCACTTATCGCAGTACCAGACTGGAATACGGTGGCCCCACCACAGCTGGCGCGAAATACACCAGTCGCGGATATTCTCAAGCCAGTGTGTATAGGTGTTCTCCCACTTCTGAGGATGGAAGACAATCTCACCTTTCTTCCATGCATCAAGGGCTTTCTCTGCCAATGGGCGCATCTTTACAAACCACTGATATGAAAGGAACGGCTCTACAACAGTCTTGCAGCGGTAGCAGTGACCTACAGAGTGAACCAGCTTCTCCTCGCCCTTGAAAAGTCCCTGGTCCTTAAGGTCCTGATTCACTAATTCCCGGGCTGCCGCACAGGTCATGCCGCGGTATTTTTCAGGGCAGTTGTTGTTAAGTGTTCCGTCCGGGTTGAGGATATTGATTACCTCAAGATTGTGCCGCTTGCCTACTTCCCAGTCGTTGGGGTCGTGGGCAGGGGTTATCTTTACCATACCGGTACCGAACTCACGGTCTACATATGTGTCAGCGATTATTGGTATGACCCTGTCGGTCAGAGGCAGCTTAAGCTTCTTGCCTACAATAGCCTTGTACCGCTCATCATCTGGATGAACTGCAACTGCGGTATCGCCCAAAAGGGTCTCGGGACGTGTTGTCGCAATCTCAATCTTTGTAGTTCCGTCCGGTGCAGGACCATCGGCAAACTCGTACCAGATATGGTACATTGCTCCGTCTGTGTCTATGTGGTCAACCTCGTCGTCGGCTAATGCTGTGCCGCACCGTGGGCACCAGTTTACAAGGTACTGTCCTTTATAGATAAGCCCACGCTCATACAGGGTTACAAATACTTCCCTTACCGCCTGGGAAAGACCTTCGTCCATAGTAAAGCGTTCCCTGCTCCAGTCCACCGATGCACCTATCTTCTTAAGCTGCTTTGTGATGATGGCATGATGCTCATGCTTTACCTCCCAGGTGCGCTCTATAAACTTCTCGCGGCCTAAGTCGTGCTTGGTCTTGCCCTCTTTCATAAGGCGCTTTTCCACTACATTCTGAGTCGCTATGCCGGCGTGGTCGGTTCCAGGAATCCAAAGTGTGGGAATACCCTTCATCCTATAGTACCGGATAAGGATATCCTGAAGTGAGTTGTTGAGTCCGTGTCCCATATGGAGGACGCCGGTGACGTTTGGAGGAGGAATGACAATTACAAACGGCTTTACACCCTCTTTATAACGAGGCAGGAACTGCCCTGTCTTTTCCCAGTTCTCATAAAGTTTGTCCTCAAAGCTCTTGGGGTCGTAGTTTTTTTCTAGCTCAACTGCTTTCATTTTGAGAAATCCTCCTGTTCGTTTGACAGATTATATATATTTTAATATAAATAAGCAAGGAGTTGGCAGTGGAATACAGAATTGAATCAGACTCAATGGGAGAGATCAAGGTTTCTAAAGATGCATACTGGGGAGCCCAGACACAGCGGTCATTGGAGAACTTCAAGATAGGGACAGAGAAGATACCGCCTGCGGTCATAAGGGCGTTTGCAATACTTAAGAAGGCTGCCGCACAGGCCAACTACGATGCCGGCAAGCTTCCTAAAAAGAAAAAAGATGCCATTGTCAAGGCCTGCGACGAGATTCTTAAAGGGAAGATGGCCGGCCAGTTCCCGCTTGCTGTATGGCAGACAGGAAGCGGCACCCAGACCAACATGAATGTAAACGAGGTCATATCAAACCGGGCCATTGAGATTATGGGTGGAGAAAAAGGGAGCAAGAAGCCTGTCCACCCCAACGATGACGTGAATATGGGACAGTCCTCCAACGACACATTCCCCACTGCCATGCACATTGCAGCCGCAGAGATCACAATGAGAAAACTGCTTCCATCCCTGGAAGCCCTTATCGAAGCTTCACATAAAAAGGAAGAAGAGTTCAAGGATATCATAAAGTGCGGGCGCACCCACCTGCAGGATGCAGTACCCCTTACATTGGGACAGGAATTCTCGGGCTACCGTTACCAGCTTGAAAGTGCCCGGGACCGCATACTAAAGGCTTTAGAAGAGGTCTATGAACTGGCACTGGGCGGTACTGCTGTAGGGACTGGCCTTAACACATACGAAGGCTTTGCAGAAAAAGCCATAGACTACATATCCCAGATGACAGCTCTTCCGTTCAGGGAAAGCCCCAACAAGTTCGCTTCCCTTGCCAGCCACGACAGCCTGGTATCCCTTTCCGGAGAATACACTGCCCTTGCTGCAGCCCTTATGAAGATTGCAAACGATGTACGCTGGCTTGCCTCCGGCCCCCGGTGCGGCATAGGAGAAATACTTATACCCGAGAACGAGCCGGGAAGCTCCATAATGCCTGGCAAGGTCAACCCCACCCAGTGCGAGGCCATGACCATGGTATGCGTCCAGGTTATGGGAAACAACACTGCAATAGCGATGGCAGGAGCCTCTGGCAACTTCGAGCTTAACGTGTTCAAGCCGGTGATTATCCATAATCTGCTCCAGAGCGCCACACTTCTTACCGATTCCATGGATAGCTTCCGCAAGAACTGTTTCAGGGGAATAAAGGCCAACAAGAAGAAGATACAGGAGTATCTGGACAACACCCTAATGCTGGTTACAGCCCTGAACCGGAAGATTGGCTACGAGAATGCGGCAAAGATTGCAAAAGCAGCTCATAAAAGCGGAAAGACACTGTGTCAGACAGCAGTGGAGCTGGGACTGCTGACCGAGGCTGAGTTCAAGGAGATTGTGGACCCTGCCAAGATGCTGAGCCCCTCAAAGCTTGAGAAAAAATGAATATAATACTGTTCTCGCCCGAGGAAGATATAACCACACTGAATGCAGATGATGTGCGGTACCAGCATATCCTTAACATACTTCACCTTAAAGAGGGCGACACTTTCGACGGCGGTATTATAAATAAATCTTATGAAAAGTTTAAGATTGATAACATTACCAGCAAAGCAATAACCCTCTCTCACAAGACTCTGGATAAAAAAGTGGAGAGCGAGTACCTAATCTCGGTTTTCTGCTCCATAATCCGCCCCATCGATGCCAAGAAAGTGTTCAAAAACCTGTCCACCATAGGGGCAGAGCATATCTACCTGGGAAAGACCGACAAGACTGAAAAGTCTTATTCAAACGGCGCCCTGTGGTCAAAGGAAAAGTACTATCCGCTCCTGGTTGAGGGTGCCCAGCAGGGGGCAACACCTTATATACCCGACGTTACAGTCCACTACTCGCTGGATACTTTCTTAGAGAAAAATGGAGATAAATTCCAGAACAAAATTGCGCTGGACAACTACGAATACACAATACCGCTGCAGAAAGCCCAGCTGGCAGCCGGTAAAACCATACTGGCAGTGGGTGGCGAGCGGGGCTGGTCTGACAGGGAGCGTAAGATGCTTGCCGATTATGGTTTTACCATCTGTTCCATGGGGAACAGGGTGCTCCGCACCGAGGCTGCCTGCCTGGTGGGTTTTGCAGTGCTTGCAAGTCGCTGGTGGTAGCTACTTCCGGGCGTCCACTATGCCGTCGATAAAGCCCTTGTAGGCATCAAAGATGCTGTGGTCGGCATCATTTTCCAGAATAGCCACAGAGGCGTTGGCCTTGTGGGAGTTGCCATCCCGCTTAAGGTTGGTGGAGCCTGTGATAACCACATATTTCCGCTTTCCATCTTTCATGTACGACATAAGGACATCTTTGCAGTGGGTCTTGTACTTATGGTCAGCCTTATAATAGAGAGCCTTGTTTCCAGATATTATGTCCATTCCCTTGCGGAAGCCGTTTTCACCAGAAAACCTATGAGGGCTGGTGGATGTCTCGATAATCCACTTGGTGGTAAGCGGACTCTTCTTATCTGGCTTGAGCTTCTTTGATTTCAGAGCCTCAGAATCCTTAGTCTGCATATCCGATGTGTAACAGTCCGGGCTGTTGTCATACTTCTGTCCGAAATAGAGTCCCCGGAGTGCCTTGAACAGCTTCCAGCCGAAAAGATCGCTCCAGGCTGTCTTATAGTGGTATACGTTGGCATAGAAGAGACGCTCTCCCCTGTCGGAATCAACCATCTCCTCAATATACTTGGCAAACATGTTGTTCTCTGTGTCCCAGGCACTCTCCTTAGATCCTGCCGGGCTATAGGAATCGGGAGAGAATGGGTCATCCTCGATAACAGAGAGGACCGGGGTAAAGTGGGTGTGGAAATACTGGTCGCTGTAGTTCAGAGTCTTGGCCTTATGGGCAGATCTTACCTCGTCCTGGAAGTTCTTCTGGTTTTCCACGTTCTGCGCCAACAGCTTATGATACTTGTTGAATGCTTCAAAGATTCCCTGGTTTCCCAGAATAAGGATACCGGTCTGAGCCCGTTCCTGGGTCGATTTATAGAAGTTGTCATAGAGGGCATCTATGTTATGGGATGCAAGATATACCACATTGGACACCGCAGTGCCGCTGTCATCCAGGATCCTGTTTGCAGTTATGAACTTGGCATGCATCTGCTGCTCAGACTCGCCACCCCACATGACACGGCTGAAAGTAAGGAGGTCTGAAACCTTTTTGGATGGGTCTGCAATGCAGCTCTCGCCCAGATAAGGTTCCATCTTGGCTGTTACATTGGACTGGACAACAAATTCCACCTTGACACCATTCTTGGCCAGGCGTACCAGCGATTCCAAGATATTCTCGGTCTTGCCCGGTATAGCCTCTGAAGTTATCTCTCCATACCTTGGATCAGACTCTTCAAAATAGAAACAGATATCGGGCGAGAGGCTGTACATGGCAAAACGCACAACTACTTCCTCGTTTTGATGGGCTTTCTTGTATTTGAGGGCCTGGTTCATCACATCCACATATTTAAAGACAACGTAATCGGGATACTGATCCATCTGTCTCTGATAAATTTTTACAACAGTGCTGGAACCATCTTCATAGTCAAAGCTTTTAGCCACCGCAGACTTGATTCTATCTTTGTCGTCGATGACCCCTGCTGACAGGATTGCTGCAATAAAAAGTAAAATAACAACTGATAATACAGTTTTTTTCATTAGTTTTACTCCTCTTTTTTTATCATGACGATGCCGTCGGCACCGCCTGGAATTATATCAGACGGGAAGAATCCCGGTATCTGGCGTATTGTCTTGAATCCCAAAACCTCGTAGATATGGCGGGCAGCGCCCCACTCCTGGCTTACAATAAGGACAATTTCGGAAATCTGCAAAGATGAGCTTTTAACCTGCTTCAGGCACTCCTTGAAGAAAAGCTTGCCCAATCCCCTGCCCCGGAGGCCGCTCATTAGGGCGTAAGAGCTTATGTAGAGCAGCTTTCCGTCGTTTTTATGCACTTTGGCTATGTCATGGTCCAGGATGAAGACCTTGTTGTGATGCGGCAGCTCAGCCCACAGCTCGCTTGAAAAATAGCCCTGCACCATTCCATTGTCGTCCTCCAGGACTAAAAAACCTTGGGGGAAGGTTTCCATGCGGCTGGCAAAGGTCTGGTAAGTCTCCTGTATATTGGAAATAAAGGCGTTCTCCTCTATCTCCATAATTCTTTCCATGTCGGTGCTTTTAGCCTTGCGTACTATCATATTTTAAATTATATCACAAAAAGTTTGTAAAGTCATTTCAACTTTCCTGTTTTATATGTATCATGATGTATATGAGAAAAATGCTTACCCTGATGCTTTTGACCTGCCTTGCTCTTCCTGTTTTCGCAGGCGATAAAGAGACCAGGATATATAAAGAGAATGGCGAAGTGCGTGTGGAATGCAAGGCCACATATGACAGGAACGGAAAGAGTGCTCCCGAAATAGCACAAATCCTTACAGGAATCTCCACCATCAAGGGAACCCAGTACTATTCCCAGACCAAGAAAGAGATTACCACCCTTTTCACCGATGCCTATACCGTGGACAATCCAAAGCATGCAGGCAGGATAGAAGACCACCATCTGGGAAGTCAGCTTCCACAGGGAATCGATATATACGGAATGCTTGAGGATTCCCGGTTCAAGGACAATGTGTACCAGTTCTCATACCTTTTCGATGACAACCACATAACCCTTAAAATAACCAACATGGATACCCTGAAATATGGCTTTATAAAAGCGATTGAGGCCCGCTGTTTCCTCTTTGTCCTGGACATTGTGCTTACCGATAACGAGATTCAGGTGTACAATACAGGGTTCTGCAGACCTGCAGTGCTTCCTTCCTTTATGGAAAAGAGGGTTAACAACTCTATCACAAACCGGATGGATGCCCTTTTCGGCTGGTTTGAGAAAGGAATAACCGAAAAATGAGCGAAAAGAAAGAGAAGTTTGACATCTTATCTGTCTCTCTTATGGGGCTTTCACACTTTTCTCACGACATATTCAGCCACTTTGTCTCGCCGCTCCTCCCTATCCTGATTCACAATCTGGGGATGAACTATACCATGGGGGGCATGATATCTCTGTTCCACCGGCTGCCTGCCCTCTTGAACCCTGCTATAGGCAAGGTGGTGGAGAAAAGCGACAACCGGCTCATAATCTGCCTTACCCTGCTGGTGACATCGGCCTCCATATGCTGCATAACACTTGCCCCAAGCTACTGGGTGCTGTGCCTTCTTATACTGATAATGGGGATAAGCGCCTGCTTCTACCATATTCCGGCCATGGTCATGACACGTGAGCATGCAGGCTCCTACTCAGGGGCAGGCATGAGCTTCTTTATGACAGGGGGCGAGCTTGCACGGGGCTTTGGCCCTATAATAGTGCTTGCCGCAGTTGCAGCCTGGGGCGAGAGGCGGATATACTTCCTGTTCCCCATAGCACTTGTTACAGCAATCATCATATTCTTCAAGTTCAGGAAAAAAGGTGCAGGGACCCAGGAAATAAAGCAAAAGAAAGCCGAGGCACCATTCTTCCAGATTCTGCTTAAATACAAATGGTTCTTCCTGTGCTGTTTCCTCCTTTCTCTGGCCCGGGCTTTTGTGGCATCGGTGCTCAATTCGTTCCTCCCCACCTACCTTACAGAACGGGGATATTCACTGTGGTTTGCGGGAGTATCGCTTTCGGCCTGCCAGTTTGCCGCTGTAGCCGGCACATTCATTTCGGGCATAATCGCAGACAGGCTTGGAAAGCTTAACACCCTGATATTCATAAAAATATTGACCCCAATACTCATGTTCGCCTTTGTGGCATTCAGCCTTATGCCGGGCCAGACTGTGCTTATGGAAGTTTTCATAGTGCTTACAGGATTTGTATCTTTCTCGAGCGCACCAGTGATCATGGCCCTTATGCAGGACCAGGGAGCCGAGAACCCCACCACCACAAGCAGCATCTACAGCATGTTCGACTTTATAACAATAGCTATTTCGCTTACACTAACAGGCTGGCTAAGCGACATTTTCACCATGGCAAGCGCATTCAAGCTGTGCGCAGCGTTCTCATGCATAGCTGTGCCGCTTGCTATAGGAATGAGGCTCCACTACTCAAGCTCGGAAAGTGCATCCAAGAGGAATTGATTAAGGAGCAGAAGCCCCTGCCGGGAAAGGACAACAGAATTTTCTGTCTCCACGGCAAGACCTCGGGTTTTCCATTCTGATATAGTTTCGGGGATTGTATCGGTGATTTCCCTTCCGAAAGTGTGCCTGAAATCGGACTTGTCTATTCCTTCTGTCATGCGGAGACCCATCATAAGGTACTCGAAGATATAGCTTTTTCCTGCAACCTCTTCGGTTTCTGCACCGCACAACAGGCCATCAGATGCCAGGTAGCGCTCAAGGCTTGGCACATTGGCTATGCGGAAAAGGTCTCCATCGCCGGTGTGGAGTGTGGATACACCCCCTGCCCCTGTCCCTATATATGGCTTAAGTTTCCAGTACCGTATGTTGTGCCTTGACTGGCAGCCAGGAAGGGAAAAGTTCGATACCTCATACCGCCTGTAGCCCAAGACCTCGAGGTGGTCTGCGGCTATTATCCACACATTGTCATCAATAGCGTCCAGGTCTCCTGAATAAAGCCTGAAAAGTGGCGTCCCTTCCTCCAGGGTCAGGGCATACAAAGAAATGTGGTCGGGCTTGAAAGAGACAGCTGTGTCGATATCTTCTATGGAGTCAGATACAGTCTGGTGAGGCACCGAGGCTATAAGGTCCAGGCTCAGTTTGCCATGCCATTTTGACTTTACAAGCTCTAATTTTGCAAAGTTTGTTTTAAAATCACAATGCCTACCCAATGTTTTCAAAGTAGATTTTGAAAAAGACTGGATTCCTAAGCTGAGCCTGTTGATGCAGGAACTAGAGAGCAAGGTTAGAAGGTCAGGCGATACAGTCTCGGGATTTGCCTCGACAGTGCATTCCGCTCCATCAGATAAAGGCAGGGTTCCGACAAAATCTAGCAGTCTCTCCAAAAGTGGAAGCGGGAGCGAGGTTGGAGTTCCTCCACCTATATATACGGTTGGAATGGATTTTATCCCGAAATAGTCAATGTACTGTGCAGTCTGGGCAATAGTCTTATCAAGCACATCAGACATAAGGGAATGGTCGGTTACCGAGAAGAAGTCGCAGTAGCTACACTTTGAGTTGCAGAACGGTATGTGGATGTAGAGCGATGCTTCTAGGTTATTTTCTAAAGCCTTTAAGGCGGTATAAGACTTTGGCATGAATCCTCTTTTTCTCCACTGTCCCCATGGTCCTGGAATCGGAAAGGAAGGCCCTGTTGTCGCTTAAAAGGTAGTAATGCCCCTCCTCCACCTTGATATCTGGAACATCCTTAAGCATAGCGACATCGGCAGGGGTAATCTCCTTAACCAGTCCCAGGTCGGTCTCTTCCATATAGATTTCAGACCCCGGCAGAAGAATATATGCATGGCCACCCACAATCCTTACAGTATCTCCCGGGAGCCCCACAATGCGCTTTACTGTGTACCCTGTGTCGTATCCAAAAAGCTCAGCAAGGCTTACACTGTGGAATGTGCAGATTTGGAACACCGAATCCACAGCTTTAAGCCAGAAAGGTGCAGTATGGTAGAATGGCGGCTGTGACAGGACTACATCTCCCCTTTCAAGGGATGTGTAAAAGGTGCGCACCGATACAAGCTTGTCATCTGGTTTGCACCAGGGGCTCATGGAAGAGCTTCCTGCCCTGTAGATCCCTATAAATAGAGCGCTGCACAGAAGGTAGAAGGCAACACTTAAGAGCAGAAGCTGGATAACATGCTTGGGCTTAAGGGGCTTACGAACCTTGTTGCGGTTATAGTATCTGCGGGGGAACTTATAGTACTTTCGCATTATCTGACAATCCCGGCCCGTCCGAACGGCCAGTAGATAATGAATGCCTGCCCCAGCACCTTATTTTTATGCACAGGGCCGAAATACCGGGCATCGCGGCTGTTGTCACGGTTGTCACCCAGCGGGAATATGTAGCCTTCCGGTATGTACCACCCCTCAAGGCTCTTTCTCCAGGCCACACGGCTTAAAGTGTCAGAAGGATCTATGACATGGCTCATGCGGTTTCTGTATTCAGCAAAGGCCAGGTTGTCCACATAGGTGGAGTCAAGCTTCTTTATGGCAGCTCTGTCAGATGATGAGACCTCCATGCCGTGGTCATACAGGGCACCAGCCTCGCCTGCCTGCTTTATAAGTTGGTAGTCGGCTTCTGAAACAAGACGGCGCACCGCAGCTGGAATGCACCCCTGCTGTCTGAAATCGGCCTCCTTTATCCAATCGGGGCTGCCGGCTGGGCGGATCTCCATATTGCCGCTGCGGAACCTTAGCCTGTCGCCGCCAGACCCTACAGCACGCTTTATTAGGAAATGGGCTTTGGGCTCGCCGTAGGAGTCCTTGTCTATATCCACCATGGAAAGGGTAAGCATGTACAGAATCCGCTGGGTTATGTCGAACAGCGGCCCTTTGGAAAGGTATGTGGGGCTCTCGAATATGATTATGTCTCCCCTCTTGGGGCTCTTTATGCCGGGCAGCTTGTACATGCCGGGAATAAGCTCCGGGCCGTAGCTGAATTTGTTCACAAAAAGGCGGTCTTTTATCAGGAGGGTGTTCATCATGGAGCCGGATGGAATCATATATGCCTGGAACAGGTACTGGTTTATGATAAGAACCACCATGGCAGCCCACAGGAAAGATTTAATCCAGTCCACAATCTGGTTCACATGTTTCTGTCTCTCGATGCGCTCAGCCTTCTTCCTCTTGCGGTAGCTGAGGTATTTTTCGGTGTAGTGCTGAAGTGCGTCGTAGAGCCTTTCCATACCCTTTAACTCTATCATATTCATATTCCGTTGACAAGGGATAAAGCAATTACATATAATTGAAGCATGGATGTGAAACTGAAGAATTTTCTAGGTATGAAGCCTGGGAAATACCTTTTTATACTATATTCTCTCATTCTGCTGGCGATTCTGTTTTTCCTTTTGGTCTACCCTGGACTTAAGGAGAGCGGTTCTGTAGTCATATTCGGTTCAGATCCAGAGGGGACATCGGTGTGGAGCGGCAGCACATATGTGGGTTCTACTCCGTGCAAAGCCTTCTTTCCCAAAGGGAATTACTCCATAACATACAAGAAGATAGGCTTTGAGGAGAAAACAGAAGACATACAGGTCAAGGGACGGGTGTTCTGCTCCAAGTTCGTTCCCAAGAAGCTTAAGGTGAATGTTAAGCTTGTTCTGGCACAGCCCGATGCAGTAATGCAGAGCGCTTTCACCGAGTTTGCCACCTACGGCCTTATAAATTCTTTCTCCGAGCGGTATCAGCCACAACCGGTGCTCACCGAGGCAGTCAAAGCTCTGGCAGGCTACCAGGACAAGGCTAAAGTGGAAGATTTCCTTTTGAACGCCCTTAAGCATGCATATAACGACTACCTTATAAAAGATTTCATAAACGCATATGCCCTGCTTAAAAAGGGAAAGTTGCCCGACCAGAGCGAAGGCGCACTGGCTGCGGCAGCCGCAAGGCTGCTGGGTGGCAGAGCCGACGCCATCTGCCACCTGTGCGCCGGAGGCGGCAAGCTGGGCGAAGCCATAGCAGAAAAGGGCGGCGCACCGCAGCCAGAGCCGGTGGCATCGGTTATAAACCGCACCGGCGATATAACAGTACTGGGCATGCACCTTACCGAAGTGCCGGCCGGAACCTACCTCCTGGGCCACCAGGGAAAAAGCGGGTCTTTCAACGAGGCAGACCCCGCACCTTATACCAAGCCCATAACCAGGTGCTACATCTCGGAGCAGATTACACAGGAAGCCTACAACAGGTTCACCCGGGCGAACCCAAAATGGGCCGAAAAAAGCGAGTACAGCCTTGAGAGTGCCGACAGAGAGCATGTATCCAATGTGTCGTGGTACGGAGCCCAGGCCTACTGCCAGTACCTTACAGACCAGCTTCCAAGCGAATATAAGGGCAAATACATATTCCGGCTCCCGACCGAATACGAATGGGAAGCCTATGCCCAAAATGGCAAGGAGAGCCCCCAGATTCTTTGGGACTGGTGCCAGAACTGGTACGCTCCTGCCGAAGTTTTCTATACAGAGAATGTGCCCGAGAACTACCCGGGAGCCGAAAAGGCTGTGCGCGGCGGTGGCAAGCAGGCCTGGGTGCGGGGTTGCCAGAGCCCCGAGTGGAGAACACCATTCCTGGGCTTCAGAGTAGTGCTGGTGGAGAATTGATATGGCAGAAGAACATGTGAAACTGCTTCTACTTAACAAGAAAGCACGCTTTAACTTCTTTATAGACGAAACCCTTGAATGCGGCATCGAGCTCCAGGGCACCGAGGTCAAATCGCTGCGCGAGAACCGTTTCTCCTTCGGCGACTCCTATGCCCGGATCAAGGAAGGCCAGCTCTACCTGATAGGGTTCCATATCTCTCCCTACCCCTTCGGCAACCTGCACAACCACGAGCCCGAGCGTGAGCGCAAGCTATTAGTCCACAAAGAAGAGATCAGAAAGCTGCGAAAGAAAGTTGAGGAAAAAGGGTTTACCCTGGTTCCTATCAAAGTGTACCTTAAGAACGGCCTTATAAAGGTGGAGCTGGGCATCTGCCGCGGTAAGAAGCTCTACGACAAGCGTGAAACCATCAAGCAGCGGGACCTGGAACGGGAACGCTGATACCACTTTTCAAAAAATTTTCAAACTTTTTTCTCAAAAATTGAAGCAAAAATAACTTTTCTGTTGTGTAAATAAGTAAAACGTTATTTGCAGGAGGAGTATATGAGTGTCACCACAGCTACTATAGATAAATATAATAGTATATTTGACAATAAAAAAGATATTGTATATATTGATAGTCAAAGAGGAGCATTTATCATGAGAACATTGAAGGCCATCAATATTTTGGATTCCATCATCCCTATAAGCCGCTTCAACAAAGGGGAGGCAAACAAGATTTTCGCCGAGGTAAAAGACAAGGGAATACGGATTGTGGTAAAAAACAATGTGCCTGAATGTGTCCTCATCAGCCCAGATGAATATCAGAAAATGATTGAGGACTATGAGGATATGAAGCTCCTTGCACTGGCAGAAAAACGCCTTGCTGATGATGCTGCTCCAATTTCACACAAGGAGATGCTGAAAAAGCTGGGACTTACTGAGTCCGATCTGGATGGTGCAGAAGTTGAACTGGAGTAGCCTATGTGGACTATCAAGTATCATCCTTTGGCACAAAAGGATCTATCCCAATTAGATGGGGTAACGGTCAAAATAGTCTTAAAGGGTATCTTAAAAGCAGCAGAGAATCCCCTGCTCCAGAATGAAGGCGGTTATGGAAAACCCCTTGGAAACAATGGCGGCAAAAACCTAACAAATCTCTTTAAGATTAAATTTAAAAGAATCGGCATCCGGGTTGTCTATAAGCTTATTCGAGATAAAAAGACTAATGAAATGTATATCCTTGTTGTAGCCGCCAGAGCTGACTCAGAAGTCTACCGCCTGGCAGAAAAGCGGAAATAAAAAAGGGCTGCCAGACGGCAGCCCGAAATGTGTTAAAGAAGTTTTACTGACGGACCATACTAAAAGGACCAAAATTGAATGCTCCACTTGAAATGGTAACAGGATGGTTATTGACATCTCCTGTATCCCATAAACCAGTCACATAAATAGTTCCATCATCACGTGGATCACCGGTATAGGTACCTATACTTCCAGGGTCATGGGCATGGTTATTAACATCATTTGACTCGCCAAAACAATAAGTACCACCCTCTTCAAAATCCACAAAAGCGAAAACCCCTCCGCCTTCATCACACTGATAGCTCACTGGCCAAGTTACTGCTGGAGCTGGAGGAGTCACATTTCCACCACCACCTCCACTACCCTGACGGACCATACTAAAAGGACCAAAATCGAATGCTCCACTTGAAATGGTAACAGGATGGTTATTGACATCTCCTGTATCCCATAAACCAGTCACATAAACAACTCCATCTGTATGTGGATCACCGATATAGGTACCTATACTTCCAGGGTCATGGGCATGGTTATTAACATCATTTGACTCGCCAAAACAATAAGTACCATCCTCTTTAAAATCTACAAAAGCGAAAACCCCTCCGCCTTCATCACACTGATAGCTCACTGGCCAAGTTACTGCTGGAGCCGGAGGAGTTACATCTCCACTGTTACCAGCACGAGTAAATGACACACCTTTCACTGTAAGGGAACCGGAGCTGATTGCAACAGATTCACCAGAGAGGGTGCTTCCCTCGAATGTTCCAGTAAGTCTCAGTGTAATGTTATTATGCGGGTCGCCACCAGAATAAGAACCCTCACCTGTCTTATTAAGGGTACCGTTATTCAGATCTCCAGACTCGTATTTTCCATCTTTATAGAAATAAATATATTTGTATGTCCCTGTGGATGGTGCTGTTCTCATCGCAGACACCGAAGAACCGCCGCCTACTTCCGAATAGAACTCCACAGGCCATGTTGCATCATCTTCGTCATCATCGCTTCCGCCAGAGCCTCCGCAGCTGGCAAAAGTCAGAATAAGAAGCAATGCTAAAAGCAAAACAGATAATTTCTTCATTACATTCCCCTATTTTAGTATTTTTTTTAATTCCATCATAGAGAGAGAGAGAGAGAGAG
>JAFSOR010000011.1 GCA_017446885.1 Spirochaetia bacterium | reverse complement strand
TTTGTCCAGGTATTCCTCGTCCAGCTCTACATCATCAAGCTCTGCCAAGTAAGCATCTGCCTCTGCCTTGGTGATTTCAAATCCTTCAGCTTCAGCCAGTGCGATCAGCTCATCAGCAGTTTTGCAGTGTGATGCTTTCTCCAGCATCTCTTTTGTGATTTTTGATTTGTCAATCGGCATATTTTCTCCTTATTTACAGTCCCCGTTCACCTTTTGTGAAATATCCTTCGGCAGCAATTCCAGAGACGAAAAATACATCCTCGTCCTCCTCCTCGCCAACCAGGACGTCATATACTGTCTCCCGCTTTCCTGTATATCTGACATCTGTTACAGTGACAGTTCCGCCATCACGTAAAAGTGCCTTCTTTCCTTTCGCATCCTTTACCATGTAATTCTGCTCATGACCCAGATACATGGTCTGGCTTTCGGTGGTACGCCACAATGTGCCATTGGAGAAAGATACCTCTACAATTTCTGCTTCCGAAGGAGGTACCACTTCGGTCACCACACCGATGATTTCCTTTCCAGACACATCCAGGGTAATAACCTTGTCGCCAAGCTTCAAATCCTTAATGCACTTTATTCCACCTGGTACAGCAACCTGGGAATCGCCGGCAAAGCACAAATGTTCATTGACATCACAACCATCTGTACCCCAGATGGTCACCTTGTTACAACTACCCCCTGCCACTTTCTCCAAAGCAGCACTGTCCAGTTCCATGTCTTCAAGCTCGGCCATATAGGCTTCAGCTTCCTCTTTAGTCAGAGTGACACCACTGGCCTTTGCAAGGGCAACCAGCTGGTCGGCTGTCTCGCACTTCGATGCTTTTTCCATCATCTCTTTGGTGATATTTGTCTTGTCAATCGGCATTTTTCTTCTCCTTATTTTAATGCAAATCCTGCATTTTCTATTATTTCCATCATCTCTTTCAGGTTTATGTGCTTACACGCAATTATGCACCTGCCATGCCACCGCCTCTATTGCAGCGTTCATTTGATCCTAATCCTGCACTGTAGCACATACCGCCAGCCACATTATCCAGTGCATCCTCGTCCAGTTCCATGTTGTCCATCTCGGCCATATAGGCCTCGGCCTCTTCCTTTGTCAGCGTGAAACCTTCGGCCTTTGCAAGGGTCATCAGCTCTTCTGCAGTTTCGCACTCCAATGCTTTAGCAGACATTTCCTTGGTAATCTTTGTCATGTCAATCGGCATATTTTCCTCCTTATTTTTTACAGTCCCCGTTCACCCTTGGTAAAATAACCTTCTGCAGCAATTCCATCGACGAAGATAACATCCTCGTCCTCTTCCTCGCCAACCAGGACGTCATACACTGTCTCCCGCTTTCCTGTGTATTTTACATCTGTTACAGTTACAGTTCCGCCATCCCGGAGGAGTGCTTTCCTTCCTTTTGCATCCTTTACCATGTAATTCTGCTCATGAGCCAGATACATGGTCTGGCTTTCGGTGGTGCGCCATACTACGCCATTGGAGAAAGCTACCTCTACAATTTCTGCCTCAGTTGGCGGAACCACTTCGGTCACCACGCCGATGATTTCCTTTCCTGATGCATCCAAGGTAATAACTTTGTCTCCAAGCTGCAAATCCTTAATGCACTTTACACCGCCAGGCACAGCAACCTGGGAATCGCCGGCAAAGCAAGTATTTATCAATTTAGTACATAAATCATTACAAAGCCCCCCAATTTTTTCTTGCCCACAGTATCCCCCAGCCACTTTATCAAGTGCTTTCTCGTCCAGTTCAATGTTATCAAGCTCGGCCAGGTAAGCCTCAGCTTCCTCTTTAGTCAGTGTGACACCGCTGGCCTTTGCAAGGGCAACCAGTTCATCGGCTGTCTTGCACTGTTCTGCTTTTTCTATCATCTCTTTGGTGATTTTTTTCATATCAATCGGCATATTTTCCTCCTTGTCTATCAACTAAGCAATGTACAGTTCAGCCTCTTCTTTGGTGATTGTAATTCCGTTGGCTTCTGCAAGGGCTATCACTTCGTCGGCTGTCTCGCACTTCAATGCTTGATAAAGCACCCACTCCCAAAGTAACTTCCTCCAGCCACTTTATCAAGTGCTTCCTCATCCAGTTCCATGTTCTCAAGCTCTGCCAGGTAGGCCTCGGCTTCTTCCTTTGTCAATGTGAAACCTTCGGCCTTTGCCAGGGTCATCAGCTCGTCGGCTGTTTCGCATTTCAATGCTTTAAAAAGCATTTCCTTTGTGATTTTTGATTTGTCAATCGGCATATTTTCCTCCAGCAAATTCTGATTTGCTATTGTAATTAATTTTTATAACCGCAACCGTCGACTGCGTAGCATATCTTTTTACCACCAGCCACTTTATCAAGTGCTTCCTCATCAAGTTCCATGTTGTCCATCTCGGACAAGTAGGCCTCGGCCTCTTCCTTTGTCAGTGTGAAACCTTCGGCCTTTGCCAGGGCAACCAGTTCATCGGCTGTTTCGCATTTCAATGCTTTTTCAAGCATCTCTTTTGTAATTTTTGTCTTGTCAATCGGCATATTTTCCTCCTTGTCTATCAGCTAAGCAATGTACAGTTCAGCCTCTTCTTTGGTGATTGTAATTCCGTTGGTCTTTGCAAGGGACATCACCTCATCGGCTGTCTTGCACTCCATTGCTTTTTTAAGAAGTTTGCGTTCTTTCTGTGTCAAATACCCTTCGGCAGCAATTCCAGAGACAAAGATGACATCCTCATCCTCTTCCTCGCCAACCAAGACATCATACACTGTTTCGCGCTTTCCTGTATATTTAACATCAAGCACAGTGACAGTTCCGCCATTCCGGAGGAGTGCTTTCTTTCCTTTAGCAAACTTTACCAGACAATGCTGATTATGAGCCAGATACAAGGGCTGGCTTTCGGTTGTGCGCAGCAGAGTGCCGTTGGAGAATGTGACCTCTACAATTTCTTCCTCAGCCGGTGTCATAACTTCGGTAACAACACCGATAATCTCCTTTCCAGATGCATCCAGGGTAATAACCTTGTCGCCAACCTTGAGATCTTTGATAAGTTTTACACCGCCAGGCACTGCAACCTGGGAATCGCCTGCAAAACAATTACTTTTACCATTTCCTTCTTTTGATTCGCAAAGAGCGTTATTGCACAAATATCCACCACCAGCCACTTGATCAAGTGCTTGCTGATCAAGTTCCATGTTGTCCATCTCTGCCAGGTAGGCCTCGGCCTCTTCCTTTGTCAGTGTGAAACCGTTAGCCTTTGCCAGTGCAACCAGCTCGTCGGCAGTTTCGCACTTCAATGCTTTTTCAAGCATTTCCTTTGTAACTTTTGTCATATCAATCGGCATATTTTCCTCCTTAAGATAAGTATTCTCCGGCAGATATTTTTTCAGTCGAAATTACGTGTCCAGCAGTCATCGCAGTTACCATCGTTGTTGCCACCGGCAACTTTGTCCAGGTATTCCTCGTCCAGCTCTACATCATCAAGCTCTGCCAAGTAAGCATCTGCCTCTGCCTTGGTGATTTCAAATCCTTCAGCTTCAGCCAGTGCGATCAGCTCATCAGCAGTTTTGCAGTGTGATGCTTTCTC
>JAFSOR010000010.1 GCA_017446885.1 Spirochaetia bacterium | reverse complement strand
GGTGATGCTCATCTGCTTGAACTTGATGCTGATACCGGAACCTGTTGAAGGACCGTTCTGATTGTTTGTCTCATAGCTGGAAGAATGTGAAACCTCGGAAGCCTCGTAGCTAGGTCCGCCTGCGGCATTGCAAGAGCAGAAGAAAGCGCTCATCATAACTGCTGCAACCATCATCTTAACCATCTTACCGAAGTTTCTCATTTTCCTCTCCTTCCAGTAACGTTTCACCAACGTTTCCGTTTACATTACCAACATTACTACAACGTTACTAAGCTGTCAATAGTAACGCAGAAGAAATTTTTCAATTTTCTGAAACTTTTTTATAAGTACTTGCAGTATAAGAATTTAATAAAAATAGGGATATATTAAAGCCTGCTTAAAACACCTGTTGTCCGCAGGCTCTTAATCAATTTTGATTGATATTTATATACTGCAAGGAGGTGCAAACAGGCTACACAATTGCAAGGTTTCTTCCTTGCAGAACCGAGGGGAATATTAAAACTGGAGGGTCTTTGTCCAGCTGGGATCTTTAAAGAAAGCAGAACCTGTGGCCAGCACGTCAGCACCGGCATCCACCAGGGTCTGGGCGTTGCTGCCCCCTACCCCGCCATCAACAGATATAAGGTAGTTATAGCCTTTTTCTTTCTTAATAGAAGAAAGCTGGGAAATCTTTTCTATGCAGCTGGGTATCAGCTTCTGACCGCCGAAGCCCGGGTTCACTGTCATAACCAGCACCAGGTCCACATCGCCAAGCACTGGGGCAATAGCACTTACAGGGGTGGATGGCACTATGCTTATACCAGCCTTCTTTCCAAGCTCCTTGATGCGGTAGATAAGCCGATGGATATGGTAGCAGGATTCAACATGGAAGGTGATATAATCAGCACCAGTCTTTCCGAACTCCTCTACAAAGAACTCGGGGTTCTCCACCATCAGGTGCACATCAAACACCAGGTCGGAATGGGGCCTCATATCCTGCACAAACTTGGTGCCGAATGTCATGTTGGGTACAAAGTGGCCGTCCATAACATCAAGATGAACCCACTGTGCTCCATTCTTCTTGACAAAGTCCAGAGACTCCCTTACCTGGCTGAAATCGGATGCCAGCATTGATGGTGCAATGATTATATCTTTCATAATTCCCTACTTCTCAAGCACTGCCTTGATTCTGCGCACGCCGGAGGATGAGCTTTCTTCCTTAAGTATATGGAAATGGCCCATATCGCCAGTATGCTTGACATGAGGTCCGGCACACACTTCCTTTGAGAAGTCGCCGATTGTATATACTGTTACCTGCTCGCCGTACTTGCTGGAGAAGAATGCAACTGCACCCTTTTCCACAGCCTCCTGCGGTGTCATGGTCTCTACGCTTACAGGCAGGTCCCGCTTGATCGCATCGTTAACCAGGTCCTCCACCTGCTGGATCTGCTCTTTGGTCATCTTCTCGCCGTGGCTGAAGTCGAAGCGGAGACGCTCTGGAGTGATGTTCGAACCCTTCTGCCCTACATGGTCGCCAAGAACTTTGCGGAGTGCGGCATGCAGCAGGTGGGTTGCAGTATGGAGTGCGGTGGTCTCTTCGCTGTGGTCGCCCAGACCAGACTTGAACTGACCTTGCTCTGCAGTGCGTGAAAGCTCCTGATGCTTTGCAAATGCCTCATTAAAGCCTTTGACATCAACTGTAAAGCCTTTCTCTGCAGCAAGCTCCTGAGTAAGCTCAATCGGGAAGCCATAGGTGTCGTACAGCTTGAATGCGCTGCCGCCTGCAATCTCCTTAATTCCCTGCTTCTCCATAAAGAATGTCATCTTCTCAAACTGCTTCTCGCCCTTCTCCAGTGTCTCGCTGAACTTTACCTCTTCCTTGGTAAGCTCGTCGAAAACTTTGGCCTTGTTCTGAACAAGCTCTGGATACGGTGTGCCATAAAGGTCTATGACAATCTCGGCAACTTTGGCCAGGAATGTTCCCTGGATGCCCAGATGACGGCCATTACGTACAGCTCTTCTGATAAGGCGCCGCAGGATATAGCCCTGTCCTACGTTGGACGGTGTGCAGCCCCGCTGGTCGCCCAGGATAAAGGTGCTGGTCCTTATGTGGTCTGCGATTATGCGCATTGATACATCGGTCTTGTCGTCCTTGCCGTACTCGACTCCGGCAAGCTCGCCTATACGCTTAAGAATAGGCTGCATAACCTCGGTCTCGTATACGCTCTTCTTGCCCTGGAGGATAGCGATGGTGCGCTCGATTCCCATACCTGTGTCGATGCACTTTCTATCCATCTCTACAAACTGGCCCTCTTTGGTCTTTTTATAGCCCATAAGGACATCGTTCCATATTTCAAAGTATTTGCCGCATCCGCAGCCAGGCTTACAGTCCGGTCCGCATGCAGGGCGTCCTGTGTCTATGAACATCTCGGTGTCGGGGCCGCATGGTCCGGTCTCGCCGGCAGGTCCCCACCAGTTATCCTCGCGTGGCATAAAGTAGATTCTCTCATATGGGATTCCCATGCTGTGCCAGATTTCGGCGCTCTCGGTGTCCCGTGGGATACCCTCCTCGCCCTCGAATACAGTTACAGAAAGCTTTTCTGGATCAATGCCCAGCTCCTTGGTAAGGAACTCATAGCTCCAGGGAATCATCTCTTTCTTAAAGTAGTCGCCCAAGGACCAGTTTCCCAGCATCTCGAAACATGTCAGATGATGCGGGTCGCCCACGCTGTCGATATCGCCGGTGCGGATACACTTCTGGTAATCGGTAAGCCGAGTTCCTGCCGGGTGAGGCTGCCCCAGGATATATGGTACCAGCGGATGCATTCCCGCGGTGGTGAAAAGTACGGTAGGATCATTTTCCGGAATGACAGATGCACCGGAAATCTGTGTGTGTCCCTTGGATACAAAAAAATCGATGAATTTTTTTCTAAGTTCGTCAGCTTTCAATGGTTTCATAGCGTCTCCTACAAAAATTATAATAAAAAAGAATTAATTATACAATAACAACAGCACAGAGAAAGGTACAGCTCGATTAGGCCCGATTCTGCCGACAAGCACAAGCCACACTCTTTTTCTTTCGAGTGTGGCGTGCTTATACCGGCAGCCCGAGATATCTCGCTGTACACTTTCCTGTGCCTTGTTTTATATGCTTTTATTTTAACTCCTTGTGTCGAATGAGGTGAAAAAAAGCCTGCCTCGTTTGGCATGCTTGTTGCTGCAGAGCGCAATGCCTCGGATAGGCACTTCCGCCGGGGTGCCTTTTGCTACAGACTTTTATACGTTTTTTTAATTTTGTTGGTTGACTTTTCGCAGTGGGGGGGGGGTAGACTAAAAGTAGACTTTAAAAACTTTCAAGGAGATCTCGGAAAATGAAATTGAAACATCTGTTTCTTATTCTTTTGGCACTTTGTATAGTATTTTTCTTGACTGGCTGTGACAGCGGCGGTGGCAGCAGCTCCAGTGGCGGTGGCGGTGGTGGTGGCGGCGACGACAGTGGAACTATGATCTTTAAAGTCACTGATTTAGTCAACCGTGCGGCAGTAACAGGATTCACTTCTAATTCTGGTACTATCCATTATGTTGATAACGAAAGTAAAACTCATGATGACACTGTAACTCTCACAGTAAATCTTGATGACAACACTTTCTCTTTATATCAAAAAGAAGTCTGCAGTGACCCTCTTTATAGCTGTGATCTTACTTACTCTGGAACCTTCGCTAAAGAAGGAAATACAGTCAATGTTCATTGTACCCTCACAAAATATACAAACGGTGACCCAGATAATACAACCCCATGGGATGATTCATTTACAATTACCAGCGAAACCACTGTAAATGTCTGGGGCTGGGTTATGACAAAGCAATAATATAACGACTGCTTTTAATAGGACGGGGTGCAACAAGCACCCCGTTTTTTTTCACATTTTATGTGGGGGAAGTGATATTTTTTACACATTACACTTGACATTACAGACATCATATGCTATTTTTTAGACATAACCTAATATTTGGAGGGGTTGTGAAGCTATCAAATGTTGCTGATATACGAAGTGGCCTTATTCTTTCACGCAAAATGGCCCACGAAAAGACAGCATATACCTATCCTCTTCTGAATCTGAAATCCGTTAACAGCGATGCCACTATAAACAAGCAGACTCTGGATGTTTTCAACGCATCTGAACAGTTAAATCAAGAGTATCTGACCCAGACTGGTGATATTGTTGTGCGGATGAGCACCCCATACACAGCAATTCTTATCAACAAAGATACCAAAGGGATGGTAGTATCGTCAAATTTTGTCATAATCCGCTGTAAAGCTGAAAAAATATTGCCCGATTATCTTTTCTGGTATCTTAATACGGAAGATATAAAAAAGGATATCCTTAAAAACAGCGCCAGAAATATGCTGGCAGCAATCAGACCACAGTATTTCAGTGACTTGGAACTACTACTACCCTCTTTTAAACAGCAGAGACTGATTGCAGATATCAACCTTACAGCCAGGGAAGAAATAGAACTGCTGAAAAAACTTCAGAATCAAAAAATAAAATATTATCAAAAATCTCTTGATAACACATATCAATTGCTAATAAGCAACCAAAAGGAGAATAGCAGATGACCACTAAGACAGAAATTGAAAACACCCTTTTTAAAGCCTGCGATACCTTTCGGGGCAAAATAGACAGCTCCCGTTACAAGGATTACATTTTATCCATGCTTTTTGTTAAATATCTGAGCGATGTGACCAAAGAAAAGTTCCAGGTATATACAAAACAATATAATGGAGATGAAAAACGCATTGCTCGGGCAATGAGCCGTGAGAGATTCAATATAGACAAAGAAGCTACATTTGATTATCTTTATGAAAACCGTAACAATCCCCAGATTGGGCAAATAATCAATGTGGCACTTAGCCATATCGAAGAGCATAACTCCAACAAGCTCCGTAATGTATTCCGCGCAATTGATTTCAACTCTCAAGTGGACTTTGGGAACCCAAAGGAGAAAAATGCCATTCTGAAAAACCTGCTTGAGGATATTGTAGATTTGGATCTTAGACCAAGTGAGTTAAGCTCTGCTGATATAATCGGAGACGCATATGAATATATGATAGCAAACTTTGCTTCTGATGCGGGCAAGAAGGGTGGAGAGTTCTTTACCCCAAGCCAAGTCTCAAGACTCCTTGCCCTTCTGGTAAAGCCTAAAGAAAACGATCGCATCTATGACCCTACCTGTGGTTCAGGCGGACTGCTTCTCAAGGCATATAAAGAAGTTCCCAACGGAAAATGTGCAATATACGGCCAGGAATCCAATGCACAGACATGGGCTTTATGCACCATGAATATGTTTCTCCATGGTGTTGATGATGCAAAAATTTATCAAGGGGACACTCTTTCCAATCCCCAGACTGTGGAGAATGACCAACTTATGAAATTCCAGGTGGTAGTAGCCAATCCTCCGTTCAGTCTTGATAAATGGGATTCTGGTTTCTTGGCCGATACTCAGACCATAGATGGTAAAAAACAGGAAAAAATGACTGCCTCTCTTGACCCGTATGGCCGCTTTGCATGGGGCGTTCCTCCCTCCTCTAAGGGAGATTATGCCTTTGTTCTTCATATGCTGCACAGTCTGGACAGCGAAAATGGTCGCATGGGAATTGTACTGCCACATGGAGTGCTGTTCCGTGGAGCAAGCGAAGGAAAAATCAGGAAAGAAATAGTAGAATTTAATCTGCTGGATGCTGTGATAGGACTCCCTGCAAATCTGTTCTATGGAACAGGAATACCAGCATGTATCCTTGTTTTCAAGAAAAATAGGGATGTTGATGATGTTCTTTTCATAGATGCTTCTGGAGAAGGTCATTATGAGAAAGGTAAAAACCAGAACCTCTTGAGAGATGAAGATATAGCTAAAATCATTGAGACATACGAAAAACGGGAAACAGTAGACAAATACAGTGCTGTAGTACCACGCAAACAGATCAGAGATAATGACTACAACCTGAATATTCCCCGCTATGTAGATACATTTGAGGAAGAAGAACTGATAGACATAGAGCAGGTTAAGAAGAATATTGAGAACATTGAAAAAGAACTTAAAGATGTGCAAAAGAAGATGGCTGGATACTTAAAAGAGCTTGGATTATAGGGAGGATGAATGGTAAAGACTATAAAAGAAACAATCCATGCAAAGGGAATTGAAATAGGAATTTATACCACAGACTTTGAAAATGAATTTATCTCTCTAACAGATATTGCAAAATACCGCAACGAAGATGATCCAAGATTTGTCATTCAGAATTGGATTAGGAATCGAAATACTATAGAATTCCTAGCGGTATGGGAAACACTGCATAATCCAGATTTTAACCGTGTGCAATTCGATACGGTTAAAAATGAAGCTGGATTAAACAGGTTTGTAATGACTCCTACTAAATGGATAGAACAAATGAATGCAAAAGGCATAGTATCAAAAGCGGGTCGCTATGGTGGAGGAACTTTTGCTCATAGTGATATTGCAATGGCATTTGCTGCGTGGTTATCTCCTGAATTCCAACTCTATATAATGAAAGACTATCGCCGCTTAAAAGCAGATGAGAACAGCAGGCTTTCTCTAAACTGGAATTTAAACAGAGAATTATCCAAACTGAATTACAAAATACATACCGATGCAATAAAAGACAACCTTGTTCTTCCAGAACTAACAACAGCTCAGAAAAACTATGTTTATGCAGATGAAGCCGATTTGCTTAATGTAGCACTTTTCGGCAGAACAGCAAAAGAATGGAGAACAGAAAACCCAAGCAAGAAAGGAAATATAAGAGATTTTGCCGATATCCCCCACCTTTTGGTACTTGCTAATCTTGAAAGCTATAATGCAATACTAATAGAACAGGGCTTCACTCAATCACAAAGAATTGAAAAACTCCATAGGACAGCAAATAATCAGCTTAAAACAATACTCTCAATTGATTTACACAAACAACTTCTCATAGGAGATAAAAATGATTGATATTGACTTTGCAAATGGAACATATGTATGCCCATATTGTGGGCATGACCAAGCTTTTGATAGAAGTCATGACGAAATGAACATTGGATTTCATAGCGGTTGGAATAATTCAGATATTAAAAAATATGGGATGGAAGCCGATTATATAATCCATTGGTTCAAATGCTCAAACAAAAAATGCGGTAAAGAATGTGTTACCTCATTTAATCGATTAACTGGGAAACAATTTGATATTCTACCAGAAGCAACATATAAACATTATCCAGATTATATTCCAATCCAAATAAGACAAGATTATGAAGAAGCATGTATCATAATTGATAAGAGCCCCAAAGCAGCAGCTACCCTTTATCGTCGCTGTCTGCAAGGGATGATACGGGATTATTGGGGAATAAAGAAATCTCGTTTAGTTGATGAGATTGACGAACTTCAAAGCAAAGTTACATCAGCCCAATGGAAAGCCATCGACGGCTTACGAAAGCTTGGGAATATCGGAGCTCACATGGAAAAAGATGTGAATATTATTATTGATATAGACAAAAATGAAGCACAAAAATTACGTAAATTAGTAGATTTATTTATGGATAAGTGGTATATAGCACGCCATGACGAAGAATTGTTGTTAAATGAAATTTCTGATATTTCAGATGAAAAACAGAAAGAAAGGAAAGATAATTAAGGAGAATAGATATGGCAATTATACCTAAGTTTTTTATGGAAGCTGTTGTTGCAATTGGTATTGATATACCACAAAAGTCAAGGCACTGGATTGGAACTGGTTTTATAGTGGGAAAGAAAGAAAAAGATAATCCCCAATTATCTACATTCTATCTGATAACAAATAAACATGTAGTAGAGCATCAAACCAAAATATATGTACGTTTTAATGCATTAGAAGGAGACTTTATAAAAGATTATCCCATAGAATTATATCGAGAAGAACAACCCTTATTTTCCTCTCATCCCAATCCTCAAACAGATATAATTGCATTACAAATTGTTCCTCAAACCCTAATTAACGATAAATCAGTTTGGGGATTTTTTGATTTAGAAGATCATGCATTAACATTACAACAGATGAATCAAACTGATGTTATGGAAGGTAGTTTAGTCTATGCATTAGGATTTCCAATGAATTTAGTCGAAACAATTAAAGCACCAATATGCAGAATAGGCTGTATTTCAAGGATTCAAGATGCTTTTATAAAAGCTGCAAGTGGAGAAAGCCCAACATTCTTTGTAGATATTCAAGCTTTTCCAGGAAACTCTGGCGGACCAGTAATAAGTCGCCCAGAAACTTTAGCTATTGAAGGTACTAAAACAAATACCAAAGCTAATTTAATTGGAATACTTAGTGCCTACCTTCCTTACCAGGATACGCTAATAAGTCAGCAAACAGGACAAGCAATAATGATTAGAGAAGAAAATAGTGGTTTAACTATTGTCCACCCAGTTAATAGAATAAAAGAAGTTGTGGAGTTAGAGTACAATCGCATCAGGAATCTTGCACCCATAGCCAATAAACAATGACAGGAGGAATCTGTTATGACAAGAGAAGAAAAAGAACAAGCAATTGATACATTGCTTGTATATATGAATGACAAAATAGAAGAAGTTGGAAGAACTACCAATTCTTATCAATTTGATTTTAATAAAAAAAACGATGAATATATCCAACTATTAGGATCTTTTGAAAAATTACGTGAAACTGTTCTTATTGCTATGTCCCGAAGATATATTAAACAATTAACTCTTGTTTCTTTTCTTTTGACAGAAGAAGGACAAGCCAGAGCTCTATCTGTAATAAATGCAAAACCAAATAATAATGAATCATCTTCAAAGGTTTCAATTGGAACATTATATAACAGTGGAAACATGCAAGTCGGTGATAACAATACACAAAATATTGATAATGCCGTTAATGCTATACTTAATAGCATAGATAAAGCAAATGCTCCAGAAGAACAAAAAGAAGAAGCAAAAAACTTATTAATGAAATTTATAGCTCATCCGTTAACTCAGACATTAATCAGTGCCGCATCAGGTATAGGGGCAGCTTTTGTAGGGAAATAGAATAATGGAAGAAAAAAAAATAGAATTAAAATGTGTTTTTTGCTCCTCAACAAGATTTGAGTTACCTTCAGAGGATTATAAGCCAAGCCCCGGAGAACAAATAAAATGTGCAAACTGTGGCCGAACAAATGATTATGATTCTCTTATTCGAGTTGCAAAAAAAAGAGCCGAAGAATGGGCTAAGCAGCAATTAAAAGCAGAATTTGATAAACTCACAAAAGATCTAAAGAGATTATTCAAATGACATATAAAACGCCATCAACTTGGACTAAAATAAAGATATCTGATTTATTTGAAGAAATATGCGATAAGAATCACCCTGATGCAAATGTTCTAACGATTATTCAGGGAACAGGAACTGTGCTTCGAGAGAACTCAGGAAGAGAAATCATTTACGATGAGAAAAGTCTTGCTAATTACAAATATGTAAAAAAAGGTGACTTTATAATCCATTTACGCAGTTTTGAAGGTGGCCTTGAAATTGCAAATCAAGATGGTATTATCAGCCCAGCATATATAATACTACGTCCTAAATTGCCTGTTGCTTTCATCTACCTCTATGCGGTTTTTCATTCAAAAAGGTTTATTAATCAGACCATGGCACCAGCAGTTGAAGGTGTACGTGATGGTAGAAATGTAAAATATGATGTACTCAAAAAACAAACAATTCTATTCCCGCCACTTTCAGAACAGAAGAAGATTGCGGAGATTCTTTCTGCACAAGACAAGATAATTGAACTTAAAGAAAAACTGATTGCCGAAAAGCAACGCCAAAAGAAATATTTAATGCAGGTGTTGCTTGATGAAAATATCAAGAAAACACCTTTCAAAATAAACGGCATTAAAATTGATAAGAAAAAATGGGAAAAGAAAAAAATCGGAGAAATAGCCAAATTATCATCTGGTAATACGCCAAGGAGAAATGATAGTCAGAATTTCAAAGGCAACGTTTGTTGGTTGTCAAGTGGAGAATTAAAACAGAAATACATTAATGATACAGAAGAAAAAATATCTAAAATTGCTGTTAAATCAAGTAATTTGTGTCTTTATAAATCTGGTACAGTTATCATTGCACTATATGGATTGGAGGCTATTGGAATTCGTGGAACATGCTCTATATTAAAAGTTGAATGTACAATAAGTCAAGCATGTATGGCTTTTACTGAATTTAAAAGTGTTTTGAATGAATACTTCTATTATTGGTATCTTTTCAAAGGTTACGCAATTGGTGCTAAATATGCTCAAGGATCAAAGCAACAAAATATAAATAGTGATTTAATGTCATCTTTAATAATGCTTTGTCCTCCATTCCACGAACAGCAAGCGATTGCAGCAGTTCTTTCCACCGCAGACGAAGAAATCTCTCTCTTGCAACGAGATCTCGAACAGGAAAAACTCAAGAAGAAGGCCCTTTCTCAGTTGCTTCTTTCTGGAATTGTACGGGTAAATAACACCAAGGAGATAAAGAATGCCTAATAAAGACATGTACTTAGAAGATGTTATAAGTAAAGAACCCGCCTTGGAACTATTAAAATCAATCAATCCAGACCGCATTTTGCCTGGATATGTATACATCTCGCCTGAAGACTGTATGAAACAACGGGGCAGTGCATACAATGTCATCTTAAAAGATGTGCTCAGGGGACAGCTTAGAAAAATAAATCGTTATAACTATGCCGGTGCTGAAAATGAGTTCTCGGCCCCTAATATTGAGCGGGCCATCGAAGATTTGAACGAACCCCTTTTTGACGGGCTTCTGACCGCAAACGAAAGGATATATGATGCACTTTTGCTTGGTAAAAGCTATTCAGAAACTGTCGGTGAGGGCAAAATGCTCACATTCAACTTACGGTATATAGATTGGGAGCATCCGGATAACAACGTGCTCCATATAACAGAGGAATTCTTTGTTGAAAGCGATGACAAAATGCATAATGCACGACCAGACATAGTACTGTTTATAAACGGCATCCCTTTTGCTGTGATTGAATGTAAATCCCCCACTATAAGCGTTGAACAGGCAGTAGAACAGATTATAAGAAATCAAAGGCCTGAATATATTCCACAGCTTTTTAAATTTGTCCAAATTGTCATAGCTACAAATAAGAATACAGTTAAATACGCCACCACCGGAACACCTAAAAAGTTCTGGAGCATATGGAAAGAAGATTCTGATTTCACTGAATACGAGCTTAATCGTTTTATTTCTGGCAGATTGCCTACTGAGCAGGATAAGGCGTTGATATCATTGCTCTACCCTACCCGTGTGCTTGAGTTTATTAAATACTTCATTCTTTTTGATGCAAAAGTTAAAAAAATAGCCAGATACCAGCAGTATTTTGCAGTTCAAGAAATTCTAAAAAAAATACAGAGAATTGATGAAAATGGGCGAAGACAAGGCGGTGTAGTATGGCATACACAGGGAAGTGGTAAAAGTCTTACCATGGTTATGCTTGCTAAATATATCCTTATGGAACTGCAGAAATACAATCCACGAGTTGTTGTAGTGACAGACCGCAAGGAACTTGACAGGCAGATCACAGATACATTCTCCCATACACGGCTTCGCCCTGCACAGGCAGTTAGCGGTAGAAATCTGGTTGAATTGATTTCAAAAGGCAAAGCAGATGTCATTACCACAATTATAAACAAGTTCAATACAGCAGAACGGCTTGAAACAAAAGATTACTCAAAAAATATATTCCTGCTGGTTGATGAAAGCCATCGTTCCAACTATGGGCAGTTTGCAGCTAAAATGCGCACTGTTTTTCCCAATGCCTGCTATATAGGTTTTACAGGAACCCCGCTTATGAAAAAAGAAAAGAATACTATGACAAAGTTTGGCGGTCTTATTCATAAGTATACAATTCAGGACGGGGTGAATGACAAAGCTATTGTTCCACTTATCTATGAAGGCCGTTTTGTGGAACAGCATGTGGATGAGGAGAATATAGACCTTTGGTTTGAGCAGATGACAAATAAGCTGACCGAACTGCAAAAACAGGATTTGAAGCAGAAATGGAGCAATATCAGACGGCTTACCTCAACAGATGCCCGTATAAAGCGAATTGCCTTGGACATAAACAATCATTTCTTGCTTGGATATAAAGATACTGGGTTCAAGGCTATGCTTGCCACAAATTATAAGCGAGACGCTGTACGTTATCTTGAGTGTTTCCAGCAGATGGGAGACCTTAAGTGTACTGTCCTTATATCTTCTCCCGATATAAGAGAAGGCTTTGAAGACATTGATGACGAAACCGATAGCAAGGTAATTGGGTACTGGCATAGAATGATGCATCAATATGGTTCTGATGACAGATACGAGGAGGCCATAAAAGACAATTTTAAGAATGGTGACATTGATATTTTGATTGTCTGCAGCAAGCTGCTTACCGGATTTGATGCTCCTATCTGCCAAATTTTATACATTGATAAAGAACTTAAAGAACATGGGCTTCTTCAGGCAATTGCACGTACAAACCGCATTGCAGAAGGCAAGGAATATGGCCTTATAGTTGATTACCGAGGTTTGGTAAAAAATCTTAACGCGGCTATGGATATGTATAGTGGAGCTGGCCTTGAAAAATTTGACAAGGAAGACCTGAAAGGAGTTATGACAGATATTATCTCTGAAATAACAAAACTCAGAGAGACATATTCACAATTAGAAGATTTATTTATATGTGTTAAAAACAAGAAAGACAGCGAGGAGATAGAAATCTTCCTTGCAGATGACTTCAGACGTAAGAATTTCTACAATCTGCTGTGTAACTTTGGTAAAGCCCTGCATATTGTCATAAACTCTGAACAGGCTTTCTCGGAAATACCAAGGGCAGAACTTAGTAAATATAAAGAATCATTTGGGTTCTATGAAAAGCTTAGGAGAAGCATAAAAATCAGATACTGCGATGGAATTGACAACAAGGAATATGAGCCTCTTATGCAGAATCTTCTGGACACACATCTTTCTGTTGTGGGGTTAAAAAAAGTCACCGCTCCTATCGATATCATGAACAAAATTGAGTTTGAAAAAGAATTAGCCTCGCTTAGCAGCAGCCGATCAAGGGCAGAGGCAATCTCAAATAGGCTTACAAAAAGCATAAGCGAAAAATACGACGAGAATCCAGCCTACTATGATTCTTTCTCAAAGCGCATTAAAGCAGCATTAGATGAATACAAAAACAAGGTGATTTCAGAAACGGAATACCTTGAGAAGATGCGGCAGATTATGGGTGATTACCAAGCTGGAAAAATTGAAATCAATTATCCTGACAAAATAAAAAACAATGTTCATGCACAAGCATTTTATGGGGTTCTTGGAGCGCTTTTCACTAAAAAAAGACCAGATGATGATTTCATTGCTCAAATGGCTGTCGATATTACAGAAATCTTTAAAAAACACTGTCAGGTCGGCTATGAACATAATATTACAATCCAGAACAGAATATCACAGGATATAGATGACTTGTTTTATGAATATGAGAAGCAAAAAGGGTTTAAAATCTCATTTGAGTTAGTGGATAAGATCATTGAAAATGTAAAAACTGTTGCTCTGCGGAGATTCTGAAATGGAATCTAAAATCAGCTACACTCTCCAACGGAAACAAGTAAAAAATATCAACCTGCGAATCCGGCCAGATGGGAACATATATGTTTCAGCCTCGCCATTGGTACCTATAAGCACAATAGAACAATACATAGACTCAAAAGGAGATTATATAGCACGGACTTTAGCCCGTTTTAACGAGAAGCGAAAATGGGAAGTAAGCTCAAAAAAATATATCAGCGGAGAGAGTTTCTATCTTTTGGGGAAACAATTGCGGCTTATTGTAAAAGAAGCACCTAAAAATCATATTTTCTCAGATGGTATTTACTTACATTTAGACTGTAGGCAGCCTGAAAATTTTACAAAAAAACAAAAACTAATAAATGATTATTTTAAAAAGCAGTGTTTAGAAACATTTTCACATCTAATTGCCAAGAATTATCCGCTTTTTGAGAAATATGATATCCCCTGCCCTTCATTGCATATCCGAAATATGACTTCTCGCTGGGGAAGCTGCCTTCCCACAAAAAAACAAATTATTCTAAATACATCACTTATCCATTTTCCAGAACGGTGTATTGAGTACATAATTATCCATGAATTCTGTCACTTTCTTTATCCAAATCACTCAAAAAAGTTTTATTCTTTTTTAACTGTTCTTATGCCAGATTGGAAAGAGCATAAAAATGAACTAGAAAACATAATACTTATATAATTTCAGCACCGCACCAGTTCTGAAGCACCGTCGGAATACATAACCAGCAGGCAGGTGTCGATGGTGCAGTCCGGGTACAGCGGAGCCAGCCCCTGGGCATAGAGTGCAATCTGGTTTCTGTACCGCGCAAGGGTGCCATCATCCAGGCTGCTTCCGGAGTGGGTCTTGTAATCAAGCACTGTTATGGCATTCCCTTTGCGGACAATCAGGTCTATTACGCCGTTCAGCAGATTGCCCTCGGGGGTACGGAATATCATGGCCTGCTCGGTCATAAGTGTGTCGGCACCGTCTACCAGCGCTCTATAGCCAGGGTCTTTAAGCCCTGCCGAAGCAAAGGTCATAAACTGGCTCTGCATAGCCTTTGGCACATCAAACTGCGCAGGGTCAGCACTAGCCAGGTCTGTAACATTGCGCTCAAAGAAGCTGTGCACTGCGGTGCCCACCTCGTTGGCCTTGACCCCGGTGCTCTCTGAAAGCTCTTCAAAATCAACAATCTTATCGTCCGGGTCGCATTCTTCCACAAGGCCATCCAGATAGTGCGATACCGAAGTTGTGGCAAGCTCAGGCAGAACAGGCTCAAGAACCTCATCCATAACCAGCTGTTCTTTCTCTTTTTTGACAAGCACAGGCTCAACCTGATCAAGCTCAAGGCGCATAATGTCGCACTGGCCGGCAAAATCATTCATGTTGCCCCGTATGTTTTTAAGCCATGTTATATCAGCGTTCTCGGTGCCATCTTTAAATACGCCGCACTGCATGGTCACAATAAGTTTCTTTTTAGCACGGGTGAATGCAACATATAGAAGGTTACCCCGCTCCTCGCCCTCGAATGTGCGGTTTTTCTCGGCAATCCATGTTGAATAAACCTGAGAAGATTCGTTTTTAACCAGCGTCTTTATGCCAGAAATATTGTAGTCTATAAGCTGGCTTTTTCCGTCGGGGGAAACATAGTTGATAAACCCGATATTTTCTGCGCCGAAAGATGATCTGTCGGTCTTGTCTGTTATCTTGGAGACAAACAGGTAGTCAAACTCAAGCCCTTTGGAGCTGTGCACTGTCATTATCCTGACAGCATTCCCTCTTGCTGATGTGCTTATCTCCTTGCTGTTCTCCTGAGCAAAGTTCAAAAGCCTGGTCAGGACTTCATCGGGGTTCTCCCCTACCTCGTGCTCAAAGCTCTGGCACTGTATCAGAAGCTCATGGATCATAGGGCGTACCGAAGCATACATAGGCAGTGCCATAAGGGAACTGACTGCATATGAAAGGCCTTTGTCCTTCTTGTCAAATGACGCAATAAAACTGGACAGCACAGGCTCTTCGGAAATGGCAGAAAGTCCTACAAAACCATACAGCACCTGCAGGACCAGAAGAATCTGCTGTATCTCGGGCTGCTTGAAAAAATCCCTTTTTATAGTAAATGAGTATGGGATATCGAACCGTCTGAGGGCTTCCAGAATCTGTTCCACATGGCCGTAATCGCGGATAAGGATTCCCCATTTGCCATACTGCTCTTTTCCACATTCAGCAATAGTCCGGGCTATAAAGAATGCCTCCTGGAAACGGCTTAAGGCATTGGTCTCGGCCCGGCCGAGGTTAGAGAATGCCCCTTTTTGGTATCCGAGCTCTACGAAGGTGACTGTTTTTTCAGAGTTGCCCTGTTTTATAGGGATACCGTATTCTATATGATTCTTGTCCTTGCTGGTGTTGGGGATTATGCAGTATTCCTGAATCCTGTTCCTGCTGAAATATGTGTTGTTGAACTCCACTATAGGCGATACCGAGCGATAGTTCTCCTGGAATGTTATGTAGAGCATGGAACTTTTGTCCCGGTACTGCCTGAATATCTGGTTGTCGCACTGCTGGAACCGGTATATGGACTGCTTAAGGTCGCCCACAAAGAACACATGGTTTGAGCTGTCGTGGATAGAATCGAGAATTTTTTTCTGGAGCCAGTTGGTGTCCTGGAACTCATCCACCATAATGTATTTAAGAGAGCTTCTGATTTTATCAAGAATAGGTTTTTTCTCTATAAGCGAAATCAAGTTCCGGTGATAATCTGAAAGTTCTATGACACTGTTCTTGCATTTGTAATCTTCTATCCTGCTGTCAGCTTCAAGGATAATCTGGAACAGGATGTCGTGCATGGAAAGCTCTTCATCGGCAGTGCAGTTTTCTTCTCCATACGGGTCGGGCAGAGCCTTGAAATGGGTCACCATGGACTTAAGGACCGGATCCTTTGTATATGGATAGTTTGTCTCTTTCCCGCTTTCGCCGCATTTTATACGGGCAATCTCGTCGTCCAGCTTCTTTAGGTTGCGGCTTAAAGTTTCAGATTCCTTAAAAGTCTCAAGAGCAAGTATAAGGTCGCCTTGAACTTTTTTGTACTCATTCAGAAGCTCTTCTTTTGCAAGACCTTTGCGCTTTTCAAATTCGCCTCTCAAATACTTTCTGCTCTCTTGGGTAAATGGAATGCCGCTAAGCTTCATATTCTCTAAAAGCGAAAGAATATCCACCACCAGGCCCCGTTCGCCAAGATCGTTTTTTGAATATATTGTCTGATACTGCGCCCACCGCTTAAAGAGCTCGGATTTATTGGAATAATCTTCAATTATCTTTTCGACGATTTTAACTTTCTTATCCCTTATTACATAGCTTTCGGCCACAGTGCTCACAAGGTCGCGGCTTGAGGATGGATTTTCCTTCTCGAACTGGGTAAGCATATCGAGACAGAACGAGTGGAAGGTCGAGATTCTGTTCTTGCGGAAAAAATCTTTTTTTATGCGGCAAAGCTTTGCACGCTGTGAATCGTCAAGGGTGTAGTTTTCCTTTTCTTTTCCTTTAGGAAGCGAATAGAATGCACCCAGCGACAGGGTGTCGCCGATTTTGGCAAAGATGCGCTTTTTCATCTCGCCGGCAGCTTTCTCGGTAAAGGTTATGCACAGGATTTTCTCAAGCTCTGCGCTGGTGTTCAGAAGCAGGTTAAGATAGCGGGTTGTCAGCACCTCTGTCTTGCCGGCTCCTGCCCCGGCCGAGATAATTATATCATGCTCTGTGTCAGAGACAGCTGTAGCCTTGTCGCCGCCGAACTGGACAATCTGAACAGGATGGCCTGTTTCCTGCTTCTGGGTTTCTTGCTCTGGCACAGGATAGCCTGTAAAATATGGGCCCTGCCAATTGAGCTTGGCATACATGGCATCAAGCCCCATGCTGTTTTCACGGTCGGGGCAGAATGGGAAAAGGGGGCAGTATGTGCAGCTTCCATTGCAGGTGGGGTTAAAGATGTTGCCTCCTGCCTGGTCTAAGAGACTTGAAAGCTTGGCATTGAAAAGCTCAGCAGGTTCTTGATTTTCGGATTTAGGAATACCAGATGCCTTGGAGTATTTGCCTTTATACGAAAGGTAATAGGCCTCTACCGGCACCGAGCCTGAAAGGCCTGCAAAATAGTCATCCTCCAGGACAGAAAAACCGTCTTTTTTCTTTTTTATTATGTTATCAAGCTGCTCAGGGTCAGGGCGGAATGCCGAGAAATCGCCTTTCTCAACAGCATTCTTTACCACCTGGCTGTAGATAAGAAGCTGCACATTGGAAAGCTGTGCAACATCATCCTTATAGTCGCTGATGTTCCCCGACTTGAAGTCGACAATCATAATACTGCCGTCTGTCTTACGGAACATCATATCTATATACCCCTCGCCTATCCGTATATGCGGATTTTCCATAAGCACTGCATTTCCTATAAATACCTCGCTGCGGATAGAATCGGGGATACAGCCCTGCATCTTATCTTTCATGCATTTGCACACAAAGTAAAGGTATGCCATAAGGTCTGTATCCTTAAGGTCATCATACTCCTGGCATACCTGGGCAAAGATGGAGCGCACATCAATGTCGTCAAAATAATTTTTAAGTGTATCATTGAATGACACACCGCTTAAGTACCTGCCTATCTCATCCTCAAGAAGCTCGTCGGTCAATGGAGAAAAATAGAGCTTGTGGGCTGCAAAGAACTTCTCGCAGAAAAGGTGGAATGCGTTCCCTATGTCAAAGAAAGTTGTATCCTGTATCTGGACTTCGGGCTGCTGCAGGTCGTAGATGAACCTTGCAGGACACTTCATGAAAGCTTCTATACGGGTTGCTGTATTAAGGCGCTTAAGCACATATTCCCTGGGTGTATCACTGGCTGACACAGCAGGCGAGAAACTGCACGGTGCACTTATCATGGCGCCGCAAGGTTTTTCGTTCTCCCAGCCTACATCTTTAAAAGAAAGGCAGAACCAGTGTGCAAAATCGGGAATATCGCTTCCCAATATCTTTACGTTCTGCTCCTTTAACGGGAACAGACGCAGCACATTCTCTACATACTCGGATACTACAGTACCCTCGTTATAATCTGGAATTACAAACATGATGCGCCGGGCAGATGCTGTGCTGGATGCAAACCATTTTTTAAGGTGCTCTTCCTTGGTGCAGCCGTATACTTTGCGGTTTAAGTCATCGTGCTCGTCCGAGCCTAAAAGCAGGTTCGGCATCCTGTCCTTAAGGAATGTCCCTGCCTCGAGATCTGCAAAATAAATATAGCGGCACTTGGGTACATACTCCCCCACCTTGACCAAAACCACACCATCGTCCCAGGTGGAGATCATGGTGCGCTTACGGCCAGAGAGAATGTTCTTGAAATACTCAACCAGGTCCTTAAGCAATATATCGGTGTCATTAAAAATCTGCTCTAATGATGATTCATATTCATAGAGGCTTCCTGTATCAGAACCCAGTTTTTTTAACAACCCCTGAAGCTGCAGAAGCTTTTTCAACGCCGACTGCTTTTTGTCAGGAATATCGGAAAGAAGACCGAGCCAGGTTTTAAACTGCTGTGGAACTTTCTTAAGGTTTTCTATTTTAAATGCAAAATCCGAAAGCCTTTCGAATTCAGAGAAATCGAATCGCTGGTCATAGACCACCTTATCGGAATCCGGGTGATGTCTGTTGTAGTAGCGTATAAGCTTTTCTGCATCTCCAGAAAGGGCGTAGGAGATTATGTTAAGCCCTTCAAGGAGCGGGGTTTCGGCCTGGACCGAAGCTGATGATACCGGGTGGAAACCTATCGATTCGTAGTAAGAAGTGCATAGGGCAAGAGAGCTGTCGTCCCCTGTCACCAGACAGAAGTCGTCAAGCTTAAGGGAGAGGTCTTTCCGCATGGATGCAAGTATATGGTTCTTTACCTCTACATACTGCTCCATGACAGAGTCTGATCTAAGGAAGCCCACTCTTTTTTCCGGGTTTGGAATCTGGAAGTTTTCTGTTATGTCATCTGCGAACATGGCTGTGCAGATATCCTGATTCACGCTTTCGGTGAACAAAGGTTCTGCCCTAAGTTTATCAAGGAGCTGCTGTTCAAGATTTGTGTAATATTCCCCTGAAATCAGATAGTATTTTTCGCTATCAGAATTGGTAGTGCCATCGATTGCCTCCAAGGCTTTGCGGTACACCTCGGCCCGGAACAGGAAGCCCCTGGAGCGCACTGTCTTATAGATAAGGGCACAATGTTCTTTGGTAAGGCCTGCAGCATGCACAGTGCCGTGGAACGGGTATGAATCCAGGGCCTCGCTGTCAAAGGCCATCTCGTTAAGGAGTGCGAATATGGCACTCTTGTAGTTCCGGTTGTTGTTCTTGAACTTGTCGGGCAGCTCTTCAATCTGGTCCAGGAGACAGAAGAAGTCCTCCTTCATTATGACTGTACCCTTTCCCAGCCCTGATTTCTCAAGGGCTACATCATACAGGGTACCCAGCTTGGGAACAATGACAGAAAGCTTTCCTTCCGCTGCCATATGCTTCTTTATCTCAAGCCGCACCTTGGCGGCATCGTACTTTTTGGGGATAATATACATTTCCCTTGAATTATACATTGGGCGGTGGTATAATGCAAGAAGAAGGTAAAAAATGGAAGGTACACTTTTCGGGCTTACACTGGTCCAGTTCATCTGTCTTGGGCTGTATGGATTTTTCATGGGATTTGAGCGTTCAGGAGTGCGGCTTATCAACATGCCTGTCATCCCTATACTTATGCTCTTCATCGACCCTAAGACAGCTATGGGCTACATGCTCCCTATGGTGCTTATCTCCGACATCTTCTCCATAACTTACTACAAACGGAGTGCCGACTGGAATATCCTTAAACGTTCCTTTCCCGGTGCCATCTTCGGAATCCTGTTGGGTGCCTTTATCGGCAAGTACCTGTCCAAGCCTGCATTCATGTGCCTTGTGGGAACTATTGTCATCATAAGCCTGTGCTTTATCCTGTACAACGACCTGCAGAAAAAGAGGGAGCTGAACCCCAGGACTGCCCTGATACTGGGTCTTTTCTTTGCATTCTGCACCGGACTTTCTTCCATGCTGGGGGCATCCGGCGGTCCTGTAATTTTATCATACCTGCTGCTTTTGAACCTGAGCAAAGAAAAGCTTATAGGTACCTCCGCCTACTTCTTCTTCATGGTGAACATCTGCAAGCTGCCGACATATTTCTTTGCATGGCACAATATATCCTGGACCACAATACTGGCCGATCTGACTCTGGTTCCTGTCATGGCTGCAGGGCTTATACTTGGGCTTCTGGTTGTCAAGCACTTTACTTCAAAGTCCTTCCGAATATTCATCATAACTATGTCGTTCCTCTCTGCAGTATGGCTGATAATATCGGGTGTGCGGCTCTTCTTATAAAACAGGCTTATGTTTGATCTGACGCTGACACAGCTGGTGATTCTGGGGCTATACAGTTTCTCCATGGGGCTTGAGCGATCCGGCATCCGATCTGTGAACATGATCACTGTCCCCACTGTCTTCGCCTCCCTGGGGCCTATGGCAGCCCTCGGGTATACCCAGCCGATAGTGGTAATCTCCAATTTCTTCTCGGTGACCCGGTACTGGAGGGATACAGACTGGCACATAATACGGAGCACCTTCCTGGCAATGCTGGCTGGCATAGGAGCCGGTTTTGCTATCGGTAGCAATATCTCCACCCATGCTTTCAAGATTACAGTAGGCTGCATACTGCTGACCTGTCTATGTTTTGCCATCTGCAGCGATATCCAGAAGCGGCACCTGAAGAATCAGAAAGTGATACTGGTTCTGGGCTGGCTCTTTGCTGCCCTGACCGGGCTATCATCCACCCTGGGGGCATCGGGCGGTCCTGTAATACTGGCCTATCTCCTGATGCTGAACATGCCCAAAGACAAACTTATAGGAACCTCTGCCTTCTTCTGCTTTCTGGTGGACATAGTAAAGCTGCCCCTCTACATTTTCCTGTGGCATAACATCACAGCCATTACTTCTGTCACTTCCCTGCTTATGTCTCCGCTGATTGTGCTGGGCTTTGTGCTGGGCCTCTTCTTTGTGAAGAAGTTCACCAACCAGTCCTACAGAGTCTTCATACTGGCTATATCGTTTGTGTCAGCCATCAGGCTGTTCTTCTGACCACCAGACTGCGTTTATTTTTGTTGACAACTACACAAATTGTATATTAGTTTACAAATTAGGAGGATAATATGCCGATTGACAAATCAAAAATCACAAAAGAATTGCTGGCTAATTTAGCTAAGGCCGAGACACCTGAAGAGCTGATTGCTCTTGCAAAGGCAGAGGGAATCAACATCACCAAAGCTGAGGCCGAGGCTTATATGGCAGAACTTGAGGATGTAGAGCTGGATGATTCAACCTTGGAGAAAATAGCTGGCGGTGACTGCTATGAAGTTGGCTTTGGCTGCGGGACTGATTGCGGTGGGTTCAAAGGCTGCTGATAAATTTAATCAGCGGCAAAGTCAGAAGGAATGGAGCTGACTGTAGAGCAAGCAAAGGCTTACCTTGCAGAGCTTCAAGATATAGAGCTGGACGACAAAGAACTTGAGAAAATAGCTGGTGGTTCTTGTCCTATACATCGTTATATGGGATAATATTATTTTTGTTGACAACTGGTACATTTTTATAGTATTTTGTATACAAAGGATATACAAATGGCATCTATTTCAACAAATATAAGATTGGATTCCGAACTGAAAAAAGAATCTGCTGAACTGCTAAAAGGGCTGGGGCTTTCTCTTACTGATGCGGTCAATATGTTTCTACGACAGGTAGTCCTGACAAAGGGATTGCCTTTTGAAATCCGCTACCCTGAACCGAAGTATCTCCCTTCCAGAGCAGAATTGGCACTTGAGGAAGCCCGCAGAATCTCCCACGATCCAAAAGTTAAAAGCTATACAGACATCGATGAACTTTTCAGGGATTTAGACGCATGATATATGCCGTAAAATGGACTCTAACTTTCAAACGGAGTTATAAGCTTGCAAAAAAACGTGGCCTGCCCATTGATGAACTTAAGAAAATTATTGAAAAGCTGAGGACAGACACGCCCCTTCCAGCTAAATATAAAGATCACTCGCTTTCAGGCAGATATGCCGGCCTAAGAGAATGCCATATAAAACCAGATTGGCTCCTTCTCTATCTTAAAGAGACCGATATACTAACTCTAACTTTAGTTGACACAGGTTCCCACGCTGACCTATTTTAGTCAATCCACTGTTGTTCTTCCGACCTCCATACTGCAATTTAGCTTTATTTTCCTTGACAGGCATATAAAATATATATTATTTTGAAATCCAAGAGACATTGGAAAAAGTTGCCGGCGGTGATGCGAAATCAGAATATACTGAATATGGAATATAGGTGTGAATACCTGATTGTCGGTGGCGGTCTTGCGGGCTGCTCCCTTGGCTATCTGCTCCGGAAATCAGGTGCCGATGTGCTTATTCTGGAGAGACTGGACGCAAAGAGAAAGGACAAGCTTTGTGCAGGCCTTACAGCAGAATATGGCAAGGAAGAGTTTATCTCAATTTTCGGTGAACCGGTCTGGGAGAGCATGGCTCCTTTTTCTTCTTTTAGGCTGATAGAACAATTCGGCGGCAAGGAGATCTGCTGGACTGGAAATTTTTTCGAGATGCCACGGAAAGTGATGGACAATACTGCTCTGCAATGCTATCTGGGTTCAGGCGGCAGACTCATAGACCACGCCACGGTGCGGACTATCGATGCAGATGCAGGGAAAGCCCAGTGCATTGACTTAAACAGCAGACAGGAATTCGATGTATCATTCTCTAAAATCATAGGCGCAGATGGGGCACTTTCTACAGTGCGCCGTCTCCTGACCGGGAAAAAGCCTGACTGTGCATTTGCAATAGAAGCTGATGCTCCATTCTGTGGCGACAAGGGAGTTATAGCCTATCTGCCCCATAGTGTCGGATACAACTGGTATCTGCCCAGGGGAAAGGATGCCACTGTGGGCTGCATCTGTTTACATCATGCCGGATATGACAGTAAAGAAATCACTTCCGTCTGCCTCAAGGAGATGGAGGACTTCTGCCGGAACATGGGGATAACTCCCACCGGAAAGATCCGGGGTGCATTCCTCCCCTCAGGGCTCGATGTGCTGCTCAGGTCCGGCAAGCGCTCATACTTTGTGGGAGACGCTGCAGGACTTATCAGCAACATCACAGGTGCCGGCATCCAATATGCGCTGCTTTCTTCTCGCCTTTTAGCCGAGGCCTTCCTGGGAGGCACCCCATACGAGGAAGCTATGCGTCTCATCACAGAGACAGTCCTTAAAATGGCGAAGAATGCAAAAACAATTCAGTTCCTGGAGTGTTTCACAATTTTAGCAAAAGGCACCCCTGCTCGGTAATATTTGCTGGGGTTATTAGGCCAGACTGCGTTCATTTTTTATTGACAAATCTTTAAATTATATATTATTTTGAAATTCAGGAGACAACAAATGGACAAAATCGACCTTAATTCTTTGACTAAAGAGCAGATTGCATCAGCAGCTAAGTGCAAGACACCGGAAGAACTCATAGAGCTTGCCAAGAAAGCAGGTATTGAGCTGACAACAGAACAGGCAAAGGCCTACCTGGATGAGCTTGAGAATATAGAACTGGATGAGGCAACATTGAATAAAGTTGCTGGTGGAAAATGTATGGCACAAACAAACAGCTGCGGTTCATGGTATATGAACCCCTAAAGATAAACTACTTAACACCGCCAGGGGTGCCTTTTGCTGCCAATTGACACTCTATTTGCAGGGGTTCTGAGACCTGACTGTGTTCATTTTTGTTGACAACTGTTTAAATTATATACTAATCTATAATTCAGGAGAAGTCTTATGGACAAATTCGACCTTAATTCTTTGACAAAAGAACAGATTGAGCTGGCTTCCCAGTGCAAGACCCCGGAAGAACTCATAGAGCTGGCTAAGAAAGCCGGTGTTGAGCTGACTATTGAGGAGGCACAGGCATACCTGGATGAACTGCAGGACGAAGAATTAGATGAGGCTGCTTTAGATAAAGTTGCTGGTGGCAAAGGTGGCAGGTCTACCTGGTTTACTAAGTTAAAAAAATAAATATGTCAGAGAACAACCTGCTGTTTACCAGGATATATCAAGAATATTACCGACGCGTTTACAACTACGCATTCAGCCGGCTCTTGCGCAGGGAGGATGCAGAAGATGCTACAGGCGAAGTATTTATTGCCCTGCTGAAAAATATACAGTCTTATGATCCACAGAAAGGAAGCGTCTCCACATGGGTCAACAGGGTTGCCCACAATGCGGTGGAAGACTACTGCCGTAAGGTCTATCGGCATAAAGAAGTTTCCTCCCCTGCCGACAGCAAAGACGCAGAAGGAGAATGGGAACCTGAGAACGAGGTGAACCAGAGAGTATATTCAATATTGCGGCAACTTTCCGAAGAAGAACGTTCTTTTCTGGCTATGCGGTATGAGATGAACATGACAAATTCCGAAATCGGAGAACTTATGGGATTAACTCCAGAAGCTGTCAGCCAGCGTTATCACCGTCTGCTGGAAAAATGCAGAAAGGTTCGTATATATAAGTGAAATGGATGAAATAGAAAATATTTTCCAGCAGGCAGATTTCTCATCAGAGAACATAGGCCTTGAGACCAGGATATGGAATCGGATTATGAAGCATTATAAGGAGACAATCGATATGCCTATCGACAAGACAAAAATCACAAAAGAAATGCTGGAGAAAGCTTCCAAGTGCAACAACGCCGAAGAGCTTATGGCTCTGGCAAAAGCTGGTGGCTTTAAGATTACAAAAACAGAAGCCGAGGCCTACCTGGCTGAACTTGAGAATATGGAGCTGGATGAGGCAACCTTGGAAAAAGTTGCCGGCGGTGGGAAGCCTGGCAGCTGTCAAGTTAGATACTCTAGCAATAAATAATGGAAATGACCATTGGAATATAAGTGCGAGTATCTGATTGTAGGTGGTGGTCTTGCAGGCTGCTCCCTAGGTTATCTGCTCCGGAAATCAGGTGCCGATGTGCTGATTCTGGAGAGACTGGACGCAAAGAAAAAGGACAAGCTTTGCGCAGGTCTTACAGGAACCGCGGGACAGAAAGAGTTTATCTCAATTTTCGGAGAACCGGCCTGGAATAGTCTTGATTTTTTTTCTTATTCGGTGCTGCGGGAGCAGTTGGGTGGCAAAGAGATTTGCAGAACCGGAAAGCTTTTCGGGATAAATCGGAAAGTAATGGACGATGCTGCACTGCAATGCTATCTGGATTCGGGCGGCAGACTCATAGACCATGCCACAGTCAGGACCATCGATACAGATGAAGGAAAAGCCCGGTGCATTAACTTTCAAAAAAAGCAGGAATTTGATGTATATTTCTCTAAAATCATAGGTGCCGATGGAGCACGTTCTACAGTGCGCCGCCTGCTGACAGGAAAAGTGCCTGACTGTGCCTTTGCAGTAGAATCTGATGTCCCTTTCTGTGGTGACAAGGGAATCTTATCCTATCTGTCCCATAGCATCGGTTATTGCTGGTATCTGCCCAGGGGAAAAGATGCCACTGTGGGCTGTGGCTATTACCACTATGACAATAAAAATATCGCTTCCATCTGCATTGAGGAGATGAAGGATTTCTGCCTGCAAATGGGGATAACTCCCACAGGAAAGGTCCGGGGTGCCTTCCTCCCCTCAGGACTCGATGTGCTTCTAAGATTCGGATCAAGCGCATACTTTGTGGGAGACGCCGCCGGACTTATCAAAAACACCTCTGGTGAAGGCATCGTATATGCGCTACTTTCAGCCCGCCTTTTAGCCGAGGCCTTATCGGGCGGCACCCCATACGAAGAAGCCATGGCCCCATACACAGAGGCAATCATTAAAAAGGCGAAGGATGCAAAAAAAATTCAGTTCTTGAAGTGTTTCAAAATTTTAGCAAAAGGCACCCCTGCTCGGTAATATTTGCTGGGGTTATTAGGCCAGACTGCGTTCATTTTTATTGACAACTGTTTAAATTATATATTAATCTATAATTCAGGAGACGACAAATGGATAAATTTGACTTTAACTCTTTGACTAAAGAGCAGATTGAACTGGCTTCTAAGTGCAAGACACCGGAAGAACTCATAGAACTGGCCAAGAAAGCTGGTGTTGAGCTGACTATAGAACAGGCAGAGGCATACCTTAATGAACTACAGGATGCAGAATTGGATGAAACTTCCCTGGATAAAGTTGCGGGTGGGTGCAATCTAAGAGGACAGACAAAATGGAGCCACTCTTCGTAAAACAGCTGGTTGTGAAATCAGATGAAAATGTGAATGGGAACTTGAGAATATATTCTGGAAAAAATTGATAATTTTTTTTAAAACCTGTCAATTTTGATAAATAAGGTTCGTATATATAAGTGAGATGGACGAAATAGAAAATCTTTTTAAGCAGTCAGATTTCTCATCAGAGAACATAGGCCTTGAGACCAGGATATGGAACCGGATTATGAAGCATCATAGCGTTGAACTGACAACAGAACAGGCACAGGCATATCTTGATGAGCTTGAGGATGTGGAGCTGGACAAAGAGACATTGGATAAAGTTGCCGGCGGAGGCCATAACCCCGGTGCCTGCCAGGTTAAAAAATCCCAGAATAAGAGTTGGTCTAATTAATACTAAATCAAAGGAGACAACAAATGGAAAAACTAAACCTTAATTCCTTGACAAAAGAGCAGATTGAACTGGCTTCCAAGTGCCAGACACCTGAGGAACTCATTGAGCTTGCAAAGGAAGCCGGCATTGAGCTGACTAAAGAAGAGGCACAGGCCTATCTGGATGAGCTTGAGAATATGGAGCTGGACAAAGCGGAATTGGAAAACGTTGCCGGTGGACATGGCAGTCCCTTGGGATTAAAAAAAGCAGGTAAAAAAATAAGTTCGGGCCTGTATGGTTAATTGATAGACGAAGGAGATGACAAATGGAAAAACTAAACCTTAATTCCTTAACTAAAGAGCAGATTGCACTGGCTTCCAAGTGCCAGACACCTGAGGAACTCATTGAGCTTGCAAAGAAAGCAGGTGTGGAGCTGACTAAAGAAGAGGCACAGGCCTACCTGGATGAGCTTGAGAATATGGAGCTGGACAAAGAGACTTTGGATAAAGTCGCCGGTGGTGATGGAACAACTAGGACCATAAATGCAAAGTTGTATGGCTGATAAAGTTGCCGGCGGTGGCTGCGATAAATCAAGATACTCGCCTTGCACAAACAAAACATGAATAAGATGACGGTACAATACGGGGAGACTGGTAAAAATTGAGAGTAAGCACATACGAGCTTTTTCTTCCTCTTATCAATGAGAAGGAAGAAGAGATAAAAGATAGGACTATTCTGTTCAATGGCCTTTATGGTGCATTGGATATCCTGAAAAAAGAAGATGCCGACAAGGTAAAATCCGGGGATTTTGATAAACTTCCCCTGGCCCTGCGGGAAAGGCTTCTTCTGCGGGGACATATCACCTGCAAGACCGGGGAAGATGAGCTGGCCGATCTTAAGCTGATGGGCCGCATATACAGGACTATCATTGCCAGAAGCAGTATAGGACCAGTAATCTTGCCTACTTATGACTGCAACTTCCGCTGCCCCTACTGCTTTGAGCAGCACCGGCTGTGCAAAGGCCAGGAATGGCTGAACCTGAACATGAGCCCCCAGATGATTGAATCTGTATTCCAGACTCTTAAAGATTATAAGAACAGGGGTTACAAAGTCGGCGGATGCACCCTGTATGGCGGAGAGCCACTCCTGGCCAAGAACATGGAGACTATACGCTCAATCTGTCAGCACTGCAAAGATATGGACCTTAAGATAAATGCCATCACCAACGGGTATGAGCTTGAATCTTACATAGACCTGATCAAGGAATTCAAATTCGTAAACCTGCAGATTACCGTGGACGGCGTGAAAGATGTGAACGACAGGATGAGGCTCCACAAGAGCGGCTGCGGCACCTACGAGAAAATCCTTAAGAATATCGAGCTGGCACTTAAGAACGACATACAGATAAATATGCGTGTCAACATAAACCGCGGTAACATACACGGCATCAAAGAGCTGATGGATGACATCAGAGCCCGTGGACTTATGGAATATAAGAATTACAGATACTATTTCAAAGCCATCAACGATGATGATCATCCCGAGAACAATGTGATGGAGCATGAGATCATAGATGAGCTTCTGAGCATAGGATTCACAATGCGGGATGCTATAGAGCATCAGAGCCAGTACAGTGCCCCTGCAGAGGCGCTGATGGAGCTGCTTAAGAAAGAGAACTACCCGGACTTCAATCCATGCTATTGTGGTTCCGAATCTGGAATGATGGTCATTGATCCAGCTGGAAAAGTGTACCAGTGCTGGGACGTGGTGGCCAAGGAAGATGCTGTTGCAGGATATATCAACCAGGAGACAGGCCAGGCAGTCTGGAACTTTGAGAGGGCTAAATGGAAGACCCGTACAACAGACCTTATGGAAGCCTGCCAGAAATGTCCGTATATATTTACCTGCCGTGGTGGCTGCGGATCAAGAGCCAAGTATAAACATGGCAGTTTCTTCAGGGAATGCTGCGGCGAATTCAAAGAAATATCAGATTTTGTAATCTCCAGGGTATGTGGTGCCGACTGGGAGAAAAACCATCAGGAAGAGCTTACTTTGTCCCTGGCAGGACCTGTCTCCAGGATTTCAGAAGCAGACCGGAAGATTATAATGGAGACCCGGAGCCAGAAAGAGATGATGAATATTCTGGAAAAAACAGGATTTACATTTAAAAAGGAGAAATAAAATGATGATTGACAAGACAAAAATCACCAAAGAGATGCTTGAGAAAGCATCTCAGTGCGAGACTGCTGAAGAGCTTATAACTCTGGCCAAAACTGAAGGATTTGAAATTACCAAGGCTGAGGCAGAGGCTTACCTGGCTGAGCTTGAAAATGTGGAGCTGGATACGACCGAGCTGGAAAAGATTGCCGGTGGTGGATGCTATATGGTTAAACACTGTCCTCAGAATCTGATCTGATTAATATATGCCATTTATTTCTGCCCAAGAGTACCTATCTTACCGATATGATGTTCTGAATGAACCGGCCCTTCTTCCCCTGCCAGATGAACCTTTTACCGCTTTGTGGAAAGAGGCGGCCGGGGAAGATGCCCTGCAGTTTCTTTCAGACACATTCAAGCTCCCTGTAGACCAGTTTCCGCTTAAAAGCCCCTCTGCCCTCAAAATCCATCTTGCATCCACAGCAGGGGGCAGAATTCCAGTTATCTCCACAGGCTGCCATGATGATTTCTGCTATATGGAGGCACTGTTGGATGGCCGTTCTGAAAGCAGGGAACTGCCGCTTACCATCAATGCTTTTACCATGGAGGCAAAGGCACCCCAGCTGCATAATTCCAGATTGATACTGCTGGGGAATGCTCCCTACAGCAATGTTCCAGGTTCGGCATTAGGGCTTGATGAGGCTGACTGGCTCTGCCGCTCCACTGCCCTGCGACTGGCACACGAATGCACCCACTACGAGACATTGCGCCTTTGGGGAAGCATGCAGAACCATGCCCTGGATGAGATTGCAGCTGATGTCATGGGACAGCTTGCGGCATTCGGCAGCTTTTCTGCACAGCGGCAGCGGCTCTTTTTCGGGCTGGAGAATGAAGGAAAAAGCTGCACCGGCCGCCTGACCTTTTACTGCCGGAAAGTGCTGCCCTGGGAAAGGACAGAAGTATACCAGGCTGTAGACAGAGCTCTGGACATTGCAGAAGCCAAAGTTGCAGAACTCTGCAAAGAAAAGGCATCTAAATATATTATTTTGGCAAATTTAATATGCAATAATATAATTAAAAAATAAGGAGAAGAATATGCCGATTGACAAGACAAAAATTACAAAAGAGATGCTTGAAAAAGCATTGGAGTGCGAGACAGCCGATGAACTGGTTGCCCTTGCAAAGACCTATGGTTTCACTCTGACAAAGGAAGAGGCAGAGGCTTACCTGGCC
>JAFSOR010000009.1 GCA_017446885.1 Spirochaetia bacterium | reverse complement strand
GCATATCCGGTTATTTCGGATAAAGTCAAGGAAAAGAAACTGAATAACAGCAGGCAATAACCAGGCTGTCACCCAAGACTATGTCACCCTGAGCCTGTCTCGGGGTGACTTTTTATTTTATAGATTCAAGCATTTTAAGAATAATCTGGCTTGAATTTGCACCAGCGATATCGCCGAAATTCTGGTAGTTGGAATTGGCCTTGCCGTCTGCCTTGTCCGATAAAGCACGGATAACCACGAATGGCTTTTCATATTTTATACATATGACAGCCACCGAAGCACCCTCCATCTCGCATGCTAATGCGTTGTATTCTTTTTTAAGTCTTTCCACATATACTTCCGATGCAATGAACTGGTCGCCGGTGGCTATTGTTCCCTTGAATACATGCTCTTTTCCTACTGTCGCTACAGATGCATTATATGCAAGTTCCACAAGTTCCTTGTCACAGTAATAGTATTCGCCGGCCTCCCTGCTTATTCCAGGATCGCCTGACACCCACATGAAACCATCATTGCTTATTATGCCATAATCGTGCTCAACCAGCCTTGTGGCCACAACCTCGTCAAGGATCCGGGTTTCGTCGGCAACTCCGCCTGCTATGCCAGTAAACAGCACCTTTGAGATGTTGTACTTATTGAACATGGTTGTAACTCCAGATGAAGCCCGCACCTTGCCGATTCCTGCCCTTGTGATCACCACATCCTTGCCGCGCAGTTTGCCTATGTAATATTTGACCCCGCCTATCATATCCTCATGGTTTATATCAGCTTCCTTGAGCAGGACATCGATCTCATTGTCCATGGCAGAGATAATTCCTATACGCTCTACATCACTTTCAGCGGAATAGCCTTTATTAAGATTTCCACTTGTCAAGACAAACAAGAGTCCAGCAGCAACTATAGTGATTACAATATTTTTTTTCATGTTCCATAGTATACTGGAAAACAGTTGACAAGTGAAGTGTTTTCTTGCCGCAGATAATAACAAAAAATAGAGGCATGACTGAACATGCACTGTATGCTGTAAAGTTTATGTATATTGCTTCAAGAAAGTAATAATTTTATTTGTATACTCCAGCGAATTGAACAGCTTGGGTTCCATGTGATTTGCTCCTTCCATGGATATCAGTTCACAAGGAACATGAGCCGTCTTTAGCTGTTCCAGATATGTCAGAGACTGCTCGTATGCAATGATGCGATCATCGGTGCCATGCAGCAGCAGGGTAGGTGGAGTCTTGGCTGACACCCGATTTACTGGACTTACTGCTTTTGCTTTTTCCTCGAAAGATGGTGTATTTATATGAGCGCAAAGCAGCATCTCCTCCATCTTCTCTCCTTTTGGAAGCGTTCCTTGCATGGCAGCATCTAGCAGGTCCATAAAGTTTACATCCTTGCCCCTGTGTACTTTGATATTCTGAGCTGTAAGGGTGGAAAGGTCCGAAGGACTGTAGAATGCAACACAGGCTTTAAGATAGTCGGTACCAAGTGTTGTTGCAGCATATTCTGTCAGAAATCCTCCTGCACTTTCACCCATTATTGTCATCCGGTCGGAATCCAGCTTGTACTCTGCAGCATGTTCATAAAGAAATTTTACAGCCGAAATCACATCATCGGTCTGGTCGACAATCTCTTGACAGTTTTCCCCAGCCTAACTATATTTTAATTTGCTGGACGATTAGCTCAGTGGATAGAGCACTTCCCTCCGGAGGAAGGGGCCGGGAGTTCGAGTCCCCCATCGTCCAATACTTTATTTCTTCATCACAAACACTACAGCAAGCAGAATGCACACAAACGCCGCAAGATAGTTCCACTTGAATCCTTCGTGCAGGTAGAGCACCGAGAATACCGAGAAGACAGATAGGGATATGACCTCCTGTATTATCTTGAGCTGCGCAGTGGTGCAGTAGTGCGAGCCTATACGGTTGGCCGGCACCTGGAAGCAGTACTCGAAAAATGCGATTCCCCAGCTTACCAAGATTACGATAAGCAGATTGGCAGACCTGTGCTTAAGGTGTCCGTACCAGGCAAAGGTCATGAAAGTATTCGATATAGTCAATAATAAAACAGTATACCACATGCAAATATCATAATATTTTGCTTGACATATTGGAAGAGGGGGTGTATACTGCAAATATAATTAGTTAGTTTAACTAATTAAATGGTGGCGTATGAACAGTTCTGAAAAGTTAAGCGATACACTATTGCAGATGTACAAGAATGTCATCAATCTAGAGGACAATGCCCGCAAAAACGTCAATATCCGCATAAAACTCTCCATAAACGAAATCCATTTCCTTGAGGCCGTAGGTTCCGGATGCAAGGGTGGCTGCACCATAAGTGCCCTGGCAGACCTTCTGCATATCTCAAAGCCTTCTGTCACTGTCATGGTAAACAAGCTGGAGAGCAAAGGGTTCCTTAAAAAGAATCCAAGCAAAGAGGATGGCCGTTCCGTAAAGGTGGTGCTGACCCGCGATGGTGCCAAGGTGAACGCTTACTACCGCTATTTCCGCCGCCGCCTTATTAAAAAGATCAACGATGGCCTTACCGACCAGGAGAAGGAGTTCCTGGCCAAGGCATTTGAGAAAATAAATATTTACTTCAAAGAGAGTCTGGACGATTAGTATGAGCTTTAGAATTGTATCTACCGGCAGCTATGTGCCTGAGAAGATATTGGATAACGAAGAATTGTCCCACATGGTGGAGACAAATGACGAATGGATAACCCAGCGGGTGGGAATCAAGGAGCGCCGCATATCTGTGGACGAGCCTACATCCGAGCTTGGGTACAAGGCAGCCCAGCGTGCCCTGGATGCTGCAGGTGTTTCCGCAGACCAGATAGACATGATAATATGCGCCTCGATTACTGCAGAATACAAATCGCCCAACGTTGCCTGCATGATTCAGAAGAAGCTTGGTGCAACCTGCCCAGCCATGGATATAAACTGTGCCTGCAGCGCATTTGTCTTTGCCCTTGATACTGCGGCAGGCTTCTTTGCCCGTGGCAAGGCAGAAAGGATTCTGGTGGTTGGGGCAGAGCGCCTTTCGGGCATTGTGGACTGGAACCACCGCTCAACATGCGTAATATTCGGCGACGGAGCAGGGGCAGTGCTTCTTGAGAAAGGGGATAACTACCTTTCTTCCAGGCTTCATTCCTATGGCGACAACGACATAATCCGCATTCCAAACTACGGCGGAGATTCTCCGTTCTACCAGGGGCCAATCGAGAAGCCTGTAATAAACATGCACGGCCAGGAGACCTTCAAGTTTGCAGTCAAGGCTATGTGCCGTGATATTGCAGATGTAGCTGCCGACGCAGGAATAAAGGTCGAGGATATAAGCTGGGTTGTGCCGCACCAGGCCAACAGCCGCATTATTGATTTTGCTAAGAAGAAGCTGCCTATCCCAGAAGACCGCTTCTATCTTAATATAGAAAGATTTGGAAACACATCTTCAGCAAGCATTCCCATCGCGCTTGATGAACTTAATAGAAAGGGCTGTTTTAAAAGAGGCGAGCTGTTAGCTCTCTGCGCCTTCGGGGGCGGACTCTCAAGTGCAGCCTGCATAATCAGATGGTAAGGAGTAAAACATGGATATTTTTGAGAAACTGAAAGCTAAGATTGTAGAAAAGATTGACTGCGACCCAAGCAAGGTTACACCAGACACATCGCTTATCGGCCTTGGAATCGATTCCCTGGACACAGTGGAGATGATTATGGACCTGGAAGAGGAACTGGGCGTTGAGCTTGAGTTCGACGAGGCTGTCACCACAGTTGACGACCTGGTCAAGTTTATAGAGAAGAGGCTTAAGGAGAAGGAGAATGCTTAATTCCGAACTCTGTTCTATCCTGGGGATTGAATATCCTATCTTCCAGGGGGGAATGGCATGGATTGCCGACGGAAAGCTGGCTGCAGCTGTCTCAGAGGCAGGCGGACTTGGTATCATCTCTGCCATGAACGCCGGTGCCGACTACCTTAAGAAAGAGATTGAGACAGCCAGGAGCCTGACCAAGAAGCCCTTTGGAGTGAATATAATGCTTATGAGCCCCCATGTGGCAGAGGTTGCACAGGTGGTTGCCGACCTTAAGGTTCCGGTAGTCACCACTGGTGCTGGAAACCCGGCCAAATATATGCCTATGTGGCTGGAGGCTGGAATAAAGGTAATCCCTGTGATTCCTTCTGTGATGCTTGCAAAGCGTATGGAAAAGCTGGGTGCTGTCGCAGTTGTTGCCGAAGGCGGTGAGTCTGGCGGCCACATTGGCGAGCTTAACACCATGGCACTGGTGCCCCAGGTTGTGGATGCACTTACCATTCCTGTCATCGCGGCAGGTGGAATCGGCGACGGCCGTGGTATTGCCGCAGCCTTCATGCTGGGTGCCAAGGGTGTTCAGATGGGAACCCGGTTCCTGGTTGCCAATGAGTGTGGAGTCCATCCTAACTATAAGGCCAAGGTGCTCAAGGCCAGCGATATAGATACTATTGTCACAGGCCGCAAGCTGGGTCATCCGGTGCGGAGTCTCAAGACCAGCTTCTCCCGGAACTTCTTCATGAAGGAGAATGATCCTTCCATCTCCAACGAGGAGCTTGAGAGTGCAGGAATCGGTGCACTCCGGGCCGCAGCTGTGGATGGGGACGATGCCAAGGGCTGCTTTATCGCCGGCCAGATTGCAGGCCTTGTGAACAAGGAGCAGAGCGCCAAAGAGATTGTCGACGAGCTTGTAGCCCAGGCCGAGGAACTTTTGAAAGGGACAAGATGGGTAAAATAGCATTCTTATTTGCAGGCCAGGGGGCTCAGTACCCTGGTATGGGCAAGGATCTGGCAGATAACTCAAGTGGGGCAAAGGCTGTGTTTGCCATGGCAGACAGCGTGCGGCCCGGTACTGCATCGCAGTGCTTTACAGGCACCCAGGATGAGCTTTCCCAGACCAACAACACCCAGCCATGCATATTCTGCGTAGACATGGCCGCTGCCTGTGCTCTTACTGAGCACGGCATAGCCTGCGACTGCGTCGCAGGCTTCTCGCTGGGCGAGATAGCGGCCCTGACTTTTGCTGGAATGCTTAGCCTGGAAGATGGCTTTAAGCTGGTATGCAAAAGGGCAGAGCTTATGCACAGTGCCGGAAAAGAGCTTAAAAGCATAATGGCAGCAGTCCTCAAGCTTGATAATGCCAAGGTTGAGGAGCTTGCATCCAAATATCAGCACATATACTCTGTCAACTACAACTGTCCGGGGCAGCTGGTTGTGTCAGGTGCTCCCGACGAGATGGAACAGTTCAAGCTGGATGTCAAAGGTTCCGGTGGACGCTACCTTCAGCTTCCTGTGAGCGGTGGTTTCCATTCACCATTTATGGCAGATGCTGCAGAAGAATTTACCCAAGAATTATCTAAATATAATTTTAAAAACCCTAAATTTGATATTTATTCAAACTATACTTCAAAAAAATACAGTACTTCTGTTCAGGATCTTCTGACAAACCAGATAAAAAGTCCTGTCAAGTGGCAGAGCCTGATTGAGAACATGATATCGGACGGTGTGGACACATTTATCGAATGCGGACCGGGACATACCCTGTCCGGCTTTGTTTCCAAGATAAATGGCAATGTTCGCATCTATAACGTGGAAAACAGTCAGGATGCAGAGCGTGTAGCAGAGGAGATTAAAAATGCTTAAAGGAAAAGTTGCAGTTATTACAGGGGGCTCAAGGGGAATAGGTTTTACTGTTGCCCAGAAGATGGCTGAAAACCATGCCGACATAGCCCTTATCGACGTAGGAAGCCTGGAAAAGACCCAGGAATCCTGCGATATTCTTATGAAGTGCGGCATAACAGCACGTCCATATCAGTGCGATGTTTCAAACTTTGCAGCAGTCAAGGCCACAGTGGCTCAGATTGCAAAGGATTTCGGCACTATCGACATTCTGGTCAACAACGCTGGAATCACCCGGGACAGCCTTATATTCTCCATGAGCGAGGAAAACTGGGATGCAGTAATCAACATCAACCTTAAGAGCGTGTTCAACATGACCAAGCACTGCAGTCCTATCTTCCTTAGAAAGCACTATGGAAAGATTATCAACATTAGCTCCATAGCCGGTCTTATGGGAAATGCAGGGCAGGTCAACTATTCTGCATCCAAGGCTGGAATTATCGGCGTGACCAAGACTATCGCCCGCGAGCTGGGTGCCAAGGGAATATGCTGCAATGCAGTGGCTCCTGGAGTTATAGACACAGACATGACAAAGGATCTGCCGGGCAGGGACAAGCTTATCGATGCTGTTCCTATGAAAAAGGCCGGAAAGCCCGAGGATGTGGCAAACCTGGTCCTGTTCCTTGCCAGCCCTGTATCTGACTATATAACTGGCGAGGTTATCCGTGTAGACGGCGGAATGGCAATGTAAGGAGAATTATGAGAAAAGTAGTTGTTACAGGAATGGGGGCAATAACCCCGATTGGAAATGATGTTGCCACCTTCTGGTCATCTGCTGTGGCAGGCAAGAACGGAATAGGTCCTATAACCCGGTTCGACACCACCGACTTCAAGGCCAAGCTTGCTGCCGAGGTCAAGGGCTTTGATCCTAATCTGTATATGGAGAAAGCAGAACTTAGAAAGAGCGACCTGTTTACTCAGTATGGTGTGGCTGCCGCAGTTCAGGCTGTAGAGGACAGCGGAATCTTGGGCAATGTTGCGCCCGAGCGTTTCGGGGTCTACCTGGGTTCTGGAATCGGCGGTATAACAACCTTTACCGAAGAGGTCATAAAGCTGCATGACAAAGGGCCTAGACGGGTATCGCCTCTGTTTATTCCTACCATGATAGCAAACATGGCTGCAGGCACTGTGGCTATAAAGTTCAAGGCGCAGGGCCCCTGTGTTCCTGTTACCACAGCATGTGCCACAGGCAGCACCGCAATAGGCGAGGCCTACCGTGCAGTCAAGGGTGGCTATGCCGATGCTGTAATAGCTGGCGGTGCCGAGGCTGCAATTGGTCCTGTAGGAGTTGCAGGGTTCATCAACTGCATGGCCCTTTCTTCAAGCACCGACCCCGAGGCTGCCTCGATTCCGTTCGACAAACGGCGTAACGGCTTTGTTATGGGCGAGGGATCCGGTATCCTTATACTGGAAGATTACGAGCATGCCAAAGCACGTGGTGCCAGGATATATGCCGAGATTTGCGGCTATGGCTCCACCTGCGATGCATACCATATGACTGCCCCCGACCCCGAGGCCGGCGGAGCAGCCCGGGCTATTGCCGATGCTGTTAAGGAGTCTGGCATGGAAGGGGAGACCAAGGTCTACTTCAATGCCCACGGCACCAGCACACCGCTCAACGACAAGTCCGAGACCCTGGCCATAAAGAAGGCTTTTGGCGACAATGCATATAAGATTCTTATAAGCTCCACCAAGTCTATGACAGGCCACATGCTGGGTGCTACCGGCGGTGTGGAGGCTATTGCATCCATCATGGCCCTTAGGGAAGGCATTGTGCCTCCTACCATAGGCCTTAAGGAGCCCGACCCGGACTGCGACCTGGACTATGTTCCGCTGGTTGCACGCAAGGCAGACATCAACCTGGCCCTTTCTGTTAACCTGGGCTTTGGCGGTCATAATGCCTGTCTGGCATTCAAGAAATGTGAGGATTAAATGAATCAGGAAGATATTAAGAAAATACTGCCACACCGGGACAACATGCTCCTGGTGCAGGAGGCGGAGGTAGTTGATGGAGTTGCCCATGGCAAGTACAAGGTTAGCGGAGAGGAGTTCTTCCTTAAGGGGCATTTCCCTGGCCGCCCTGTGGTTCCTGGCGTAATATTGTGCGAAATGCTGGCACAGGCTACCTGCGTGCTGCTTGCCGACAAGTGCACAGACGGCACACTCCCTATGTTCACAGGCCTAGACAAGGTCAAGTTCCGTAACCCTGTGGTGCCGGGCGACACCTTCGAGTCCGAGTGCACAATCAAGGGGAACAAGGGGCCGTTCTACTTTGCTTCTGGAGTAGGCAAGGTTGACGGCAAGGTATGCGTAAGCTGCGAATTCTCCTTTGCTATTGTAAAAAACAGGTAAACCGCTGTAAAATAACAGTTGATGAACCGCTATACAGAACTGGATGGAATAATACTAAAGAATACCCGGGTGGGCGAATACCACAAGGGGGTACGGATATTCTCTCCAGATTCTGGTATAACCGAGGCCACAGCATATGGCGGATACAAGCCCAAGAGCAAGATAGGCCCTTTGGTGTCGCCCCTTGCCTGTGGCCATTTTGTTCTGTATCACAACCCAAAAGCACGTATTCCCAAGATAGAGGACTTTTCGCCTGTCCATACCTTTCTGTCAATCCAGACCGACCTGAAGAAGTATTATACAGTGCTCACCTGGTTCGAGATTATCATGCGCACCCACGGTGGCGGCTCTTCATCTTCCGAGATCTATGAGCTTCTGATAGGGAGCATGGTATACCTTGACAGCTGCAGCGAGGATCAGATTGTACTTATCAACATAGAGTTTCTTCTGCGCTGCCTTGATCTTTTGGGGTTTCCTCCAAATATCTATTTGCAGAAGCATAATTCTATGATAGAATATAAAAAATTGGAAAGTGCTGTTCTGGATACTGTCCAGACAGTGCTGGAATGCCGGCTGAACACGCTCTCGAAGGACTTGGATGAAATATAATAAAAAATTCATAGAAAGCCAGGACGTAAAAGATATCTCTTCCCGCTACAAGGTGTCGCTTCTGCTTGCCTCCATACTTGTGCGCCGTGGCATTACCAGGCCCGAAGAGTTAAAGTTCTATCTTCAGGACGAGATAAAATACCTGCATAACCCCTTCCTTTTCCACCAGATGGAAGATGCTGTAGACCGCATTCTGGATGCTGTTCAGGAAGGTGAGCGCATAATGGTGTTCGGCGACAGGGATGCAGATGGAATAACTTCCACTGTCCTTATGACCGACATGCTTGCAGAGCTGGGGGTTGCAGAGCCATTCTGGAAAGTGCCTGAAGGAGATGAACCCTATGGCCTTACCACAGAGGCTGTAGACTATGCTGCCAGTAACGATATCACCCTGATAATAACGGTGGACTGTGGAATCTCAAACAAGGACGAGATTGCCTATGCGGCCGAGAAATCCATAGATGTAATAGTCCTGGACCACCATACAGCTCCGGCAGAGCTTCCGGTATGCACTGCGATTATCAACCCCAAGGTGCCGGACTGCGGCTATCCTTTCCGCGACCTTGCAGGCTGCGGGGTAGTGGCCAAGCTTATATGGGCCCTTGAGTTTTCACGCACCTCCTACTACAACAAGAATATCACGCTGCTCAATATAGTGCCTGGCCCTGACGGCAGCTTTATATTCAATGCAAAGAAGCTCTACAACCTGGTAGAGGTGGCTCAGATATCAGAGACTATTGTGCCTGGAATAATCACTTCGATAGAAAGCACACGGCTTATGGATTTCTTCTCGGGTTCCATAATAATAACATTCGGTGCCCAGAACCAGAAGCGGCTTTTCAGGGCTGTGTTCCCTCATGTGGACCTGGAGACCATGGACCTGGCACCCGAAATCTATAAGCTTGTTCCAAGCCTTTCGGGGCTGGGGCTTTTAAAGATGCGGGATATAAGCCACGACAGCAGGTACAGTTCTACAGATATAACAGAGCTTGATGTCCTCTTTAATCTTTTCAAATTCCTGCTTTATAAAAAGTATCCGGCTCTTTCGGATGAATACGAGAAAAGGCTTCCTCTGGTAGCTCTGGGTACAGTGGCCGACCTAATGCCGCTGGTGGATGAGAACCGCATACTGGTAAAATGCGGCCTTAAGCATATTGCAAACCATTGCAGTAAAGGGCTACGCTGGCTTTTGTGCGAGCAGAAGATTATAGACAGGACTATTACAGTAACCGATGTGGCATGGTATATAACTCCTATCATCAATGCTTCGGGAAGGATGGGGGTTCCATCCAAGGCGGTGAACTTCTTTAAAACCACCGATCCGGTAGAGGTTGAAAAGCTTGGAAACGAGCTTCTTTCCCTTAACAAGCAGCGGAAAAAACAAGGCGAGGACTATTGGGGACTCTTGACACATTCGGCAAAGGAGAGCTTTGAAGCTTTTTCAAGTTCTCTGGTGTTCACAGGCGGCAAGGGGGTTCCACGGGGCATTACAGGCATCCTGGCCTCCAAGTTCTCCAACTATTATAACTCTCCGGCTATCATCTACACAGTCATGGAAGACAAGGTAATAGGCTCGGTGCGCAGCATAAGGGGATATTCAATCATGCCTCTTCTGGACTACTGCAAAGAAGTCTTTATGGATTACGGCGGCCATGATTTTGCAGGAGGGTTCTCGCTTTCGGCCTCAAATCTGGATATTTTCAAGAAAAAGGTTAACACCTATGTGGAAGAGGTAGGGGTCGATATTCCAGAAAAGCCTTATCCAGAGATAGATGCAGAGCTTCCTAAAGGCTACCTGACCGAGGATATCCTGGATGTGGCATCGCGCCTTAATCCGTACGGAGAAAGCAGCCCGCCCCTTGTATTTTTGGCAAAGAAGCTTGTCATAAAGACTTTGGATATAGTGGGGCAGAAAGAGGTTGGGCATATCAAGTTCACCCTTGATGCCGGCAAAAACTTATGGCCTGCAATCTACTGGAACAGCTCCGACAGGGCTGGGCGCGACCTTAATGCAGGTGACACTGTGGATGCCATATTCAGGGTGGACTACAACTATTTCCGCAACAAGACTACTCCCCAGCTTGTCATTATCGACATGGAAAAAAGCCCTGAATAATTGACAAAAAAAGCATATTTATTTAATATAATGCCCGTACTGCGGACTATAGTACTAAAGGAGGTGAATCATAATGGCATTTGTTAAGGTAGATGACAACGAACCACTGGAGAAAGCCCTTAAGCGTTTCAAGAGAATGGTTGAGAAAGAGGGTATCATCCGCGAGTGGAAGAAAAGAGAGTATTATGAGAAGCCTTCTACAATCAATACACGCAAGAAGAAAGCAATCCTCAGAAAACAGATGAAGAAGAACCGCAAGATGGCTTCTTCCAAGAGCTACTGATTTTTGTTTTAAAATGAAAAGCGGGTTGTCCTTGACAGCCCGTTTTTTTTTATCTATCCTTAAATAAGGTATATATATATGAAATATAAGTGGTTAACCATTTTAAGCATATCGTTTTTTCTTTTTACCGGCTGCCAGTCGGTTAAGGATTTTCTCCAGATAGGAGATAGCACCCAGGCTTCTGAAAATGTGGAAAGCGTACAGCCGGAACATGCTTCTGCATCGCTTGATGAGGTTCTTAACCGCTTGCCCGAGGCACAGACTGTAGCAGAGCGTCTTGCAATTCTGCAGGAGGCGTATCCGCTGGCCCAGGCAGAAAATAGTCCAGACCAGGTTGCCTACATTCTCCAGAACCTTAATGCAGATATATCTTCACTCAGTGTAGCTATATCGCCCGACTACCAGCAGTGCGAGTTTGGCGAAAGTTTCAACATAATGGTGTTTGTCGATTCGGTCTCGGGTATTCCTGCAGGCTCTATACCGCTCAGTGTCCTGCGCGAGGACGGCACTCTGTTTGACAGCCTTGAGACAGGCCCGGACGGTGTTTTCTTTGGCGAATTCCAATGTGGAATTGCAACCGGGACAGGCGAGAAAAAGTATTCTTTCAAGATAGCTCTGGACCAGGCTGTTGAAAGTGCTTTGGAAGCTCCAGTTCCCGATGCCGACCTTATGCTTATGGTAGAGAAGATGTCTGTCACTGCCGAGATAAAGGTGGCAGAAGATTGTTTTTCAAGCAATCTGGTTTCTATGTACCGCTCTTTCCTTGACCAAGAGCTCCAGCTTAACCTGGTTGTCCCAGGTACAAAAGAGAAGTTCCATGTTCAGATGGAGATATTTACAACCGATATGACCCACGACTATCAGGGCTATTCTGCCGATATAAGCCTGGCTTTCTACATTGCAGGCAATGATGGTGTTGTAATCTACGATATGGAGACAGACAGCTGCCATGCTGTAGGAAACAGTGCAACTGCGGTGGTTGAGTCTGGTGTGAATATGCTGTTTGAGGCTATAAAGCAGGATCCAACCTTTATATCTGACTTCCAGAACGCACTGTTCAAGGAGTAAGGATGAATCAGGACCAGCTGGCCGACAAACTGCGTACTCTGGCCGATGTCCCGCCATTTACCCTGGTGTTCTCGGGCAAAAAAAGCAAGAAGGTGGACGGCCTGTATAAGCCATTGACCCAGGAAATATTGATACACAATAAAAATATGACAGGGGATAGCGACCTTATATATACTGCTATCCACGAGTTTGCCCACCATGTGGTAAGCTGCCAGAGCGGCAATGTCACCCTGTCTAACCGGTGTCATACAGCCAAGTTCTGGGCCACTTTCCACCAGCTTCTTAAGAAGGCCGAGGAGACAGGAATATACTCAAACCCATTCAAGAGCGACCAGACTTTTATCCAGCTTACCAAGCAGATTAAGGAAGACTTCCTGCAGAAGAACGGCGCCATTATGAGGGATTTTGCCAAAGTGCTTAACCAGGCGCGCTCTATGTGCATAGAACGCCATTTGTCGTTTGAGGATTACGTGGACAGGGAGCTGGGTATGGAAAAGACCACAGCCAACACCCTTTTAAGAATAGAAAAGTATGACGTGACACCCGAGATTGGATATGATAATATGAAGACTGTATCGGCCATGAAGGATGACCAGAAGCGCGAGGCTGCGGTCAGGGCCTTTATGGAAGGGGAGAGCTCCGACTCGGTCAAGACCAGCATAACCAGGCCTGTGGAAAAGGTTGAGAAGGTTTCTCCTGTGGATCATCTGGAAGCTGAGAAGCTTAAGATACAAAAGGCAATCGAGGGATTGCAGAAAAAGCTCCAGATTGTCGATAAAATGATAGAGAATGAAAAAAATAAAATAAAGGAGTAAATGAATGTTACAGTTTTATTTTCTGGCTATTTTTGTCAACCTGATAGGTGGACTTTACTTTGCAAGCGATTTTCTTTCAAAGAAGTTCCCCAAGGTTGTGAATGTGGTGGAGTTCTTTGGTAACGGCACATCTAAGCTTATTTTTGCTGTTATTGCAGGTATTACAGGTCTTTTCCTTATCATCACAGTAACCCCTGGAGATGTTGCAGTGGTAGGCGACCTTCTGATTGCCCTTACCTCTATTGTAATCTGTCTTTATTTCCTCAAGGATACTATCACCAAGAAGGCAGAGCCAGCAGCTGAAGCCGCACCTGCAGCCGAAGTGCCAGTTCCAGATGCAGCAGCCGAGGTTGATCCAGCAGCCGAAAAGAGTGCAGAACCAGCTTCCGAAGCAGCTCCTGCAGCCGAGGCTCCAAAGACCGAGAAGAAAAAGGTTGACTTTAACAAGGCCTGCGGTTCTTTCTATTCATTCATTGACAAGTTCAAGACTGCCCTTGGAATTCTTGCAATTGCACTGGCAGTGCTTCATTTCTGTTTCCCAGCTGTAGTTCTTATCTGACAATTGTGTCAGTTCTCTTCTATGGGAGATTTCTTCCTGTAGAAGAGGACTATTGATCTTCCATATTTACGTTCATCTATCAGATCAAAAGCCTTAAATTTCTCCTGGTCCAGGTTATCCTCGCTGGGGTAGTGAATCATAAGCAGACCGCCATCTTTGACCAATGTGGTATTTCCAATCTTCTCTATTAACTCTTTCTTTTTGTGGCGTGGGAACGGAGGGTCCAGGAACACCAGGTCAAAGCTGCCGTCAGGGGCGCACTGTATATAGCGCTCAGCCGACATAAGCCTAAGCTGTATGTCGCTTTCTACAAACGCTATATTCTCTTTTATTGCATTCTTTTTAATAAAGTCTTTTTCTACCAGCACCACAGGCTCAGCTCCCCTGGAGGCGGCCTCTATGCCTATTATCCCGGAGCCGCTGAACATATCCAAAAATGACAGCCCCTCCATATTCCCCAGAATAGAGAATACCGATTCCCTCATCCTGTCCATGGAAGGACGTATAACACCCTTGGGGCACTTTACCTGGCGCCCGCTGTAGATGCCGCCTGTGACACGCATTTATTTTCTTCGGCCGACAAACCTGAGCATATACAGGAACATGTTTATAAAGTCCAGGTACAGCTTGAGTGCTCCTATGATCGAGAAGCGCACATAGTCGCTTTCATCCAGGGAGCCTGAGTAGTTGCGGCTTATGTTGAGTATATACTGTGTATCGTAAGCTGTAAGGCCGCAGAACACAAGCACTCCAATTCCGGAAATCATCAAGTCGAATGAGCTGCTTTTAAGGAACATATTCACAACTGCTGCAATTATAAGACCCCACAGCGCCATGCCCAGGTAGTGGCCCATGGTGGAAAGGTCGCGTTTTGTGATGGTTGCATAGAGTGCCATACCGCCGAATGTTGCAGCTGTTATGAAAAATGTGCTTGTTATGCTCTCCATAGTATATGCATAGAAGATTACCGACAGTGTTAGGCCGTTCAGGATTGAGTAACCTGCAAAGCACAGTGTGGCAGTAAGGGGCTTCATGGAAAGAATCCGTGCCGAAAGATAGAACACCAGGACAAGCTCTGCTATAAACAGAAGCCACATGGTGCCGCCCTGGACAAAGGATACCATCCGGTTTGGGTCGCTTGCCATCCACAGCGATGTTATGCCGGTAAGGGCCAAGCCTGCCGCCATCCACATATATACATTCTTAATCAGTGTGCGTTCTTTTACTGCCTGTGCAGTACTTGAATAGTCAAACATAGTTTGCCTCCTGATGTTTGAAATTGAATGGAGGTGGCGGGTGTCGAACCCGCGTCCTGAAGATTGACCCATGAACGTCTACAAGCTTAGTCTTGGATTAATTTAAGAAAAAGCAAGCTTCCAAAACAGACCCCGCTTTTTCCTTATCCTGCTGAAAGTCCTGAAATACCGCAGGAATTTATTTCAGCAAGCCCCAGTTTGTGACAAACCTGCTCGGACTTAGGAGCCGCATTCCGAAGGTTCGTGACCGCCCTCAGGCAGCCATTGCGTAATCTGTGTTAGCAGATAAAGTTTTTGCCAGGTTTAAGAGATGACGCTCTACTTGCAATCCATGCATCAAAATTCCCCAGTCGAGACCATTTTCACCCCCTGGGTACAGATACAATATAACAAAAAAAATATTTACAGACAAGATTTTTTTTTATAATCTGTTTTATATGAAAAATAAAAAACTGGCAGGAAGCCTTCTGCTTATTCTTACCGCCTTTATATGGGGCTGTGCCTTTGTCTCCCAGCGAATTGGCATGTCCTATGTGGAACCCTTTACTTTCAACTCTATAAGGACATTTATCGGAGGTCTGTTCCTTGTTCCATTTATTCCGATATTCTGCCGTAATAAACCTATGCTTCCACCCAAGGGGCAGGAGCGCCTCAATCTGTTTACAGGTGGCGTTGTATGCGGGCTTTTACTGTGCCTGGCCACCAATCTGCAGCAGGTGGGGCTTCAGTATACCAGCGCAGGAAAGGGTGGTTTCATAACATCGCTCTATATAGTGCTGGTTCCCTGCCTGGGGCTGTTCTTGGGCAGAAGGTTCAGGCTTGCCCTGTGGGCTGCTGTGCTTTTGGCAGTTGGTGGCCTGTACCTTTTGTGCATGAGCGGAAAGTTCGAGGTTGAGAGGGGAGACCTGTATATTATCCTATGTGCCTTTACATTCTCTTTCCATATTCTGGCTGTGGACTACTTTGCTCCAAGAACAGAGGGTATAAAACTCTCTTGCCTTCAGTTTCTGGTATCGGGCGCCATTGGAATGGTTCTTATGGTTATATTCGAAACACCGCACTTTAAAGATATTCTGGCCTGCACTCTGCCCATACTCTATGCCGGAATATTCTCGTGCGGACTTGCATACACATTCCAGATAATAGGGCAGGCTCATGTAGACCCGGCGGTGGCTTCGCTTTTAATGAGCTTTGAGTCTGTATTTGCAGCACTTTCGGGGGCCATTGTGCTGGGCGAGCGGCTTTCCATTAAGGAGCTTTCGGGTTGTATACTTATGTTCTGCGCCGTAATCCTGGCCCAGCTGCCAGAGAAGAAAAAATAAAAAAAGCAGCCTGTTAAGGCTGCCATTTATAGAAGAGATTTTATGTCGATTAAGGTCAGTCTTCGATTACTGCCAGAATATCCTTTGACTTGATAATCAGATAGTCTGCACCGTCTACCTTGATTGATGTGCCGGCATATTTGTCGTACATAATCTTCTGGCCTACTTTTACAGTAATTGCCTCTTTGTCGCTTCCAACAGCGGTAACAACACCTACCTGAGTCTTCTCCTGTGCTGTCTGAGGAATGAACAGGCCGCTCTTGGTCTTTTCCTCAAGCTCTGCAGTCTTGATAAGGACTCTGTCTTCCAATGGGATAACTTTCATATCTTTAATCCTCCTGATTGTAACAATGTTTCCTAAAATATACGAAATGTGGCGGCTGATGGTCAATATAAAAGTGCTAATCCGGGTCAAAAAGATACACTAAATCGAAAAAAAATCAGTCCTGTATCATTTTGATACACTGAGGGAAAGGCACAGGGTAGGGCAGAAGTCAGACTAAAAAATATTTCATTATATTATATATCATTATATTATAAGGAAATATTTAAAAACTTTACTGATTATGTAACTTTGGCACGAAAATTGTATTTTAGTTTATGGAGGCGAACTATGAGAACAAATAAGTATAATGAAGACGATAACACATTAGCTATGTATTTGAAAGAAATCAACCGTATTCCGCTTCTTTCCCATGAAGACGAAGAAAAGTATGCTGTACTTGCTGCAAAAGGCGACAAGGAAGCAAGAAAGATATTGATAGAATCCAACCTTAGGTTTGTGGTCAATGTGGCCAAGAAGTTCCAGAACAAGGGGCTTCCGTTTGCAGACCTTATTAACGAGGGCAATATTGGACTTATCAATGCTATCGAGAAGTACGATGTAAACCGTGGATATCATTTTATCTCTTATGCAGTATGGTGGATCCGCCAGGCAATTCTCAAGGCTATCGGCGAGAAGTCCAAGATGATCAGGCTGCCGCTTAACAGGTTTGGCGAACTTGTGCAGATAGAGAAAGCCAGAAAGGTTATGTACGAGTCTTTAGGCCGCGAGCCAGATGCAAAAGAGATTGCAGACCACTTGCATATGGACAGGAAAGATGTTGCAGAGCTCTTAAGCATCTCTAGAGAATACGTATCGCTTGATACACCGCTTAAGCCTGGAACACGCGATGCATCGCTTTTAGGTGATTTTATCGAAGATAAGAGCGTTAAACAGCCAGAGGAAGAGATTGTTGACGAATCGCTTAAGGTTGAGGTGTCTAAGCTCCTTGATAAGCTGCCGGAAAAAGAAGCTGCAATTATTAAGGAACGCTATGGACTTGGTGGAGAAAAGCCAAAGTCTCTTAAGGAGATTGGAGATCTGTTCCATCTGACTAAAGAGAGAATACGGCAGATTGAAAAGCGTGCATTGCTGCGCTTAAAGTCTATGCCTATGACACAGGAGCTTGAGGCATACGCTTGCTGACAGCGATATTAACAGGTATGCGAAGGGGGGCCGGTTTTCCAGGCCCCTTATTTTGTATATATGCAAAAGTAGACAGAATATCTATTATAGGAAGCAATGCCAATCAGAGGCTTAAACCCCTATCGGTTCCTGCGGCTGCTTACCTTGTGGTAGACTGTTATAACTATACATGCAGTTATCAAGGCTGGGAAAATATTGATATGTCCAGATATTTTGGTCAGTGACATTATCAAGTCGCCAAAGAAATATTCAACTACAGCCCCCAGGAACGATCCTATTATTCCCAGGATCAGGACCAGCCAGAAGTTGCCTACAAAATCACGCTTGTATCCAAAGTACAGCACCAAAGTGCAGGCAAAACCAATTATTATGTATACCAGCGCAGTGTTTGCAAGATAGTAATCTAACACAGCTTTCTCCTTAGTTCCAGGACCGTACTACACCAAGCCACACAGGCTTTGAATAAAGATTGTGGTTCTCGTGGGTTCCATAGCCTATAATATAGAACGACAATGCGACAGGTGTTGTGTTGCCGTTAAGGTCTGAGTCTCCATCCTCGATATCATCGCTGTTGAAGTCCTTATATATTTTGTCGTCAGACTTGCCGCCGGCTGCCTCGGGCTCGCCGGAGTCTGGATTTTTGTCTTCGATTGACCTGAAGAAAGGCACTGCATCGCTAAGATAATTCAGTGTCATCTCTAATTTGTTATCTTTTGTGGTTATTGTATCAAAGCCTAAATAAAGGGTAAAATCATCGTCCCGGCTATCGGAAGGAACCCTGAACATCGGGGTTGTGGTATCCTTTTTCATCAGCTTTTCGGTGCGGCAACGCTTATAGCCGGCAGAGACAAGGGCCGATGTATCGGGATTGCTTACGCTGAAAATAGATTTATCGTCCCGGGAGTGGTCTGTCTCGGCAGTGGTTGAATTATAGAACTTATAGTAGATTTCATAACCGCGGAATACGTTGGGGTCGTTATCGCCGTTATGGATTATGTAGACATAGTTCTGACCAGTACCTGCTGTACCGCCACGCAGCGATGGTTCATAAATGTATGGATAAGAATAGAGGCCACAGGAGCATAGGAGCATCACCATCAAGATGATACATATGTATAAGACGGTATAGACTCCCCTGCTCACTGCTGCCGTTGCCTTTAGAGCTCTCCCCTTGCATGCATAAGGATAATTCTGTCCTGTGCATACTGGGAATAGTTGCTTCCAGAATACTCTTCAGAAATCTGATTATAGTATTTCTCTGCATCTGCATAACGCTTGTCGGTTTCTGCAAGTCTTCCCAAAGAGAAGATAAGCTTTGGCATAAGGGCATAGCTGCCCTTGTAATTGTTATAAATCTTAAGATATTCTGCTTCTGCCTCTTTAAGATGCCCGGTGTTCTCGTAGCACACACCTGTGTTGTAGATGGCAATAGGTGCATCGTAGGACTTTGGATAATCGGATGCAAACTTCTTGTAAGAAGCAGATGCGTTATCATAATCCTTGAACCGGAAATAGATGTCGCCCTTTAAAAGCAGGGCCCGGCGTCCTGCATATTCCTTAGGGTATTTTGCAATGACGCCGTCAAGCTCTGTAATATAGCTCTTGTATGCATCGAACGAGGGTTCCTCGCTCTTGTCGGCTTCGGAAGCCTCTACATACCGGTTCTGGATATCCTCGATAGCCATTGTTGCCTTTTCTATTTTCTTGGCATTGGCATAGTTGAAAATCTCTACAACGATAAAAAGCACAAGCACACCGACCAGGAAAATTCCTGCAGGTTTTGCATACTTTGCAATAAAGTTCCGTATTTTCTGATGCGCGTTTACTTTTTCTTCCTGCTGCTCCATATTTGACTCCTAAGATCAGTGTTTAAGGAAATCTCCCAAGGTAGCCTTTGGCTCGTCGTTCTCGCTCATATAGCGTGACATCTCTTCTTTCTGCAGAGACTTCTTATACTCCTTGATAGAGAGACCAAGCTTCTGCTTCTTTGGGTTGATTTCGATAACCATAGCCTTGACCTTGTCGCCTACATTGAACTTCTCAAGCTCCTTATCCACATTCTCCACAAACTCCTCCTGGAGGTTGCTCTTGTTGATAAGTCCCTCGATTCCGTCCTGAACTTTGACAAACAGACCGAACTCTGTCTTGGAGGAAATCTCGCCCTCGATTATGCTGCCCCGCTGATATGTCTTTGCAAGCACTGCCCATGGGTTTTCGGAAAGCTGCTTGATTCCAAGTCTGATTCTATGCTGAATCTTGTCGCAGTTTACAATCTTTACCTTGACTGTGTCGCCAACCTTGAACATAGTGTTAAGGTTCTTGACCTTCTTGGTCCATGAGATGTCGTCGCCATGGAGGAAACCGTCAATGCCCTCTTCCAGCTGGATAAATGCTCCTGTTGCTGTAATCTTGACAATAGGTCTCTCAAGCTCTGTTCCTACAGGATATTTCTCTTCGATTGTATCCCAAGGATTGTCCTGAACCTGCTTGATTCCAAGCGAGATTTTGCCCTCTGAAAGGTTGTAGCCCAAGATCATGCACTTAACTTCATCGCCTACCTTGAATACATCCTTAGGATTGTTGATTTTCTTGACCCATGAGAATTCAGATACATGTGCCATACCTTCGATTCCAGGCTCCAGCTCGATGAATGCTCCGAAATCGGTAAGCTTGGTTACCTTTCCTGTAACGATGTCATTTACATGGTAGCGGTCTTCGAATGTGTCCCATGGATTTTCTGTAAAGTGCTTGAGCGACAGGTTGATCTTGTTGTTCTCCTTGTCCAGGTTGATGACCTTGAGCTTGATCTTCTGTCCTTTCTTTACAAATTCCTTAGGCTTGGTCACGTGGCCCCAGCTCATGTCGTTGATATGCAGAAGTCCGTCAAAACCGCCCAAGTCGATGAATGCGCCGAATGTGGCGATTGTCTTGACTGTGCCCTCTACTGTGTCACCTTCGTGGACTGTGTTGTAGAACTCCTCTTTCTTCTTTGCAAGTTCCTCTGCAAGGTACTTTCTTCTGTTGAGCACCAGGTTCATCTTCTTGTCGTTTCCGGAACGCTCGATGAAGAACATGGAGGTAAGACCTAAATATGGTGTCTGATCCTCAATCTTGACTACATCTGCCTTGGAAATCGGCAGGAAACCCTTGAGTGTAGGGCCTATAGTAACTTCAAAACCACCCTTTACAATCTTGGTGATCTTTCCCTTTATTGCTGTACCTTCCTTTTCTGCTGCCTTGACATCGATAAGGATCTTCTTCTCATCATACTGTTTCTTGGAAACTACGATGTTGCCGTACCGGTCCTCTTTCCTGACCAAAATAACTTTAACGTCGTCGCCGATCTTGGGGATCTCATCGAATTCACCGATTGGGATCTTTCCTTCTGATTTGTAATTGACGTCGATGAATACGGTATCAGATGTAACCTGAATAACCTTGCCGTCAATGATGTTCCCTTCCTGAAGCTCGTCCATGGAATTCATGTACTCTTCCTGGAGATTTGTCTGATTCACTGTTTCTTCATTGATCAATTCTTTTTCTGCCATTTGAAAAAACTCCTACCTACCTAAATATTATTATTTTATACTATCAGATACTTTCGCATAAACTTGGTCTATGGTCAAGCCTGTTGTATCTATATAAATCGAATCTTTTGCAATTTTTAATGCTCCGAAGGCCTTGTTCCTGTCAATTTTATCCCTTTCTATGATGGATTTCTCTATTTCCTCAAGGCTCATGTTGCTGGTTCCCTGCTTGTACCGACGCTGAGCCCGGGTCCTGGCATCGGCATCGAAGTAGAATTTGTATTCTGCATCGGGGAATACCACAGTGGTGACATCCCTGCCCTCTGATATCAGGTCAAGGTGGCTGGCCAGAGCCCTAAGCTGCCTGTTTACTATATGGCGCACCTCCACTATTGCAGATACCGGTGCCACAATGGCATCCACTGCATCGCTGTGCAGTTTGTCCTCTACATCGGCGCCGTTAAGGTAAACATGGTGGTCTTTTACTGTTATGTCGCATTTCGATGCAGCTTCTATCACAGCTTTCTCATCTTTTATATCCACATTCTGCTTAAGAAGATACAGTGTTATGGCACGGTAGAAGTTGCCTGAGTTAAGGTAGAATATACCCATATTCTCGGCTATCTTCTTTGCTATGCTGCTCTTGCCAACCCCTGCAGGCCCGTCGATTGCTATAACCATCAATTATCTCCTTTCATCAGGCTGTCTATCTCGTGCTGGTTAAGGAGTCTGAAACCCCCTGCCGGCATGCCTGGATCCAGGCGTACACTGCCTATGCGTATACGGTGCAGCTTCTTGATCTTGAGCTTATGATACTGGAAGAACCGCCGTATCTCCCTGTTCTTGCCCTCTGTAAGGATAAGGTGCACCTTGGTGGCAGATTTTATGTAGTATTTTTTTATGCGGTACTTGACCCCTTCTATCACGAATCCTTTTGCAAACTGTACCAGGATATCCTCGGGTATAGGCTTGGAGGTCTCCACAATGTACTCTTTCTCGGTCTGGGCCGAAGGATGTGCAACCGCCTTGGTAAAGTCGCCGTCGTTGGTGTAGAATATAAGGCCCGATGACATATAGTCAAGGCGTCCTACGTTGTGGAGCCTGTATGGGAAGGAATCTTTGAAGTAGTTTATGGCAAGGTCTCTCCCCTCGGGGTCGTCGCTGGTGCAGAGTACCCGTACGGGCTTGTTGAATGCAATGTAGATTTTCTTCTTGTCGGGATATAGCTTTCGGCCACGGTATTCTACTATATCGCCAGGGTTTACTTTGATTCCCATCTCGGTAACCACCTGGCCGTTTACCCTGACCTGCCCTTCGGCTATGTATTTCTCGCAGGCTCTGCGGCTTCCAGCACCGCACCTGGCCATATAGACCTGGAGCCGGAGACCTTCGCTGTCCACTATTTCTTTATCTGCCATCTGATTCTATTATATCAGATATCTAAAATGATTTATAGTACTTAACAGAATTGTTCATATTGTTTTTTATAAAATCTTTATATTGTATCCCTGTGACAGGGTCGGTCAGGTGTGGTGCTGCCTCGGCCAGGGGAATAAGGACAAAGCCCCGCTCTTTCATAAGCGGATGCGGCAGGGTCAGCACCAGGTCGTCCGATACAGTGCGGCCATAGAGAAGGATATCGATATCCAGGGGACGTGGACCTTTCCAGCCAGCCTTGGCACGGTCCCTTCCAGCTTTATCTTCCAGTGTGTGTATGTAATCAAGCAGTTCATATGGGCCAAGCTCTGTAGTACCGCAGATAACTGCATTAAGGAATTCCGGCTGTTCTGTGTTATACATAGGTTCTGTTTTAAAAAGTGATGAAGTTTTAATATTTTTTAAAATAGACTTTAAATTATCATAGGCAAAAGTAAGATTTTTTTCCCTGTCGCCCATGTTTGAGCCAATGCTAAGGTATACTTCCTGGCTCACAGGTTCACCTTAAGCTGTCCCTGCCGGACAAGGCGTGCTCTGCCGTCTGATAAATCTATTATGGTGGATGGAAGCGACGGTGCAAGCTCTCCTGCATCTACAATCAGATCCACCTTGTCTTCGAACTCTGCTATAATATCTTTTATCGAGATAAGGGGGCTTTGTCCGCTGTAGTTGACGCTTGTAGATATTATGGGCTGTCCCACCATTGCAAGAATCTCCTGTATGAATTTGTTGTCGGGAACCCTTATTCCCTCGGTAGGATTATCAATCCCTTTCAAGATAAGTGTAAGTGGGCCTGGCCAATAAGAAAGAAACTTTGGGTCTGGAAGTTCTTTTGTAAGCATAGGTAGCTGCTCTTTCAGGGCCAGCTTAAGAAAATGCTTTCCCGAGCCCCTCCCCTTTATAGCCTCTATACGTTTTTCTCCTTTTCCTCTTATGCAGGAAAAGCCGTAGAGTGTGTCGCTTGGAAGTATTGCTACTCCATCATTCAGCAATGTCTGGGATAACAGCTTCTTGAGCTCTGGATTTCCGATTTTTATTACCATGCCGTGCACCTATGAAAGAATATATCAGCATTGTGATGACGATGGCAATAGCAATACTTGAGATGCGGAGGTTTTTGATACTTACTATTCTGTCGTAGTCTTTGATGTTTGAGCTGTAGCGGCCGCCTAAGTCATAGCTGAAGACACCGAATGTGGCGTAGTCAAGTATAATGACTTTCTCTTCTTTGCTGACAAGTCCCATGCTTCTAGCTTGGAGCAGCATCTCATCGGAGCTTCCAAGTGCCTGGCACTGCTGCTTAAGGTTATGGTTTATGGTCTCAAGCTCCTGCACGTTGGCAGCCAGCTGTTCTTTATAGGTTTCCAGTTCATTGTATGCAAGATAACTTGTGTCGCCCAGGAAAAGAGATAAAGCCATGTATATGAAAAGCGAAAGATATGTTGCAGTAATCATGAACCGGATGAATTTCATATTTATTTATACGGTCAAAATCTTGATAACCTTAAAAAAAAATTATAAACTTGTTTTATGAATATCGATGAAGAACTGGAAAAATACGGTGTCTGGATTAAAAAAGGGCCTATGGATTCACCCAAGGAAGACAGCGAGCCCCTGGACCTTATTCCGGTTGACAATACAGATTCTGATGCTATTCAAGACGATATTCTTAAGGACGAGATTCCCGAGATTGCGCTGGATGCCATTCCTGATGAGATTCCCGATTCCATGCGGTCTGAGGTCCGTTCTATCCTGATACGGCTGGACCAGCTTTTAAATCAGATTTCTCCACCGAAAGAAAGACCGTAGCGCAAAGAGATGCCCTTATAGTTTCCAGGCATTTTCTCTTTTGATGTAACAAAGAACTTATCCCCATGCCCGTCGCTGTCATGATCTTCTATTTTTTCAAGCAGGTCCAGTGCCCGGTTACCTACCCCTTCTCTTGAGTCTATGACCGAGATTGTGCTGCCCAGCACTTTGCGGAATGTATCCTCTAGGTAGACAAAGTGGGTGCAGCCCAGTATTACGGTGTCCACATCCTGCTTCTTAAAGAACTCTGCTGCCGGAGATATGATTTTTATAATTTCTTCCTGGGTGGCATTGAATATGTTTTTTTCTACAAATGCAACAATCTCGGGCATTGCGAACTTGCACACCCTGCAGCCAGAGGCAAAGGTGTCTATAAGGTTCTGGGTGTAAATCTGTGATACAGTCTTGTTTGTGGCAAAAAGCCCTATGGCTTTTTTTCTGGATATAGCAACTGCAGGTTTTATGGCTGGCACTACCCCGACAAACGGAATGGAATAACTCTGGCGCAGGGCAGCAAGGGCTGTGACAGAGGCTGTGTTGCAGGCTATGACTATAAGGTCTGGATGCTCTGATTCTATAAAGCGCCCTATGCTTTCTGTAACTATTGCTTTTATCTCAGGCTCGGTCTTGGTGCCGAATGGAAAATGCCTGCTTTCGGCAAGATACCGGAAACTGTACCCGGCAGAGTGTTCCTTAAGCCAGGCCAGATACGGAAGCCCCCCTATGCCAGAATCGTAGAAGCCGACAATCTTAGACATCAGATATCACCGAACAGCTTTGCAAGCTGAGATTTTGCATCCTGGGCCTTCTTGGAGCAGAGCGAGCCTGCTTTTTCTGCATACTCAAAGTAGTCGCAGAAGTTGGCCTTCTCTTTGTCGAATACCCCTTCGGATATGGACTCGCGGCAATCCCACTGGGAGCCTTTGTCGTAGAACCTGCAGTTGAGGCAGCTGTGCAGGTCTCTGCCGCATTTTGAGCAGGTTGTTGTTCTATATACCTTGTCGCCGTCAAACGTCTGGCCACAGAAATAACACATATTTATACTCTATCTGAAAGTCCTATTTTATTCAACAAAAATCGCTTACCAACTTAAGGGCTTCTTCCCACTGGTCGGGATGGAACCAGTGTACATCTGGAAGAGCCTTGAAGAATGTAATCTGTCGTTTTGCATAGTTGCGGGAATTCTGCTTTATAAGCTCCTTTACATCGTTCAATGTCAGGCTGCCCAGCTCTTCCATAGTGGAAAACTCCTTGTAGCCTATAGCAGAAAGTCCGGGACAGTCGGGGCTGTAGCCCATGGCCTTAAGTTTTTTATACTCTTCTGGAAGGCCATTCTGGAACATGGTCTCTACCCTGTTGTTTATCCTGTCGTAGAGCTCTGCCCTGTCCCGGGCAAGGCCTATGAGCAGGAAGCGGTAGATGTCCCGCATTTTATCAGGCAGTTTATAGTCCGAGAGAGGAAGTCCTGCTGTGTAATATACCTCCAGAGCCCTGAGTATACGGTAGCTGTCAAGGGGTTTAATCCGGCTCCACGATTCAGGGTCTTTCTGGTGGAGTTCTTCTCTAAGGGCAGAAAGCCCCTCTGTATCAAGCCTTTTCTTTAAAAGCTGCCTTACTTCATCCGACGCGGCAGGCGATTCTGGTAGCCCGTAGATAAAGTTTTTAAGGAAAAAGCCTGTTCCTCCAGCTATAATAGGCAGTTTGCCCCTGTTATATATCTGGCAGCACAGCTGGTCGGCCTGGTTTACAAAGTCGCCTGCCGAAAATTCTTTATCAGGGTCTATGCAGTCCACCAGGTGGTGAGGTATCCTTTGAGTCACAGACTTATCGGGTTTTGCAGTACCTATGCTCATATGGCGGTACACCTGGAGAGAATCTGAGTTTATTATTTCGGCTATATGTTCAAAATGGAGCAGAAATTCAGTCTTGCCTACAGCTGTAGGACCGAATACTACTACTACAGGAACAGCGTGCAAAGCGGTTTATTTATCCAGCTTGTAATTTGTTTTTGCTGTAAGAATCTGTTCCAGGGAGATTGAAGTAATCTTGTTGGATTTGTCCTCCAGTTCCTCATCCCCTGTTATTGCTATCTGTTTTGCCCTTTTGATTGCTGCGCAGGTGAGTTCATAGACATTTTTCTTATTATCTTCCAATGTTGCCAAAGGGATGCTCATAACAATAAAACTCCTTTTAATTCAAATAATTATATTATTTTTTTCAATAAATGTAAAGTCGGACGAAAAGAGAGTAATAAAAAAATACTCTTTACTTGACTTTTAAATAATGTACTAAGTACTTTATATATAGGAGCAGAGTTTTGACTGAAAAAAATATTGTATCTTTAGAGAATATGCTGCCGGAGCGGCTTTTTATTGTACCACTTTCGGGAAAGCCTATTTTTCCTGGCATCTTTACACCACTCATGATTGTATCGCATCAGGATATTGCCACTGTCGAGAATGCATTGACCAAGGCTGGCGGCATTCTGGGGCTGACTATGCTTAAAGATGATGAAAGCGAGGATGAGAATCCTGTCTCCATAGATGATTTATATTCTGTGGGCACTGTGGCAAAAATTGTAAAAAAGATAAATCTGCCGGACGGTGGAATGAATATCTTCATCTCTACCCTTAAGCGGTTCAGGATAACAAATCCCCTTACCCGCCACACCCCTATTGCGGCCGAGGTCGAGTATCTGGATGAGAAGTTTGACAAAGGGAGCAACTTGAAGGCCCTTACCCAGGCTATCCTTTCCGAGATGAAGCAGATATCCGAGAACAATCCGCTTTTTTCCGAGGAGATGCGCCTTAATATGGTCAATATAGACCAGCCTGGCAAGATAGCCGACTTTGTCGCTTCTATTCTTAATGTGGACCGGAAGGAGCAGCAGGATATCCTTGAGACCCTGGATATAAGGGAGCGGATGGAGAAGGTTATCATATTCATCAAGAAGGAACAGGAGCTTCTGCGTATCCAGAAAAAGATACAGCGCAAGATAAACGAGAAGATAGAGAAAAGCCAGAGGGAATACTTCCTTAAGGAAGAGATGAAAGCTATACGCAAGGAGCTGGGGCTTCCTGTCGATTCCAAGGACAGCGAGTATGCAAGGTTCAAGGAGGCAATCGAAGGCTTCCAATTGACCGGCGAAGTCAAGGAAGAGGTTGAGCAGGAGCTTGAGAAATTCTCCATGATGGATTCCAATTCCCCTGAATTCGGAATTACACGCAACTATCTTTCCACTATTGTATCGCTTCCATGGAACAAGATGTCAGAGGACAAGCTTGACATAAAGAAGGCCAAGTCAATCCTGGACAAAGACCATTACGGCCTTAAGGATGTCAAGGAACGGATAATCGAGTTCCTTTCTGTAAAGAAGCTTAAGAAAGATTCCAAAGGCTCTATCTTGTGTCTGGTAGGACCTCCGGGAGTTGGCAAGACCTCTGTGGGCCGCTCTATTGCCCGTGCCATGAACAGGGAATTCTTCCGATTTTCGGTTGGCGGCATGAAAGATGAGGCCGAGATCAAAGGTCACCGCAGGACTTATATCGGCGCTATGCCTGGAAAGATTATCCAGGGGCTTAAGATAACCAAGACAGCAAACCCTGTGTTTATGATAGACGAGATTGACAAAATGGGCTCATCATACCAGGGCGACCCTTCATCTGCCCTTCTGGAGGTGCTTGACCCGGAACAGAATGTATCGTTCAGGGACAACTACCTTAACCTTCCGTTCGATATATCAAACGTTATGTTCATAACCACTGCCAATACTCTGGACACCATTCCTGGGCCGCTTAGAGACAGGATGGAGATAATCAGGATTGCAGGCTATATAAGACAGGAAAAAGTCAAGATTGCCGAAAAGTACCTATTGCCTAAGAGTCTGGCAGCAAACGGGCTTGACAAGAGCCAGGTGCACTACAGCCCGGAAACCCTTTCCATAATTGCCGAAAACTATGTCAGGGAGTCTGGTGTGCGCAACCTGGAAAAGGCCTTGGACAGGATTCACCGCAAGATTGCAAAAGCTATAGTGCTTGATGGCAAGAGCTGCCCTATCGAGGTTACACCTGACACTCTGGTTGAATATCTTGGAAAACCGAGGTTCCCCGAGGAAGAGCTTAAAGTTCCTTCCCGTCCCGGCATGGTGGTAGGGCTTGCCTGGACCAATTTTGGCGGCGACACACTTATGATAGAGACAGTCCGCACCCCTGGGCACGAGGGGTTCCAGCTTACAGGGCAGATGGGCGATGTCATGAAAGAATCTGCCAACATTGCCTATACCTATGTGCGGACTGTAGCCGAAAAGTTCGGCGTAGGAAAGGATGCTTTCGAGAATTATAAGTATCATCTGCATATTCCAGAGGGGGCAACTCCCAAGGATGGTCCTTCGGCCGGCATAACCATGGCTACAGCCCTCCTCTCGCTTATCCGCGGGAAACAGGTTAAAAGCGGCTTTGCCATGACAGGCGAGCTTTCACTTACCGGAGATGTCCTTCCTATAGGCGGTCTGAAGGAAAAGACTATCGCAGCAAGGCGCAACATGGTCAAGAATATAATTATTCCTAAGCAGAACCAGAAAGACCTGGACGAGATTCCTTCTTATATTAAAAAAGGAATAACTTTCCATCCTGTAAGCAGAATGGAGGAAGTGATTGAAACTGTATTCTAAGCTGATTATATTTATGCTGGCACTTTTCCTGGTGCTGGGGGTATCCTGCACCGCAAAGGAGAAAAAAGTCCAGGCCTCGGAAGCTGCTGTCGAGGAACCTGTGGATGAGGAAGCGCTCCATATTGCATCTATTGTTGTAAGCAAGCTCCCCGAAGAGATGCACAGTTATATCCTTGACAATATGGCTTCATTCAAGGAAGACCTGTCCAAAGTTCTTTTGGAGGATCCCCGTTTCTTTATAATCGCAGACAAGAAGCACCTTCTTGCTGCCGACTACGACCCTGGGGAGCTTGTGTCCCTGGACGGAAAGGGAATAAAGGTCAACAAGAAAGGTATGAAGCTTGAGAAAGTGACTTTCGAGGCACTTAAGAAAATGCTTGACGACAGCGCCAAAGAGGGACTTTCACTTATGGTTTCCTCGGCCTACCGTGATTATAAATACCAGGTCGGCCTATATAATTATTATATTTCTGTATATGGCAAGGAGAAGACCGACACTTTCTCGGCTCCGCCGGGAGCATCGCAGCACCAGCTGGGAACAGTGGTCGATTTTAACGATGTGGAAAACACATTTGCAGGGACCAAAGAAGAGATATGGCTTACCGAGAATGCCTGGAAATATGGTTTCAGCCTTTCGTTTCCAAAAGGTTATGAGAATGTCACAGGCTATAACTGGGAGTCCTGGCATTTCCGCTATGTGACTAAAGCTGGTGCAGAATTCCAGAAAAAATACTTCGGCAATATTCAGCACTATATGCTTCTGTTCCTGGATGCCTACAGGTCCTGATTATTTATAGCGTTCCTGAAGGTCTGAAAGGAAAGATAAGGCCTGCATAGGAGTCATATTTACAATATCTGCCGAAAGAATCTCGCTTCTAAGAAGATCTTCCTGTGGGAACAAGTCCATAGTTTCGGTCTTTTCTGGTACAACTGCAACCTTGGATTCTTTCTCAAAAGCAGCCATAAGCTCTTTGGCCCTGACTATTATCTCATAAGGAATGCCTGCAAGCTCTGCCACATGGATTCCATAGGATTTGCTTGCTGAACCGCGGACAATCTTTTTAAGGAACACAAGTTTTCCATTTTCTTCCGATGCATTCATAGACATATTTACAACATTAGGATTATCCATCTGGGTAAGCTCGTGGTAATGGGTTGCAAATATAGTCTTGGCCATGCATTTATGGGTCATGTACTCGCATATGCTCCAAGCTATGGCAAGGCCGTCGTTGGTGCCTGTGCCGCGCCCTACTTCGTCCATTATTATAAAGCTGTTCTGGGTGGCACACCGCAGTATGTTTGCAGTCTCTGACATCTCAACCAGGAATGTGGACTCCCCCCGGGCCAGGTTGTCCGATGCCCCTACCCGGCAGAACATCTTGTCCACCACCCCTATTTCGGCCTCGGAGGCTGGGACAAAGGATCCGGCCTGTGCCATAAGCACTATTATGGCATTCTGACGCAGGAAAGTAGATTTACCTGCCATGTTGGGGCCGGTAAGCATTATAAGGTTTTCCTTGCCGCTCTCAAGGTAAAAGTCGTTCTCTATAAATTCGCCCGGTGGCAGGTTTGCCTCCACCACAGGATGGCGGCCCCCTTTTATATTAATATATTTTTTGTCTGTGACCTTGGGTTTGATATAGCCATGAGCTGTGGCAGCATCGGCAAAAGACTGGTAGCAGTCTATCTCTGCCACATTCTCGGCAAGCTCTATTATAAAAGGAATTTCCTTCTTTATATTATCCCGTATCTGGTTAAAAAGCTCACGCTCAAGATTTACTATCTTGTCGTAGGCGCTGTTCAGCTCGGTCTCAAGCTCTGTAAGTTTTTCGGTTGTGAACCGTTCGCTGTTGAGTGTAGACTGTTTTCTTATGTAGTGGGACGGGACATTCTTTATATACGATTTTGTCACCTCGAGGAAATAGCCTATGACCTTGTTGTATCGAAGCTTAAGGTTGGGTATGTTGCTTGTGCTCCGCTCCTGTTCCATATAGGAATCCAGAATACCCTGGCTGTTGTCCCTTAGCGAACGCAGATAGTCCAGCTCCTGGTTGTAGCCTGGTTTTATCATTCCCCCTTCGTTTATGACAACCGGCAGGTTCTCGCCAAGGCAGCTGTCGAGGTATGAATGAAGTTCTTCTGTATGTAAAAGTGTCTTCTGGTTAAGGAATGGGAAATATTCCTCTTTCTGCCAGTCTGATAAAAGGTTTATAAGCTCTATGCACTTGGAAAATGAGTTCTTTAGCCCTTCAAGATCGCGGGCATTGGCTTTATCCATGGCCACCTTGGAACAGATACGTTCCATATCCATTACAGCGGCCAGACTTTGGCGAAGGTTTGAAAGTAGAATCTGATTCCTGTAGAAAATATCTACTGTATCATGCCGTTTCCGTATGGCATCAATAGATGTAAGCGGCTCCGAAAGCCATTTCTTAATAAGCCTGCTTCCTGCCGAAGTCTTTGTGTGGTCAAGGACATCTATCAAAGTGTATCTGGAAGAGCCATCCTGTATGTTACGCAGTATCTCAAGGTTCCGTAATGATGATTCATCCAGGTACATATACTGCCTGGAATCGTATTTGTTAAGCGATGTTATATGGGGCAGAAGCGACTGTGATGTAACATGTATATAATCTAAAATAACACCGGCCGAAAGAAGCTCGGGGTCGGTCTCTTCAAATCCCAGCCCTTTCAGGCTTATTATGTTGAACTGCTTTTTCACAGCCTCCACCGACAAAGCCATATCAAACTGCCAGTCGGGGAATCTGTTTATAATAACTTTTTTATAGGAGTCCAGAATAGAAGCAATATCCTGGTCCTCGGCGTATAATGTCTCCTGTATAAGAATTTCGCCTGGAGCCAGGCGGAAAAGCTCTTTGCGCAGGAAATCCTTTTTTTCGGAATTGGTGCATTTTGCAGCACTGAACTCGCCTGTAGAAAGGTCTATATAGGCAATAGATATATAGGAGCCTGTCTTTCCTATTGCCAAAAGATAGTTGTTGCTGTTCTTATCAAGATAATCTTCCACTATGGCAGTACCGGGGCTTATAACCTCGGTGACAACCCGCTCCATAACCTTGTTACCTTTCTGGACCTCTCCTTTCTGCTCGCAGATTGCAACTTTCTTGCCAGCTTTAAGGAGCCTGCCTATATAGGCAGATGCAGCATGGTATGGAATGCCGCACATCGGCTGTCCTGCCCTTTTGGTAAGGACCAGGTCTAAAAGAGAACTGGCCTTAAGGGCATCGGAATCGAACATCTCATAAAAATCCCCCATCCTGAAAAAAAGGAAGGCGTCGGGATACGAGCTCTTTATCCGTTTATATTGTCTTACAGCCGGGGTGTCGGTACTGGTTTCTGTCATAATCTGAGTTTTCTCATTACCATATCGGTGATATCTACGCTATGAGTCCACCATATGATATTCTTGTCTTTTGAATCAAAGATTATAGAATAGCCTTCGCTCTCTGCCACATATTGAATCTGATTTACAATCTTGCTGATAATCTCGGCTGTATCTGGTACAAGGGCTTTCTTTTCTTCCAGTTCCTTATTCTTTTCCTCAAGGTACTGCTGCAGATAGTACTTTAAGGAGGTAATCTGCTCGTCTATCTCATCTGCTGCATCGCTATAGTGGCTTTTGGAAGCAACATCCTCCTTTTCCTTTTCCAGGGCAGCAATCTCGGTTTCTATTGCCGCAGTCTCATCATCTATTGCCTGCTTGATATTCTTTACTTCCTGCAGCTGATCCAGGCTGGGCATCATACGCTGGACAATCCTGGAATAATCGATGATACCGATTTTGGGTATCTGCTGCTGTGCGTATGCGACAAAAGATGCGCAGAATAAAAGTGTAAAAAGAAAAGCTTTTTTCATATAATCTCCTAGTAGTAACTCTGGTTGAAGCCAATTACAAAGTCAAGTTTCATGCTGTCCTTGAACAGGATACCTTCCTGCCAGTCAATATTATTATCATTATCGTATCTATACCGTTTTACGAAATAGAATCCGATAGGAAGTCCAGGAATTGTGAGTCTGAAACCACCACCCAGCGAGAAGTAGAAATCCTGTCTAACCATATCATTGAACAAATTCCGTTCAGGCCATATACCTGTGGCGCTCCAGAACCAGTCCCACCATATATATTTCTCGAAGATTGGCATTCTAAGCTCTACCCAGTTGTCCCACAGCACCTTTCCGTCATATACACGGTCCCAGCCGCGGGCCATGGTAAGTCCATCGATATATAGAAGCTCTCTGGTTGTGGCCTTGAGTGTGCCGTCCAGCTGGTTCATTATTACAGAGATAGAAGATCCCAGGGCCAGCACCATCTTGAACTTGAACTCTTCGCCAAGCGGGATAGAGAACAGTGTCTGGAAAATCTGTCCTTTGGTCTCGGATTTAATGTATTCACGGGCCGACGGCATTATACCACCGGTATAAGTAAGGGTCTCTTTAAGGAAGAATCCTTTGGACGGGCTTACAACATAGTCTCTGGTATCCCAGGAGATAGAAGTCCATACCGAGTTGATAGACATCCAGTTCTGGAAGTTCTCTCTGACTGTGGCATTGTATGGCCTGTAGATACTGTCGTTGTAATCCACATATGTCTTTACATGGTTGTAACCTACTCCGGTTCCTATACGTCCAATAGGTAGATGCCATGTATAGCCAAGGCTAAGGCCGAGACCTATGTTCCAGGATTCATATTCCATAAGGTAGGCCTTAGGAATACCTATTCCATGCCGTACCGCATACTCGTAGTCTGTGATTGCATCGTCGTCTGTCGAGGGCTCGCCGGAATGGCGGTCTACCATATGGCCATCGTATGGGTCTGGCACCTGTCCTTTCTTGTATTTATCGTTGTCAAAGACAGGGTTCATGATATCCTGTGCAACATTGGCTGTGGTCTCGTGGGACAAAGAAAGCGATATTGTTCCTGCAAGACGCCTGTCGGCAAGCCACCGCTCTGTAAAAGAGGCAGTTACAGACTGTACATCGGTGGACATCTCGGTACCTATGCTGAACTCCTGTCCATTTCCCAGGAAGTTACGGTCTGTCCATTTTACGAATGCGCTGACAGGAATGTCGCCTGCATCGGCCGAGAATATAAGACCGAACTGCACATCGGTAGTCTTACCCTCTTCTATGTTAAGGATAAGGTTCATAAGACCATGCTCGGAACCGGCTGGAGTCTCGGGGTAAATAGCAGAGAAATACTGCAGGTTATACAGGTTCTGCACACCCTCTATAATCTTTTTCTTGCTGAATACATCGCCAACACCTATAGGAAGCTCTCTAAGGATTACCCTTTCCTTGGTCTTGTCATTGCCCTGTATGACAATGTTCTCGATATGAGCTCTTCCTTCCTCCACGATGGTAACTATATAAGAGACCGATTTTGTCTCTTCGTTTATCTGCTCCTGCTCGGAGATGGAGTTGAATATGTAACCGTCATCGAAATAGAGGTCCGAAATACGTACAAAGTCGGCCTGCATCCTGACCTTGTTAAGTACGTCGCCAGGCTTGCAGCGCACCAGTTTGCCCAGTTCCTCGTCGTCATGGATGATATTGCCTATAAAGCTTATTCCATCGTAGGTGTACTGTTCTCCCTCGTCTATGTAATATGTGAGTCTAAGTCCTTTTTTGTCAGGCTGGTCGGTCTCGATAATCTCGTTGTTGACATCGGTAACCTTGGCCTTGATATAGCCTTTTTCGGCATAGAAGTTCTCGATATTCTCTATATCTTCCTCTATGTTGGACTCCTGGTAGATTCCCTTGCGGAACAGGCCCTGCTGCTTGGTCTCAAGCTTTCGCTTAAGGGCTGTCTTGGATATGACGCTGTTGCCCACAAAGACAATCTCGCGTATTCTCATCTGTTGTCCTTCGTCAATACGGAATGTGACAACTACAGTATTGTCGGAATCTTTCTCGCTTATCTCGCCATGAACCACAACATCGGTAAAACCTTTTTCCAGATATAGGTCCAAAATGCGTTCCTCGTCCATCTTTACGTCGGCTCCAGTGGCAACATCGCCAGGTTTAAGCATTATCTCGTCCAGAAGAGTATTTTTTCTGATATTCTTGTTTCCTGCAATCTTGATTTTAGATATAGATGGGTATTCAACCATCTTGAACTTGATTATTACGGTGTTTGCAGGATCGTATTTGGATATATCCTCTCTGCCCGGGTATGCAGTGGATGTCATATCCTCAAAATAATCAAGGGCGAAAAGCTTGTTCTGAAGATCCATGAACAGACTGTCGTCAAACGGCTGGCCAATATAGCTGTCAATAATTCCATCCAATTCGTTCGCCGAAATCATATATAATCCCTCGAATTGGATATCCTCTATAATTTTGCCGTCGTACCACGCATCCTGTGCAAAAGCAGGCATAATGGCAAAGAAGAATACCAGCGCAAGTAATTTATGTTTAACCCGATTCATAAAATCTCCTATCAAAACGTGAATCTCCATGACAGACCTATGGTTGTATCCCAAAGGAAATCAGGCATTTTGCCCAGTTTCGGATACAGCCCTAAATTCAAAATACAAAGCGGAGTATTGACCTCCAGGTTAATCTCCGATTCAAGGTACATGTTAAAGAAAGTCGGCATATTGTACTCATAATATTCAAAAGTGTCAAAATCCCATGCCGAGAATCTGATGGTGCCGTCCAGGAAGAAGTACTCGCCGAAGTACTTACCCAGGAATATATCGATATTGCGGAATACAGTGTCGCTTCCTACCCGTTTCATGTCCACCTGGCTTCTCTCTTCGTTTCGCTGGTTGTTGAACACCTTGTCGTTAATCTGGGCCCGTACTGCAAATATGTCGACATTGAGGAAGTCTTTTATGGAACGCTCAACCGGCCTTAGTATACCAATAAGCTGTGTTCCATATGCTCCGGCATTGGCCAGCGTGGACATGGTATTGCGCTCTTCGTCGCTGACATTGCCTCCCATAAGGGTGTCGCCCATAAGCTCGTAGAGCTCTGCCTGTGACAATGCCGGAACAGCCTCTATTCTAGGCTGGAAGTGGCTTAACGGGGTATTCTCCATCAGGAACATAAGCTTGACCCTCTGATTGTTTCTGGTGGCAGTCCGGCATTCGGCATTTACCGTAATAAGTGGGTCGAATTTATCCTGGTTCTCGTTCAGAGTCAAAAGGCCGTTCTTTATAAAGAAGTTGTTGCTGAAGTAGAAAATATCGCCGCCCCTGAATGCCACATCGCCGTCTATGTCGAACTGGTTGATGCTGCTGTCGTACTGAATCTGGACATTCTGACCCCTGGCAGCAAAAGCCCTTAGTACAGGCACCTTCTTGGTAGGCCAGTAGAACTCAACTCCTGTTCCGGAGGTTATATTCAAATTGATTATATAATCAGTTACAGAGTTTGAGTCAAAGCCTGTATAGCTGCTGTCCTGGCTTAAGTTTATAATACAGTTGTTCACTGTAATGTCGCCATCAATCATTATAGAGTCTGTTATTCCCGATATACTTAAATCTCCAAGCACATAGCCGTCCACATCTACTCCGCAGAATGTGTCAGTTATCTTAAGACCCCTCTTGGAATCGCCTGAAGCAGAGACATCAACCTTAAAATAGTCCAAAGTCCAGCTTTCAAGCATGAAATTGCACTTTACATATGTTTTGTTCTTCCTGTCGCTGATAAGGACAGGCGGCATGGTGATATCCTTGCCCTGGAAATGGAGATCGGCATCGGCAGGGCCTATTATCTCGGGAATGGATAAAACTGCAAAATAGAGGTCAGATACATTCATCACGCCCCATAAATCAGGGTTTTTAATGGATCCTGTCATACGCAGGGTTCCAGTTCCAAGGCCAGCCAGAGGGAAGAAATATTCATAGCGGGTCAGCTGTCCTACCCTGCCCATATCCAGGGCTATGTCCGAGATTGTCGCATCAACTTCGCTGCCAACCAGTTTTCCTTTTACTTTTCCAGCTACAAACAGCGGATTTCGCAGGTTGAAGTCTATAGCGCCATCTGGGTAGTAGAAACCCTCTACACAATGTCTGAAAGGTCCGCCATCCACATAGAACCGCCTGCCGTTATTGCTGAAATCAAAATTCCATCTGTTATAGCCCAAAAGTACAGGCTGGGTGGATGTAAGGCGGAATGTTCCCCTATTCCTGGTCGTTGCAGGATTTATTATCCACTGGCCATCCTCCTGGATAGTGCCCGAGGCATCCAGTTTTATATTGTCAACCTTTTCATTGCTTGCGTTTTTAAGGGCAACATCGGCCAGAAGTTTATATTCTTTATTGTTCCAGTCCACCACTCCAGAGCTTGAGTTAATTATTGCATCGCCTACCTTGCCGGTCAGAGTGTAGAGGTTTGTCTTTTTCTTGGTTACCTGAAGCGATGTATAGAGCTCGAAAGGCTTTTTCATAAGGCTTCCCTTCTGGATGTTGACCGATGCAGTTATGTCGGGATTGTCAAAAGTTCCTGTTATCTTGGCATTGGTGTCCAGGCTTCCGCTTACCTTTGCTGTGGTGAACCGTTCCACGCGTGAGTTTTTGCAGGAAGCATCTATGGTCAGCTTTTTATTTTCGATAAGCACATAGGCATTGTATTCTTCGTTCAGGTTGCTTCCAGTGCCTCGCAGCCAGCCGTGGCAGTTTTCCAGGTCTAAGAAAGTAGCCTCCCCAGTTCCTTTGACTGTGGAATAGTTGTCGGAGAGTGTCCAGCTGTTGAGCCTGAGTGTATTGCCTATAAGAGTTCCATTGAAGTTTATGCTGTTGCTTCCTCCCTTAAGGAAGGTAAGATGCGAAAGCTTTATGTTGTTAATTGTGATTACAGAGAATGTTCCATCTTTCATCCGACCCGATATATCCAGGTCTGCAGGAGTTTTCTCTCCCATTAAAAAGACAGGGAATTCTGTTGCCTTTATGTCAAAAGGCCAGCCGTCCTTGTCAAAGAAGGCCGAAAGTGTGAAACCATGAAGCCCACGGACAAACAGGTTCTGCTTTTTGTTCAAGAAACCGTTGAACTCATATTCTGTATCATTATACTTCCAGAATGTCTCAAAGTCGCAGTGGTCGCTACGCATCGAGGCAAGGTCAAAGTAGCCTTCGCCGGAAAAGCCGCGCAAGTTTAGCTTTATCTCGCTTAGCTTTATGTCATCCAGGGTGGATGTTATGGCAAAATCAAGGGAATCGTCGGGATGTGATACATCATCAACATGGACATTGCGGCTGGTTATATAGAAATCATGCTTGTCATAGATGCAGTGGATATCGGCAGTAACCAGGTAGTTTTCGGTTATAAGCTCATCCTCCTGGCTGAATATTGCTTCAAACTCCTTTATTGGATACTTGTTAAGGGTAATAAAGCCAGAATAGCTTTTATCCTCAGTCTCCTGGGCTTTGAGCGACAGGTTAAGGAGCTCAAGGTCGGCTTCCTTTTTCTTGAGGTCCACTTTAAGTGTGCTTTTTCCAAGCTCTTTCTGGTTAAGAGTCAGGTTGTCGGATGTAAGGGTAAGGACACTGTCAGCCATGACAAGGTCATAATGGGTGTCTATAACCATATTGTCGGCGGCCTGGACATTGTCCAGGAAAAGTGTGCCGTCTGCCGACATGGTTTCGGCATCCAGGGCTCCCGAATACGAGGCGTTGCCCCGTGATGTGGCCAAAGTAAGGGATTTAATCTCTATTTTCTTGTCCAGGCCCGAGAAAGATATATGGCACTGAGGCTCAAACGGTATCTTTGTTCCTGCAAGAGAAATGTCTACATCGCCAAAATAGAGTGCCTTCTCCTGCTGGTCTGGAGAATAAGTAATCTCAAGGTTTCCGGTTCCCTTGGCTTTGGCATAATCGTTGTACTTGGTGTAGTCGCCTGTGAATGTTACTATTTCTGATGGTCTGAAATCCTGGAACACAGTCTGGGCTGTCAAAGTCCTTCCCTTTCTGTTCCATGTAAGCGAATAGTCTATAGGGGTGCTGTCCTCCATATTGCAGACAAAGAAGGTATCTTCGTCAAAAGTTATAAGAAATGCCTTCTTGTCAGTCTTTATAAAGTCGGATGTAAAAGCATCCACCTGGAGATTTATAAGGCCGTTGGAACCATCTTTCTGCATATTAGAGTCGAATGATATGGAAGTCATGAACTGGGTCATCTGGGTGGTCTTAAGGTCATAGCCAGAAACCTGCATCTTTCCCGAAAGCCTGACATCGGAGCCCTGAAGCAGGATATCGGTAGAACATTTGTCAATAGAAACAGCCCCGGCATCCAGCAGGAAGTTGGCAGCCAGATTCTTGCCCTTGAAGTAAAAACTCTTGGTCTGCCGTGGCATAGGTGTAGCCTGGTCCGGTTTCATACGGTCGGAAAGCGAGGTTATGAAATCCATATCCTGCTGCTGGCTGAAGTTGATATAGCCGTTTTCCAGAGTTATACCTTTGAGTATATTCTCGTTCATGAAAAGGAAGTTCATAAGGTTGAACTTTATGTTAAGCTTCTCCCCTTTCGCAAGTATCTTGCCGGAATCGTCCTTGATCTCAATGTCACGGATAGTCATGGAGTTGATGAAAAACGGATCTATGCTGCCGTAAGATATGTTTCGGGAAAGCTGGTTCTCTAGTATGGAAATTACCTGGCTATGCAATGCCTCTGTGTGCTCGTGGACAAATGTATATGAATACCAGATGACAGCTGCTGCAACAACAGAAGCAACAGACAAAAGGAGAACATATTTTGCACCAGATAGTGTTTTGCGCACCATAATACTATTTTATAATACTATACAACAAATATTTTTGCTATCTCTATTTATTTATTTTTATTTATCATATATAAAACTATTATGAGCCTGATAAGTTTCAAAAAACCGATAAAAAATTTCATAGTGCTGGAAGGCCTTGACGGCTGCGGCACTACAACCCAGACTGCCCTTCTGGTAAAAAAGCTGGAGGATTGCGGCATAAAGGGATACAGTACAAAAGAACCCACCGACGGCAGCATAGGACGCTTTATAAGGTCTGTGCTCCAGAAAAAGGAAAGCGTGGACCCGTTTACACTGGCACTCCTGTTCTCGGCCGACCGGAACGAGCATGTTTATGGGAAAAATGGGATAATTGAGCAGACCCAGGCTGGGAAAATGGTTGTATGCGACCGCTACTTCTTCTCAAGCCTTGCATATCAGTCTCTTTTTATAGATTATGATACAGTGGCAGACCTTAACCGGTTCTACCCGCTTCCAGAATACCTTTTCTACATAGATTTAAGCCCCGAGGAGTGCCAGGCCCGTGTTGAATCCCGTGGCGAAGAGACTGAGCTTTTCGAGCACCTGGAGCTTCAGAGAAAGATCGATGCCAACTATAAAAAAAGCCTCTCCCTCCTGGCAGCTTCTGAGATGAAGACTGTGGTAATAGACGGGAGAGGTTCGATTGAGGATATCCACAATCAAATCTGCAAGGCTCTGGACCTTACTGCTTAGGGAAAAGCCCCTCTGGCTGGAACAGCCTCTTAAGCTTATCCTCCTGGATTAAGTACATGTAGGAATCTCCCCTCTTTTTAAGGAGGTATACATACTGGCCTTCGTCCATAATCTTCTGGCAGTCTATGGTCAGATGCCCCAGCTTGCCGGTGTCAAGCTCCACAACAACATTAGGGGTCAGTTCAACACCATTAACAAAGTTTACAGCCTCAAGCAGTGCCAGGTTGTCGGCGATGGCATCGGCAACTTTTCCTTCGGGCTCTGGTCCTCCTTCAATCAGGTTGTTCCACTGCCCCAGCTTGCCCTGAGCCTCCCTTTTAAGGGAAATCTTACCCTCGGAATTCATATCGATGAATGTGAATGCAAAGATATCATCTCCGGTATAACCCTCGGGGAATAGCCGCATATTGAACCAGTAGCGCGGATCCTGACCAAAGTGACGCTGCATGGTTGCATCGGTAAGATATATCTCGTCCGAGAGTGTGGAACGCACATAGTCCCCTTTGCCACCAGGTCCTTCCTTGCCCACATAAAGTGTGAACATGGACTGGCCATCCTTGAAAATCTCTACAGTGTCGGCCCTGTTGGGTTCGAGCTCAAACTCGGTCCAGTACTTTTCTCCACGGCCCATAAGCTTGAACTTTGTAACGTCGAATACAGAGCTTATAAGGCTGTTGACCCGTATGGTGGATGCAGGATAAGTGACGTTCTCATCGATCCGGACAACCCATTCATTCTTTTCTGGGTTTTTCTCTATAGTGACAAGCCCTGTCTCTGGAGTGGTTGAGACTTTAAGAGATGTGAGAGTCTCCTTAAGATTCTGGTCGAACAGAGGCTCCATAGCTTTTTTGTCCACTTTCTTCTGAGCTGTGAAAAGGCCTCCCATAAAATAGGTGCAAGCAAGAATTACAATTGCAGCCGACAGGCTTATTATTTTAGTTTTATATTTCATATCAATCACGCATCCTTTCTTTTCCGTCTTATGTATCTGACAATGCCGTAGATGATAATTCCAGCCGGAATTATGAAGATATTGACCAAATATACAGCAAGAATAGCCTTAACTTTAGTACTTAAGTCGGTAATCTTGTTAAGTCTTATATCCCGCACGCTCCTGGTCTTTATATTCATGAATCTGTCATTGTCAAGCCACTGCATCATATTCTCGGCAAACATAAGGTTTGCCGGGCTTTCGGTGTATTCAATAAGGTTAGATAGGAAGTCGGAGTCTCCGGCAACTATAATCTTGGTATCCTTGCTTACCCTGTCTGAGTATGCGCTTGGGAACTGCCCTGTAACAGCATATGCCAGCGTATGGGTACCTTTGTCCACCTCCTGCAGATGCTGTGTGGTGAAAGCCTCGTATGGGTTTCCGGTGATATAATCGTTGAGAATCCAAGATTCGTCGGTGCTGGTAAAGAGCTCCTGATAGTTGAGCCCTGGAACAGGATTTATGTCGATGGAGCTTGCCCACATCATGTCCAGGCTTGCAAAACCGGCAGTTATAGGGTTATCCTTGTTTACAAACTTGCTGTTTATGCTAAGCCACATTGGATAGTTCATCGGAAGCTGGCCTTTCATGGTTATCTTTTTGCAGTACTTGTCAAGCACCATGTTGTTGTTTATGGTTATACCCCATTTTTTGAGCATCTCGATGGCCGGGTTGCCCTCCAGCTTGGTTGCCTTAAGGTTGTTGGCCATGTCCACTACTACCCCGTCCAGTGCAAACACAGCCTTGCCGCCGTTCATGATATATTCGTCTACATGGCGCAGGTCGGAATCGGTAAAGTCCTTGTTTCCAAGCACATAGAGCACTGTAATCTCGGGGTCTACAGCCTCGCCTTTGTTCACAACTATGACGTCTCCGTTCTGTTTCATGGTCTCCTGGAGGTACGAGAAGTAATAATCCACAGTATTCTGGTCATCTCCTGCCAGAAGCCCTATCTTGGTAGTCTGGTTTTCTACCAGCTTCTGGATTTTGCTGGAAAGCTCGTATTCCAGGTTGCTTGCATCCAGAATAAACGGAATAGCAGCTGTCCTGTCCAGATACTGGATAAGGATACCTGAGAATACAGTGGAATATGCCAGTTCGTTGCGGTCGTAGATCTGGACCTGCTGGGCTGTTATTCCCATCTTCTTTGCATAGGCCTCCATGACATTCTTAGACGGGTCTACCGATGTGGTCGAAATATGGCCGCGGGAGTTTGCCGCATATTCGAACAGGAGGTCCTCTATCTGCCCTGCTGCAGGGGCTATGGCCCGTACTTTGTCAGAGATGAAATATGTAAGGTTCACCTGTTCGGGAATTGTCTTTATATAATCCTTTGTAGTGTTGGTTATGGTGAACTCCTTGGTCTCTGTCATGTCGATTCTGCCGAAATACCTGGTGGTGTTCATGGCAAGAAGTATGGCAGCCACAAAAACTAAAACAGCTGTAATCAATTCTTTTGTTCTGTTATTCATATCTGCCGCCTCACTTCTTAAGTTTGATCACTTTTACGTTCAGGTAGATGAAAAGGCATGTGATAATAGCAAAGAAAGAGAAGTCCCTGGTGTCGAAAATGCCTTTCTCGAACGATTCAAAGTGTGTCGAGAGTGACAGATAGCTGAATAGCCTGTCAATGATCTTTGGAACATTTATGACCATGGTTATCTGTCCTATAAATGTTATGAACAGCAGTGCCACTACGCTGAATATATAAGCGCTTATCTGGTTCGATGTCCGGGAAGATATGAACTGCCCTACCGAGAGCCCCGCAAGGCCCAGGAGGAATGTTCCTATATATTCTCCGATAATCGCACCGCGTTCAAAGTTTCCGAACATATTGAGCATTATAGGTACTGGGAATGTGAGCACTATCATAAGTAGAAGCAGGATAACTGCACTTAGGAATTTACCCATTACAATCTCAAATTCGCTTAAGGGGAGCGTAAAAAGCAGCTCGTCGGTCCTTAGCTTGCGCTCCTCGGCCCAGCTTCGCATGCTTATAGCCGGAAGTATAAGGATAAACAGCACCGGCATGATAGAGAAATAACTGCGCATGCTGGCTGTATCCTTTCCAAAGAACTGTCCGAAGAAGAAAAAGAAGATGTTGAGCGAAAGGACAAAGAATAGGACAACCAGATATGCCATAGGAGAGTTGAAATATGCTTTTAGCTCTTTTTTGATAAGTCCTTTGATATTCATATTAAACTCCTGCCTGATTTGTAAGCTTTCGGAAAATATCCTCAAGGCTTGTCTGCTCAGGAACCAAAGCCGAAAGCCTTAAGCCGTTCTGCACAGCCCAGTCAAAGATACGTTCTCCTGTGCTGTTCCCCTTTGGTGCCGATATCTTGATTACAGTCTTGCCGTCGATGGATTCGGTTGAAAGTATATTAGATACAGCTTCCAGGGCTTTGACCACATTGGTATCGACTAAACCAGAAACCTCTATAGTAAAGCGGTCATCCTTCTGAACCTGGTCCCTTATAGTCTCGGGGGTGCCCTCTGCCACAATCTTGCCGTGGTTCATGATAAGAACTCTGTTGCAGACCGCCTCAACCTCCTGCAGAATATGAGTGGAGAGAATTACAGTTTTTTCCCTTCCTATATCGCATATAAGCTTACGTATCTCTATAATCTGGTTAGGGTCCAGACCTGTGGTAGGCTCATCCAGAATAAGGATATCGGGCGAATGGATAATTGCCTGAGCAAGCCCGGTTCTTTGCCTGTAGCCCTTGGAAAGCTTGCCTATTCCCCTGTAAACAACTGGGGTTAGACCGCACTCCTGGATAACCCTGTCTATTTCCTCTTTCTTCCTGGATTTGGGAACCTTGCGGATATCGGCCATGAAATCCAGGTACTCAATAACAGTAAGGTCATCATAAAGAGGAGCCATCTCGGGCAGGTACCCGGTGGATTCCTTTACCTTCAAAAGGTCATCATAGATGCTGTAACCATTAAGCATGGCAGTTCCATGTGTCGGATAATGGTATCCGGTCAGGATTTTCATGATTGTGGTCTTTCCTGCACCGTTCGGTCCCAGAAGGCCGACAATCTCACCCTTGCCGATATGGAAGGAGACATTGTCCACCGCTTTGAATCTGCCATAGATCTTGTCAATGTTTTCGACTTTAATCATCCTAGTCTCTCCAAAATTAATCCTCATATTTCAAAAGGATTGTCTGTCCATCCCTGGTCAGGAATGTGTCTGCAAATACTTCTTGTGCCTGCTCCAGAAGGATTGACAGCTCCTTGTCAGTATACCGTGGGCTGTAATGTATAAGCCCCATCTGTTTAATGCCGCCGGCTGATTTAGCTATGAGTGCAGCCTCTACCGCAGTCATGTGCTTTTTCTCATGGGCGCTTTCGGCCAGTTCATCCTCGAACATCCCTTCGCATATAAAAAGGTCAGAATCCTTTACCTCTTCTGCAATAGAAGGAATAGCCAGGGTGTCGGTGACAAATGAGAACTTGCGTCCTTTGCGCGGCAACCCAAGCACCATGTCAGGGGTAACGCTTCTGCCGTCTGCCAGTATTACAGTTTCGCCATGCTGCAGGGCCGACCACATGCTTCCCATAGGAACACCAAGCTCCTTTGCTTTCTCTGGATGGAAAATGCCTGGTCTTGGAGCTTCTGTAAGCTTGTAGCCGAAACAGGGTTTGGTATGATCCAGCTGGAATGCCTCTACCTTGAAGTTTTCGCCCTGCATTACGACCCCTGGTTCAGTAATCTCCTTGACTATTATCTCATAATTTATATACATGTCCAGAACTTTTATGCTGGTCTCGACAAATTCTTTAATTTTGGGCGGGCCAATAATATAAAGTGGCTCGGTACGGTCCACCTGGGAAGACAGCATAAGTATTCCCGGAAGCCCTGTAACATGGTCAGCATGAGTATGAGATATGAATATAGTGGAAATGTTCTTCCACTTGAGATTAAGCTTTTTCAATGAAATCTGAGTCGCCTCTCCGCAGTCAAAGAGGAATAAATCCCCTTCCCTCCGCAGAAGGACAGATGTAAGGTGCCGCCTTGGAAGCGGCATCATTCCACCGCATCCAAGTATAAAAACTTCAAGATTCATAACACTATATTATAATATATAAAAATATTGCGCAATAAGATATTTTATTGCTCAGGGAACAATACAACTGTTATTGAATTCTTTGTATCAAAGTATTTTAAACTTTTTTTCTTTAGAGCCTTGACCGTAAGCTTTTCCAGAGCTTTTGGGAACGAGGAATCGAGCTTGAAGCGGCTGTTGTAGAATGCGCAGTCGGTCAGCTGGGCAAGATACCAGGAGTTATCCTTAAGTCCCTTATTATACTCGTTAAGCTGTATTGCCTTGAACTGGTCAAGATACTCCTGAGGAATCTCCTGTTTAAGCTTTTCTATCTCGGCATCTACTGCAAGCATTAGCTCATCGGCCCTGAGTGGCGAGCAGCTGTAGATGATGTTAAGCATATACTGAGGCACCGGGATAGGAGTTGTGGATGAATAGGCCTGAATAGTATAAGTTCCGCCCAGTTTTTCACGTATTACCTCCATAAGACGTTGATTAAGGCAATATGACAGGGCCTCAAGGTTAAGCAGCTCCTTGGAATTGTACCTTATGTTGCCGTCAAGTATTGTAAGCACCTGACTTTTGAAGTCAATTCCCTTATAAACATCTTGCCTATGGGTTCCCTCAAGTATCCTGAGCCCTACATCGGCCCATTTTTCCTTTGTTCCTGCCGATGGAATCGATGCAATATATGCTGAGAACAGCTCTTTTACCTTATCGATATCTATGTTGCCTACAAGAATAAAGGTAAAATCGCCTGGGTCTCTGAACCTGGCCTTGAACACATCCTGGGCATCTTTAAGGGAAATCTCGGACAGAAGCTCCATGTCCATGAACCTGCCCCTCTTGTGTCCCTGGGTTATAAGCTCTTTTACAGCTTTGATGAAAGCTGAATCGGGGTCGCTTTCCTGGCTTTTGACTGCAGTCTCAAGCCGTTTCATATAAGATTCATAGGCCTCTTGGTCAAACCGTGGTGCTGTGAAATATAGATGAATAAGCTGGAATGCTGTCTCAAGGTCCTTTTTGTTGGAGCTTCCTGTAAAGCCCTCGGAATAGGTCTCTATGAACGGACTTATTGCCACATTCTTCCCTTTAAGCATCTGATCAAGCTCTACCTTTGGAAAATGCCCCAGACCGCTGTTGCCTACCAGCGCACAGGAAATAAGAGATGATGCCCACTGGGAATCGCTTACCAGGGAGCTGCCACCCTGGCTTATGGCAGAGATAAGTATCTGATCATTCTTGTAATCGGTTGGATACAGAAGCACCTTGGCACCATTGGAAAGTTTAAGTGTTGTAAGGCTTGTCTTTTTATCGGTCCTGGACGACTTTACTTTTCCTGCCGGCGGAAGGCTATCCACCAGGGTGTCAGAGAGAGCTATTTCCTTATATGGCTCCTGTTTTGATTCAAGGGCTTTATCCACAATATCTAGAAGCCTGTCCTCGGAAATAGAGGCTAAACTTTGGGGTTTTCCTGTGGCAATAAGGATACGGCCATTCTTCTTAAGGAAAATTTGGACAAGACTGTTGACATCATTCAGAGTTATTGAAGGCAAAAACTGCTTATAAAGCTCGTATTCAACCGCAATACCTGGTATGCACTCATCCTGCATGAAGTTTCGTGTATATTCGTTTATCAGGCTAGATGAATGGGTCTTGTCCTGTTCATTATAGGCTGTCTCGATAAATGAAAAAAGCTCTGCTTTTGAGCGGTCAAGCTCGGACTGTGTAAAGCCATGCTGTGCTATGCGGGCAATTTCTGATACAGAGCGGACAATTCCCTCCTCGGCATTGTCATCTTTAAGGGTTGTAGTAAGAAAATAGCTGCTTGCAGATGAAAAAATATGAGAAAACCCTACCCCAGAATTCAAAAACGGCGGATCCAGTTCACGCTTTATCTGGTCAAGACGGTCCGAGAACATATTGCAGAACAGGGCACGGATTATGGAACCCTTGTAATCAATGGCAGTCTTGTCCTGCTTGAACGGCACCTTAATGTGCATTGTGAACTTGTTGAAAGTAGCCTCTGGATCAGTCATCACACCCGATATTGTACCTTCATTTATTGGGCTTGACATATCTATGGTGCGGCTTTGGGCATTGTTCCCAAGGGGCGAGAAATACTTTTCTATACTGCTTTTTATGAACTCGACATCAACATTGCCTATAACCATGACAGCCATGCGGTCTGGGGTATACCATTCTTTATAATAGCGCATCAGCTGGTCCCTGCTGAATGTATTCAGGATATCTACCTTGCCTATCGGGTCACGCAATGCAAAGCGGCCCCCTTCGACCTTCTCAACCTCGAAACGATAGAATCGTTCCTCGGCCCCCTGGCCTCTTCTCCACTCTTCTATTATTACTCCACGCTCTGCATCTATCTCTTTAGGGTCCAGCTTCATATAACCGGCCCACTGCGACAGGATTTCTACCGACTGCTCTATAAGCATAGGATTATCTGCTGGAATGTTCAGCATGAACACGGTCTGGTCATAGGTTGTGTATGCATTCAGATCAGGGCCGAACTTGATGCCATTTTTCTCCAAAAAGCTTATAACCTGGTTCTCTGAGTATTTTTCGGTGCCGTTGAATGCCATGTGCTCAAGGAAATGGGCCAGCCCCTGCTGGTCATCGTCCTCCATGAGCGAACCTGCCTTTACTACAAGGCGCAGATACACCTCGTTATCGGGATAGCTGTTTGGCCGGATATAATATGTAAGGCCATTGTCAAGCCTGCCCAGCGTTATGGCAGGATCTGGTGTAAGAAGTGTATCTGGTGCAATTTCGGCATATATGGTTAAAACAGAAATAGAGACTAAAATTAAAAATATTAAAAACTTTTTCATACAGGAAAGTATATAGTAAATGTAGTGCCTTTGCCAACAGTGCTTTCTACCGACACCTTGCCGCCATGGGTTATGGCAACCTGTTTTACTATAGAAAGACCTAGGCCTGTTCCACCCAGGCTGCGGCTGACCTCTTTGTTCACCCTGTAGAATTTCTCGAATATATGGCTTAAGTTTTTGTCCTCTATTCCAGGGCCGTTGTCCTGGACCGAAATCTCGGTATATTCCCCATTCTTCCTGGAATGGATAATGACAGTTGCATTCTCGGGCGAATACTTGACTGCATTTTCCAAAAGGTTTCCGATTGCCTGCTGAGCCAGCACAGGATGGGCCAGAATCATGACATCATCATTAATGTCCAATTTTATCTGAGTATGTTTCTGGGCAGCCTGCTCAGCATGTTCAGAAACACACAGCTCTATAAGGGTACGGGCCTGGATGCGCTCCTTCTCAAGCCGGATATAGGAACTTTCGGTCCTGGACAGGGTAAGAAGGTCTTCGATAATCCCTGCAAGACGCTCCGACTGCTTCTTTATTATCTCCAGGAACTTGCCTATATTCTCGGGGTGTTCCTTATATATGCTCAAAAGTGTGTCCACATAACCCATAATCGATGTTACCGGGGTCTTGAGCTCGTGGGATACATTGATGGAGAACTCCTTCCGCATCTCATCCAGCTGTTTCATACCCGATATATCGTTCATTACCATAAGGACAGTTCCGTTGATATACGAAGCATATATGAAATAATAGATACCCTTTTCGGTATCAAGACATATTGCGGCCTCCTGGGTGACTTTTTTTGAAAGACAGGCACTGGCAATATTTATCACATCCTGATTCTTTATAAGGCTTTCCATCTGTCTGCCTTTAAAGCCTTCTGTTGCCCCTGTCAGATGCATGGCGGCAGGGTTCATCTCCAGGACTGTCATCTTGTCATCTATAAGAATGACTGGATTTATCATGCCGCTTACAATGGCCTGGATTTCGTCTCTCTGGGCGGTGATGGTGTCTATACGTTCTCCAAGCTGGCTACCCATGGAATTAATCGCATCGGTTAGCTCGCCCAGGTCGTCGCTACGCGCTGGCAGCTTGGCAGAAAAATCGCCCGATGCATATTTCTTGGTCACTCCCCTTATTAGCTTGAGGGTTGAGTTTATGCTGTTTGTGAAAAGGAATGTAAAAAGCATGGAAAGGCAGAAAATAAGAATGGAATATGGAAAAAGCCTTTTACGCATTATGCTGAAAAACCTGTGAACATCTGTGACAGGCATGGATGTGCGGATTATAAAGCTCTTAGAGGGTACTGCAATTGCGGCATAAACCATCTCTATACCCAGTGTCTCGCTTAAGCGGACGCTGTGCCCTACATCTTTAAGGAATGCGTCCATAACCTCAGGCCTGTCAAAATGGTTACGCATATTGCGGTAATTGCTCTGGGAATCGGCAAGCACACTTCCCGAATACTGGATTATGGTCAGGCGGACACTGGTTCCAGATGTAGCATAAAGGCTCATTGCCTCGATATCGTTCAAGGTTACAATGCCTGTGTCAGGCAGCAGGTTGTTGACTATGCGGCACATATCCTCAAGCTCTTTCTCGGTCTTGTCGTAGATAATCTGCGAGATAGCGCTAAGCGAAAGAAGAACCGACAGCAGTATGACCATGAATAGGGCAATAAGCTGGATAGAGAAAATTTTTGCAAAAAAGGATTTATATTTTTTCATTGCTCTATCTGAATCATGTAGCCGGCACTGCGGACTGTCTGAATATATTTTCCGCACTTGCCAAGTTTCTTGCGCAGTGAAAGAACCTGTACATCTATGGAGCGGAGGGCCTTGTTGACAGGGATGTTCTTGCCTGCCTTAATGACAGTCATCATAGCCTCGCGGGTGTATGCAACACCGGGATTCTCCATTAAAAGCTGCAGTATCTTGAATTCTGAATAAGAAAGATCCACAGCCTCCCCCGCTGCTGTAACCGAATAGTTAAGGGGATTAAGCTCAAGCTCGCCAAGAGTGATCTTGGAAGAATCTGCCTCGTGCCGCTGAAGTATGTTGCTTACCCTGGCAAGGAGTATCTTCATACTGCTGAAAGGCTTTCTAAGGTAGTCCTCCACACCCAGCTCAAAACCTTTTACCACATCATTGTCGTCGGAGCGGGCAGTAAGCATGACGACAGGGATTTTTCTGGTGGTGCTGTTTGCTTTAAGCTGACGGCATACCTCAAATCCATCTATGCCCGGAAGCATGACATCCAGGATAACCAGCGAAGGTATATGATTTTTGGCCAGAACCAGGGCGTCTTCGCCGTTGTCGGCCGAAAGAAGTTCGTATTCCCCTGTCATATCCAGGTTGAAAAGAACCAGGTTCCTGATATCCTCATCATCCTCTACAATAAGAATCTTCTTCTTTAAAATAGCCTTTTTTGTCTCTGCCATTACTGCACTCCATTAAGAGTATATCATAAAAATGAAAGTTTTGTAGAAATAATTGCGGTATTTTTATATAATATCAGCATGAACAGCTTTGAGAAGTTTTCAATTTTAAAGAAAAGGTCCGATATAACCGAGGCAGTACGGAGTTTTTTCATCCAGAAAGGATTTCTCCAGGTAGAGACTCCCCTCTTGGCTCCACATGTCATTCCCGAGTCCCACATAGAAATATTCAGGACAGAACAGATATCGATGTACAAAAAAAGCCGGAGCCTGTACCTGCTGCCATCGCCCGAGCTATGGATGAAAAAGCTTATAGCCCAGGGAAGCGGCAGTATATTCCAGATATGCAAATGTTTCAGGAACAACGAACAGAGCGGAATGCAGCACAGCAATGAATTCACCATGCTTGAGTACTATGCCGAGGGGGCAGACTACCTTTATTCTTTGAAACTAACCGAAGAGCTTTTTAAAAGTCTATTTTTAAAATTCAGCCCAAAATATGCTGAAATGCCAATAAAAGTCCTGACTATTCAAAGTGCATTTTTAAAAACCACAGGCATAGATATAGAAAAATGTCCCGACTTTTTATCCCTTAGAAAGGCGGCAATCAATGCAGGCTACGATATAAATGAGAGTTACACAACATGGGAGGAAATATTCAACCTTCTGTTTGTATCAAAGACTGAACCTGCAGTTTGCGGCAACGGTATAACAGTGCTTATGGACTACCCTGTCCAGATTCCTACCATGGCCAAAAAGAAGGAAGGAAAGCCGTACTACGAGCGCTGGGAGCTCTATATAGACGGCATAGAGATAGCAAACTGCTACTCGGAAGAGACAGCCCCTGAAAAGGTACGTGAATACTATAGAACAGAAACACAAGCGAAAGCTGCTATTTCCCAGGTGCCGGTGGATGTCGATGCATCCTATCCTGAGATATTCCGCACCTTCCCTGAATGTTCCGGCACCGCGCTGGGCATGGACCGCCTGGTCATGATTCTGACCGGCTGCACAGACATCAGTCAGGTTCTTTCGGCTGCCACCTGAGTGCTACCATAGTTATATCGTCAAACTGCGGGGCATCTCCCACAAATGCATCAACATCCTGCTTTATGCCGTGGCAAAGCTCTTCCATGTTGTTCCATTTTTCTATGCCGGCATCGAGTGCAGATTTAAGGCGCGGCTCGCCGTAAAGCTCCTCGTGGCTGTCGGTTGCCTCGGTAACACCGTCGGTATAGGCATAGAGTACATCGCCTGGTACCAGCTGCATTTCCTCTGCCTTATACGGATATCCATCCATGGCAGCTAAAACTATAGTCTTGCTCTTAGGCAGATATTCAAAGTTGCCCTTTCCGTGGCGGACCAGCGGTGGGTTATGACCTGCGCTCACATAACGCAGCTTTCCTGTCTTAAGGTCCAAGAATCCCATGAATGCAGTTATGAACATGTTGGCCTCGTTGTTTTCGCACAGCTTGTCGTTTGCGGTCGCGATTACATCCTCTATGTCAAGCCCTTCGGTTGCCAGGCTGTTGATTAGGGTCTTGCTTGTCATCATGAACATGGCGGCAGGGATTCCCTTGCCCGAAACATCGGCAATTATAAAGGCAAGAGTATCGTTATTAACCATGTAGAAGTCGTAGAAATCGCCTCCGACCTCCTTGGCCGCATTCATAGATGCAAAGATATCAAGCTCTTTGTGGTCTGGGAAAGGTGGGAATACGCTCGGGAGGGCCGATTTCTGGATAATGCGGGCAAACTCAAGCTCCTTGTCTATGCGGGCAGCAGCCTCGGCTATATAGTGCTTAAGGGTTGCAACTGTCATATTGATATCATCAGATAATGAGGCAAATTCGCTGTTGGAGCGGACATTGACAACCACATTAAGGTTCCCTCCGGTAATCTGGGCCAGGGAATCGTTCACCTTCTGTATCTTCTTTACTACAATATATTTAATAAGGACATAGAGTGCCACAAACTGTATGCCGAACATTATTATGCTTAAAAGCACAGTAAGGTAGATTGCCACTTCGCTTGTCCGCATTGCCTCCTCAACAGGAAGAACGCCGATGATATAGTAGCCTTCTGATAATACATACATACAGTAGCTTGGGCTGCCGTAAACATTCTGTCTGAATAATGTTTTCTCGCGGATAGAATGCCAGTCTATCTTGAAACCTGTAGCATCAAGGGGCTTGCCCTGGAAATTTTTACGGTCCGACACTATAAGGCCATATTTATCGGCAATGATAAGGCTTCCATGCTCCCCTACATGACGGTTTTTGGTTATTCCGATAATCTGCTCATCAATATCGTGCTGGAACTGTTCGGCCGAATATCCTATCTGCATATAGCCACCACGTTTAAGGGCTACTCCAGCGTACTTGCGGTAAATAGTCTGATCATAAGAGATTGGCTGATACTCCTGAACCAGCTCTTTATGCCCCTTGAGCAGTATATTGAACTCGGCCGACTGCTTACCGCTTCCCATATCAAAGCCTATAAACCGGCTGTTGGTGCTTTCAATTATCTTGCCGTCCACTCCTATTATGTCTATTTCGGCCACATTGTATTTTTTATACAAATCTTTAACAAGATTATTGTCGATAATCGGAGCAGCATCAAGCTGAGAAGCAACCTCGTGGGCAAGCTTGAGCATGTTGGAATCGGAAGCATCGCTTATATCCTGCTGAACATCATTAATATTCACCGATATTATCTTTTTGGTCTCGCCATGGCTTAAGAATGTCTGGAGTCTCCATGAAAAGATGGTTGTAGTGGCAAATATGATGATTACACATGCAAAAAGCCATTTCTGGAATGAATAGGAAATAGGTTTTAGCTTTGAAAGTTCCTGTTTTTCTTGCTTACGTGTCAGAATAGATATAAGGGAAACAGCCAGGAATACTGATATGGAGTTGGTTGCAATAAGTGGGAAGGCGCAAATTTTTACTACCGAGAAAGCTCTTGCCACATCATCCATATTGGTCATGAACACCATAAGAATATGGAGAGTCTCGGCCAGAACACCTATGGCTAAGGCTGGCAAGCAGGTAGGTTTCTTGTCATCGAAAAGGTATTTGCGGAAAAGGGCTGCAATAATTCCAGCAAGCATTGTAGATACAGTGCAGGCTGTCCTGGTATAAGCCCCTGCTCCCCAGTAGACTGCAAACCAGCGTTCAAGCCCACCTATAAAACCTGCAATAATACCCGAAGGGCCTCCGAAAAGGAGTCCTGCACATATTGGTGCTGTGTCCCGGGCATTAAGGATAAAGCCGTCAAAGGGGACACCGAACTCTGTTCCCATTGAGGAAATAATACCGAAAATTATACCTATGAATATCTGTTTTCTCCAGAATGAGAAAGATTTGAAAAATCCTTTCTTATCAAGCATGAAAACAGCAAAAGAAGCAAAAACTGCCAGTAATGCTACAAGAGAAATCTTAACAATAATTATCATACTATAATTATATAATTATTTAATAATTAGAACAAGTTGTTCAGCGTACTTTAAGCCTGCAGAACATAGAAATGAAGTGGCTGGTGTCAAAGTGGTCTTCCGCATCTTTGTAGAATCCCTTTTTAAAATATGTCTGATATGAAATCCCAGCCGAAAGTTTGCTAAGCACCCTGTGCTCGTAGGAAAGTCCCATAATAACAACAGATGTGAAGCCATCTGTCCCATTTTCTGGAATAGCATCATTTATAGGATGCATCCCGCTGAACATGCCGAAAAATGACAATATTCCAAAGTCTTCCTGGCTTAATGTCATGGAAAGCTTTATGTTCTCTCCTGTGCACAGGTCGTAATCGCGCCTTTCCTCGCCGTTTGCAGGTTTGGGAATATCGCCGTTCATGAACTTATAGTACTCTGTGCCACCCAGCATAAGCCAGTTCAGGTGTATCTTAAAATCAAACAGAGTATCTTTTGGTAGGAAAAATCTGCTTTTAAATGAGAATCCAAGGCTGTTGTCCGAATAGTTTATCTTTTCGGTATAGACAAAGTTATAATGGAGGCTTAATCCTAAAGTAGAGGCAGAATTGAGGCAGGTATGCACTTTCCTTGACCACAGATAGCCGTCGGAAAACAGTGTTACCATAAAGTCGTCGGATGGCGAGAAGCCTGCCTGCAGGTGGAATTCGAAACTGTCAAAAGGCTCTTTTGTATTATGGCCGTAGGGTTTACCGTAGACAGCATTGACACCGGATCCGAACATAAAATTATTATCTTTTGAATATGATCCTGCAAAGAAAAAGGTATCAAGTTCCTCGGTGCGGTCAGGCATCATAGGAGGTTCCCATTTAAAGATATGGTAGTTTATAGCCTCAAAAGGTGCTATGAAGTATGACATCCAGCGGAAGTTTGTATGCCAGCTGTCGGCATAGAAACGGTGGAACATCTCTCCAAGTGTTGCCCCACCCACAGCTGTAATTATTAAATCATTCAAGGCTGGGGTCTCGCATTCGCAGAAAAGCTCCCAGGGTATGTTTCCGAACAGTATGGAATATGCAGCCGATTCCCAGAAATTAAGCCCTGCCGAACGGGCTGTAGTAAAGTAAGAAGCGCCCTGGTACGGGTGGCATATCTGGTTTATATTGTATTCGTCCTGATCCCATACCCATTTGCTTGAAAGGTTATGCTCTATATCGGACCAGTCAACATGGCCATAGTTCTTCCATGGTGTAACATATCTGTTGAAGCATAGAAGCAATGCACTTTCGGTCATCATCTCCAAAGCAGGAATCACATAATGTTTCTTATTCTCTTCCTGTGCATACACACAGAAAGACAACAGATGGAGAAATATGAGGAATATTGCTTTCCTGGCTCTCAAATCAGTCTTATATCTCCATGTTCATGGCACGGCGGACTTCGTTCAGGGTTTCGATTGCCATTGCCCTGGCCCGCTCAACGCCGTCCAAAAGAACGCTGCGGATATAATCTGGAGATGATTCAAGTTTTATACGTTCTGCTCTTAGCGGACGGAGTTTTTCGTTCAGGGCCTCGGTAAGGGTCTTTTTAAGAAGTCCGCCACCGCCGTCGCCTATCCGCTCTGCGATTGCTGTTGGCTCCTCGTCGGTGCACAGGGATATGAGCATAAGAAGGTTTGCAACCTCTGGCCGATTCACGGGGTCGTAAGTTATATGGCGGTCTGAGTCTGTCTTTGCCTTCTTGATAAGGTTTGCTGTCTCATCCTCGGTTGCGCACAGCATTATGGCATTGCCGCGGCTTTTACTCATCTTCTGGCTGCCGTCAAGCCCCAATATGCTAGGTGTCTTGCTCAAAAGAGCGCATGGCTCGGGGAATATTGGCGAGTCTGGCTTGCAGAATTTCTTGTTGAACCTGCGTGCTATCTTCTGGGTCAGCTCTATGTGGGGCAGCTGGTCCTTGCCCACCGGTACCACAGTGCCTTTGCAATAAAGGATGTCGCAGGCCTGGTGAATCGGATATGTAAGCATTCCGGCATTCACAGTTGAAAGCTCGGACTTGGAAATCTCCTCCTTTACAGTCGGGTTACGTTCAAGCTCGGAGCTTGAGACTAAAGTCAAAAACGGCAGCATAAGCTGGTTTGCCTCGGGGATATAGCTGTGTGGATAGATTATAACCTTGTCGCTTGGTTTTATGCCGGCAGCAAGGTAGTCGATGACCAGCTGCTTGGTGTTCTGCGAAATTTCTGAGAATGCCTCGTGGTCGGTAAGCACCTGGTAGTCGGCAATAAGTATGCAGGTAGGTACTCCCAGGTTTGCAAGGCGTACACGGTTCTGCAGCGAGCCAAAGTAATGGCCTATGTGCAGCCTGCCAGTAGGACGGTCGCCTGTAAGAACTCTATAACGCTCAGGGTGGAGCTGGATATCAGATTCAATTTTCTTGCTTCTGGCCAGGGCCGCTTCGTAGGTTGCGCTGATTTCTTTAGATTCCATAGTTATTTCTCCATTGTGTATTTGAAAGCATTGAGTGTGTTTTTCATAAGCATGGCTATAGTCATGGGTCCCACTCCACCTGGAACAGGTGTAATGTAGCCGGCTATTGAAAGAAGGGCATCGAAGTCGGTGTCGCCTTTGAGTATTGCCACCTTTTTTCCTGTCTTCTCGCTTATCTTCTCGCCTACCCGGTTTACACCCACATCAATGACACAGGCACCTGGCTTGACCCATTCCGGCTTTATGAGCCCTGGACAGCCTGCTGCAGCAACCAGTATATCGGCACGTCTGCAGTGCGATTCCAAGTCTTTGGTGCGTGTGTGACATATTGTAACTGTGGCATTGGCGTTCTTGCCTTTTGCACACAGCATATTGGCAAGCGGTTTTCCCACAAGGTTGCTGCGCCCTACTATGACCACTTCCTTACCTTCGGTTTCTATACCTGTGCGTGAAAGCATCTCCACAATTCCTGCCGGGGTACAGGGCGGATACTTTGTATGCTTGCCGCCTAAAAGAAGCCTGCCGATATTCACTGGGTGGAAGCCGTCCACATCCTTGTCAGGGTCTATTGCATATATAACCTTATTCTCGTCAATATGCTTGGGTAGTGGCAGCTGCACCAGTATTCCATGTATAGAGTCATCTTTGTTGTATTTATCTACTGTGTCCAGAAGCTCTTTCTCGGTGCAGCTTTCGCTCAGGTTCACCTGAACTTCCTTAAAGCCCATCTCCAAGGCTGTCTTGACCTTAAGTGTAACATACGATACAGATGCAGGGTTCTCCCCTACCAGTATGGTCACAAGGCCAGGCACCTTGCCTGTAGAAGCCTTATATTCTGCGGTCTCTGCCTTTATCTCTTCAAGAATAGCCTTGCGTATCTCAAGTCCATTTATTATTTTTGCCTGCATATATTCTCCTCGGCTATAGTTAGCAGCCTACGCGCAATCTCATACTTGGATGCAAAGCCCAGTTTGGTGACCTCGCCATCCTTGGTTACAGCCAGCATCTCGTTGGTGTCGGTCTCGAAGCCTTGTCCAGGCTTAGAGACATCATTTATCGCAATCATGTCGGCATCGGCAATCTTCATACGCCGTTTTCCATCTGTAAGAAGCTCTTTGTCGCTTAAATCGTGGAGTGCCCGGAATGCTGCAAGGAACACCTTTGGAAACTTTTTCTTGATTCCATCAATTATCTTTACTGTTGGAACCAGTTCAAGCATAAGATTCTTATTTTTACGGGTGGAAATTTTCTCTTTGCTCGTAGAAACAGGCTTCCAGTCACCAACAGCACTTGATGCAAACATCATGTCGTAACTGTCTGAGACAAGCTCCTTTTCCACTGCATTCTTCATATCTTCTGCTGTATCAACCCTGATAACATTGAAGCAGCCATCAGGTTCCACCGAGCCTTTTCCATACACCACTGTAACATCGGCCCCCATATCCTTTGCAGCCTGGGCCAGGGCAAAGCCCATCTTGCCAGAGCTGTTGTTGGTTATGACACGTACCGGGTCTATATACTCAACTGTGCGGCCAGCTGTTATAAGTATTCTCTTTCCGGCAAGCAGAGCCTTGCTGGAAAGGACAGAAAGTACAGTCCGGTAAATCTCTTCATTTTCAGGAATCTTAGCCTTTCCTTCTTCTATCCGCGGCATCATTACAGTAATTCCAGCATTCTTAAGCTTCTGGATATTCTCGTTCACAAAAGGATGCCTGTACATGGGCTCGTGCATGGCAGGAACAATAACTACAGGGATTCTCTCGCCAAGGGCTGTGGTTACTACGGTAGTAACAGGGGTGTCGTCTATGCCGCCTGCAATCTTGCCTATAGTATTGGCTGTGGAGGGGCATACCAGTATAAGGTCTGCCTTGTCAGCCACATTGCCTGCCAGAGCCACATGCTCCACAGCCCCGGTCAGCGTGGTGACAGGCTTATAACCGCAGGCCCACTCAATAAGGTCGGGTCCCACAAGAGTGCACGCACTTTCGGTCATGACAGGATAAACAGCAGCACCGTGGCGCATCAGAAGCCGTGCCACCTCGCTTGACCGGACACAGGCCACGCTGCCTGTTATGCAAAGCACTATGCGCTTTCCTGCAAGCTCCTTGCCCGAAGTGCCTATTATATCAAAAGAAGGATGTATTCCGTATGCCATGCTTTCTCCTTTAGTCTTCGCTTACTATTCCGGCACCCCGCTTTGCTATGCTGGATACCATAAGCTCCACAGAATTTGCCGGGTACCTGGAGCAGAACTCCTGTGCCACCTTGATTACATCTGGCAGCTCTGCCTTGTGCAGAATAGAGAATATACCTTCGCCGAACATAGGCATGCTGGCGTTGATTTCCCTTTCGGTAAAGAAGTCAAGGGCAGCCCTTACCTTATCTGAATAGAGGGCAGTCTCCTCTGCAAACATTCTGGAATACTTAAGGAATGACAGTATATCGGGAGTCTGGCATAGCAGGCTGTGATACTTTTCGCCAGATTTCATTATGCGGGCCCTTATATCGGGATCGGAAAGTGCCGATTTTGTGGAAAGCGGTCCGAACATTATGCAAAGCGCATACAAATCCTTATCGTAAGGAATCGATATTGTAGCACCTATGCCAGGAGCTCCTGCACGGGTAAGAATACGGAAACCGCCAAAGCTTTCTCCCATGACTGTACCAAGCCCGGTCTTGCAGCGCACCTCTGCCACATGTGCAATCTGGGCAGCCTTAATAGTGTTGAATGGCTCGCCATAAAGATGGTTTAGTGCCAGGACAAGGCTAAGTGCCCCTCCACCGCTGGTGCCAAACCCTGCCCCCTCGGGTGTCTCTATAACATGCTTGATATCAATTGGAATAGACTTTTCTCCAAGCTCCTGGAAAAACAGATTGCGAACCAGATGGCTTACCGGAGCATCGTTAAGCTTTCCATTCAAAGTTACAGAGCAGTCGTCAAAGCTCTTTTTCACCTCGATTGTGGTGGTTACGCCTTTAAGTATTGAAAATCCGGCCCCAAGACTTCCTGCAAGAAGCGGATCCTGGCTTGCGTCCTGCATATAGAACAGACCGGTGAGATGTCCTGGTGAGAATGCTGCAACTTGTCTTAACATTTGTCCAACTCAATTTTAACAGATTTTATCTTGTTTCCTTCAACGTCCTGGATAATGAATGTCATCCCCTTATACTCTTTTTTCTCGAACTTTACAGGAATCTTGTCGAAAAGGTCAAATACAAACCCGCCCAAAGTATCGTAGTCCTCGTGTGGAAGCTTAATCCTGAGCTCTTCATTCAGGTCCTCTATGCTTACACGTGTGTCGCAAAGGTATGTTGATGGCCCCACCTGGATTATGTCCTCGACCTCGTCATCATCAAATTCGTCCTGAATCTCGCCAACAATCTCCTCGAGTATATCCTCAAGGCAGATTATGCCGGCGACTCCGCCGTATTCATCAACAGCAACCGCTATGTGCACCCTCTTCTTTCGGAAATCGTGGAACAGGGCGTTGATCTTCTTGGAATCGGGGATAAAGTAAGGCTTGCGTAAAATATCCTTGACCACTATATCCTTGAAATTCTTATTCTTCTTTACCAGCTCACGCATCAGATCCTTTACATAAAGGATTCCGATAACATTGTCTATAGTCTCCTCGTACACAGGGAACCGTGAAAAACCAGATTCCGCAATTATGTCCAGAACCTCTTCCAACGGCATATCTGTTGGTATGAACACAACATCGGTGCGTGGCACCATTATATCTTTGGCATCCTTTTCTGCCAGGTCCACTACCCCTTTGATCATCTCCTGTTCTTCGACATTCAGGTCTCTGTCAACTCCGCTCGGGTCTTCTTTCCGAGTCTTGAATAAATTGTGAAAAAAACTTCCAGGTTTCAAAGCAAAACCACTCCAGTAAATTGTTTTAATATTTCCTCCTGATACATCAGCATAGGCTGGTCAGGATTGTTATTCTTATGATCCATACCGCTTAAATGCAGTATCCCATGAACCAAAAGCCTTTTAAGCTCCTCGTTCATACTTATTCCAAAATAATCGGCGTTCTTGGCCAGGGTCTCCATGGAAATCACTATGTCGCCGGCATAGAACCTGCCTTTCTGCTCTGGAAAAACCTCTTTGGCATCCACCTGGGCAAAGGAAAGGACATCGGTGCTCTCGTCCTTGCCACGGTAATCCCTGTTAAGGGTCTGTATAAAGGCATCGCCTGTAAATAGGACCGACACTTCCCACTTATCCTTCTCCAGAATCTCCAGCACCTTGAGCATGAAGTCTTTGACAGGCCTTATCTTAATCTTTACTGTGCTCTCATTTTGAATTTGAAGATAATTCATTTATCTCTTCCTGCTTAGGATATTGGATTCTTGAATGATGAATACCCTTGAGTGTGTTAACAAAGGAGTTTGCAACAATCTTAAGGTCGCTGAATGTAAGCTCGCTCTCGGAAATCTGCCCCGACTCTATCTTGCTCTTTATAATATCGTTTACCCTGTTCTGGATTCCTTCCAGTGTCGGATTTTTCATAGCACGCACAGCAGCTTCGATAGAATCGGCCAGAAGCACCACTGCCTCCTCCTTGCTCTTGGGCCGGCCGTCGGAATATGAATAGGCTTCCGGGGTAACCCTTGCCTTGTCCTCAAGCTTCATGGCCTCAACATAGAAATAAGAGATAAGTCCGTTTCCATGATGATGGGCTATGATGTCGATTACCTCTGGCGGCAGGTTAAGCTCCTTAGCCTTTTCCACGCCATATTTGACATGCGACTTTATTATAGATACCGAAAGGCTCGGCGAAAGGTTGTCATGCCGGTTGTAGGTCTCCTGGTTCTCGATAAAGAAGTCGGCCTGGTCTATCTTTCCGATATCGTGATAATAGCCTCCTACCCTTGCCAAAAGACCGTTTGCCTTTATCTCTATGCAGGCATTCTCGGCAAGGTTTCCTACCAGAATGGAATGGTTGAATGTTCCCGATGCCATATGGAGCATCTTCTGGAGTATAGGGGTGTTAAGGTCAGAAAGCTCTGCCAGCCTGGACTGGGTGGGCACGTTCATTACATGCTCTATGATAGGCAGAATTCCCAGACACAGGATGCTGCAGGCCATACCGTTTAAGAATGCAAACAGGACCATGAGTATCCGGTGGTTGTCGAAATGCTTGGAAGCCAGCAGGAATGCCACCATAAGGAACATGTTTATTATTCCTAGGTATACGCCTGACTGTATAAGCTGGATTCTTTTGCTGTAGTTGCGTACAACCATGGAGCCCGAAAGACCTGAAAGTACCACAAATATAGCGGCAAGTGCGCTGTTCATGTCGAACAGGAACACTATAAGGGCAGAAATAAAGGCAAATGTTATGCCTGTAAGTGGGCTGCAAACTATGGAAAGCAGCATAGAGAACATGGCAGACGGAATTATAAGGGCTGCAATCAGGTTGTCGAAAAGCGGCGGAGTCTTAACCAGAACAAGGAAAAGGAAGAAGAAAATCTCTATCAGGATAAGGAAGAATAGTGTATAGCTGTTCTTTCGGGCCTCGTTATGCGGCATGCTGTATGGGACAATTTCCATTCCCAATAGGAAAAGTCCTAAAAGGAATATAATAGTTCCAATAACCCCGCCCAGGTCCATCTTGGAAGAATTCTGCTTGAGTGCATCTATCTTCTCCATGTCGGTGTCGGAGATTATAAAGCCCTTCTTCACTATCACATCACCCTGCATAAGTGTCTTGTATACAGGCTCAAGGTTGGCAAGCAGGGTCTCTTTCTTTTTATTTGTCTCGTTATAGTCGAAGAAAAGGTTTTCCTTGGCAAACTGCTGGACAAAAAGCACCACAGTCTGCATGTCGTTCTTGTCCAGGAGCGAGCTGTACCTGCTTTTGATAAAGTCTGGAATCCTGGACTTGGTCATCAGGTCGGTAAGGGCGATATCCTCTTTCTCACGCAGATTCTCTCTCCATCTCCACACCTCGGCAACCTGGTTCTTGTCGTACCCTGCCGCAGTATTGTCCATGACGCCTAAAGTCATAAGATCCTCAAGAGCCTTGCGGCTTGTCTCAAGTATCTGGCTTGCAGCTGGGCTTTTGCCCATACCGTACAAAAAGTCGGTGCTTATGGAGTATCCGTCGCCCTTGAGTTTCTCGCTTAAAGCGGCAAAAGCATCATAATCCAGGTTCTCGGCAAAGTAATTCTGAAGCGTGGTGCTGAACTCATCGAAGGCTGAAGTGACATTGGCTGTGATGCTTGAGTCTACCTTGAATATTGGAAGAATCTTCTTCTCTGCCTCGTACTTGAGTTTTGACATGGCATTGCTGTCTATGTACTGGATGTCCTTGTCTGCCACAATGTCTTTCTCGGCCACCATTCCGGCCTGAATCTGGTTTGCCTGGTCCGAGAAATTCTCCATACGGCTTAAAAGAACTATGAAAAGCAGGTCAAGGATAAAAGAGATAAGAAGCGCAATCTTTAAAACCTTATGCTTCTGGTTCTTTATGTACCGCAGCAGTTCATTTATTTTTTTCATACGCATCTATAATTTTCTTTACAAGACGGTTTCGCACGATGTCACCGGGAGAAAATTCCAAAAAACCGATGTCATCTATGTCTTTAAGTATCTTTGAAGCCTCCACCAAGCCGGAAGCCGATTTATTAGGCAGGTCTATCTGGGTAACATCGCCGGTCACAATAGCCCTGGAATGCTCCCCTATCCGTGTAAGGAACATCTTCATCTGTTCCCGTGTCGTGTTCTGAGCCTCGTCAAGGATAATGTAGCAGTCAGACAGGCTCCGGCCCCGCATATATGCCAAAGGTGCAACCTCTATTACACCGGTCTCCTCCAGCTTTGTCACAGCCTCGAATGAAAGGAGGCTTTCCATGGCATCGTACAAAGGGCGCAAATACGGGCTTATTTTCTGGGCCAGGTCGCCGGGCAGGAACCCAAGGCTCTCGCCCGCCTCTACCACCGGCCGGGTTATTACCAGCTTTCGGTACTTCTTCTGCATAATCTCGCACAGCGCCTTGGCTACCGCCAAGTAAGTCTTTCCAGTTCCGGCCGGCCCTATGGCAAACACAAGGTCTTTGGTATCAAAAAGCTCAAGAAGCCTCATCTGGTTCTTGTTCCGCGGGAAAACACGGCGGCTTGAGCCTGGAATTGTAATGGAATAGTCTTTTTTTGAGTCAGCAGAACCCGATTCCGCTTCGTTGAACAGAGTTATAATCATGTCCTGGTCTGGGGAAACACCCTTCTGAGCATAGCTGCGCATCTGAGATATCACCCGGCTGAAAAGCTCCTGCTTAGCCTTGTCATCGGATTCAAGCAGTATCTCGTTGCCACGGCAATAGACCGGCACCTGCAGTTTTTCCTCTATAGCTTTGAGATTGCGGTCGCCATAACCGCATAGTTCTGGAATTAAATCGGTGTCGTCCAGGACACAAATATATTTATTTTGCAAAATAAATCCTTAATTATTTATATTTATTATATTTTAGTCTGTCAAGGGTGGCAACTCATTGCTAAAACCACCGATTTAGTATACTTTTCTTAATATGAGCGATATAAAGGAAAGGACAAAGATAGTGCTGGTGCACCCTGACGACAGTGGAAACATAGGTGCAGTGTGCCGCAGCATGAAGACCATGGGCATACATCAGCTTATAATTGCAGATCCTCAGGAATACGATGAGCATATCATAGAGGTCCGCTCTGTCCACGCCTTCGATATCTACCAGAACGCCCAGTTCTTTCCTAACCTTAAGGAAGCCCTTGCCGGAACTGCACTTTCGGTGGGAACCAGCCGCCGGGCCGGGAGAAAACGCAAATACAGGACATTCCTGCCCGAAGAGATGTGCGACACTCTCTGCCAGATGACAGACGGCACAGCAGCCATAGTGTTCGGAAACGAGGAGCACGGCCTTACCGACGATGAACTTGCCGAGTGCAACGCTGTAGTTTCTATACCGACATCCGACGACTTTCCTTCCCTTAACCTTTCACACGCTGTGCAGATAATGTGCTACCACCTTTTCCGTTCCAGCCTTGAAAGAATGCCCAAACGCACCTTTACCCCGCTGTCATCTGACCATATGGACCAGATATGCAGCCACCTGATAGAGAACTTCAGGAGCATAGGATTCTTCAAGATAGACGGCTCCGAGGAGATGCAGAGGTTTTTCCGCGATATTTTCTCCAGAGCTATGATGTGCAGGGAAGAGGCCGACAAGCTTGACAAGATTTTCACCAAAGTCGCAGGAATTAAAAGCAAGATAGACCAGGGCAAATGGGAGTGCTGATGAAAAAAGCCCTATTAATGCTTGTATTTGCCCTTTTTGCTCAGACTGTTCTCTTCGGAATGACTGCAGAAGAGGCAGAGATGACTGTTCAGGAGTATTTCCAGAGCGGGCAGCCCCAGAAAGCATTGAACCTGGCAAACTCACTCAAAGATAAAAACCCTGCATTCAAGCGTCTTGCATTCATTGCTGCGGTCAAATCTGGCAACACACGGTATGCCGAACGTCTTTTACCATTCAATGAACCCGATGCCGAGCTGAACTACTATATTGGCCGTTACTACGAGGAGATGGGAAACCTTACCAAGGCAATTGATTTTTATACCAGCTATCAGGGCGACAACATGTTTGCCGCAGCAAGCTACTACCAGGCAGGATGCTGTGCAGAGCTGAAAGATGACTTTTTGAAAGCTGAAATCTATTACGACCTGGCACTGGCAACAGAACGCACTTTCTCTTCTGCACTTCCAGCATTGGCAAGAGTAAAGGAGATTCTAGGAAAGAAAGAAGAAGCTGAAAAGGTAAAAAGAGGAATGTATTCAACTATGGCCCGTGGCGAAAAGAGTTTTATGCCACCTCCTGTAAAGCCTTTAAAAACACTTCCTGCTGACTTTAAGGTTAAGAAATCGGGCAGAATTGTCAGAGCCTGTCTTGCAGAAGGCATTTCTTCCTTTTCAATTACAACCAGCAAAACTAATGATATTTTTAATGTAAACTATGAAAAAGGTACAATTTTAGTATATAATAAAAATAAGCTTATAAAAGGTGCAAGTTCTTCCTACAGGTTTTCGAATACAGATGGGACAATCAAATTTATAGGAATCAGGACCAAACCAAGTGTCAAAAGCAATATTCCCGAAGGAAGCGAATTCCGTGGCGATATAGAAGTACTAATAAAAGACCGCTCTTTAATGCTTATAAACCATATAGACCTTGAGGAATACCTTTACGGTGTAGTTCCATCCGAGATGTTTGACACCTGGCATATCGAATCGCTCAAAGCCCAGGCGGTGGCTGCCCGGAGCTACATACTCCTTAGGATGCAGATCTCGGCCAAAGCAGAATACGATGTCTATGTGGGCAAAAATACTGCCTACCGCGGCTATAACCGTGAAAAACCTCAGACCACCGCAGCTGTGGCAGAGACTTTCGGCATAGCCCTGTTTACTCCTCTGGGCAGCCCTATTGATGCACTTTTCTGCACCAATAGCGGGGGATATTCATCATCCCCCGCCACCGCCTGGGGAAGCCAGAACCAGGGTTTCCTTTCAGCAGTTCCCGATAAGAAGATAAAGGCTAACAAAAGTGCCCCCAGCTCTGCCCAGATGGCCAAGTTCATAAAGAGCCCGCCCCCTATGTACTGCTATGTGTCTCCATACGCATCGTATCCATCGTACAGATGGGCTGTCCAGTATTCCAGGGAGGAGCTTGAGGATATTGTGGATCCTGGCCACACTATAGGCTACATAAAAGGGATAACTGTCAACAGCCGGGACATAAGCGGACGTGTCACCAGCCTCACAGTCCAGGGGACACTGGGTGTAATCGTTATCGGAAGCCGGGATATGAGGACCAGGCTGGGCGGACTTAAAAGCGCCATGTTTGTGTGCGAATATCAGCTGGCACGTAACGGCCTGCCCGACAAGTTCCTTTTTATAGGGGGCGGCTGGGGACACGGTGTAGGCCTTGACCAGACCGGTGCTGCCGGCATGGCTGTATCAGGTATAGGCTTCAAGGATATACTTAAGCACTACTACCCTGAGGCTATAATTAAAGAAAACTGCTACTGAATGCGGTCTGTCAGTCCAATAGAGCGGCAATATCGGGGAAAAGGGCAACACTCCGCTTAAGAATACCTGTAACATAGGCAATAAGTATGCCGTAGTTGGTAATTGGAACCCCTTCGTCCTGGGCACAGCGCAGGCGGAACTTCATCTCCCGTTCGTTAAGCATGCATCCTCCGCAGTGCACCACCAGAGCATACTTTGAAAGCTCTGCCGGGAACTCGGTGCCGCTTGAAAACTCGAAATTAATCTTCTTTCCTGTGTTCTTGAGTATCCAGTTTGGAATTTTTACGCTTCCTATGTCGTTGCACTGCCTGTGGTGGGTGCAGCCTTCGGCAATAAGCACTGTGTCGCCATCCTTAAGGTTTTTAAGGCTTGCCACCCCCTGTACTGCAAGTGCCAGATTGCCCTTGTACCGTGCAAAAAGGATAGAGAATGATGTCAGGGGAATATCGGCAGGAACAATCTTTGAGACCTGGTCGAACACCTGGCTGTCGGTTATGACCATTACAGGTTTCTTGCCCAGATTCTTAAGTGTTTTCTCCAAAGTTGTGTTCTGGCATACTACTGCGGTAGCCTGGGAATCCAGAATATCCCGTATAGTCTGCTGCTGAGGCAGGATAAGTCGCCCTTTAGGTGCAGCCTTGTCTATAGGAACAACCAGGACTATTATGTCATCCTCTTTTATAAGGTCGCCAACAACTCTCTTTATCTCGCCTTCAGGCTTTACAGAATGGGCAATCAGCTCCTTAAGCTCATTTATATTAGTCTTTGCGGTGCTGCTTACATAGATGGTATGGTCATCGGATTTCCCTGGTTCTGGAATCAGGTCACACTTGTTGTAGACAATGATATATGGAATGTTCTTGGCCTTTATCCTGTCCAGAATCAGCTGATCCTCGTTCTTGAAGCCTTCGGCCGAATCGACCACCAAAAGGGCAATGTCGCTCTTGTTAAGCACCTGATATGCCTTCTTGACCCGCAGGTCTCCCAATGTGCCGGAATCGTCCAGTCCCGGGGTGTCTATCATGACCACTGGGCCTAATGGAAGCAGTTCCATAGCTTTGGATACAGGGTCGGTTGTTGTTCCTTTTATATCGGACACCACTGCAAGATCCTGCCCTGTAATTGCATTTATAAGGCTGGATTTTCCGGCATTTCTTCTGCCGAAAAGTGCTATATGGAGCCTTTCACCGCTTGGAGTGTCATTCAAACTCATATCATCTCCTTGTTTTAACACACATCATAATTAAATATATAGTGAAGGCTTGAAATTTGTCCAGTATCGGGTAAACTGTAAATATGAGCCAAGAGAGAAAAATCCATGTATTAGACAAGGTCACAGCATCCAAGATTGCTGCCGGCGAGGTTATAGACCGCACATCAAGTGTGGTGAGGGAGCTTCTGGACAATGCCATTGATGCTGGAGCCACCGAGATTGCAGTATACCTTACAGGTGGCGGAATCAAGGAGATCCGTGTCATAGACAACGGATGCGGAATGTCCAAAGAAGACCTGGATATCTGTTTTCTTCCTCATTCCACCTCAAAGCTTTCTTCGGCAGATGACCTTTTCAACATAATGACCATGGGCTTCCGGGGGGAGGCTCTTGCAAGCATAGCGGCATCGGCCAAGGTAGAGATAACAACATCAGAGACCGGCGAGATAGGCTACGGCATCTCCATAGACGGAGGCAAGGTCACCGACTTGGGGGCTGTGAAGGCAAACAAAGGGACTGTGGTAAGTGTAAGGGAACTGTTCTGCTACCTCCCTGCCCGGCGTAAGTTCCTTAAAAGCCCTGCTGCCGAGACTTCCAGCTGCCGCACTGTGTTCTACGAGAAGGCCCTGGCTTTCCCTGACATAACATTCAAGCTGTTCCTGGATGGCAAGCTCACATCATTCCTTCCGGCAGGAAGCCTTAAGAAGAGGATTGCCGATGCATACCCCTCCCTGGCCCCCGAGAAGCTCTATCATCAGGTGGAGGCCAAGTGCGAGGGCTATTCTGTCACCATTCTGTTCCCAGGGGTGGAGGTTGTCCGCCGGGACCGCCGGGACATCCATATTTACGTGAACTCAAGGCCAATCCAGGAGTTTGCCCTGGTGCAGGCTGTGTGCTACGGCCTTTCAGCCTATTTCCCAGGGGGAACCTACCCAGCCGCCTTCCTTTTCATACAGATAGATCCCTCACTGGTGGACTTCAATATCCATCCTGCCAAGCGTGAGGTCAAGATTAACAACCTGCCAATGATCCACCGAACTGTGGTGGAAGCTCTAAAGCAGCACATGGGCCAGCTGCAGAAGCCAGCAGGAAGTTCAGATGCCCTTTATCCCAAGGATGAGGATATCGACACAGGCATCCAGAAACCGGCAGAAATCATACCGTCATACCGGCCATCCGAGCCGGTGAACAAGACCCTCTTCGGACCTGAGAAGACTCAGATGACCTTCTCCCCTGCCTCTGCCCCTTCTTCCCAATCCTCAGCACCGGCAAGCCGCAGTTTCTCAAACCTGCTCAAGGACAAGCCCGATGTGGTCAGCTTCCAGCCAAGCCCAGAGTACCATGGAGATTTCCGCTACCTGGGGCAGATTTTTGACAGCTTCCTTCTGTGCGAGCGGGATGACTCCCTGTACATCATAGACCAGCACGCAAGTCAGGAGCGGTTCTACTTTGACCTGTTCTTAAGCCAGAAGCCAGAGGTTCATCAGCTTCTTATCCCTTATAATATCGAGTGTGAAAGCCAGGTGGCAGAGCTTATCGAGAAAGAGATTCCAAAGTATGCAGAGATTGGGGTAATAATTAAAAAAGATGAGACAGGCCAGCTATATATCGATGCCATGCCATCATCATTCTTTGAGCTTAAAAATGATGTGCTTAACCTGCTGGTTACCCAGACAGGGGACTTTGAGAACATAAAGACAGAGCTTTATGCCAGGGCCGCCTGCAAAAAAGCTCTGAAAGCTGGAGACGCCATAGACTACGACAAGGCAATAGACTTGATAAAGAAAGTATTTGCAATGCCTATGCCGCGCTGTCCTCACGGCAGGCCGCTCTACTGGAAGCTGACCAAGGATAAGCTTTACCAGCTTTTAGAGCGGACAGTATGACAAAGACCATCCCCCTTTCCGGCCATATAGACAGCACAAACTCAGCCCAGTGGGAAAAGGAGATACTGCAGGCTGTAGGCAGCGGGATTCCCGGCACCATTGTCCTTGACGCAGAGAAGCTTGAATACATATCCAGCGCAGGACTCCGTATCCTCCTCCGCCTGGCACAGAAATACAAAGATGTGCAGGTGATCAACGCCCAGCCCGCTGTCTACGAGATATTCGACATGACCGGGTTTGTGGAGATCCTCAAGGTGCAGAAGGCCCTGAGGAAGATAAGCATAGAGGGATGCAGGGAGCTGGGACGGGGTGCCCATGGCGCAGTATACCGCATCGCACCGGACACCATTGTGAAGGTCTACAACAAAGGGACTGCAATGGAGACGGTGGACAGGGAGCGGGAGCTTTCCCGGAAGGCCTTTGTCAAAGGGGTTCCCACCGCCATCCCCTACGACATAGTCATGGTAGGCGACCAGTACGGCGCAGTCTTCGAGCTTATAAATGCAGAAATGTCATCGGAATATGTGAATCGTGGACAGAAGGAGCTGGATGACTTCATAGAAAAATCGGTGGTTCTGATAAAGCAGATCCATTCGATCCAGATGAAGCCCGGGGAACTGCCTGACATGAAGGAAAAAACCCTATCCTGGGCCCAGGGAATAAAAGATTATTTCTCCCAGGAGATATATGGAAAGCTTATAAAGGCCATAAACGATGTGCCGGACAGCCTAAGCCTGCTCCATGCCGACACTCACCTGAAGAACTTCCTGATCTGCGACGGCGAGCCTATGCTCATAGATATGGACACAATATGCACAGGAGACCCCATCTTCGAGCTGGCAACACTGTACAACTCCTACAAGGAGTTCCCGGACATAGACCCCAACGCTGCCGCCTTCTTAGGCATTTCTGTTAAGACTGCCAGCTACATCTGGGATAAAAGCCTAAGGCTGTATCTGGGCACCGAAGACCAGGCAATACTTAAGGAGACAGCACAAAAGGCCCAGCTTTTAGGCTGTGTGCGCATCATCAGCTACATGAGCAGGCAGATAGATACTTTCCCTCCTGCCCGGCATGTGATAGAGCGCTGCTGCCAGGATATTGCAAAACTGGTTTAGAACTCTACTACTTTTGGTGGTGCTGTGAAGGTGGAGAACACAGCCTTGGCATCCTTGAAATAGAGCACCTGGGTGTTGTCATCGTCAGCTGCATAGATAGATTTGAGCTCAGGGAAATGCACAAGCATATCAATCTTAGGCTCAATACGGTCGTCGTTGACCAGTGTGCCGGAAAGCCTTAACCATGTAGCGCCGTCAAAACATGAGAGCTCCACCTTCGGATCAGCAGCAATCTGCTTGGATACGGGCTTCACCTTCCCTGTCTGGATATAGAGCTTTCCCTCGAAGATATTTATAGTGCCGAATGGCCTCACCCGGGGCTGGTCCCCTTCCACTGTGGCCAGGTAATATACACCGCACTTCTTTATGAATTCATATACTGACTTCATATTGTTCTCCTTTTTTTGGCAAGAGCCACCAGTTCATCGGCATTCTCGCACTGCTTGGCCCTCTCGATCATCTCTGTGGTGATTTTTGATTTATCAATCGGTATATATTCCCCCTAAATTAAAGCCAAGCTTCAGCTTTACAATCTGAGTAACAGCCACCGCCGGCCACTTTATCAAGAGCTTTCTCATCAAGTTCAACGTCCTCAATCTCTGCCATGTAAGCCTAGGCCTCTTCTTTCGTAAGTTCCATGCCCTCGGATTTTGCCAGAGCCATCAGTTCCTCCGCAGTTTTGCAGGCCATCGCCTTAGCAACCTGTTCCTTTGTCAGGTCATTTTTGTTGATGTTTGCCGTATTCATTGTCTCCTAATACTACTCGTGGTTCACTGATTATTATGCAGTGAATGCCGATCAACGAAATACTTCCGTGCATGGGGTGGTACGATGACAATAACCAGCAGCCACATTATCCAGAGCAGCATTGTCCAGTTCCATGTTGTCAAGCTCTGCCATGTATGCCTCTGCCTCATCTTTGGTGATTTCAAGACCCTCAGCCTTAGCAATAGCCATCAGCTCCTCAGCAGATTCGCACTTCAAAGCTTTATCAATCATTGCTTTTGAAATTTTTGTCTTGTCAATTTTCATATTTTTCCTCCTTGTATAATCTTACATCGGGCCTTCTAAAGCACACTTTGTATAACAGTTTCCACCTGCCACTTTATCAAGTGCTTTCTCGTCCAGTTCAATGTCATCCAGCTCGTCCATGTAAGCCTCGGCCTCTTCTTTTGTCAGTATGAAACCTTCGGCCTTTGCCCGGATCATCAGCTCATCGGCTGTCTTGCACTCTCTCGCTTTTTCAAGCATTGCCTTTGAAATTTTTGTCTTATCGATAGGCATTTTTCCTCCTCTTTTTCATTACAGTCCTCGCTCACCCTTGGTAAAATATCCTTCGGCAGCAATTCCAGAGACGAAGATGACATCCTCATCCTCCTCCTCGCCAACCAGAACGTCATATACTGTCTCCCGCTTTCCTGTGAACTTGACATCTGTCACAGTGGCAGTTCCGCCATCACGTAAAAGGGCTTTCTTTCCTTTCGCATCCTTTACCATATAATTCTGCTCATGTCCCAGATACAGGGTCTGGCTTTCGGTTGTCCGCCAAAGTGTGCCATTGGAGAAAGTGACCTCCACAATATCCTCTTCTGTCGGCGGAACCACTTCGGTCACCACGCCTACAATCTCCTTCCCAGATGCATCCAAGGTAATAACTTTGTCTCCAAGCTGCAAATCCTTGATGCACTTTACACCGCCAGGCACAGCCACCTCTGAATCGCCTGTAAAGCACTTGGGGTGGGCGGGATTACATTCATTATTATCGCAAGACGTTTGAGTGTAACAGGATCCTCCTGCCACTTTATCAAGAGCTTTCTCGTCAAGTTCAACATCCTCAAGGTCAGCCAAGTAGGCCTCAGCCTCTTCCTTTGTAAGCGTGACACCGTTGGCCTTAGCAAGGGAAACCAGGTCATCGGCTGTCTTGCACTCCAATGCTTTAGCAGCCATTTCCTTTGTAATTTTTGTCATATCGATTGGAATAATTATGCCTCCAATTATAAAGATTATCATATAATAATGCAAAAATAAATAGAGACAGCAATATATTTTATAAGATATATTATCTTTTCCAGCTGAGGGTCAGGATATATATATCACCATACATGGTATGGCTCGTCTTTAAACGCCTTCCATAGAAGCTCACGCGCTGTGTTTGAAGGATCGGGAATACAATCCCACTTATCCTTTTCTATGACCATTATATCTCTTTCGGCTGTGTTGTATTTCTTCCAGTCCACCCCCTGGACGGTCGGGTCTCCTGTCTTTGCAAAGCTGATCCATGATTTCTGTGCTTTTGCGGCTACATTGGGGGCAACTTCTCCGGCGCATTGATCTGTCTCCATATTATTGAATATATATGGCAGTTCAACAGCGTGAACCGCGCTCTTATACATATCATCTCTGGTTGAAGGAACATTCCAAAGATATACGTATGTATCTCCTCCGGCGTCTGCGAACTTGTCAGCAAAATTCAGTATCTCGTATCTCCACAGTTCTGATACAACCCCAGACTTGGTCAGGGCAGACTTAACCTTTTCATCGCCTGCATATTCCTCAGGAACAATATTCTCTTCGTATTGGATAAGTTCTTCGATTGCCGCTTTTCCTTCATTATCCGTCATGTCGCGGGCTCCGGCGATTATACCATCCATTCCTTCTACCCAGGAATTGAATTTCTCCTGTGTGGTTTTTCCTATGGAATCCTCTTGAAAGTAATTCCATTCATCGTTATTTGTCCCAATGAGCAGCTGTATCCCCCTCTTTGCAGCATCCTCGATTGCCTTGTCGAAATCTTCGGGAATGATATCCCCATCGGCAACCACATAACAGCATTCGTCGGCTATCATCTTCTCGGCGTCGATTTTCATCCACTCTTCTCCCGAAATAGCCATTAGCTCTTTCATATTTTTGGCGCCGCTTGATTGCATGATGAACTCCGCATACTTCTGAGCATCTTCTCTGCTTTTTGGCGCAACCTGTCCGCTCTGGGCGATAGCTCTCTTAAACAGTCCTCTTGCCTTAGGCGAGATTGTCAGAGCGGTAGTGGACCATGCGCCTGCCGATTCGCCGAATATAGTAACATTATCAGGATCTCCCCCGAATCCGCTTATATTCTTTTGTATCCACTGCAACGCAGCGATATGATCACGGATTCCGAGATTGATATCAGTGTATTCTTCTCCCCCTTCGACCTTGGAAAAATCTGCAAACGACATAAGCCCGAGACGATAATTACAAGTTACTATAATAACATCGTCGTGTGCCTTTGCAAAATTCTGTCCGTTATATACAGGATCTGTAGTTCCTCCCCATCCGTAAGCGCCTCCGTGAAAAAATACCATCACGGGTTTTTGTTCTTCACTGCCGATGATCCCTTCTTTCTCCCAGATGTTCAGCGTCAGACAGTCTTCGCTTTTAGGTGAATATGACGCCAGTTCAGACGGCCACTCATACTGCAGCGCGGTGTATCCGAAATCGTAGCATTTGATCTCCTGATCACTCGGGGCCAGAGCCTGAGGCGCTTTCCAGCGAAGTTCATTCACAGGCGGTTTTGCAAACGGGACACCCTTGAAGGATATGACTCCATCTGAGGACTTTCCCAGCATGATGCCGTTTTCACAGACGACTCTCACTGCCTCGTTACCCTTCGCACCATCTTCCGTTCCGGTTAAAGAAGATGGGCTTTTACATGTTGCAAGGCTGAAAAGGCAAAGTGCGAGAACAGCAATAATCAACCGTTTCAAATTCTTTTTCATAATTTATTCTCCGGAGTTCTCATCAATTGTTATTATTTTTTCCAGCTTAAGGTCAGACCGTGACCCACTGGAAGCATGGTGGAGAAGAAGCGCTGGTCTGCAAAAACCAGCCTGTTGTACCGGTCCATGTGGCGGCCCAGGTTGGGTCTGACCCCTTGGCATACAGGGAACATGGTGTCGTCGGCAACAATTATACCGCCCTTTCTAACCAAAGCTGCCACATCCTCGTAGATAACTGTGTAGGTATATTTTCCGCAGTCTTGGAAGATTATGTCAAATACTGCTCCTTCTTCTTTAAGCTTGCGTGTGGCTTCATCCACGTCGGAATGTATCATGACAACATAATCTTTAAGCCCCGATTTCTCTATATTCCCGCAGGCTTCCTTCCAGGTGCGGGGATGGTTGTCAACAGTGGTGACATTGCCGCCAATTTCCTTTACTGCCTCAGCAAGCCATATAGTCGAGTTTCCTACCCCGGTTCCCAGCTCCAGAACTTTCCTTGCACCAGTACTCTTGATGAGGAATGCCAGAAAACGCCCTATCTCAGGCTCTACTGGCGACTGTATATCATCCCGTCCCTGATTTGCATAATAAATCTCTTTATTATACTGGCTGGTGAACTCAACAAACTGGTCAAGATATTCCTTAAAGCCTTTATCCATCACATCTCCCGGACTTTACTGTTCTTGAACCAGCTGGCAGCTATGTATACACATCCGGTGTCAAAGAAAGCCACCAGCCATTTGAGCACATAGGTGGAGATGATAATCTGAACCAGCACCTTGAAAGGATACATCCCGGCAAAAGCTATAGTGGTGAATATTGCGCTGTCTATAAGCTGGCTTGTCATGGTGCTCAGGTTGTTCCGTATAAAAATGAACTTAGTATCAGGAAACTTATTTTTCCAGAAATGGTATGCCCATACATCGAAGTTCTGAGATACCAGATAAGCGATAAGGCTTGCGAATGATACCCGTGGGATTACGGTGAAAATAGCCTTCATAGGCTCCGAGATAAAGTCATCGGCAGCAGGTATGAAAAGGCAGGAGAGTGTCATGAGTATGATCATGGAGATCATGGCAAAGAACCCTACCCATATCGATTTATGGGCCAGCTCCTTGGAATAGTTCTCCGAGATAATATCAGTAGCCAGGAATGATGTGCCATAGAGCACATTGCCCAAAGTTATATTCCACCCGAAGAATTCCACCAATTTAAGTACCTGGATATTTGCCAGGATGCTGGCAATAGCCATCCATACGAAAAGACCTGTCTTTCCCATGAAACGGTAGACAGCCAATACTATGATGAAGTTCACTATAAGCACAGCAAACCACATCATCTCATTGAATCCGAAATGCATGTTTAACTCCCTTGTTTTGTTCAAGCGGGTAAACGGAACGACCGCTGTTCTGACACTATAACTGAAAAAACTCTATTTGTATAGTATAGGAATATATATAAGGTGCCGATAAATAATACAAATAGGAGGCGCAACATGGGAAACCGTACTGTTGTATTAAAGAGAAAGACCAAGGAGACAGACATAAAGCTGACTCTTGATATGGATGCAAAGGGTGTTGAGATTGATACCCCTGTGGCTTTCTTCAACCACATGCTTACAGCAATGGCATTCCATGGCAGTTTTGCCCTTAAGATAAAGGCAGACGGCGATATAGATGTAGACCCTCACCACCTGATTGAGGACATCGGTCTTGTACTGGGTGATGCCCTTGCCAAGTCTGCTGAGAAAGCAGGTGTCGTCAAGCGCTACGGCTATTCCATCATCCCTATGGACGAGGCTGTGTCCGAGGCTGTCATCGATATCTGCGGCCGCCCTTCCATGGTGCTTAATGCCGATTTTCCACAGCCCTATTCCGGCACCTTCGATATGTGCCTTATAAGGGAATTCCTTATAGCCCTTTCAAACAGAGCACAGATAGCACTGCACTGCACCTGCCGTTACGGCCAGAACAGCCACCACATGGCAGAAGCCCTTTTCAAGGCTCTTGGCAAAGCAATTGCCCAGTCCTATGCAGCTGCAGATTCAGACCAGGTGCTTTCCACCAAAGGCCTTATCTGATACCATGAAAAGCCTTTTAGGACTGACTCCCGACGAGATACAGGAGCTTATCCAGGTCAAGGAAAAGTTCCGCAGCAAACAGATCTACCATGCCCTTTATTCCTGCATAGAGAGCTTTGATGCAATCACAGACCTGCCCCTTTCACTGCGGCAGACTTTAAGCCAGAACTATTCACTTTTTACCATGAAAGTTGATACAGCCCTTGATGACGATGGCGGAAACTGCAAGCTGCGCCTTGAGCTTGCCGACGGGCTTTTCACCGAGTGCGTCATACTTTCTGACGGCACCGACAGGAAAACTATCTGCATATCAAGCCAGTTGGGCTGCAAGATGGGCTGTGCCTTCTGCCGCACTGCCGACATGGGCTTTAAGCGGAACCTGACCGCCGGGGAGATACTGGAGCAGTACCTTATAGGCTCCAGAATTGCAGGCAAGCTCTCCAACATAGTATTCATGGGGATGGGTGAACCCTTCGACAACATCGACAACCTGAAGAAGGCAATAACAATACTTAACGACAAGAATGCAATAGGACTTGGGGCCCGGCGGATGACTATATCCACCTGCGGTGTTATCCCTGGCATACAGGCCCTGGCCCAGAGCAAGCTGGAGATAAGGCTTGCGGTGTCGCTCAACAGTGCCATAGAGGATAAACGGCGCCAGATAATGCCTATCACTGCCCGCTACCCTCTTGCAGAACTCAAGGAGGCACTTAAGGCGTTCCAAGAGGACAAGAACAAGCGCTTCACCTTCGAGTATGTGCTTATAAAAGACTTCAATATGGGAGACGAGGATATAAAAGCACTGAGGCACTTCACAAGCGGCCTCTCGGTGCTGGTGAATCTTATTCCATGGAATACAGTGGAGGGAAAGCCCTTCCAGACTCCCGACCGCAAGGATATCAATGTATTCTGCTCAAAGCTTGACAAGCTGGGAATAAACTACACCCTGAGAAAAAGAAAAGGCTTCGGAGTCTCCGGAGCCTGTGGTCAGCTTGCTTATAAAGCAGGGAAAAAGTAGTATCAGGGGTTTTCGACGAAAAAACTTATTGGGACCTTGTTTACACCTCTATCTCCGCTACTTCCTGGCTCCATTGCTAACGACTCAGGACAAACGAATGTTCCATCCTTTTTTACATTATAGACCCAGCCATTAGTCTGTGGACCCCAACTGGTAAAAGAAACTTTAATATAATTTAAGTTTGTACAGCTGTTAAACATTAATGAATAACAACCATCTACCAACGTTATTGCTGGAAGATCAGGAGCTGTCACAAGGCTTGTACAGTTATAGAACATAGAATGATAACAATTAGTTTTTAATACTGTTGCAGGAAGAGTTGGGGCATTTAAAAGGTTTATACAAACACTGAACATACCATAATAGCACGTATCTGCTAATGTTGTTGCAGGAAGAGCCGGGGCTGTCACTAGGCTTGTACAGCCAGTGAACATAGAATGATAACATTCACTTGCCAAAGTTTCTGCGGGCAGAGCCGGAGCTGTCGTAAGGCTTGTGCATCCAGAGAACATTTCTGAATAACAACTATCTGCCAATGCTGTCGCAGGAAGAGATAGAGCTGTCGCAAGGCTTGTGCATCCAGAGAACATTTCTGAATAACAACTATCTGCCAATGCTGTCGCAGGAAGAGATGGAGCTGTCGCAAGGCTTGTACAGCCAGCGAACATCCCCGAATAACATTCACTTGCCAAAGTTTCTGCGGGTAGAACTGGAGGTGTTACAAGGCTTGTGCATCCAGAGAACATTTCTGTATAGCACGTATCTGCTAATGTTGTTGCAGGAAGAGCCGGGGCTGTCACTAGGCTTGTACAGCCTTCAAACATTCTACAATAACATTGATTCTTCATTGTCAATGCAGGAAGGATCGGAGCTGTCTTAAGGTTAGTGCATCCATCGAACATATTTTGATAGCAGCCACTTGTCAATGTTACTGCTGGCAAAATTGGGGCTCTGGTTAATGCTGTACAATTCTCAAAAAGCCTGCAAAAACATCTGTCACAAGGTATTTTAGTTGAACTGAGTGTCTTATCAAGAAGACTCATTATATTACCACTGGCTGAGATAGAACCTGTACCAGTGAATACGAATTGTATGAATTTAGAAACACTTTCAGAGAAAGAGTTATTAGTATTATGTGCCCTTAAATATACCTTTTCACCATCTGAAAGATCAGAAACTTTAACTGTATCGTCATTTTTCAGAACAATTGGAGTCCAAGTTGAACCATCTTTTGAATAGTCAAGGGTCGGAATATTATCAAGAGTTCCATTTATTCTGATTGAGACAACAGTTGATCCAGAAGAAGTAAAGCAGAGGCCAGCCGTATCACCATCGCCTCATCCGCCTCCGCCGTTGTCATCACTGCTGCTTCCGCCACTGCCTCCGCAGCCAGCAATTGCAAGGACAAAAAAAAGAAAAATGAAATAATATCTTTTCATTTTTTTAGTGGCGAAGGGACTCGAACCCCTGACAGAGCGGATATGAGCCGCTTACTCTACCGACTGAGTTACGCCACCAATTAACGCAAAACACTTTATCAAATAATAAAATTAAGGTCAATTACCCTCTTGTACATATTTAAACAGATGCTGAGGCCTTCCCTTCTTGCCATATACAGGCTTCATCTCAAGTATCCCCTGGGTCTCCATGAACTCAAGATACCGGCGCACAGAGACTCTGGATATTCCAAGCCTGTCGCCCAGCTCTTCGGCTGTTGTGGGTGCATTGATTGACTTTATTGCATCCAGGATTGTTGTATAGGTTTTCTCGCTCATCCCTTTGTCCAGCACAGACTTGATTTTATCGCTCTTTGTCGCATAGTCAAAGAAGATACTGTCTATGTCGTCCTGTTCTACACTTTTCTTGCTTACAATGCCACTTTTCTTGCGCTCGAACTTGTCCATGGCAAGCTGGAACCTGGCAAAATCAAATGGTTTTATCAGGTAGTCCACAGCACCGAAGTTCATTGCCATCTCAACAGTCTCGGAACTGTGGTCTGCTGTAATAAGGATTGCATCGGTGCTAAGGTTTTCCTGCCGTATCCACTTTAAAAGGTCGGTACCCTTGCCTGTAGGCAGATAGACATCCAGAAGGACCAGGTCTACATTGCCATTAAGAATACGCTCCTTTGCGCTTTCTATGTCAGATACTGTGTCAACATCATCGTAGCCTGCCTTGTTTGCAAACTTCAGATTTATATGAGCTACCATAGGGTCATCTTCTACTATCAGAATCTTCATTTATCTTTCTCCTGCCTCATTGGAATGGTTATTACTATCATAGTGCCAGACTCACACCATAATCGTATTTTTCCGCCGTAGGTGTCAACTATTTCCTTGATGATATAAAGGCCGAATCCGCGGTTTTCCCCTTTGGAACTGTGCCCTTTCTCGAATATCTTCTTCTGCATCTCCTCGGGAATACCACGGCCGTTGTCAAATACAGTTATATTCATCTCTTCCTCGCCCTGGAAAAGGCCAACCTCTATAATTCCGTCGGTGCGGCCGGCCAGCTCGTCAAGCGAATTCTCTATAAGGTTACCCACGATTGAGCAGAACTCATCCTTATGCATCTTCTCTGGCAGCGAGCTCATATAAGTCTCTTCGTTTATGATAAGGCGCACCTTTTTCTCGCTGGCCTTGTTGCACTTGGAAAGCAAAAGTCCTGCCACGCTGGGTTCCTTGATTTTAGAACTAATTATACCAATAAGCTTCTGGCTTGCCCGGGAAGAGCGTTCTATGAAGTCTATGGCCTCCTGATACTCCTCAAGCTGTATAAGACCCGATATTGTGTGCAGCTTGTTCATGAACTCGTGGTTCTGTGCCCTTACCTCGCCCATAAGCTTGCGCATGCCTGTAAGCTCCTCGGCCCTCTGCTTGACTATGGTAAGGTCCTCTATGCTGGCTATTATTCCTATAGTCTGCTCAAGGTCTGGATTCCGCACCACATGGAAACGGAACAGTATTGTGTTGCCCGCCGACACCCTTATCTCTCTGGACTGTATATTCTCGGATTGCTCTATAATATCGAGGAAAGGCTCTTTGAAAAAATAGTTTTTGACATTGGTCCCTATGGCGCTGTCATCCAGCTGCAGAAGGCTTTTTCCTGCCGCATTCAGGAGTATTATCTTGCCCCTGATGTCTGTGTATATGATGCCGACCTTAAGGTTGTCAAGCACCATCTTCTGCTGTCCTATAAGGAATGCCACCTGCTTTGGAGAATAGCCGAAATATACAATTTTATGGTAAATAAGGTGGATGATATATATTGCCAGAATTATTATAGAAATGTTTATGGCTATCTGAACAATCAGCATTTAGATTCCCCTCGGTATAGCAATGTAGAACATAATTCCCAGGTAGTGCATAACTGTGCCGCCCAGAACAAAAAGGTGCCAGATTACATGAAAACCCTTTATATGCTGGAAAACATAGAATATGGCGCCCAAAGTGTATAACAATCCGCCGCCAAAGACCCACCACAGAAAACCCCTGTCCACACTGGCCAGAAGCGGCTTCCATGCAACAACTATAATCCACCCCATAAGAAAGTACAATATCATGGAGATTTTCTTTATCCTGTACTTGAAGACCGACTCCAGCGTTATCCCCAGTGCAGCCACACTCCACATTATAATGAAGGTGACCAGGCCGAATACTGAATGAAAGTTGAGCAGTATTGGCGTATATGTGCCTGCAATCAGGATAAAGATGGCAGAATGGTCAAAAATCTGGAACACATTGCCTGCCCTGGTGAACACCAGGCTGTGATAAAGGCTTGAGAACAGGTACAGAAGTATCATGGAGCAGCCGAAAAGGATGCAGCCTGTGATTACTGCGGCATCTCCGGTCCTGGCCGAAAACAGGCATAGAAAAACAAGACCCACGATGCTGGCCAGAAAGCCGACACCGTGGGTTATAGCATTGAAAATCTCTTCAAGCTTGTTCATTTAATCACATCATACCGCCCATGCCGCCCATACCAGGGTTCATAGCAGGTGCCGGAGCTTCCTTGGAAGGAATATCGGTAACTACGCACTCTGTGGTAAGAAGCAGGCTTGCGATGGATGCTGCATTCTGCAGTGCAGAGCGGGTAACCTTTGCAGGGTCGATGATTCCGCTCTTGATCATGTCTACCCATTCCATCTTGTTTGCATCAAAGCCTACGCCAGCCTTTGACTTCTTAGCCTTCTCGGCAATAACTGCACCGTCCAGTCCTGCATTCTCTGCAATCTGGCGGATAGGCTCCTCGAGAGCTCTCTTTACGATATTGAAACCAACTTTCTCGTCTGCTGTATAAGAAGCTGTGCTTGTCTTGTCCAGTGCGTGCACAATCTGGATAAGGGTAAGACCGCCACCTGCGATAACTCCTTCCTCGATAGCAGCTCTGGTTGCAGAAAGAGCATCCTCTACTCTGTGCTTCTTCTCTTTAAGCTCAACCTCGGTTGCAGCACCTACGTTGATTACTGCAACACCGCCAGCCAGCTTAGCAAGCCGCTCCTGCAGCTTCTCGCGGTCGTAGTCCGATGTTGTGTCTGCAATCTGGGCACGGATCTGGGCAATCCGGTCTTTGATATCGCTTGCCGCACCACCGCCGTTGATAATTGTGGTGTTCTCTTTCTCCACCTTTACTGTCTTTGCCTTTCCAAGCATATCCAGTGTGGTGTTCTCAAGCTTAAGACCAAGCTCTTCGGAGATAACCTGGCCGCCTGTAAGGATAGCGATATCCTCTAGCATTGCCTTTCTTCTGTCGCCAAAGCCAGGAGCCTTGACAGCAACTGCGTTGATTGTGCCACGGATTGTGTTTACAACCAGTGTCGCAAGAGCCTCGCCCTCTACATCCTCTGCAATGATAAGAAGCGGCTTGTTTGCCTGTACAACTTTCTCAAGCACTGGGAGCAGGTCCTTCATGTTGGAAATCTTTTTGTCAAAGATAAGGATGAACGGATTCTCAAGCACTGCTGTCATGGTGTCGCGGTTTGTTGCAAAGTATGGGGAAAGATAGCCGCGGTCGAACTGCATACCTTCTACAAAATCGATGGTTGAGTCGATGGTCTTGGATTCCTCTACTGTGATAACACCGTCTTTGCCTACCTTGTCCATTGCATCTGCAATCTGATTACCGATTTCCATATCGTTGTTTGCAGAAATAGCTGCAACCTGTGCGATCTCGGCCTTATCCTTGATTTTCTTTGCAGATTTCTTTATCTGTTCTGTTGCAATTGCAACTGCCTTGTCAATTCCACGCTTTATCTCCATAGGATTGATTCCGGCTGCAACGCTCTTGATTCCTTCTTTTGTAATTGAATAAGCAAGAACTGTAGCTGTTGTGGTTCCATCGCCTGCAACATCATTTGTCTTGGTGGCAACTTCCTTGACCAGCTGAGCACCCATGTTCTCGTACGGATTCTCAAGCTCAATCTCTTTTGCAACAGAAACGCCGTCCTTGGTAACTGTAGGAGCACCGAATTTCTTGTCCAGGAGGACGCATCTACCCTTTGGTCCCAATGTAACTTTAACTGCATTGGAAAGCTTCTCTACACCTGCGAAGAGCTGTTTTCTGGCTGCTTCGTTGAATTCAAGCTGTTTTGCCATATTAATTAACCCCTTTGTATGTTAATTTTTTTAGTTTTCAAACTTTTTCTATAAGATACTAATAATAAATGAAATCATCAATATTTTTGATAAAAATTTTCTGTCATTCGTCAGGATGACGTATTAGGATGTCATTCGTCAGGATGACGTAGGTCATTCCACCTGGAGTTCGCCGGTGAAGATTTCTTTAACTGTTCCATCGGGCAGTCTTACAAGCATCTGTCCATACTGGCCTATGCCTGAAAGGATTCCTGTAACTGCTGTCCCTGAGTCTGCCAGCCCTTCCAAAACTGTAATTTTTCCATTAATTTTATAAAGTATATTTTGAAAATCTTTTATCCAGCTAAAGTTTTTTAAGTTTAAAATGAAATTTTCTATCATTTTTTTCAGAAGTTCTTCCCTGTCTGGCATAAGACCTGTAACCATCTTAACCGAGGTTGCATTGCGCCTGTATGATGAACCGAACTCTGTCTGCATAAGGTTTATGCCAATGCCGCAGGAGATATAGCTGTCTATGCACTCGCAGTAGATGCCAGCAATTTTTGCACCATTTACAAGGACATCGTTGGGCCATTTGACCTGGCACTCTATACCATAGAGTTTTTTAAGGCACTGGGCTGTGACATAGCCGGCATAGAGCGGAAATGCAGGTAACGGGAATGCGATACTGCCTGTCTTGAAAAGGAATGTGGCAAGAAGGCTTTCTCCTTTTGGGCATACCCACCTGCGCCCCTCTACACGCCCCCGCCCCTTTTCCTGGTAGTCGGCATAGACTGCAGTGCCATCCTCGGGGTTCTGGGGTATGAGCGAACGGGCTATATCCATAGTGCTTGAGACTGTTTCCATGTGGATAATCATGCTATTATGCCTCCACCAAGCACTATGTCGCCATCGTAGAATACTGCGCTCTGCCCCGGTGTAATTACAGTCTTTTCCTCAAGCATTACATAGGCGGTGGCCTCCTCGGGCGGGGTACCTGGTGTCAGAGTAACGGTGCATGGGTGCTCGCCCGAGTTGTAGCGTACCCTGACATTGCAGGAAAGGGGCCCCTTAAGGGAATCTGGCTCTATAAACCAGTTAAGATCCCTGACTTTAAAGCTGTACTGCCCCTGTTCATCCTCGCGCCCCACTATAACGCAGTTCTTTTCGGGAATAACCTGAGTGACATACCAGGGGCCGCTGCCCAGGCCCAGCCCTTTCCGCTGGCCTATGGTGTAGTGGATATAGCCGCGGTGCTGCCCAAGCCTGTTCCCCTGCATATCGTAAATAAAGCCAGGCTTGAACTGTCTGCCTGAATACTGTTCTATAAATTCGCCATAGGAGCCTTCGATAAAGCAAATATCCTGGCTTTCCTTAACGCTGCTGGCTGGAACGCCCATATTGGCAGCTTCTTTCTTGATATCGGCCTTGAGCTTGTCGCCCAGCGGAAAGATGCATCTTGAAAGGAGCTTCTGGGGCAGGCGGTAGAGCATGTAGCTCTGGTCTTTGGAAAGGTCCTTGGCCTTGGCCAGGTACAGGCGGCCTGCGCGCTCTACTATGCGTACATAGTGCCCTGTGGAATAGTACAGCTGGTCATCGGGATTCATAATATGGTCCTTTATCAGCTGTTCCTTAAGCCTGTCATAGAAGAAAGTGAACTTTATGAACCTGTTGCAGATAACACAGGGATTAGGTGTCAGGCCGTCAAGATAGTCCTTTACGAATGCCGATGCCACCTGTCTGTTAAACTCATCGGAGACATCGAGGCAGTAGAAAGGTATATTCTCCCTGGCACACAGGTCAGCGGCCCGGGCTATAACCTCGGGGCTTGAGCACCTGACACCGTGCCATACCACATGGTTTGCCCCCACTATTACAGGCCAATCCTTCTTAAGATATTCAAGGGCCATTGAAGAGTCCACTCCACCGCTCATTCCAAGGGCTAAAATCTTATTCATAGTTGAGAGTATACAATTTTTTGAATTAATTGTAAAATATAGATATGAGAGATGATACAATCATAAAGGCTACCAACCACATAAACAAGGTTTTGTTTGAGAGCAAGTATCGCGGCCAGCCTAAGATTGCAATCATACTGGGCTCAGGACTGGGGCCTCTTACCAGCCAGGTAAAGATAGATGTTGAGATTCCATACAAAGATATACCCTACTTTCCAGTCTCCACTGCTCCGGGCCACATAGGGCGTCTGATATTTGGAAAACTTGATAAAAAAGATGTAATACTGCTGGACGGCCGCTTCCATTTCTACGAAGGCTACAACGGTCAGGATATTGCTATTGTGCTGCGTAGCCTTAAGGTGCTGGGAGTGACATACCTTATACAGACCAATGCGGCAGGTGGAATAAACAAAGATTTCAGGCCTGGCGACTTTATGCTTATAACCGACCATATAAACAACTCGGGGACAAACCCTCTAATAGGCAAGAACAATTCCGACTTCGGCCCCAGGTTTCCAGACATGTCTGAATGCTACGACCCGGTACTGCAGCAGAATGCCCGCAAGGCTGCGCAGGAGCTTGATATAGACCTTAAGGAAGGTGTCTACATATGGTTCATGGGCCCCAGTTACGAGACACCTGCCGAAATACGCATGGCCAGGATTTTAGGAGCCGATGCCGTGGGGATGTCCACTGTGCCCGAGACTATAATAGCAGTACATGCAGGATTAAAGGTTCTGGCTATATCTGTTATATCCAACCTTGCGGCAGGTGTATCTGAAACCAAGCTTGACGAGAACGAGGTTCTGGTTACAGCCAATGCCAAACGTCACCTGTTTGCTGATTTTATAATCAGAATTATCTCAAAGATTATTTTATAATACCGATAATAATATTATGAAAAAGAATATTATTGTCGTATATGCTGTTTCAGCACTGGCTATTTTTTTGCTTATCACCACATTGTTCACAATCAGAATTTATGGAATCCAGAAGGCAAATGCCCAGCGTGGCGATGACATGTTTGCCCAGATGAGCAAGGTAATCCGAAACGGATATCTGGCTGGAGACAGGTTTTTTCCTGCATTCAGCAAGAATGTGAAGGCACTGTTCAACTACGACAGAAGGCTTCAGTCCCTGGTAATCAAGAACAGCGACAACGCTGTCCTCTACTATTATTCCTCCAATCCTGACTCAGTGCAGTTCTACCCCGACAAGAACGAGGCAAAGTACACTACAAGCCGCAACTTTATGCTCTACAAAGGGCCTGTAAAGGTCACTGCCACACCACCAGTCCTTAATATAGAGATTCTTTATAAGATTTCTGACAGGTCACAGGCTGTATATGTATTCAAATCCCTTATGGTATACACACTGGTGTTCATAATAATTACTGCTCTGGCCCTGGCTGTATCATCAAGCAAGGGATTAAAGTTCCTCCCAAAAGCAGCAAAGGTTTCTGCTGCCGAAACTGGGGATGCTGCACCTGAATTAAAGGAGATGAGCCCTGAGGCAACATTGTACGAGCCAGAATCAGAACCAGTTCCACAGGCCGAGATGAGGATTGAGCATAAGCCTACAGACTTCGGGTTTGCAGACATTAAATTTTTTGACATAGCACTCACCGATTGCCTTGCCGAGTCAATCTCTCTAAAAAAAGACCTGGTTCTTGCAGAGTTCAAGTTTACATCTACCCCTGGTGCAGACCTGTGGAAACTTGCAGGCGAGGTTGCTGGCGAATGCTTTACACTTAACGACCTGCGCTTTGCATTATCCGAAGACAAGTTCACAGTCATATTCCCTGAAAAAAATCTGCAGGAAGGACTTGCCATTTGCCAGAACTTTGTAAAATCGTTCAGCGTTATGTCTGGCAAGAACATGCTTTATGCAGGTCTTTCCTCCAGAAATGGCCGCGAAATGGATTCGGAGCGCCTTATGACCGAGACCAAGGCTGCCCTTTTCAAGTGCACAGACGACGAGAACATAGTTGCCTTGAAAACAGATCCAGACAAATACCGCGATTTTATCTGCAGCAAAAGTTGATTATTTATGGATAGAGGAAATCCTCTATCTTAAGACAAATCCTATCTGATGATGTAATATCTCTCCTGGTTTCCGGGAGAGAATTGAAGAAAATCTTACCATAAAATTTAGTCAATATCCGGGTGTCGGTGATAAGAATCACCCCCCTGTCGCTTTTACGGCGTATAAGCCTGCCGAACCCTTGACGCAGCTTTATTACAGCCTCTGGAAGCGAATACTCCATAAATGAGTTGCCCCCGTTTTTCTCTATAAGCTCCATCCTGGCCTTTATTACGGGGTCAGACGGTACCTTGAAAGGAAGCCGGCAGATTATAAGGACAGAAAGGGATTCGCCAGGCACATCCACCCCTTCCCAGAATGAGTCGGTGGCGAACAGGACGCTGTTTTTATTTATAAAGAAGTTTCCCAAAAGCTTCTTGTTGTCATCGTCCCCTTGTTTGAAAAGTGTTATTCCTGCCTGCGAAAAATCGTCCCGCACCAGGTCGTAGACTGTCTTGAGCATAGAATAGGATGTAAACAGCACAAGCCCCTTGCCTTCCGAGATTATAAGAACATTCTTTATAAGGTCAGAAAGCTTATGGCTGTAATCGGCGCTCTTGGGTTCTGGCAGATCCGATGGAATGGAAAGCAGCACGTTCTTCTTATACTCAAACGGAGAGTCAAAGATAAACCTAGCAACAGGCCGCTCAACATCATGCAGCCCTATCCGTGTGGCATAGAACTCGAAGCTCTTGTTCACGCTCAGTGTGGCAGATACCAGCACCACGTTAGACAGCTTGTTGAATATAATCTCGCGCAGTGTCTCGGATACCGAAAGGGGTGCTATGAACAGGGATGAATACTTTTTTCCTTTCTCTATATAGTTGATGCAGGTGTCCTGGTTTGCAATAAAGTCATTGAGCATGCTTATTATGCCGCTGAGCTTGTTCTTGACTATGGAGGACTCGTACATACGCTTGTCGTTCTTGACCTCTTTATCGGGAATCTTGGAAAGCTCCTCCTGGATATCGGTGACTGTGTTGAAAAGGTCATTTATCTCGTTACGTACATTGGCTACAGCAGCGTAGATATCGGAAGCATTTATGGCATCACTCCTCATATCAAGGACAGATGAGTTGTCGTTCATAAGCACATTGGCCTGAACCACTTTCTCAAGGTCATCGGTTCTGGACAGTATTACAGCTATCTGCTGAGGAATGCTCTCAAGTTTATCCTTCTGCTCGGTATAGTAGCTCCAGAATCGGTAGAGTCCTAAAACCCGGTCCTTTATCCTGCGGTATATCTGGTGCATTATCTTGAGTATATAGCCCTTGTTAACGCTCTGCGAGAAGTAGGATGTGGCCGCGTTCTCAAGGTTATGGGCCTCATCAAAAATTACCCTTGAATAATTAGGCAGAATGCTGGTTCCGTTGAAGTCATCCTCCATCCTTGCCTCCATATCAGAGAACAGAAGATGATGGTTCACCACTATTATGCTGGCTCCGGTGGCCTCTTTGCGGCTTCGGATTACAAAACACTTTTCCCTGTACGGACACTTTATACCCAGGCAGCTTTCGCTTTCGGAGCAAATGTCGCTCCACAGCTCCCAGCTTGGAAAGAATGAAAGATCGCTACGCTCGCCGGTCTTGGTCACAGTAAGCCACTTCTCAATCGCCTTGAAATCATCCTCAGTGTCAAAGAGGCTTGCCTCCTGTGCTCTGTCGTTGAACCGCCTAAGACATATATAGTTCTGCCTTCCTTTTACAAGGACAGCTTTAAGTTTGCTTCCCAGCAATTTTTGAATGACAGGAATATCTTTCTCTAATAGCTGGTGCTGCAGGTTTATGGTGCCGGTTGATATGATTACTCGTTCTTTGTTTTTTTCGGCCCATTTGAATGCCGGGATAAGATATGCAAAGGATTTGCCCACACCGGTTCCAGCCTCGGCTATTGTTATGTTGTCTTTGTTGAAAGAGCTGCACACAGCCTTTAGGAAGTCTATCTGCTGGGGTCTTGATTCATAGTTTTCCACACTCTGTGATAAAGCACCGCCATCTTCCAGGTACGATGCTGTCTTGTCTATATCCAGGGGCTGTGTCTTGTTGCTCCTTATTATCTCTGCCACCACATATAGCCTGGTGGCCTGGTTGTCTATTATGTATGCCCCTATTCCGTGCCGCCCCAGACGCCCTGCCACATCCAGGTCTGCCTCGCTGGGCTTAAGATAGCCGTTTGGATGGTTGTGTATAAGGACATCGCCAAAATCTATCACCGATTCTATGACAGGGACAGTGTCCTCCTTGCCCCGGGCAGCCAGGATAATCTCATCTACAATGCCATCCTTGTTGGCCTTGCCTGAGAAAAGGACCTCATTCCCTTCGGCCTCCTCTATGGAGGTGCGGAGGAAACGTATCATCTCGGGGGTAAAGTAGTCTTCAATTCTCTGCATATTCGTCCAGCTTGCGGTGCAGTGTCTTTCTTCCTATAGCCAGCACCTCGGCCGCCTTGCTCTTATTCCCCTTGCACATATCAAGTGTAGCCATAATAAGGGTTTTTTCTGCATTGTCCAGCGTGGTGCCAAGCTTTATCTTAACAAAGTTGTCGCCAGCTTCTTTACGCATTGCAAATGGCAGGTCGTCTACCGAAATAATATTGCCCTTGCACATTATGACAGCGTTCTCCATGCAGTTCTCAAGCTCCCTTATATTGCCACGCCACGGATGGTTATAAAGAATTGCCATGACCTTAGAGTCCATGCCGGATATCTCTTTGCCATTCTCCTTTGCAAACCGGTTTAAGAATGCGGTGGCCATAAGGAGAATATCCTCCTTGCGTTCTCTTAGCGGCGGTATCTCTATATTGACTACATTAAGGCGGTAGAACAGGTCTTCGCGGAAGTTGCCTTTCTGGACCTCCTGCTGCAGGTTCTTGTTTGTGGCAGATATTATCCTGACATCGACCTTTACAGTCTCCTCGCCACCTACCCGCTCAAACTCGCGTTCCTGTATTATGCGTAGCAGCTTGACCTGAATGCTCTGGTTTATCTCGCCAATCTCGTCCAAAAAGATAGTTCCTTTGTCGGCAAGCTCGAACTTTCCTTTCTTTCGGGCAATGGCACCGGTGAACGATCCTTTCTCGTGGCCGAACAGCTCGCTTTCAAGAACCCCTTCTGCAAGGGCAGCACAGTGCACCTTTATAAAAGGTTTGTCACGCCGGTCCGAAAGAGCCTGTATAGCATCGGCTATAACCTCTTTTCCGACACCGCTCTCGCCTGTAAGCAGGATTGATGCCCGGGTTCCAGCCACCTGCTCAACGGTCTCCATAATCTGGCGCATCTTGGGGCTTTTTCCCACAATCATCCGGCTTGAGGCCTTCATCTTATCAAGTTGAGCCTGCAGGGCATCGTGCTCAAGAACAAGCTGCCTGTTGGAAAGAGCCCGTTTTATAATCAGGAAAAGGTGGTCCAGATTTAGGGGTTTGGTCATAAAGTCGTAGGCTCCGTCATGCATCATCTGCACGGCAGTCTCTATAGTTCCGTGTCCTGTAAGGATAATGACAGGGATATTCTTATAGTTTGCGGTTATGTGCTTCAGAAGCTCCTCGCCTGTCATCTCGGGCATTTTAAGGTCGGTTATGACCAGATCCACATCTTTGGCCCCTATTATCTTAAGCGCCTCAAGACCGTCTCCAGCCTCATATACATTATAGCCTTCGTCTGTAAGCCCCATGGCAAGACCACGGCGGATATTGGCTTCATCGTCTGCAACCAGGATATTGAACTTCATTTTGTCTCCCATTCAATCTGTTTAATCTCTTTTTCCATGCGCGGCAATGTAATACTGAAGGTGGTTCCTGCACCCTGCTTAGAATTTACGCTTATGTCACCGCCCATCCCGCGTATTATCTTGTAGACCAGGGTAAGGCCTATTCCTGTGCCGCTCTTCTTGGTTGTAAAGTACGGGTCGAAAATCTTGGTAAGGTTTTCCTGCGGAATTCCGGTTCCTGTGTCTGCCACGCTCAGTATGACAAAGTCGCTGTTTTTCTTGGTGGAGATAGTCAGTGTACCGCTGCCAAGCTCTTTCATGGCATCCTTTGCATTGGCAACCAGGTTTGTAAGCACCTGACGGATAAAGCCCCGGTCCAGCATAAGGTACGGCAGGTTCTCCTCAAGATCCATCTTAAGGACAATATTATGCTGCTCAAGGTCTGGAATCATTATCTCGACAGAATCCTTTATTATCTGGTTAAGGTCTTCTTCCATAAGATTTGCATTACGCGGGCGCACTGTGGAAAGGAAGTCCACCACAATGCTGTTAAGCCGCTCAACCTCTCCCTCAAGCACCTTAATCTTGGATATAAGGCTGTCGCGGCAGGCCTGGATATCTTCAAAGGCAGACGGTTTCTGAAGCTGTCTCTCCATAAGCTGAAGATATATGCTCATGCTGCCCAGCGGGTTCTTAAGCTCGTGGGCAACACCTGCAGTAAGGGCTGTAAGGGAGGCAAAGCTCTCTTTTCTTTTCTTGTCGCTTTTTTCCCTCTCCCGTTCTGTAACATTGGCAATGTTTATTATATGGCCAGTCCTGCCGTCGGGATGCTGGAGCATAGAGACAGTAACCTCGATGAAAAAATGCTTATCTTCTATGCTGTAATCGAATATGCTTGATGTCCGTTTTTTCCCTGCTAAAACAGTGCTCCGTATGAAATCAGATATATCCTGATGTGCAAAGATATCCCACACCAGGACAGACTGCTCGGGCTTTTTAGAGCGCACAAGGTTTGCAAGATAGCGGTTCATGAAAAAAACCTTATGTTCCTGGTCTGCCACTGCCACGCCGGTGGAAAGGGCATCCAGCACCATTATCATCATGTCATCATCAAGTGCTATGTTCTTAAGGAGCTCTTCGTAGATTGCAACTTTTTCCTCGGGAGCCAGGTTACGGGTCTTTCTGAGTGCTGCTGTCACAAAATTTCTCATATATTCCCCCCTTTATCATACAGAAGATATTCAAACAGAAGCTGAGGATTCATGTTTAGGCTTTCAAAGTCGAACCATATCTGGTCAAGGCGTCTTGAAAGCATTTCTAATTTATGCGTTGTGCCGAATACAGCCCCTGTAAGAGCTGCGCGAGCATGTTCCAGCAGTTTTTCCAGAAAGACTTTTACCGACTCCCCTTTTATATCCCTTAAAGCCAGAATAAGCTGGTTTTTTAGCTCATCTGATTTAGAATCGGCCAGATAGTAAGAAAGGAACTGCCCTGCAAGCTCTGAAAGCTTTTCCACATCGGGGTCAAAGCTGTCGAAATAGCTTGAGATAGAGCTGAATAGGCCGCTGTTCTCACGGAATATAAGGCTGAGCACCTTGCCATCTTCCTCGGCGGTGCGCTCCTTTAAAGGATAACTGCGGAGCCTGGAGCGGATTGTAGGTATAATCTCGCCAGTACGGGAAGAGAGGAATATGAAGAAACAATTGGCCGGGGGTTCCTCTAAAATCTTGAGCATGCTGTTACGGGCACTGTCGTTCATCTTCTCGGCATTCTCGATAATTACCACCTTGCGGTTTTCTGTTGTACTTGTATGAGCCCAGAATGTAACCTTACGTATCTGGTTTACAGGTATGGTTGAAAGGTTAAGCTCTTTGGCCAGGTCTGCCGCATTATCTGCAATGCTGTCCAGAAGCTTGGGTTTCAAAGAGGCAGAAAGATCATCTGGATTTATGCTGCCAAGGGCCTCTTCCAAGAATGAAAGGAGTGGCTGTACCTTTTTAAACTTGGTCTCTTTCTCGTCGTAGAATACAGGGTCAAACCGCCGTAAGAGCTTTCGCACGCTACGAATGAAAAGGTATCGGGTATATATCTGGTCGTTATTAGACAGAAGCTGGTGAGCTACCGATATCTCTTCCATAAAATTGTCGTATCCAAGAATCAGGGTATCGGGATGGACAAGGAGCTTCTGGCTGCGGCAGCTGGGGCAGCGGCAGTTCCAGCTTCTGTCCCCGGTGCAGGTCAGAGCACGGGCCAGCTCAAGGGCCAGAGTAAGCTTTCCTGCATACCGGGGGCCCTCTATAAGTATGGAGCCGGGCAGCTGGTTATGGGAAACCTGCTCTTTAAGTAGCTCTACAGTCTGTCTATGCCCTATTATGTTCTCAAACATTTTTCTTAATCACTCCTGGCAGATCCTTCACCTTATCAAGGTTAAAGTCTCCGATATTCAGCCCCTCAAGGAAATCCCTGGCATACTTGGCAACTACGCTGTCCTCGAGGAACGAGATGCCGGCCTTGAATTTCAAGGAATAGATAAAGTAAACGGCAATCAGGACTATGACCGAAGTCTCCAAAAGCCCCCACACAAGCCCCAGAAGCCGATCCAGGCTGTTCATCTTTATTGCCTCTATAGCATTATGGAGCAGCATCTCCAAAAGCTTGACCAGGATGTATGTGCCTATAAAGACAAGGAAGAATGCAACTATTAGACGCAAAGTATCGTTTTTAATCATATCCTTGAGAAACCCAGAGACCTGTGCTCTTAAGAGCATTGCGGCCAAAAGACCTAAAATCAGGGCAGCCATGGACATGAATTCAGAGATAAAGCCTCTGAAAAATCCTTTGATAACAAAAAATAAAGCAATAAGCAGAAATAAAAGGTCAGCAAAGTTCATAGTTCAATCCTTACCAATAAGTGTGACAATTTGATACGCTATAGAGTCAGCTGAGTCTTTTTTGGCCATCTGGGCCATTTTGACACTAAGCTCCCTGCCTCTCTCTGTTCCAACGATGCTCTCTATCTCGGCCAGCAGGTCCTGACTTTTGATTGTGTCTTCCATAAGTACAGCGGCAGCATTCTGCTCCTTGAAATAGAGTGCATTCTTTACCTGGTCGCCCCGGGTGCCACTGCCCCTTAATGGAATTAAGAGGGCAGCTCTGCCCACGGCAGAAAGCTCCCACAGGGAGCCGGCACCCGCCCTGGTGACAACCAGGGAAGATGCAGCTATTACGTCGGCCATCTCCTCTTTTATAAAAGGAATCTGGACATAGCCTGGCACATCGGGTTTTCCTATGGTGGAATTAGCCCCCACCTGATGAGCTATATAGTACTTTTCGGCAAGAGGTTTGCGTATTTCCCATATAAGCTGGTTTATCTCGCCGCTTCCCTGGCTTCCGCCTACAACAAAAATTAGAGGCTTACGTGTGTCGAATCCCAAGAATGCAAGCCCTTTCTGGGCATCTCCATTATAGAACTTGCTCCGGACAGGGTTTCCGACCACAACGCATTTATCATGGAATTTGGGCTTTAAGTACTTGCGTGTCTCTTCCACAGAAAGGAGTATTTTTCTTGAGAAATTAGCGTTTATTTTAGTTGCAAGACCAGGGGTATAATCTGATTCATGGGTAATTACAGGTATTCCTAAAAGTTTTCCAGCCAGTACTGGAGGAACACTTACATATCCCCCTTTCGAAAAGATTATTTGTGGGTGTACTTTAAAAAGTATGCAAAATGCCTGTACTATTCCAAGTGTAATTTTAAAAATATCAACAAAATTTTGCAGGGAGAAGTAGCGCCTAAGCTTTCCCGAAAGTATTCCTTTAAACTCGATTCCAGCCTCTTCGACCAGTTTCCGCTCCATTCCTGACTTGGAGCCAATCCAAATAAAGTCTTCTTTTTTGTAATTATATCGGGAGCAGAGAGATTCTATGACAGAGATGCCTGGAAAAACATGTCCTGCTGTCCCTCCCCCAGTAAAACAGATTTTTCTACTCATGTGTCAATTTTACCCACTTTTCAGCTTTTTGTAAATCCTCAAAAAGCTCAATCTCTGCACCAAAGACCCAGCCCTCGATTCCTTCGTACTTTATCATGTACCAGAAATCCTCTATCCCATCTATTACTTCGCTGTCGCCTGTCTTGGTGAATATCTCGAAGATGTTGCCATGCCAAAGCATTGTAATAGCCTTTGAGTCCCGGTCGGGGTTCTCTCTGACCCTAATGAAATCCCCTTTTGGAGAGCCGTAGGATAAGCTGGTGACCAGGTCTGAAGAAAGCGGCAGCCTGATGTCTGGGAATTCGGATGTCCGTTTAGCTTTTGAACAGCCGGAAAGAGCAAGAAATACAGAAAAGATGAGTAAAATCTTTCTCATATCATCATACTAAATCAATTATTGAACCTTGACAACCGAAAGATACGGAATCTATACTTGTTATAATGAACATCATCGTAGGCCATACCAACACCGACTTAGACTGTCTTGCATCCATGCTTGCGGCCAAGCAGCTCTACCCCGATTACGAAATAGTGCTCAGCGACATACTTAATCCACTGACCAGCAACGTTGTATCGTACTATATAACCAGGCTTTCGTTCCTGCACACCACAGATCTTAAAGATAAGAGTGTCGACAACATGATTGTAGTGGATACCCGATCCTCCAACCGTATAAAGGAGTATATGTCTGTAATCGGGCATGTGAATGGAAAGATAACTGTATTTGACCATCACCCTACCGATGGCTTTGATATTCCGGGAGCAGAGATCAACTTTGTAAAAAACGGAGCAAATTCCTCTACCATGGTCTTAAAGATTATGGAAAGGAACATAAAACTGGACGAGGCTCTGGCCACTATAATCCTGACCGGCATATATGCTGACACCTTGAATTTTACCATAGATGCCATAACCGAAGACGATTTCAAGGCCGCCTCATATCTGATAAGCCAGGGTGCCTCCATGAAGCTTGCACGCTTTTTCCTGCAGCCCCTTAAGAACGACTACCAGATATCCTATTTCCACACCATGCTCAACAGGCTCGATTTCCACAATCTTAAGGGGCACGAGGTCTGTATAAGCTATGTGGAGCTGCCCAAGAGGGTCAACGGCCTGGCTGCTGTGGTGGAACAGGTTTTTGCAGTCGAGAAATCAGATGCTATTTTTGCCATGTTCTACTGCACCTCCGACGACTCCACCTCCATAATAGCCCGCAGCAGGAAAAAGGCGGTTCCTGTAAACAGGATACTGGCGGCCTGGGGCGGTGGCGGGCACGAGAAGGCAGCTTCTGCCACCATAAAAAAGACTGGAAGCATGAATGTGCCGCTAATGCTTAAAGAGGAACTGCAGAAACTGCCTCCAGACAGGACAGCCGAAAGTATAATGACTACCCCGGTCAAGACTATTCCACTGGATTCTACCAATGCACAGGCCAAGGAGTACCTTGAGGCCATAGGGCACACTGCCGCCCCTGTTGTTGACAGCGAAGGCAAGATGGTGGGAATGATGGGCAACAAGAATGTACGCAACGCAGAAAAGGCAAACTGTCTGAACACACCTATAAGAACTTATATGAACTCCAAGGTGGTATCCATAAATGCCAGGAGCACCATGCGGGATATCGAGAAAGTTTTCCTTGAGAACAAGTACAACCACATGCCTGTGATTGATGACAACTCTATGCTGGTAGGAATTCTTACCAGAAAAGATTTCTTAAAGGCTATATACGAGGAAGACCAGATTGACGAGCTGCTTCAGACCCGCTGAAGCATTTCCACAGTAACAGACTCAAAGTTTCCGGTAACCATGTCGGCCATGGAAAGGTCCTGCCTGGTGGGATTTTCAGGATTCTGGTACCCAAGGCACTTCATCCCTGCACTCTTTGCGGCCATAACCCCATTGGCAGTATCTTCTATGACCAATGTGTCGGCATGGGGTGTGCCCAGAAGGTCTGCCGCATAAAGGAAGATATCTGGGGCCGGCTTTCCGTTCTCAAGCTCAAAACCGCTTACAATAACATCAAAGTACCGGCGGAAACGCAGTTTGTCAATTATTGCATCAATCACCATAGTGTGCGAAGAGCTGGCCAGCGCCAGAGGTATTCCGGCCCTTTTAAGGCTCTTTATAAGGTTTAAAACTCCGGCAGGGGTGTCAAAATGTTCCTGCTGCTTAAAGGCTTTGGCCCTCATTGCTGTATCGTAGGCTAAAAGCTCCTCTACCGGCTGATTCAGATTATACCTTTCCTTGAGCGAGCTCCAGAACTTGTCCATTGCAAGCCCGGCATATTCAGGAAAACCTTCCTTGGGGAAATCTATTCCAAGGCTTTTAAGAATATCGCATTCAAAAGCCACATGGAGCGCCTCGCTGTTTACGATAACGCCGTCCATATCAAAGATAACGCCTTTCAGTTCCATTTCCAGATATCCATGAATGTATGAATTTTCTCGCAGTACTTGCAGATGAACTTATCTTCGGAAGTCCTGTAGAATTCGGCAGGAATACCCTCGCCCTGCTCGTGGTTCGAGATGCAGTCGGGGTTGGAACACTCTATATCGTCGAAGTTGTAGATGGCCGGAGGCATATAAAGGCGCATTTTCTTTATCACATGCTTATCCTTTATTATGTTGACAGTGCAGCCAGGTGCCAGGGCGGCCAGGCGTTTCATGCTCTTTATTCCGAACTCTCCGTGTCCCGGGCGGAAGATGATACCTTTCATCTGACCTGGATTCTTATGGGAAGCTGTTACCCATTCGCCCCCCTTTCCATAGAGCTTAAGGGTTCTGATTATCCTTATAAGCTGCTCCCTTATCTCAGTCTCGGTATGGCCACGCAGAATGTGGTCAATGACCAGGCCGTCGGAAATAGGCTTTACCCCTTCGGAGCAATCCTTGATAGGTGCATTGCCATGGGTTGGCACCGGCACTATGAAATCCTCGGAATCTTCGAAGCTCTGTGGCACTTTGACCGTTCCCTTGAAGTCTTCGCCTATCTTACCTGCTATGAGGGCCAGGAGGATAATTCTGATAATCATGCCGTTGGCAGACTGGACTTCCCAGCCGTTGAGCGGTGTGGAATCTAGGAATGTAGGGATTGACGGATAAACTTTATGCCGTGGAAGAGGATGATAGAATATAGTTCCTTCTGGAAGCCTTTCCATGTACTGGCGCTGGAATGTTATGCTTTCCCGCAGCTGATCCTGTTTCTTAAGTATAGCATCGCCCATCCGCTCAAGCTGAGGCCTGGTAAAATACCATATCTTGGCCATTTTGCCCGAATTTATATATTCCTCGATGGAAGAATAAAAATTGACCTTAAAACCATTTGCAATCATTTTATTTACATAGAATTCCGGCATGGCAAGCTCGGGCGGTGCTATAAGGTCAACTGTAACTTTTTTGAATATCTTTAAGCCATCGGCCTTGGAATGGACTGTGCGGCCATGGTACAGGTCGCCGGCCAATGCAATATGGATGCTTTCGGTATTCCAGCCGTTATGCTCAAGGAATGTAAAATCGTCCAGAAGCTCCTGGGTTGGATGCTCGTGTTTGCCGTCGCCGGCGTTTATAAATGCAGGTGTGATATCAAGCCCGTTACGCAGTGCATAACCTTTGGCATTTTCTGCCAGATATCGGCAAAGTCCTTCCTGACGGCTCCGCACTATAAAAATCTTGTTGTAGTAGCCAGAGAGTGTGTTGAATGTGTCGGCAAAGCTCTCCTGCTTATTTATAGAAGAATGGGAAGTATCAAGGTTTGACAGCTTGACTCTATGGAACTCTGCCGCATTCTTGAAAGACTCCTTGGTACGGGTGCTGTCCTCGATAAAGACCTCGTAGACACCGAAGTCGGGGTCGTTTATACGGAACTTGTCCATCCCTGCCTTGTCATTCGATTTTATATAGCTTTTAAGCTCTCTTGCCCTCTCAAACAGATACATTTTCTCGTCAAACGAGAAATCATCTATTACGGTAAAACTTCTGCCTTTGAATGTGTTCATATTTTCATAATAAAACTCCAAGGCTAAAAATTCAATAGTTGATTATCCCTGTCACAGTAAATACCGAAGGTTTGTCTCCGTTTTTCTTATGGCTGAGTGTAAGGGAAAAATAGTTAAGCCTTAAAGCAAGCTCCTCGGAAAAAGAATCTGTGATATCTTCCTGGATATCACGCTTCCAGGAAAAGCTTAACCGCACATACTCGAAATAGAGCTTGCAGCCTGCACTAAAAGCATTGCGGTAATAGCGGTCATCCTTCATATACCAATGGTCTGCAATCGAAAGCCTTATAAAATCGGCATCGTAGACTATACTGCCCTGAAACTCCCTTTTTTCGGTAGTCTCTGAAGTGTTATAGAACTCGGTGTCGGAATCATAGGAGGCTGCAATGGTAAAATCGCCGGCATATAGGGTTGATTTAAGGGAAAGATGCCGGGCAAAGTCGTTGTAGTATAAGTCTTTATAGTCGGGTCTCTTATAGTCGGTGTACCATACCCCAGAAAGCTTAAGCATACGAGATGGCCTGAACCAGACATCAAGCCCATACTTATACTGGGATGCCGGGATTGAGCCTCCGGGAGCCAGATAATAGTCTGTGGTCCCTGCAAACATAAAGTTAAGCTCGAACAGGCTCTTGTAGAAAAATGTTACATAATCCCTTGAGAAAAAGCCCCTATCCGCATACTTTCCCAAGCAGGAACCTGCCGACAGCGATATAAGTAACCAATCTTTCTCGTAAATGCAGTTTAACAGCATATTCCACAGTTCTGCCCCGCTTTCGGCCTCGGGCCTTGACAAATACCAGCTTGATTGGCTGGAATAGCCCTGTATATCGCTGTTCTCAAGAAGCAGATAGATCGAGAAATCATTGATTGCAAAACTTGAGAGAAAACCGCGGATATACTGCTCATCTTTATTCCCCAATGAAAAACATGTAAGCCAATCTATAGGTTTGACAAAAAGGCCATAGGTGCCACTTTCCTCTATACTCCGGTCAAGAACCAGGCGGGCTGGCTCGAAAAACACCTCGGATGTCGGGGAATAACCGCACGGGTTTAAAGATTCGGTCAAAAGTCCACGGGTCCTAAGGTGTCCGAAACCGAACCAAGGAGTAACAACAGAGCCTGTGCAGAATTCATCATCCTCCCCTTTTTCAGAGACTGCACATACCTCCATAGACTCCCCTTTAATATCCAAGCGCCTTTTAATCAGCTTTTCAGAGGAACATTCCGACTTTATCTCCATGTCCAGATCGGCCTGGCACAAGAGGGGAATAAAAAGCAAAAAAATTAAGATACTTGTACTTTTCATACTGTATCTACAAGAAAAAAATCAATTTTGCTTCAAATTTCTGAAAAATTCTTAAAAATTTTTTCTATTGAAAATCAGCCATATAAAGATTAATATATAAATAATGAATTTATACGTTATTCAGGTTAATACTGGAAAAGAAGATACATATATAAAACTTTGGGAGAGCAAGAAAGGACACCTGCCCCTAAAGTTATTCTGGCTGCGGAAAGAACTTATGATACGGAAAAACGGCCATACCCACAAAGGGCTTAAGTCGATTTTCCCTGGCTACCTGTTTCTGGAGGCCGATGATGTCGATGCTGCCACCTATCAGGAGTTCAGGCGTATCCATTTCTTCAACCGTTTCCTTAAGGCAGATGAGAAAATTTCTCCCCTTCCGCTGGACGAGGCAAAGAAAATATATGAACTGGCCAAGTATGGCCGTGTCATAGGACAGTCCAAGGTCGTATACAATGAACAGGACAGGATAGTGGTTGTAGAAGGTCCTATGAAAGGGCTTGAAGGACAGATAGTCAAGGTGGACAGGCGGAAAAGGCGGGCAAAAGTACGGCTTTCGCTTTATAACAACGCATATCTTATAGATTTTGGATTTGAGCTTTTAGAAGAGGCAAATGGAGTGGACAATGTGGGATGACCTTAAAGATAGAGATTTAAACCTTAGGAACTCTCTCTTCCTTCTGCTGTACCGCTCCCCCATATTCTGCGGCGAAATAAAGAATGTAAAGATACCGGAGGAATTGCCTGCAGGATGCAGCGTAATATCGTACCAGGACCTGCCCCAGAAAGAATTTGATATACTTGGAAGCAAGATTCCTCTTCTGTGCGACAGATATGTCAACTACCAGGGCGAGCCTATTTTTATAATTGCAGCCAAGAGCAGAAGCGATGCAGAGGCTGTATCTAAGCTGATACAGGTCGAATACCAGCCCAGCACTCCGTTTTTCTTTGACAACGACCTTAAAGAGAACCAGGTGATAAAGGAACGGAACGAGACCTGGACCTACGATGACAAACCGATAGACCCTGAACAGGTGCTTACAGTGGCGACCACCACATCGGGCGACCTGTATAAGCCGGTATACAACGACCCCATAGGAGTTGCTATCTACTCAGGTGCAGGGTCTGTATCGGTATGCACATCCACCCAGTGGCCGCATCATGTCCGCTCCACAGTAAGCAGTATACTCAATATGCCGGAAGAAGATGTAAAGGTGAATGTGCCGCAGATTGCATCCCCGCTTGAGGGGCGACTCTGGTTCCCATCCTATCTGGCAGCTCTGGCCGCCTCGGTCATGGCCCTGCGGCCTGGGGAATCGGTCAACCTTATACTGACCAAAGAAGAGGTACAGCAGTATATCGGAGCCCAATATCCGTTCAAGATAAAGCATACATCTATGGTGGACAAGAATACTGGTGCTATTCTCCAGTGCACCGTGGACCTGTCTATAAACGCAGGGGCTTATCCTCTGTTTGCCGACGAAGTAATGGAGAATGCCCTTATAAGCATAATGGGTCCCTATAAGGTGAACAAGGTCATTATACGCGAGCAGCTTATCAAGACCAGCTATCCACCTATGTTCTTTATTACAGGAAACAAATTCACCCAGATGCTGGTGGGCATAGAGACCCATATCAACAATATCATCTCCCAGACCGAGCAGTTCCCCGACGAATGGCGTCTTGAGAATACGGTTGAAACTTCGGCCAAGGCAGGAAACATAGTTATAGAAAAAGTTACCCGGAACTCTGACTTTCAGCGGAAGTTCTCGGCATATGACCTGGCAAAGCAGAACCGTATAAAGGGCATAAGCTCAGACCGCTACTACCGCGGCATAGGTCTTGCCTTTGCAACATACAAGGCTACAAGCGGCTTTTCCAAAAAGATTGCCACCCCTTTCACAGGCACTCTTACACTGAACGACAACTGGCAGATCCACTACTCCACAGCAACTGTGCCTCAGAACTTCTTTGAGTACACTCTTTGGAAAAAGGTTATCCATAAGGCAACAGAGCTTGAAGAGGCCAGCATTCACATTATGCCACACGACACAGCATCGAACGAGGATTCTATTCCCGATATATTGGGCGAGATGACCAAGGGACCTATACAGCTGGTCCAGAAATGCTGCCGTAAGCTGCAGGAACTTAGAATAAGCACTCCGCTCCCTATAAAAGTAGAAGAAAGCTACGACCCTACCGACGACATCAATGCTGCTGTATGGGGTGCTGCCATAGTCGAGGTTTCGGTTGATATAATCACCTACAAGCCGTCGATAAAGGGAATCTGGACCTGCTTTGATGTGGGCGACACCATTGACGAGGATATCTCAAAACGCTACCTGATGCAGCGTATCATAAACAGCCTTTACTGGTGCAACAGCCAGGGCGAGGATGAATTGTCATCCTGGAAATATGCAAACCTGCCTATAAGCATAAGCCTTATAAACAGCAAGGGTGCCGATACTGTCAACTACTGCGGCGACATACCATTTGGAATTATTCCTGCAGCCTACTGCAACGCCATAAGCCAGGCTGTAGGTAAAGTTATAACCGATATGCCTGTTACTCCCGAGAAACTTTACCGTATGGTGGAGGAACAATGATAATAAAATTCATGCTGAACAATATGAAAAAGAACCTGGATGCAGATCCTTCTGACAGGCTTTCGGATGTGCTCCGGAACGATTTCGGCCTGCTGTCGGTGAACAGCAGCTGCAACACAGGCCGCTGCGGAGGCTGCACCGTGCTTAAAGACAACATTCCGGTGCCTGCATGCATGGTGCGCATGTTCTCGGTACGTAACTCCAACATACTCACCTACGAATACATTTCCACAACAAAGGAATTTGAGACTATTACCAAGGTTCTGAAAGCCATGGGCTGCAACTTCTGCGATTTCTGCAAGCATGGCAAAATGGTCTCCATATATTCGCTGGTATTAAGCTCGGCACAGCTTACAGAAAAAGATGTATACGAAGCTCTTTCTGGAAATATCTGCAACTGTACCGATTTCCAGTCCATGTGTATCGGTGTCAGGCTGGCCCTTAACGCCATAAAGCGAGGTAAACGCAATGAACGGAAGTGACAGAACCACAAAGCTCATATACTATACCCCAGACAATGTTAACGGCCTATTAAAGACTATGAACACATGCAAGTCCTACAGGCTATGCTTTGATGACCTTAACAGCGTAGATATTCTGGACAAAAGAGAAAATGCCACCACGCCTACAAAAGCTATCTATCCAGGTTATATCCAAGAGCTTTCGGCCCTTAAACGGAGTGAGAAGTTCTTTGAGATAGGTCCCGAGCTGAGGGTAAACGAGCTGCTTAAGAAAGGTGCCACAGTGCTTCCCCCTATCCTGATCCGGGCCCTGACCGAATGCGGTCCTCCGAATGTTCGTAACATATTGACCATAGGAGGGCTTATCTGCGCCCCAAAAATCAGAAACAGCGTTTTTGCGGCACTTTCCATACTCAATGCCAAGGCAGAGGTTGTCTCATTCACCACCGCCAACCTGAAGTTCCTTATACCGGTCCAGCAGTTATACAGGGATGGTTACCTTGATATAAAGCCTGGAGAGATGATCTTAAAGATAAGGATTCCGTACGAGGAATATGATGTGGACTACTTCAACGAGATTCAGGACAAGGGGACTTCAATAACGTTTGTAGGAACAGCCTCTACATTCAAGAGCAGCATATCAATATGCAAATTCGCTATCGGCAACTGGGGCGAAGAAATTATCCGCGAGACCGAGATAGAAAGCGGCCTTGCCGAGCAGAAACTCCCTATTCCAGAAAAAATTATCGAGGGCTGGACAGAGAAGTTTGTACAGCTGTTCACCGAGAAATATACGTTTTTCTCACCCTATGTTCAGAAAGCGCTGACCAATATGTTCACCGAGTTCCTAAGCAGACTGTAAAGCCAGGCACGTAGGTTATTATAAAGACTGTAAGAAGCATTATAAGGAAGAACGGGAAGGCTGCCCTGTACATTTTGTCAAGCGGCACATTGAACCGGTAGCTTGCCAGGAACAGGTTAAGTCCTACAGGTGGTGTTATATAGCCCAGCTCAAGGTTTGCCAGAAATATTATTCCCAGGTGGATAGGATTTATGCCAAAAATCTCTCCAAGCGGGATAATAAGAGGCACCACCACCATTATTGCAGAATAGATATCCATGAAACAGCCTACCAGAAGCAGCGCAATATTAAGAAGGAACAGGAACAGTATCTTGGAATGGATATGGAGGGCAATCCAGTCTGCAAAACGCTGTGGAATCATCTCGTCTATCATATAGTACGAAAGAACCTTGGCCATGCCCAGTATAATAAGGATTCCTGCAATAATAGGAACACTCTTGCGGGCTATGGTGAACATATCCTTGAAATGGAGCTCGCGCTTTATGACAAACTCCACCAGCATAGTGTACAGTACTGCCACAGCACCGGTCTCGACCAATGTTGTAAGTCCCGAGAAATAGGAGAATATGATTATGAACGGCAGCATAATCTCCCAGAAAGAGCCTTTAAAGCTTGAGACACACTCCGAGACCGAGGTCCTGCTCCTTTTAACAGGATGCTTAGATATATAGATGACGCCTGTTATGATAAGCGAAAGCACCAGAAGAAGCCCAGGAATAATGCCACCAAGGAACATGGCCTTGATATCAAGCTGGGCGATTATGCCGTAAAGAATCATGGGGAGGCTTGGGGGAAACAGAAGCCCTATGCTGCCTGCAGAGCATAAAAGCCCGTTCCGGTAGCGTTCCTCTATGCCGTTCTTTTCCAGGATGGCAGAAAGAAGCCCCCCTATTGCCAGTATAGTTACCCCCGATGCTCCGGTGAATACGGTGAAAAAAGCACAGATTATGACTGTGGCTATGATTATTCCTGCAGGCAGCCAGCCGAAGAAGGCATTGAACGTCCGTATAAGCCTGTCCCCTGCCTTGCTTTCTGACAGTATAAAGCCTGTAAGGGTAAAGAGTGGAATGGCCGGCACAGTATTGCCTATGAGCATAGTGTAAAATTCGTTGGCCGAAATCTCGGCATAAGTGCCAGAGGCAGATATAAGCATATAGGCTATCCCGCCCAGCACAGCAAAGATAGGAGCGCCCAGCACGCCAGAAGCTATAAGCAGAAAAAGAAGTGGAATCTTGATGGCTCCTATAGAGGCAACCGAGGAATCGGAAAGAACCCAGCACCATTCCGGCACATCAGATGCTATATCAGATATGCAGTTTACAAGCGGAGAAACCGACACCCACAGGGCTGCTGCAACACCCAAGAACAAGGCTATAATACGCCCTTTAGAGAAAGCTTTCCGCTGAATTTCCCTTATTATGATAAGGAGGAAGCCTGCAGGCATTATTACAGTGACAAGGCGCTGGCTTATAATTCCAACCTTATCATCAGCGGTAAAGCCCATCTTTAAGAATACAGCAGAAACTATAAAGAATGCCCCAGAAACCAGGACTACTACGAAAAGCGATAAAGAATCTGCAAACTTTTTACCTTTTTCCGAAAGGAACTTGGTGCAGAATTCTATCTTCATATGACGGTCTGTGAAAGAGTTTACCGAAGCTCCCAGCAGTGTGAGCCATAGGACGATATGACGCGTGTAGTCATAGCCCCCTTTAAGCCCTGTCCCCAACAGCTTGCGGACAAGAATCTCGGCTGTTGGAATACCGGCCAGAAGCACTATGAGAAAAGCAGATATATAAATCTCAAACAGCGGTTTATTTCTTTCTGTACTCATCTACAATTGCAATTATCTTATCATATATTTCCTTGGAGATAAGCTCCCTGGAAAAGGCGTCGCTGCCGTCGCGGCTAAGTTTAAGCCATTCCTGGGCAACCTGGTCAGACACCTCGTGGACCTGAAGGCCGTTCTTCTTCATAACCTCTATAGCCTTTGCCTCGTCCACCTTTATTATTTCGTAGAACTCCCCCGCAATCTCGGCAGTACGCTGCTTAAGAGGTTCCTTATACTTGGCAGGAACACGGTTCCAGGCTCTTTTATCCACAATCACAGCACAGTAGACAGGTGCAATCCTGTAGTCGCACATATTGGGTGCTATCTTGTTCATGCCCATGGCCGATGCAGCAAGGGGTGTGACATAAATAGAATCCACCATACCGCTGTAAAGCGATGCCACCAGGTCGTTGAAAGAGAGCGGTATAGCACGGAAACCAAGCTCGGTCCATATTTTGCTTAGCCTGCTGTCTGTATCTATGGCGATTTTTTCCTTCCTTAGGTCATCGGGGCTGACTACAGGATCCCTTGAGAAAAAGTTAACCCAGCCTGTCATGGCCCAACCCAGGGTAACAAAGCCCTGTTTCTCAAAAGCAAGCTCAAAATCACCCTTAACATTTTCAAAGACATAATCAAACTCATCGTCATCCTTGACAATATATGGCAGGCACAAGGCAAATGTATCGGATGCAATCTCCTTCATACCCTGGGCAGTTATGGCGCAGGCATTAAGGCCGCCCACCTTCATGGCACGGATCATATTGTCCTCGTCCCCTACTGTGCCGCCCATATAAAGCTTAAGCTGTACCTCGCCTCCAGTTATCCGGTTCCATTCCGAGGCCATCTCGCGCAGCTTTATATCCCACAGGGAGCCGGCAGGGGCTATGGTGCCCAGCTTTATTACTGTTCCTGCAAAGGAAGAAATAAGTGTACAGAACATAAAAACAAAGATAAAAAACTTTTTCATACAGTCACCTTAAAATCCAAACAAAAAATAATCATCCCGGTTCTCTAAAAGCCACATAGCCTTCCGCTGACTTATTATATTGGCAAGCCGGTTCTCCGGCACACTTTCCACATCGCGCCCAAGCACATCCTCAAGCACAGCTGTGAACTCGTCGTAGCCTTCCTGGCTCTGATTCTTGGTGCAGATTGTGCTGGCATATGATACATGAATCGACACCATGCTGTCTTTGGAAAGCTCTACGCCGTGCTTATAATGGTAAAGTGCTTTCTCCATGCTTCCGCCCATCCCCTCGGGAAGCGATGCATAATACTGCATCATTATCTCATCAAGCATGCCATTGCCAAAGTCTGGGTCAAACTCCAGAGCCTTGAACAGCATCTTTATGGCGCCATCGCGGTCGGCTGCAAAGTCGGGATCCAGAATATCTACAGAGACACCTGCCAGAATTGCGGCCCCGCCCCAGTAAAGGTCTGCTGCATCCTCTTTCTTAAAGCCTGCAAAAGCTGCATCGTAGTCAGATGCGGCAAAGGCGGCATAAAACCCTTTATGCTTAAGCTCAAGTGCCTTTATAATATAATCGTAACCACGCCTGTAATGTTTTTTAGCTCTGTCGTAAAGCTCTTTCTGGGTCTCCCATTCTTCGTATGGAAGCATAGAGCCTTTGCCCTGCAGGTAGACGTTGGCATACATCACATACAGGCTGCCGGCTGTCGATTTAAGAGTGCTGTTGTCAGGCGATGTTGCAGCCAGCATATCCATCATCTTGAGTATTACAGGGAAAGCATCGCCAACCAGTTCTGGATCGTTATCCTCCATGAACACTGCCGTGGCATCGCCAGACATATTCTTGGCCATGGAGTTTACTGCCATCTTCTTGACCGAACAGGAGGAAAAAAGAGCTATTGCAAACAAAACTAAAATAATATGTCTAACTTTCATCTTTTTCTCCTTTCAGCTTACGGGTAATCAAGGAATCAAAGGCATTGGCAAAAAGGTACAGCTCCTTCTTGCCGAAAGTGCCGGACTCCTCGGTCTTAAGGCCGTTCTGCGCAAGCTCAAGCATGTAGTTCCTTATAGAGACCCGCTCCCTGATATTCTCGGCAGTATAAAGGTTTCCACGGTCGTTTACAACTGCCACATTTTTCTGCACCAGGCGCTCGGCAAGCAGTATGTCGCGGGTAACAGCAATATCATGCTCTGTGGCATGCTCTGCTATGTAGTTGTCGGCCTTGTCCTTTCCCTCTTCTACTATTATATCATGGGTATAGGCATTTGTACCATGCGGAATTTTATGGTTTGCCACAAAAAAAGAGAGGCTTTTAGTACGTTCTGCTGCCTTTACTATTATTTCCCGTACCTGTGAAGGACAGGAATCAGAGTCCACAAATATCCTCATAACGGCATTGCCGCCTTGTAGAACACCAGATCCGGGCTGCCCGATACTGTATAAGAACCTGCAGCAGCTGGAATAAGGATAGCCATTCCCTGCATTAAATCGAAGCTATAGCTGTTGTTTTCTATCTTTCCTGTGCCGGAATAGACAAAAAGTATCTCAAGGCTGTGCTCACCTGGACCTGAGTACGGCATTCCACCGGTGGCGACAGCAGAGAAACAGAACTCATCCCAGCCCGGGCAATAAAGCTCTTCTTTCCCCTTTGCAACAGGCTCGACACACACCTTGGAGCCATGGACAAACTTCATTATATTGAAAAGCTCAAGAACATCTATGAACTTTTCGGTAAGCCCGCCCCGTATTGTATTGTCAGATGAAGACATGACCTCGAAACAGAGGCCATCCACATAGGAATGGAGCTGCCCCTCGTCTATCGACATGCATTCGCCGGGCTCAAGCCTTATGCAGTTGAGGAAGAGTGGAGAAAACACACACCTGTCCTCGGGGAAATCATACAGAAGTTTACGGAAAATAAACTGCTCAACCTGGCCCATGCCCGACGCAGTGGTCTCAAGCTCGCGGAGCATGGCTTTGCGCAGGGTCTGATCCATGGAAAGAAGCCTTGTAAAGAACTTTTTGTAGAAATCAGCCTCGCCAGAATATCGGAAATCGACAAATGCATTGCCGCTGAAAGGAAAGAAATTTTTAAAGTTGGCTTTAATTTCTTCTATATTTCTAAAACCTTTTAAAGCATAGAATGTAGAAATTGCATAAATCATTTCCCTTTTATGGTTCGGGTCTTTATAGACTCGTGTAAAATGATCCATGGGAATCTGGTTGCGTTCTTCCCTCTCATAGCCGAACTGTGCTGTCTCGGAATCGGGGTGTGCCTGGATAGAAAGAGGCTTTTCGGCAGCCAGCACCTTGAACAAAAACGGCAGAAAGCCGAACTTTTCCATGCACTCTTTACCAAGGGCTTTTTCGGGATTTTCTGCTATAAAGTCGGATACTGGAATACTCTTGCCTTCTATATCGAGAAAGGACATACCATTGGGATGGCTTCCCATCCATATCTCGGCAAGCGGTTTTCCATTGGTCTTAAGCCCGGTAAGAGCCTGTATCTTGGTCTCTGAACCCCAGGCATAATACTTCTGGGCAGGGATTAACTGATAGAATCGGCTGAATTCAAATCTATCCATAACAATATAATATATAGAATCTTTAAAAATTTCAATCTTTGTGATATACTATATGCATGACTGAATTTGTCCATTTACATAACCATACAGACTACTCGCTCTTAGACGGAGCAATGAAGATAGACGACATGGTGGCCAAGGCCAAGAGCCTGGGCATGTCTTCCATAGCCATAACAGACCACGGCAACATGTTCGGAGCCCTGAACTTCTACGAGAAGTGCCGTAAGAACGAAATAAAGCCCATCGTAGGGTGCGAGTTCTACATGGCAGAGGACTCACGCAAGATAAAGACAGGCACCGAGTTCGGAAACAAGTACTACCACCTTATCCTGCTGGCGAAGGACAACACCGGCTACCGGAACCTGATGAAGCTTAACTCCACCGCATATATCGACGGTTATTACTACAAACCAAGGATCGACTTCGAGGTGCTGGAGCAGTATCACGAGGGGCTTGTGTGCTCAAGCGCCTGCATAGCCGGGGTTGTCCCCAAGCTTATAATAAACGGCAAGCTGGATGAGGCAGCAGCCATGGCCATGAGGTTCAATGACATATTCGGCAGGGGCAACTACTTCCTTGAGCTGCAGGACCACGGAATCCCCGAGGAAAAGATATCGAACCACGGGCTCATAGAGATTTCAAAAAAGACAGGCATTCCACTTATTGCCACCAACGATATCCACTACCTGAACAGGGAGCACTCCACAGCCCAGGAGCTCTTAATCTGCATAGGCACCCAGAAGACTATAAACTCACCCGGCCGCCTGACATTCTACAACGACCAGTTCTATATGAAGAGCCCGGACGAGATGGCGGCGCTGTTCCCGAACGTGCCCGAGGCCATAAAGAACACAAAGCTTATCGAGGAGATGTGCAACCTGGAGATAGAGTTCCCGGGGCCGAAGTTCCCTATCTTCGAGATTCCGCCTGAGTTCCCCACCCAGGGCGACTACCTGCGGCACCTGACATATGAGGGGCTTAAGAAGCGGTATCCAGTTATTACCGATGAGATAAAGCAGCGGGTGGAATACGAGCTGAATACAATCATAGGAATGGAATTTCCGGGCTATTTCCTTATTGTGGCAGACTTCATCAACTGGTCTAAGGACCACGGCATTCCGGTGGGACCCGGGCGTGGTTCGGGTGCCGGCTCAATTGTGGCATACTGCCTCAAGATAACCGACATAGACCCTCTTAAGTATGACCTTTTGTTCGAGCGGTTCCTGAACTCCGAACGTGTCTCCCTGCCCGACTTTGATGTCGACTTTGCCAACGAGGGGCGGCAGCAGGTTATTGACTATGTCACCAGAAAATATGGTGCCGAGAAAGTCGGCCAGATAATAACATTCGGTACCCTCAAGGCCAAGGCTGTCATCAAGGATGTGGCCCGGGTGCTTGAGATTCCCTTTGCCGAGGCAAATGATATTGCGAAGCTTATCCCTGACATGCCACATAAAAAGGCCTCTCTTGCCACAATGCTGGGGGAAGTGGAAAAGTTCAAGCAGGATCCAGAGCTCTGCAAAGTGCCTGAACTGGTGGGAATCCCGGAGCTTATCGCCATAAAGGAGAAAGGGGGCGTCTATGAGCGCCTATTCAAGGAATCCAAATACCTTGAGAACATGGCCCGCCATGCATCTCTCCATGCTGCCGGCATAGTCATAGGCGAGAAAGAGCTTTCCGAGTATGTGCCGCTGTTCAAGGGGACCAAGGATGACAAGGCAAACAGCGTAGCCACCCAGTACACCATGGACAAGATAGAGAACTGCGGCCTGGTCAAGATGGACTTCCTGGGGCTCAAGACCCTTGATGTGATCAAGCATACCGAGGAGCTTATACGCAAGCGTGGAGTCGACTTTGATTCCAGCAACATCCCTATGGACGATAAAAAAACCTACCAGATGCTGAGTGCAGGAAAGAGTTCAGCTGTGTTCCAGTTTGAAAGTCCTGGCATGCAGAAAGTCCTGCGGGATGCAAAGCCGACCTGTATAGAAGACCTGATAGCCTTGAACGCCCTGTTCCGGCCAGGTCCTATGGATTATATCCCCCAGTTCTGCAACTGCAAGAATGGCAAAGAGCCTATACATTATCCTCACCCGGACCTGGAGCCGGTGCTCAAGAACACATACGGTGTAATCGTCTACCAGGAGCAGGTGATGAAGGTCGCCCAGGTAATAGGCGACTTTTCTCTGGGCAACGCCGACATCCTGCGGCGCAACATGTCCAAGAAGAAGGAGGACAAGCTTCTGGCCCAGCAGAAGGAATTCGTAGAAGGAGCAAAGCGGAGGGGATATTCTGAACAGATTGCAAATGAAATATTTGAACATCTGAAACCATTCTCCCGGTACGGCTTCAACAAAAGCCATGCGGCCGCCTATTCTGTGGTGGCATACAGGACAGCATACCTTAAGTGTCACTACCCTGCCGAGTTCATGGCAGCCAACCTGACCAACGAGATAGGAAACCCCGATAACTTCAAAAAGTATCTGGCAGAGACCAAGGCCATGAAGCTCAAGGTGCTGCCACCTACCATCAATGTGTCGGAGAAGTTCTTTACAGTCGACCAGGGGAAGATTGTCTATGGCATACAGGGAATAAAGGATACCGGCGACGCTGTGGTGGACGAGATAGTCAGGGCAAGGAAGGAAGGTGGCAGTTTCAAGAGCTTTGACGATTTCCTTAAGCGGATAGACCTAAGGGTTCTGAACAAGCGGGTCATAGACTCTCTTATCAAGGCAGGTGTTTTTGATGAGCTTGAGAAAAACAGGGCCAAGCTTGCCTACAATGCAGAACGCCTTATAGACTACTACTCGGCCGAGCAGGAGAAAGAGAAGATGGGAATGATATCCCTGTTCGGCGATGACGATGTGGCTATGCAGCCTCTGGCCATGGAGGAAGTTCCCGACTGGGATATAAAAGAGAAGCTGGCTTTTGAGAAGGAGCGGCTTGGCTTCTATGTGTCGGGGCATCCACTTGATAAGTATAAAAAAGCTTACCAGAAACATGTAAGCCTGCCCATGAATGACCTCAAGCATGCCACACCAGGAAGAAAATATATCATAATAGGTCTTGTAAAGAATGTACGCAGCATTATTACAAAGAGCAATTCAAACATGGGTGTGGTAACTATAGAGACCTTTGACGGCGACCTCAGCATAGTCCTTTTCAAGAATGCCTGGAAGGAATTCCAGCCTATAATAGCCGAGGACAAGGCTCTGGCTTTCATAGGGCAGATAGACCTGAGGAATCCCGATTCTCCACAGCTCAGGTGCGATTCTGTGGAAGAGATAGAAACTCTTGACAAGAAGCACCACGGTGCAAACCAGGTTCATATAAGGCTTGACGAGCCCTTTACAGAGCAGCAGCTTGAGAAACTTAGGGAATATATGCTTGACCACGAGGGTGGCTGCTCGGTATTTTTACATATAAACGATGCCGGGAATGAGACTGTGATACTGGTGAACCACCAGATAAAGGTAAAAAGCGATTTTGATATACCCCAGGATTCGGAGCTCAGGCAGTTTATAACAGAATTCTGGACAGAATAAGGGAGGTTTTCAGTTGAAGTTCTTAGAAATGCTTGCATTTATCTTCTCGCTCTACACTATGCTTATTGTTGTGAATATTATCCTTAAATGGCTTTATCCCAACTCAAACGGCAGAGGAAGCAGGATGATTTTCCAGGTCACAGACCCTTTCCTTAACTTTTTCAGAAAACTGCGGATCTCTCACATAGGGTACATCGATATCTCTCCCCTTCTGGCCGTGATGGTTCTATCAATCATAAACCAGATACTTGGAAGGATACGGGAGCTTGGCACCATAACAATCTGGGCCGTAATAGCAATAATTATCTCCTCGGTCTGGAATGTTATAATGACTCTGCTTTTAGCTGTGCTCATAGTAGCTGTGGTTCGGTATCTTTTCCTTATGTTTACAACCAACAAGATGAACTCGTTCGCCAATATGTGCGATGCCTTCTTTATACCACTTTCAAGCCGCATTGCATCGGTTTTTATAAAGAATGAGTCATCCAGCTATCAGCTTAATCTTATAATATCGATAATTGTGGTTGCTGTCATACTTACTGTGGGCAGCTTCTGCATTACATATCTGACTGGCTTTCTGTTAGGATTGTGATGGCTACACTTGAGTCTTTAAAAGGTGTCGGACAGGCTTCGCTCAAGGAGCTTAAAGGGGCTGGAATAGCCACTTTGGATGACCTTATGGGGTATTTTCCCAGGGATTATGAATTCCGCGACACCTTGATTCGGTTCAAGGATGGATTCACATTCGGGGCCCAGCAGATAAAGATAAACACAATTTGCACTGTCACAGGCCATGAATACTTTGGGCAGACTTTCAAGCAAACCCTTAAAATAACTGTAGATGATGGCACTGGATTTGCCTCCCTTATATGCTTTGGCCGCAATTTTTTGGCAAACACACTCAAGGTGGGCAGAAAGATATTCCTATCTGGCGTTTTCCAGGTGAGGTTCGGCGAGCTGCAGAGCTCAAACTTCGACTACGAGCTCTATTCAGAACATCCGCAGTTTTTCGGCAAAATACTGCCTATATATCCCCTTTCGGGGAAACTTACCCAGAACTTCCTGCGCAAAAGCGTAATGCAGGCATACACGCTGCAGGGACAGTATGAAGAGAATATAATTCCAGAGAAGCTAAGGCAGCTTAACGGCCTTATGGAGAGACGGGATGCCATAAGGAACATCCACTTTCCGGAGAGCAGGGAAAAGCTTGAGGATGCAATACGCACATTGAAGTATGAAGAGATACTCCTTTTTGAGCAGAATATAAAAGATGCAGTCAAAAAGCGCAAAGTGATTAAAAAACGCACTGTCAAACTGCCTCGAAATCTGCAGCGCGAAGTGGCATCAAGCCTCCCTTTCCAGCTTACAGCCGATCAGATATCAGTCATAGACCAGATCTATGCCGATTCAAACCTTGACGAGAGCATATCACGGATTATCCAGGGCGATGTAGGCTGTGGAAAGACTTTGATAGGTTTCCTTGCAGCACTGCCCTATATTGAAGCAGGAATGCAGACTGCATTCATAGCCCCTACCGAGCTTCTTGCAGAGCAGCATGTAAAGACAGCATCGCGCATATTCGAAGGAACCGGTGTGCGGCTGGCATTCCTTTCGGGCAAGCTTACAGGCAAGAAGCGGGAGCTGCTGCTTTCTGCGCTGGCCAAAGGAGAGATTGACCTTTTGATAGGCACCCACGCAGTACTTTCAAGCAATGTGGTGTTCAAGGACCTTGAGTTTGCCATTATAGATGAGCAGCAGCGTTTCGGCGTAATACAGCGGTCTGCCCTATTGGAGAAAGGGCGTCAGATAGATTATATAATGATGTCTGCCACCCCTATTCCACGCTCTTTGGAAATGGCATTTTTCGGCGAGCTTAAGATTTCTACTGTGCGCACCATGCCCCCTGGAAGAAAGCCTGTAATAACCTATACTGTAAAGGAAGGAAACGAGGAAAAAATCTACACATGGGTCCGCAAGGAGCTTGCAATGGGGCATCAGGCCTATTTTGTCTACCCTCTTATAGATGAATCTGAGAAGATGAATCTTAAGAATGCAAGCCAGATGCACGAAAAGCTTAGCAAAGAGGTCTTTCCAGAATATAAATGTGCCCTTATCCACTCAAAGATGAAAGAGGAGGATAAAGAGCAGATAATGAGCGACTTTGCCGCAAACAGGATACAGATTCTTATAGCCACCAGCGTTGTGGAGGTAGGAGTTGATGTAAAGACTGCAACCTGCATGGTTATTGAGCACGCCGAACGGTTTGGCCTTTCCTCTCTGCACCAGCTGCGGGGCCGCGTGGGACGCTCCGAGCTTCAGGCATATACATTCCTGGTGTTCTCAAACGAGCTTACCGACCATGCCAAGGAGCGCCTGCGCATTATGAAAGAGACCAACGACGGCTTCGAGATTGCAGAGCGGGACCTTAAGCTGCGCGGCCCCGGGGATATAGCCGGGGTGGAGCAGTCTGGGTTTATGAACTTCCGTCTGGCCGATATTTTTGAGGATATAGAGCTGGTAAAAAGAATAAGAAAAGACCTGGAAAGCCTTTAAAGCAGTATCTTTTTTCCTGTAAGTTTTTTTATCGCATCAAGAAGCAAAGTATGCTCACCCATAGCAAAATCTCTTAATGAGGCAGCCGCTTTCTTGGCATACTTTAGGTTAAGATTTCCAGATGTACCGGTTGAGGTGCGCTTTTTAATGGAAGATGCAGGATCCTCGTTCTTAAGCTTGTCCAGGTTAAGGCCAACCTCTTTGTAAGCATCGCGGAAGCTCTTTCCCGAGGCTACTAAGCGGAGTGCCTCGTCGGTTGCAAAAATATCGGGAGTAAAGCCAGCTTTAAGCTTTTCTTTGTTCACTTTAAGCTCATCTATGGTAAGTTTGGCCACCTGTGTGCTTATGTCAGCTGTATCCAGAATCTTGATAAATAGTTCCTTGGTCTCCTGGAAATCACGGTTGTAGCCGGTTGGCAGGGCACGTACCACGTTCTTCATTCCAGCGCAGTAACCGGAAAGCGACGCAGCTTTTCCGCGCAAAAGCTCAAGGCCGTCTGGGTTCTTTTTCTGCGGCATTATGCTTGAACCCGAGCATAGCGATGCAGGAAGCGAGAAATAGCCGAATTCGGGCATGGAGAAAATAATCAGATCCTGTGCCATCTTGCTGTATGTAAGGGTCAGCTGCTCAAGGGCATCGGCAATCATGGATTCTATCTTTCCGCGAGAATTGTTAGCATAAAGGACGTTGTTCTGTATTCCGCCAAAACCTAAAAGCGATGCTGTAAGCTCCCTGTCCAGCGGCAGCGGAACCCCATAGCTTGCGGCAGAACCCAGTGGGCATCTGTTATTAAGGTCATACGCTGATTTAAGGAATGCTATGTCGTCCAAAAGCTCCTCGGCAAATGCAGCACCCCAAAGGCCTACAGAAGAAGGCATGGCAATCTGCATGTGGGTACGGCCCGGCATAGGGACATTTTTATATTTTTCGGCAAATGCAGATAAGGAATCCACCAGACCAAGAGCCTTATCCATAATATCAAGAATCCGGGCCTTGGCAAAGAAACGGGTAGCTGTAAGCACCTGATCATTGCGTGAGCGTCCCGTATGCACTTTCTTTCCGGCATCGCCCAGCTTGGCAGTAAGGTAGCCCTCTATAGCGGTGTGGCAATCTTCGTCCGACATCTTTATCTCGAACTTTCCTTCTCTGTCAAGCTTTATAATCTCAAGGAGCACAGCCTTTAGCGCTTTGAATTCAGCTTTGGTAAGAATTCCGATTGAAGAGAGCATCTGGATATGTGCAATGGTGCACAGACAGTCTGAAACCACCAGGTTCTTGTCCAGAATATAATCGTTTCCTACAGTGAACTTCTCAAGAAGCTCATTTAAATCATAGTTTTTAAACCACAGTTTAGCCATGTTCAATTCCTTATATCAAAGCTTTATCCGTTTTTTCCCTATAAGCTGGAAAGGAAGCTCAAAATTCTTAAGATACGGGGAGCTGCTCTTGCAATACAGAGTACCCTTGAAATCGAAACGCACATCCTGCTCGCTCAGGACAAGTGCATATGCCTCGGATACCATGCTGCTGGTCCTTAGCGCAATATTGAGCGGTATGTCGCTCTTCTGTGCAGGACGTGCAAGTATCTGACGGCGTGTATTTCCGGTTGCCCATTTTGTGTTGTTTATTATAAGTGTATAATCGACACGCTCAATCTGGATATCAAAACCATTCCTGTTCTGTAAAGATGCAGTAACTGCAAACACCACCTGCTCTGGCTCCATGCTGTTAAGGAGTATTGAATCCAGGCTTACAACAGGCTTTTTAAGAAGAGGAAGCTCGCCGGTTGCAACTACAGAGTTGCTTGATTTTCCGAAAATAGGAAGCTTAAAGCTTAAATCGGCAGTCACCGTATATGGAATAATATCAAGACGCAGCAGAGAAGGATGTTTTTCGTACAGTTCCTGGTATGGTATAGATACTGGAATCTGAATCTCCTCCACCTTGTTCGGGCCAATCTTGCCGTCATCTGGCATTGTCTCGGTTTTATAGAGAATCTCGCCCAGTTTCAATGTCCAGCTTATCTGCGGATAATCGATTGAGATAGAGTTAAGATTGTTTACCTTAAGACGGAGGATGCCCTCGATCTTATCAAAATCCAGGGCTGTTATCTCAAGACCTTCGGTTGTGACATCGGGTTTGTTGAACACAGACTGGATAGGATTCTTGATGGCAGCAAATGAAGCCTGGCATATTATGAGGAAAAAAGATAAAAATAAAAGAGCTTTCTTTTTAAGCATCATCCCTTCTTTCTTATAATATATCCCTTTTTCAGCTTTTTGTCTGTCTTTATATAAGCAATTTTACCATGATCTGTCTTGGGGACAATATTCATATCCTCATCAAGCAGAGAAAAGCCTTCATCCTTAAGATAAAGCAGGTCTGGGCCTATATATTCAATCGGGTCGGATGCAAGTATCTGGTTCTTGACATCAAGCTTATATATCCCCTCGCCCACTTCTTCCTCTATGCTGCCCAGAAACTGAGCCTCGGACATATAAGACTTGAATGTGGGCATCTCTATCTCGTCTTTGCCATAGTAGAAGCCGGTTGAGAATTCCCTGTGGCTGACCTTGAAAATCTCGTCCACATATGGCTTGGGATCCGCTTTTGAGATACCCTCGATATAATCGAGCTGCTTGCGGTAGGCACGGGTAATAACTGCTGTATAGTATATGGACTTCATACGGCCTTCTATCTTTATAGAGTCCACGCCGGCATCCTTAAGCTCTTTTAGATGATCTATCATGCATAAATCTTTGGAGGAAAGGATAGATGTAAAATTCTCGCCCTGCACCACAGGAAAATATTCACCAGGCCGCTCCGACTCCTCAAGCACACGGTACTGCCAGCGGCAGGAATGGGCACAGTCGCCCTGGTTTGCGCTGCGGTCTGCCAGGTATTTGCTTAAAAAGCAGCGGCCCGAATAAGCCAGGCACATGGCACCGTGGGCAAACACCTCGATCTCAAGGTCTGGAACACTGTTCTTTATAGCCTCAATCTCTTTCAAGGAAAGCTCCCGCCCCAGCACTATGCGCTTTATTCCCATGTCGCGGTACATTCTGGCCGCCTCGGTGTTCACACAGTTGGCCTGAGTGCTTAAGTGCAGCTCATTGTCTGGAAAATTCTTTTTTAAAAAGCCCAATATGCCTATATCGCTTACAATAAACCCGTCCAGCGGATACTGATGTATATAATCAGATTCTTTCTCAAGGTTTGCGATATCAGAGTCATGGAAGTAGATGTTCAGTGCAGTATAAAGTTTTTTATTCCCCTTTACACGGCGGATAGCCTCATATTCATCGGCCGAAAAGTTGTCTGCCTTTGCACGGAGCGAGAAGTTTTTTATGCCTATATATGCGGCATCGGCACCATATTCATATGCATAGTAGAGTTTTTCTATATTACCGGCCGGGGATAAAAGTTCCATTCTTCAATGGTATAATTTTTTAAGCCAACTGTAAAGGGCATCTCCCCATCCATAATTCATTCCAAAACCGTGGTCGCCTGTCTCCCTAAGGACAAACTGGTGCTCCACCCCGGCATCTGTAAGTGCCTGGTCCAGCAATACGCTGTTATGGTAGTCCACTGTGGCGTCATCTTTGCAGGCAAGCAGGAAAACTGGGGGCATAGCACTTGTAATCTGGCATTCCATGGAAAATTTTTTACGCGTATCCTCGTCGGCACTCCGCCCCAGAAGGCTAAGCCTGGACCAGCGGTGCTCATATGGCTCCAGCATGGTAACAACAGGATATACAGGAATTACAAAATCTGGTTTAAGGCTTACACTGGTCTCTATGCCCAGCGGTTTAAGATAGCTTTCTTCTCCGAAAGCACCGGCCATAGTCACCAGATGCCCACCGGCCGAAAAGCCAATGGCTCCAACCCTATCGTTTTCTATGCCATATTCTGAGGCATTCTCGCGCACCAGCTGCATAGTACGCTGGAAATCCTGTATCATAGCCGGGTGGTGATATCCATCCATTGCAACCCTGTATTTAAGGACAAAGGCATGGTAGCCCCGTTCGGCAAACCAGGCTGCAACATCGCGCCCTTCGGTTCCCATGCTCCTGTGATGATAGCTTCCGCCATGGCAAATTATGACTGCGATATGGGTATCTTCGTCTTTAGCTGGAGCATAATAATAAAAGCAAGAACGCTCATTCCGCATGGAATGAACGTCCTTCCAGAGATATACCTTCTCCTGGCTCCAAGCTGAGCTTAAAGCCAGAATGAAGAAAACTGCAAGGCATGTAATACGCCTCATTTTACAAATCCAACAATTATTTTCTGTCCATTTCTGCTAATCTGGAACATCTTCTTGCTGGATTTATCATTCAGCGCACTGTAGAACTCTGCCATGTTGGTTACAGGCTTGTCGTTTATCTCCTGGATTATGTCGCCAACCTTAAGGTTTGCCTGCTCGGCAGCTGTACCCTGCGATACTGCCACAATCATAACACCCTTGATATCGCCAAGCTCGCCCTTTGTCCTCATCTTCTCGTCGATATTGATAGCAAGGAAGCCCGGATAGATGTCGCGGTTGGACTGAACCTTGTCCTCATCATCACGTGCCTCGAGGACTACATTCAAGGTCATCTCCTTCTTATTCCTTATAAGGGTGAATGATGCCTTCTCCTTAGGAGGAATAGTTCCAATGACCTTGGTAAGCTGCGAAGAATCGGTGATTACAGTTCCATTTATCTTGGTGATAAAGTCGCCAGGGAGAATGCCTGCCTTGTCTGCCGGAGAACCCTTGAATACACCAAGTATAAGTCCACCACCCTTGTTTCCGAGGCCTAAATCCTTGCGCAGGTCCGGATAGCTGTTCTCATCCACTGTGTCTATAGATACACCAAGCCAGCCGTATTCAACCTTTCCTTTGGTGATAAAGTCGTTGGCAACCCGTTTTGCGTTGTTGGATGGAATGGCAAAGCCAAGTCCTATGCTGCCGCCGCTCTGGGTTGCAATCCAGGTGTTTATTCCCACAACCTCGCCTTTCATGTTGACAAGGGCACCGCCAGAGTTACCTGGGTTTATGGATGCATCGGTCTGGATATAGTCGGTGTAGTTAGAAATCTGCCCGGTGCTCTTTCTCTTAAGACCGCTTACAATACCCATTGTAACTGAAGATTCATAGCCATAAGGAGAACCTATTGCAAGAACAATGTCGCCTACCTCCAAGGAATCGGAATCGCCGAATGTCGCAACAGGAACTTTGTCGGAGCACTTGAACGATACCAGAGCCAGGTCCATCCTGTCGTCGGCACCTACTTTTGTAGCATCGAACTTCTGTCCGTCGGCAAGCTTTACAGTAATCTGGTCTGCTTTTCCTGCAACATGGCTGTTAGTAAGGACATATACTGTGTCGCCATCCTGCTTGATCATGATGCCTGAGCCAAGGCCTGGGCGCTCATATTCCTTGTAGGTCTTGCCATTGTTATTGTCTCCGCCCCGGCCGCCGCCAAAGAAGAATTCGAACGGATTGAAGAAGTTGAAGGTCTCCTGACGGACAACCTCAACAACATCAAGCTCTACTACAGATGGAAGAACTTTTTTTGTAATTCCGCTGAAAGAATAGAAAAGCTCGCCTTTAGAGCTGGGGGCCACCCGCTGTTCCTGGGATGGCTGAGCTTCTGTGATTCCGCTTTCAGGCTTTGCCTGTTCCGCAGAACCTAAGGCAAAAATCATGGAAGCAGAGAAAATTAAAACTAAAAGAACAAGTGAAAATCTTTTAAACTGCATTGATTTATCTCCTGATAATTAAAATATACTCACAAAATATAAACAAGCCAACAGTCTTAAGGTTATAAAAAATCTCTTTTTTTTCTTTTTATGCCGTGATACACTCATCTTATGCTGTGGAATATTCCAGTAATTGCAGTAATTTTCATCTCACTAGGAGCTATACTTATAGCAGACCGCTTTATAAAGAATCTGGCAGTCTCTATCCTGGCCGGGTCCTTCCTCCTTTCCATGCTGTCAAACCGCACCCTGCTTGAAACCTTTAAGATAGCGGTACAAAGGGTATGGAACTTTGATTCCTGCATGCTGTTTCTCCTTATCTTCCTTATGATAACTATGAGCAACCAGATTAAAGAGAACAATATAATGGGCTTTATGACCGAAGGGCTGAAGGGGCGGTTCTCGGGCAAGACTCTACTGGTGTCGGTTGCCGCCCTGATAGGCCTTATCCCAATGCCGGGAGGTGCCCTGTTCTCTGCCCCGCTGGTTGATGCCTGCGATACAGCTCATAAGCTGGACAGCGATACAAAGACACGGATAAACTACTGGTTCAGGCATATGTGGGAGTACTGGTTTCCCCTTTATGCCGGCGTAATCATGGCACTGCAGATAACAGGGCTTGAATTCTACCAGATGTTCCTGGCCAATGTCTTTATGACATTTGTCCATATCTTTGCAGGGTATGTGTGCATTCTTAAAGGGCTTGAAATCCCCGGCACACCGCCTGAATCTGGAGCTAAAAAGCCAGTGTGGCGGTATCTTTTGCCTATCATAATAATTATAGGTGGCTCTTTCCTGCTTTCGGGTCTGTGCCCTGCCCTTAAAAAAGCATCCAAGTACCTGCCGCTGATTCTAAGCATTCTTGCGGCAATAATAACATCGCAAATCTGGAAGCCGCTGAGTACAGGTACCTGGAAAAGGCTGCTTCTGGCCAAGAACAGCTGGCGCATGGTGCTTATAGTAGTTGTAATCACTATCTACAGCGGCTTTATCGGTTCACCACTTGCAGACGGTTCCCATATTATGGATATAATGCGGCAGGAGCTTAGCCAGAGCGGAATTCCCCCTCTGCTCCTGTTTGCCATACTGCCTCTGTTAAGCGGCATAGCCACAGGAATTGCGCTGGGCTTTGTGGGAACCAGCTTTCCTATCATATTCTCGCTCTTAGGCCCCGACCCGTCACTCAAAAGCATCCTTATAATGGTTATAATCGGCTACGCTTTCGGACAGATTGGTCAGCTGTTATCCCCTGTCCATGTGTGCAACGTGGTGACCAACCGGTTCTTTGGCACAAATCTGTTCAAGAACACATTCTTTATAGCCAAGCCATGCCTGTTCATAGCTGCCGGGGCTGTATTAAGCGCCACCGTTGTCTGGTGGATTATGTAAAAGAGTAAACTCGCTCCTGTGGCATTTTATTATATTATCACGACACATCTTTCCTATCTCGGCCGATAATCCGCTTCGTTCCACATCCAGATAATCTGCCAGTTCCTGCCTGCTGTAAGGGATTGTGAATGATTTTTTTCCTGTCTGTCTTGCCACAGTCCCCAGATATGCAAGGAGCTTTTCTCTGGTGGTACGCCGGGAGACAATATCAATCTTCTGACCAAAAAGCAGGCTCTTTGTCGCAACTAACTTAAGAAGGTTGAAAATAATCTGCCTATGAAAAGCACAAGCATGAGAACAGGTCTTGGTTATCCGCCTGGCATTTATTAACAGAACGGAAGATTCCTCTGATGCCAAAAAATCTACTGGCAATGTGTCAATATCGGAGCATGCGAAGACCTCGCCGAAAATCTGTGCGTTCCCCATCTCGGCTACTATGCTCCGGTTCCCATAGTAATCTATACGGATCATCTGAACTTTCCCCGAAAGAACAATACCTAATGTCTCTGCCTTTTCTCCACAGGCAAAAATCACACTTCCTTTTCTGAAAGTTTTTTCCCGTGCCCCGAGACAGACCAGCATAGCTTGCAGATGTGTGCTGTCGATATTTGAAAAAAGATTGCACTCTTTTAAAAATAATTCATTTTTCTTCATTTTTTCATAATTTGTTGAAAATTCAACATACTTTTACTCTAAAGTATCGTAGAAAGAAATTGTAGTCAAGGAGAAACTATGGTACGTAAGATTATCAAAATAGATGAGGAAAAATGCAACGGATGCGGACTTTGTGCCAATGCATGCAACGAAGGTGCTATTGAGATGATAAATGGCAAGGCAAAGCTGGTGCGGGAGAACTTCTGCGATGGCTTCGGCGATTGTCTCCCTGCCTGCCCTACAGGCGCTATTACCTTTGAGGAAAGGGAGGCCCCCGCTTACGATGAAAAGGCGGTGCAGCAGGCTAAGAGACAGAGCCAGATTGTTCAAGAGTCCTCTGTTCCAGTCATGAGCCAGCTCAGGCAGTGGCCATGCCAGATAAAGCTTCTTCCAATTCAAGCACCGCTTTATGATGGAGCAAAGCTGCTTGTAGCAGCTGATTGCACAGCCTATGCTTATGCAAATATGCATGAGGATTTCATGAAAGGGAAAATAACACTTATCGGCTGTCCCAAGCTTGATTCAGTAGATTATTCAGAGAAGCTTACAGAGATAATTAAAAACAATGATATAAAAAGCGTCTCAATTGTACGTATGGAAGTACCATGCTGTGGTGGATTGCAACGGGCTGCCGAGAATGCACTTAAGGCCAGCGGCAAATTCATTCCATGGCAGGTGGTCACAATTTCAAGAGATGGAAAAATAATTGATTAAAAAAGGAGAAATGAAATGGAAAAGAAAATGTTTTGTTTCCAGTGCGAGCAGACAGCGCTCTGCAAAGGATGCACAGGAATGGCAGGAGTATGTGGAAAGAAAGCAGATACTGCACAGCTTCAGGATAAACTTACAGGAGTTATGGTGGGAATCGGTTCTGCCATAGATGCATCAAAGGTGACTAAAGAGCTTTCCAAACTTATTATCAGCGGACTTTTCACCACCATCACAAATGTGAACTTCAACAACGATAACATTGGTGCTCTTGCCGATAAAATCAAAGGAGAAGCCTTTAAGGCAGGTATCTCATTTACTGAATACGATATGAACAAGGTATGGGATTGCAATGAGGATATCCGCTCTCTTAAATCACTTATCCTTTTTGGTATCCGGGGAATGGCCGCATATGCATACCATGCAATGGTTCTCGGTTACAGGGATAATGACATGGAGATATTCTTCTACAAAGCATTGTCAGCAATCGGAAACGAAACATACGGTCTTAATGAGCTGCTCCCTGTAGTCCTTGAGGTTGGAGAAAAAAACCTTACCTGCATGGCACTTCTGGATAAAGCAAATACAGAAAGCTTCGGCCATCCTGTTCCTGTACAGGTTCCACTTATGGTGGAGAAAGGACCTTTCATCGTCATCTCAGGCCACGACCTGTACGACCTTAAGCAGCTCCTCATCCAGACAGAGAAAAAAGGAATCAATATCTATACTCATGGCGAGATGCTTCCTGCCCATGGATATCCAGAACTCAAGAAGTACTCACACCTTAAAGGCAACTTTGGAACCGCATGGCAGAACCAGCAGAAAGAGTTTGCCGATATCCCTGCTCCTGTCATCTTCACCACCAACTGTCTGATGCCACCAAGAGCAAGCTATGCAGATCGGGTATTCACCACCGAGATGGTTTCCTATCCAGAACTGGTGCACATAGGCGAGGATAAGGACTTTACCCCTGTCATCAACAAGGCACTTGAACTGGGCGGATATAAAGAGGATACACAGTTTACCGGAATCAACGGTGGAAAGAGTACAATGACCGGTTTTGCACGGAACACTGTTCTCTCTGTAGCAGACAAAGTAATTGAAGGTGTAAAGAGCGGAGCTATAAAGCATTTCTTCCTGGTTGCAGGCTGCGATGGTGCAAAGCCGGGCCGCAACTATTACACCGAATTTGTCAAGCAGACACCGGCTGATTCTATCGTTCTGACCCTGGCTTGCGGGAAGTTCCGGTTCAACGACCTGGACCTTGGCACTATAGGAGGTCTACCAAGAATCCTTGATATGGGACAATGCAATGATGCATACAGTGCAATACAGGTGGCAGTAGCCCTATCAAAGGCATTCAACTGCGGTGTCAATGACCTGCCGCTCTCAATCGTCCTGTCCTGGTATGAGCAGAAAGCAGTATGTGTACTCCTTACCTTGCTCCACCTGGGAATCAAGAACATTCTGCTGGGGCCATCACTGCCGGCATTTGTCTCACCTAATGTTCTTAAAGTTCTGGTGGATACCTTCAATATCGGCCCAACTACTACACCGGAGGAAGATCTGAAGAAAATTCTGGGATAACTGTTGCAAACAGCGGTTTTCTACAGTACAATCAAAGAGTTCAGGAGGATACTATGTATTACGAGATGGAGATTGCAGGGGTTAAACGGAAGCTTGAGCTTTTCCCGATAAACGACACCACATGCATCGCTGCGTTCATAATGTTCGGAGATGTGGAGATTACACAGGCTGCGGCAGCCAGACTGCTTGACAGAGCCCCGGAATTCGACATCATATTCACTGCCGAGGCAAAGAGCATTCCTCTTGCATATGAAATGGCTAAACTGGCCGGCCAGAACGACTATGTGATTGCCCGCAAGGCCAAGAAAATGTATATGAAGAACATTGTGGAGGTGGAAGTTGCCTCTATAACCACAGCAGGCAAGCAGCACCTGTACCTGGGACAGACCGAAGTTGACAAGGTAAAGGGCAAAAAAGTCCTGATTATAGACGATGTTATAAGCACCGGAAGCTCTCTTAAAGCAATGGAGGATCTGGTTACCAAGGCAGGCGGCATAATTGCAGGCAAGATGGCTGTACTGGCCGAGGGCGATGCAATGGAAAGGCCTGATATAACCGCACTGCACAAGCTTCCACTGTTTGACGACAAAGGAAACGTCAAAGGCTGATTATCTTTTTACTTAAAAGCTTCTTTAAGCTGATTCATAGCCTGTTCCAGTCTCTTTCTGGGGCAGGCTATATTTATTCTCTCAAACAACTCTCCACCTTGCCCGAACATATCACCGTGGTCAAGCCACAGCCTGGCTCTGCTCTCAACCCTCTCTTTCATTTCAGCATTCGAAAGCCCTGTGCCGTGGAAATCGAGCCAGAGCAGATAGGTTCCCTCAGGCTCCACCAGCTTTATGCAGGGCATATTATGTGCAAGGAAATTCTTGACATAGGCAATGTTTCCTTCAAGATACTCTTTAAGTTCCTCAAGCCAGGGCTTTCCCAGGGTGTAACAGGCCTCGGCCGCAGCAAGTCCCAGAGTATTGGCATTGTTATAGCCGTTTGCCTGGTTGATTCTCTTATATTTTTCTCTTGATACAGGGTCTGGAATCCAGATGTTTGACACCTGCAGCCCCGCCAGGTTGAATGTCTTGCTGGGGGCGGTGCACAGAATAAGCTTTTGCTTATACTCATCGCCAAGGGTAGCAAAGGATGTAAACTTTATACCAGGCCTGATAAAGTCGCAGTGAATCTCGTCTGCAATCACAGTAACGCCATAGCGTCTGCATACTTCGGCCACAGCTGTAAGCTCATCTTTAGTCCATACCCGCCCTACCGGATTGTGGGGGCTGCACAGAATTAAGGCTTTGACGTTGTTGTCGCGTACAGCTTTCTCAAATGCAGCAATATCACGGGTATAGCGCCCATTCTTATAGCATAGCGGTGCGACTATAAGAGTGCGGCCATTATTTGTTACAACATTACTGAACGGATAGTAGCCCGGCTGCTCTATAAGTACCGCATCAGAAGGCTCTGTAACGGCTCTTATGGCAATGGACAAACTATAGACTATTCCTGGTACTGTAACCCATTCGGCGGACCTGACATGGTAGCCGTATTCCCGGCTGCACCAGAAGTCAAAGGCCTTCCAGTAGGAGGCTGTAGTCATGGTGTAGCCGAATATGCCGTGGTCTACCCTTTTCTTTATAGCATCAAGAATTTCCCCAGGGAGCGGAAAATCCATGTCTGCCACCCACAGGGGCAAGAGGTCGTGCCGTAAATCAAACTTAACAGAGCCGGTATTATGGCGGTCAACGACTGTATCAAAGTCGTATTTCTTTTCCATCTTACTTGCTGTAGTTAGGAGCCTCGTGGGTTATGGAGATATCGTGAACATGGCTCTCTTTAAGGCCTGCACCGGTAATCTTGACAAACTTGCGGTATTTCTTGAGTTCTTCGATATTGTGGCAGCCGCAGTATGCCATACCTTTCTTGATACCTGTAACCAGCTGGTGCAGATAAGGCTTAAGCTCGCCCTTGTATGCGACACGCCCTTCGATGCCCTCTGGAACAGGGTCTTCGCCAGGCTTCATGCAGTAGCGGTCGCCTGAACCTGCGCCGATTGCGCTAAGTGAGCCCATTCCGCGGTATTCCTTGAATATACGGCCTTCGTAGATAATCTCGCGGCCAGGTGCCTCTTTAAGGCCTGCAAACAGGTTACCGATCATAACTGCGCTTCCGCCGGCTGCAAGAGCCTTTACTATATCGCCAGAGTACTTGATACCGCCGTCTGCAATCACAGGGATGTTGTACTTTGCTGCTTCCTCGGCGCAGTCAAGCACAGCAGAGAACTGTGGCATACCGCAGCCCGAGATTATTCTGGTGGTGCAGATTGAGCCTGGGCCTATACCAATCTTTACAGCATCGGCACCGGCGTCGATAAGGCGCTTTGTAGCTTCGGCAGTAACTGTGTTTCCGCCCATGACCAGGATGTTGTATTTCTTTTTGATATCCTGGATTGCAGCTGCCGATTCCTTGGTGTCGCCGGTGGCTGTATCCATGATTACAAAGTCCACATTGCTCTCCATAAGGAGCGGAATGCGCTGGTCGTAATCGCGCGGAGAAATTGCAGCACCTACCAAAAGTCTTCCGGTGCTGTCAAGGGCAGCGTTTGGATGGCGGCGCTTCTTATCCATATCTTTATATGTAAGGAGTCCGATTACCCTGTGCTTGTCATCTATTACAGGGAGTTTCTCTATCTTATATGTGTCAAATTTCTTCTGGGCCGATTCTACCGATGGTGTCCCCTTTTCGTACACAACTTTCTTGGTCATGATATCTTTTATAAGGACACGGTCGTCGTTGCAGAAACGGAGGTCGCGTGATGTTATAATACCGCATAGCCGTTTGTTTCTGTTTACTACCGGGATACCCGATGCATTGTTCACCTTCATTAAATTGCGCAGGTCTGCAAGTGTAGCATTCTGGTCGATTACGCCGGGGTTCTTGATTACCCAGTTGAGGTATCTCTTGACCTTTTCTACTTCCTCGGCCTGCTGGACAGGCTTGAAGTTGCGGTGTATGACACCTACTCCACCCTCAAGTGCAAGTGCTATAGCCATTCTGGCGTCGGTTACAGTGTCCATGGCTGCGGACATGATAGGAACATTGACATAAATATCGCCGATAAGCCGTGATGTGACATCGGCCTCGCCAGGGGCAATGTCTGTATAACCAGGAATCAGCAGAACATCATCAAAACTCAAACCTTCATTAATATTTAATTTCATAAAACCCATCCTTGATTAACTCTACTGTATAAAGCAGGTTTAATCAAGGAGTTTGGGAATTTTATACTAAAATTCAAAGGTTAATATGACTTATCGCCGATTTTTGCCAGTTTTCTATACTGGTTGTACCTCCACTGGGCATTCTCCTGGGTAACTTCGAACAGAACCTTTGCCTCTTCGGGGAATGTCTTGGTAAGGGCATCGAAGCGGACTTCGCCACGCAGGTAATCCTGGAACTTGTTCCAGTCAGGCTCTTTGCTGTCAAGGATAAATCCGTTCTGTCCCATATCCTCAAGCACAGGATTATAACGCCACAGGTGCCAGTAGCCGCACTCAACAGCCTTTTTCTCCTCCATTATTGAGTGTGCCATGCCCACCTTTAGACCGTGGTTGATACATGGAGCGTAGCAGATTATGATGGATGGGCCATTGTAGGCTTCGGCTTCCTTTACAGCACGGAAGAACTGGTCCTGGCTTGCACCAAGGGCTACCTGAGCAACATAGACATAGCCGTAGGACTTGGCAATCATACCCAGGTCTTTCTTGCGTATCTTCTTGCCAGAGGTTGCAAACTTGGCTACAGCGCCGGCAGGAGTTGCCTTGCTGGACTGTCCGCCTGTGTTGGAGTAAACCTCGGTGTCAAGGACTAAGACATTAACGTTCTCGCCGGAAGCAAGGACATGGTCAAGGCCGCCAAAACCGATATCGTATGCCCAGCCGTCGCCTCCGATAATCCACTGGGATTTCTTTGCAAGGTAATGCTTAAGCTCAAGAATCTTTTTACCTATAGGCCCGCCTGAGCAGCTTTCAATCTTAGCCACAATCTTCTCGCCAAGACGGCGGCTTAAGTAGGTGTTCTCGCGGTTCTCTATCCATTCCAGGAACAGGTTTGCGACATCCTCGGGGCACTCTGGATTGTTTATAGCCTCTTTCATAAGAAGCTCAAGCCGGTCCCGCATCTTGCGGGTCGCAACAGCCATGCCCAGGCCGTATTCGGCGTTGTCCTCGAAAAGCGAGTTTGCCCATGCTGGGCCAAAGCCGCTCTTACAATTCTTGCAATATGGTGTTGCCGGGGCAGATGCTCCGTATATGGATGAACAGCCTGTTGCGTTGGCAACCAGCATCTCCTCGCCGAAAAGCTGTGTCAAAAGCTTTATGTATGGTGTCTCGCCACAGCCTGCGCAGGCGCCAGAGAACTGGAACAGCGGCTGGGCGAACTGGCTGTTGCGGATGCTTGCAAACTTTTCTATCATGCTGTCCTTGGGTGCAACCTTCTTCATTGCATAGTTCCAGTTTGCAATCTCGGCCTTCTGGGTATCCAGAGGCTTCATAACCAGGGCTTTTTCCTTGGCAGGACATACATCGACACAGTTTCCGCATCCTGTACAGTCAAGAACCGAAATCTGCATTCTGTAGCCCATGCCGACAAATGGCTTAGGTGTCTTGATTGCAGTGGTGATCATGCCTATAGGTGCGCCGTCCATCTCTTTCTCGTCCATTACAATCGGGCGGATAGCGGCGTGAGGACATACTGTGGAGCAGCTGTTGCACTGGATACATTTTACCGGGTTCCAATGAGGCACGTTAACTGCAATGCCGCGCTTCTCATACTCGGTGGTGCCGGCCGGGAATGTGCCGTCCTCGTACCCCTTGAAAGCGCTAACAGGAAGGTCGTTGCCCCGCTGACCCAGCATAGGCTCGACAACTTTCTTTATAAATTCAGGGATATTGCGCTTATCTGCTTTTTCCTCAATTACAATACTTTTCCATTCTGCGGGGATATCTACCTTGATAACATCCTTTCCTGCATCCACAGCGGCAAAGTTCATGCTTACAATATTCTCGCCCTTCTTGCCGTAAGACTTCTTGATGAACTGCTTCATCTGGTCCACTGCCAGGTCGTATGGAATAACCTGGGAAATCTTGAAGAATGCAGACTGAAGAATAGTGTTAGTCCTGTTTCCAAGGCCTATGTTCTGGGCAATCTTGGTAGCATCGATGATATACATGTTGATATCGTTGTCAGCCAGATACTTCTTTACGGTGTCGGGCAGATGATCCTTGGTGCCGTCGATATCCCAGATGGAGTTATAAAGGAATGTGCCACCCTTCTTAAGACCCCTCAGACAGTCATATTTCTCAAGGTATGAAGGAACATGCACTGCCACAAAGTCGGGTGTATTGACCAGGTATGGTGCTGCGATAGGCAGGTCGCCGAACCTGAGGTGAGAGCATGTGTAGCCGCCCGACTTCTTGCTGTCGTAGTCAAAGTAGGCCTGGCAGTATTTGTCGGTGTTCTCGCCTATAATCTTGATGGAGTTCTTGTTTGCCCCTACTGTGCCGTCTGCACCCAGGCCGTAGAACTTGGCCTCGAATGTGCCTGCAGGGAGCATGGAAAACTCAGGAAGGAGCGGCAATGAACGTCCTGTGACATCATCCACAATACCTACTGTGAACTGGTTCTTAGGATTCTTAGACTCAAGGTTCTGGAATACAGAAAGGATATGTGACGGTGTGGTATCTTTTGATGAAAGACCGTAGCGGCCGCCTATGATAAGCGGTTTAAGAGCGCTGTCTTTGAATGCCTCTACCACGTCAAGGTACAGAGGGTCGCCGTTTGCACCAGGCTCCTTGGTCCGGTCCAGCACGCAGATGCGCTTTACACTCTTGGGGCATACTGCCATAAGGTACTTTACAGAGAACGGCCGGTACAGGTGCACTGTTATAAGGCCAGTCTTCTTGCCATCCTTATTAAGCTTGTCCACAGCAGTCTTGATAACATCGGATACAGAGCCCATGGCTACAATGATATCCTGGGCATCGGATGCGCCGTAGTAAGTGAACGGAGCATAGGAGCGGCCTGTGATCTTGCTGATTTCTTTCATATAATCAGCTACAATGTCTGGAATTGCGTCGTAGTATTTATTCTGAGCCTCACGGGTCTGGAAGTATATATCGGGGTTCTGGGCTGTGCCACGTGTCACAGGATGCTCTGGGTTAAGAGCCTTGTCGCGATAGCGCTTTAAAGCTTCCCAGTCTACCAGAGGACGCAGGTCCTCCATGCTCATCTCTTCTATCTTCTGGATCTCGTGGGATGTCCGGAAACCGTCGAAGAAATGGAGGAACGGGATGCTCCCCTTTATAGCTGAAAGATGGGCAACAGGGGCCAGGTCCATGACCTCCTGGACAGAGCTTGTGGCAAGCATAGCAAAACCTGTGGCTCTGGTGGCCATGACATCTGAATGGTCGCCGAAAATGGACAGGGCCTGGGCAGCCAGAGACCGGGCTGTGACGTGGAATACGCCAGGCAGAAGCTCGCCCGCTATTTTATACATGTTAGGAATCATAAGAAGGAGTCCCTGGGATGCGGTGAATGTGGTAGTCAGGGCACCGGCCTGGAGAGAACCATGGACAGCACCGGATGCACCGCCCTCGGACTGCATCTCGACTACTTTGACCTGTTCGCCAAAAAGGTTTTTCCTGCCGTTGGCAGACCATTCATCAACATACTCGGCCATCGGGGACGAAGGAGTAATAGGGTAAATCGCAGCAACTTCACTGAACATATATGCGATATGTGCGGCAGCATAGTTACCATCGACAGTAATCATTTTCTTTGACATAACAACCCCCTCTATTTTTTAGTGAACAGAATAACAAAAACTGATAAAAAGTACAATAGAAAAAAAGAAACAAATATAATATTAATAAATTAAAATAATAAAAAATTTAAATGAACTGCGGGAAATATATTTATATTCTTCCCTCAAGATAGGAATTGTATCTAAAATTCATCTTTTCGGAGATCTCGTTCTTTATCTCCTTACGATCCTTCCCTGCTGTCTTTACAGGCTCAAGAATCTCAATCTCGGCAGTAAGGCTTTTCTCCATAAGCATCTTCTTGAACTGGCTTGGGAACGGAAGTCCGTTGAAGTAGCCAATAGTCATAAAGTCAGAGGCTTTTACAGGACGGCCGCTGATTTCGGTGTACATTATGCATAGCGGAAGGACATCTACCCCAGAATCCACCGCAGCCTCGATAAGTGCGGAACGGAACGGCAGAAGCCCCCGGCCGTCGGAACAGCGCCCCTCGGGGAACAATGTGATGTTGAGTCCTTTCTTAAGTGTATTGGCAATGCGTGGTATTTCCTCTCCTAAAGTGGTGATTTTACGCCGTTCCACAAAGAAACAGCCACCGAAAAAGCATATCTGCCCCAGGACCGGCTTTGACCCCATCTCCTTGGATGTGATGAAAAGTGTATGAAAATTTGCTAAAAGCATGAGTATGTCTATGTAGGACATGTGGTTTCCCATTATGTACCAGTTCTTTTCAGACTCAAAACGCTCTTTGTTCTTTATTATCACCTTGACGTTCAGAATCTTGAGCATAGCTCTGCAGCCCCATGTGGCCACCACCATAAGCTGGCGCCGTTTCTGCACCATGCCACGTGCCGGCAGTATGAATGCAATGCAGCCAGAAATAAAGAAAAGAACCAGGGTTATGAGCGAAAGGAAGAACTTTATAACCACACGAACATATTTCATATTATAAAAATAATTGGTATAATGAAAAAAAGCAACTACAGGAGCCAGATATGGATATAAAAAGTACAGAGCTTAAAGTGCGCTATGCCGAGACCGACCAGATGGGAGTTGTGCACCATGCTGTCTACCCTGTCTGGTTCGAGGCGTGCCGTACCGATTTTATGGAGCAGCTTGGATACCCCTACAGCCGGATTGAACAGGAGGGTTTCATGACCCCGCTTATCAAGCTGGATGTGGAATACAAGTCGGGGGCAAAGTATGGCGACACTGTGCTGGTAGATGCCAGGATAACAGAGCTTGGGCTGATCAAGTTCACTTTCTCATACACAGTGCGGCGGAAATCGGATGGAGCGCTCCTTGCCAAGGGAAGCACCACACTTGCCTGCTGCGACAAGAACCTGAAAATAATAAACCTCAAGACTGCATGTCCTGAGGTTTACAAATTGCTCGAAGAACAGCTGGTAAAATAGTTACCGCACCTTGATGTGCTTTACAGTGCCATCCTCGCAGCCGATAAAGGCATCAAGCTTCTTTAATTTGGTAAAAAGACCAGTCTCAACCACCCCTGGAATCATGTTGATTTTGATTTCCATCTCGGGCGGGTTTATAGGCTTGTCGAAATGGAGGTCTATAAGGATGTTGCCGTTATCGGTGATAACAGGGCCCATCTTCTTTACAGCCATGCGGACTTCGGGCACTGCACCCAGAGCCTCAAAAGCCTTTGAAGCTGTAACGCGGGCCTCCCTTACGACCTCGACCGGAACCTTGAAACCAGGTCCTATGCCAGATACCAGCTTGTCGCCTGCGGCAAGAACTGCATAGCGGTCTGAAGCGTAGCCTGCAATCTTCTCCTGAAGGAGCGCACCACCACCGCCCTTGACCAGGTTGTAGTCCGGGTCAATCTCATCCGCACCGTCGATAGTCAGGTCCAGGTGACCGTCAATCTTAGGGTCGTTCAATGTGACCATGGGAATGCCTGCGTTCTGGCACTCAATCTCGCTCTGAGAGCTGGTGACAACAGCGATTATATCAGAGATCTTGCCTTCCTTAAGAAGCTGCCCGATGCGGCGGATAGCCCATTTCGCAGTGCTCCCAGTACCGAGACCCAGTTTCATGCCGCTTTTGACCATAGCATCAGCTGCGGCAAAGCCTATATTTTTCTTTAATTCTTCGTCAGCCATAGTTTTCTCCTACAGAGATTATAATATAAAAAACAGTTCCCAGCAACAAGACACCCCTGCTCGGTAAACAGCCTAAAGGCTGTAACACCGACAGGGGTGTCTTTTGCTGGGAGATTATTATAACCCCTGGTGTCGAACAGAGTTTGGTGGGCACAAAAAAAGCGGAGGCTGACCTCCGCTTTTGCAATCGAAAACTTATAAGACTTAGTTTACTTTCCTTACAATACCTACATCGATCTCAACTTTGTTAAAGTCGCGGTCAATCTCTCCAGAAAGCTCAACTGTATCGTCAGGACCTACAGTTACACCTGCCCAGTCTTCGTTGTCAATATCTACAACAATTTCACCTGTTGCATCGCGGAACAGATATTTGTCATCAGTAAGACGTTTTACAATGTTTCCACGTACTGTAACATAGGACTCATCTCTCATTCTGAGTGCCTCTTTAACAGCTGTAGCTGCGGTTGCAGAAGAACCGTTGTCCTGGAAACCGCCACCATAGGCCTGCTGGCCGCCGTTGAATCCCTGTGCGGCGGCAAAACCGGCACAAACCATTGCAAATACTAATACTACAATAACTTTTTTCATCTCTCTTTTTCTCCTATCAGGAATAATATATTGCGAATATAATATATAAAAGATTAAAAAACAATAAAAAAAATATAACAGTTTGTAATTTTTAGAAATTATTCTGATATAATCTGAATATGAAGATAAAGGAGAAAAGAAGGATAACACTCCATGGAGTACTCACAGCAATAGTGATTGCCGCAATTGTCCGGCAGATAATCACAGGAAACTATGAGAACGCCTTTGTAGGAATACTGACCCTGGTGCTGTTCGGAATTCCTTTCTTTATAGACCGTCATCTGAACATCAATATACCGCCGGTCATGGAGTCGTTGATTCTGTGCTTTATCTTTGCGGCCGAGATCCTGGGAGAGATAGACTCTTTCTATACCAGGTTCCCCTACTGGGACACCATGCTCCATACCACCAACGGCTTTCTGATGGCTGCAGTTGGGTTCTCCCTGGTGGATCTGATAAACCGGAGCAAGAAGTTCTCTATCCAGATGTCTCCACTTTTTCTGGCCATTGTGGCATTCTGTTTCTCCATGACTATAGGAGTGCTGTGGGAGTTCTTTGAGTTTTTTATGGACACCTTTTTCGGCACCGATATGCAGAAAGACTTTATTGTCTCTCAGATAAACTCAGTAAAGCTGAATCCAGACAATCTGAATATAATTGAAACTGTCAAGATTGAATCGCTTATAGTAAACGGCGAAGATTGGATGGAAAGGCTTGGCGGATACCTGGATATAGGCGTCATAGACACAATGAAGGACCTTATGGTTAACTTTGTGGGTGCTGTGGTGTTCTCGGTGTTCGGCTATTTCTATGTAAAGCACAGAGGTGCCGGAAGCTTTATAAAGAAGTTCAGTTTAAGCTATAAAAATACAAGCTCCAGCAGACCGGCAGAACCCCAATAGATAAAAATCATATATCACCAGCCATAAATACCAGCCATCCGCTGGTGGGTACCCCTCGTACATCCACATAGTCATCCTGAATCTTTTTCTTTTAGATTCAGGATGACGTGGTTGTAGACGAGGAGCCCAATGCTTCGGAAGCCCTGCTTTGCCTATTGCTTGGCAAGCACTTTTTCTTTTAGTCGGAGGGAAACAACCCAAGGTAAAAAAAGGGCTGCCGGTTGGCAGCCCCAAATGCTTAATCTGCGTTTCGTACTACGCGGAAGCCTGCACCTCTATTTGCATATCCAGGAGCATAGTAAAATCTGTAATTAACCTGACTTTGTCCACAAGGATTATTAAATGAACCACCTCTTTTAACCCGACCTGAAGCAACTCCACTGCGATAACAATGCTCAGGTCCAGTATCCGGTGTAGATGCAGAAATATTAGCCTCAATTTCAAACCAGTCCCATACCCACTCGAATGCATTGCCGCTCATATCATAAATACCAAGTGCATTCGGACTTTTAGTTTTAATAACAGCACCATCATAACCGCCGTTAATTGCATCACCACAAACAGCAACCTCGCTGTAGGTATCACTGCCAGAGTATAAATACTGTGTATTAGGAATACCGTTATTTCCTTCACGTGCTATATACTCCCATTCAACTTCTGTAGGAAGACGGTATCCATTCGCATTTTTATTGAACTTAATTCCTTTACCATCTGGATCAGGCAAAGAACCCTCATAATCTAATACTCCTTGGAATTGAGCCCAAATCTCCCTGCCGTTATAGAAATATTTTCCTTCTTCGCAATTAAAATAATCTTCAGGATCAAGATGGTTACCACCACCATCATCGTAAACCTCAAGATCAAGCTTCATCCATTCAGAAATCTCTGTCTCATGTTTACCATTAATTTCAATATAATAAACAGGGGTCAGGCCTTCAGCCTTGCTACGCAAATTGCAATAGATTACAGCGGAATACCATGTAGTCATCCATACAGGATAGTCGTCTCCTTTGAAAGATGGACTTTCTCCATTGTTTCCACCAATAACCATATAATTTTTCATATACTGCTTGAACTCTTTCTGAGTCACCTCATGATTGCAGACATACATATCCCTGATATTGACAGTCCTGCCATTTATAAAGATATATGAATCTGCTATCTGTCCAGAGACAGTTCCGCCGTTCACCTTGACAAATCCTTCTGGAACCCACTGTGCAACAAGGGTTATGTTTCCTGTTATCGGGGTAGAGAAGTTGAACAATGCTCCATCTTTATACCAGCCTGTGAATTTGTACCCTGCTTTTGTAGGTGCAGGGGTCGGCTCTGTTGCTGTGTGGCCTTCCCTGACTTGCTGGCTGGCGACGGAGCTGCCACCATTTGGATTGAATGTAACTGTATATGTTATAATCTGGTTCCAGTGTGCTGTGAGTGTTATATTCTCTGTTATCAGGGTATTGAAATCAAACAGGACAGCTCCCTTGTACCAGCCTGCAAACTCATATCCTGCCCTTGTAGGATCAGCCGGCTCCTGGGCTTTCTCGCCGTCTGTCACCACCTGTGTCGCAACAGAGCTGCCACCGTCAGAGTCGAATGTCACGGTATAGGAGCCCTCCACAGAATGACCGGCCAGACCTGGCACTGCCGAAAAAGCACTTTCGGCTCCAGCTGGGACCTGGACATCTGCTGTTGTCCCATCAAGTATACCAGATCCCATGTTGGCAGGCGGTGTGGTGTTACTGAATGCAAGCTTTTCAAGGCTGGAGCAGCCTGAGAATGCACCGTCGCCGATGGTATCAACACTTGCCGGGATGATTACGGCGGTGATTCCTGTGCAGCCTGAGAATGCATTGCCCTCTATGGTTGTCACTGTATCCGGCAGTGTCAGGGCCTTGATGAAGCTGCAGCCCTGGAATGCACCAGTTCCGATTGCCTTTATTGTGTTGCCGTCAATTGCCTCTGGGATATCGATGACTGTGAGGGTCTTCCCCTTCTCTGTAAGTCCCAGAATCTTGAGATTAGAAGCTCCGGATGCCTTCTGAACTCCATTAAGGGCAGGAGCCGGGGAACCTCCCATGTCCTGCACCTTGTATATAGCCGCCCACTTGGCATAGAGCTTGAGGCTGCCGCTTCCAGTATATTTTGTTCCCGGGGTATATGTCTTCCCATTGCCGTCTGATGCTGTGTTCCAGCCGTCAAACAGATAGCCTGCCTTTGCAAGATTTCCTGTGTTGTCCTGTATGGATGCAGGCTTGTCCTCGCTACCGTTCTGGGATGCCGGGACAGATCCAGACTCTGCTCCGTTGCCATTGTAGCTTATGGTGAATGTCTCGTTTACAGCATCATCGCTTCCGCCACCGCCGCCACCGCAGCCGGCAAAAAGTGCCATGCACAGGGCAAGAAGGATGACCATCTTATTATTCAGTCTCATTGTGTTCTCCTTTGCAGTATTTAAATAAATGGTGGTTAATCCTACCCCCCCCCGAAAAAATTTCAAGCCCCTGAATTAAAAAAAATACAAGCTCCAGCAGGCCAGCAGAACCCCAGCAGATAAATAAAATAAGGCACAGAATAAGCAGACGCCTGCTTGCAGTACCCATCCTCGGTAGACGAGTACCCTGCTGATAAGCTTTTGTCATACCGGCCAGTCAACGACATTCCTTGCAGAATGTCATACTGAACTCGGTTCAGTATGCTGTCCGTTATGTCTAAGCTTATAGCAGAAGAGCTCGATACCTCGGCTGGGCACTGCCTCAGACATCCGCTTTTCTGTGCCCTACTGTATACTTCCTCCTGCTGAGGTTCTGAGGCCAGCTTCTGCCTTGGTCAGAGTGGGCTGGAGCCAAGCCCCTCTGCAACAGTGCGGAACAAATTTCAAAAACTAGTATGAGGCAATATAACCCCAGCAACCGAGGTCCCTGCGGGAGTGCCTGCCAGAGGCATTGTGGACTGTACATACAGGAATGGGCTTAACGGACAGACACTGAAATTCAGTGTGACAATGCGTAAACAGTGTCGTTTACTGGTCGGTAAGCCCTTTACCTGTGTACAGGAGCACACCGGCCGATGGCAGGTACTACGAGCAGGGGGCTTGGTTGCTAGTTAGATATAGATTTATAAAGTTTTTGAAGTTTGTGGAGCAGCAGGCATAAAAAAAGCCTGTCCATTGCTGGACAGGCCATTTATAAAACTTGTGGATAGTTTTACAGTGCCTTGTAGGTCTTAACTTTCTCGTATGTGGTGTGCAGCAGGTGATGTGACTTCTCGGAAAGCGGTGCGCCAAGATACTTCTCGTAGATCTCGATGATCTCTGGGTTCTCGTGGGAGCGGCGGAGTGTGCACTTCTCGTCGTCCTTGTAGATACCAGCAGTTCTCTTAGCACGCAGGTCGTCATCTGTTCCATAAGGCTGTCCACCGCCAGCGATACAACCACCGCGGCAAGCCATAACCTCGATAAAGTCGTACTTCTGTGGCTTTCCAGCCTCTCTAAGAGCACGTACCTCGTCCAGTACAGCCTTAACATTTGCAAGGCCGTGTGCAACAGCAACTCTTACCTTGGTTCCCTTGATGTCTACTTCTGCAGACTTAACACCTTCCATACCACGTACAGGAGTGATGTTTACATCAGCAAGCTCCTCGTTGGTAACCAGCTTGTATGCTGTTCTGATGGCAGCTTCCATTACACCACCGGTAACACCGAAGATTGTTGCAGCTCCTGTGTATGCTCCGATTGGGCTGTCGGCCTTCTCTTCCGGCAGGTTTGCAAAGTCGATACCAGCCATCTTGATCATTCTTGCAAGCTCTCTGGTTGTAAGAACCAGGTCAACGTCTGGATAGCCGGAAGCGTGCATATTGTCATCACGCTCAATCTCGTGCTTCTTTGCTGTACAAGGCATGATTGCTACAGAGTAAATCTTAGCTGGGTCAATACCCTTCTGCTCTGCATAATATGTCTTGGTTACAGCACCCTGCATCATCATAGGAGACTTTGCAGTTGAGAAGTTAGGAATCATGTCAGGATAGTACTCTTCCATGTAGTTTGTCCATGCCGGGCAGCATGATGTAAGCTGTGGAAGAACGCCACCTGTTGTGAATCTCTTAACAAACTCGCTTCCTTCCTCCATGATTGTAAGGTCGGCAGAGAAGTTTGTATCGAATACAGCCTTTGCTCCAAGTCTTCTGAGTGCAGCATAGATCTTGCCGGTTACGATTGAACCTGGCTCCATGCCGAATGCCTCGCCAAGAGCAACACGAACTGCAGGAGCCATCTGAACTGCAATATGGAGTTCAGGATTTCTTGCAGCTGCGAAGAACTTGTCTGTCTCGTCGTTCTCGTAGATTGCGCCTACTGGGCAGTGTGCAGCACACTGACCGCACTTGATACATGGTGATTCGTTGAGAGTAGAATCTGCAACTGGTGCGATTCTGGTGTTCTCTCCTCTGTGGATGAACTCAAGAGCCCATACACCCTGGAGCTGCTGGCATACCTGTGCACAGCGTCCGCACTGGATACACTTTGTTGCGTCTAGAACGATGGATGGTGTTGAGTTATCCTTTGGAACTCTTCTTACATTGGATGGGAATGCAATCTCTCTGATGCTGAATTCCTCAGCCAGCCGCTGAAGCTCACACTGCTGGTTTCTGCCGCAGGTAAGACATTCCTGTGGGTGGTTGGAGAGAATCAGGTTGACAACAGTCTTTCTGATGCTCTGGATCTCAGGATCATGTGTGATATAGTTGAAGCCCTCGGTAACCTTTGTTGTACAAGCTCTTACCAGTCTTGGGCTTACTCCCATCTGATTTTCTGTCTTTACTACACAAATACCGCAAGCGCCCCATGGCTCAAGGTCTGGGTGAGCACAGAGAGTAGGAATTTTTACTCCTGCTTTTTTTGCAGCATTCAATATTGTTGTTCCGGCTGCAACTTCTACCGGAATTCCGTCAATTTTGATCTTTACAGTTTCCACTGACTTATCTCCTTCTCTCTCAGATTTTTGAAATAGCGCCAAACTTACAGCCCTTGTAGCACTCACCGCACTTTACGCACTTAGACTGGTCAATCTTATGCGGCATCTTCTTCTCGCCGGTGATAGCACCTGCAGGACATCTCTTGGAACAGAGTGTACATCCGATACACTTGGCAGGATCGATCTCGTATCTGATAAGGTCAACACACTTACCTGCGATACATTTCTTATCCTTTACATGCTGGATATACTCGTCCTTGAAGTATCTCATGGTAGAGAGGACTGGGTTTGCAGCTGTCTGTCCAAGACCGCAGAGTGCAGCTTTCTTCATAGCCATACCAATCTCTGTCATCTTGTCCAGGTCTTCCATAGTTCCATTTCCTTTGGAGATCTTGGTCAGGTAGTCCAGAAGCTTTCTGGTACCGATTCTACAAGGAGAACACTTACCGCAGGACTCGTCTACACAGAATGTCATGTAGAATTTGACTACGTCTACGATACAGTCTTCATCGCTCATAACAATCATACCGCCCGATCCCATCATGGAGCCGATCTTTGCAAGAGCATCGAAGTCAATACCTGTGTCCAGGTTCTCGGTTGTGATTACACCACCTGATGGTCCACCTGTCTGAACAGCCTTGAAAGCTCTTCCGTTCCTGATTCCACCGCCGATATCGTAGATGATCTCGCGCAGTGTTGTTCCCATTGGAACCTCAACCAGACCGGAGTTGTTGATCTTTCCGGTAAGGGCGAATACCTTTGTTCCAGGGGATTTCTCTGTTCCGATGGACTTGAACCATTCACCACCCTTAAGGATGATAACTGGTACGTTTGCATATGTCTCAACGTTGTTGATTACTGTCGGGCAGTGCCACAGACCTTCTACTGCCGGGAATGGCGGCTTTGGAGTAGGCATACCTCTGTTTCCTTCGATAGAACGAAGCAGTGCTGTCTCCTCGCCGCAAACGAATGCACCTGCACCAAGTCTGATCTCGATGTCGAAGTTGAATCCTGTTCCCAGGATGTCGTCGCCCAGAAGTCCATACTCTCTGGACTGAGCCATTGCAACCTCAAGTCTCTTGATTGCCAGCGGGTACTCTGCTCTGATGTAGATGATACCCTTGGAAGCGCCTACGCAGTAACCTGCGATTGTCATTGCCTCCAGTACGGAGTGCGGGTCGCCTTCCAGTGTGGAGCGGTCCATGTATGCACCTGGGTCTCCCTCGTCGGCGTTACATACAACATATTTCTGAGGTGCTGTTACACCCTTTGTTGTATTCCATTTAATCCATGTCGGGAATCCTGCACCACCGCGGCCGCGCAGTCCGGATGTCTTCATCTCGTTGATGATTCCGTCTGGTCCCAGCTGTGTGATTGCTTTCTCAAGAGCCTGATAACCGTCTCTTGCAATATATTCGTCGATATTCTCTGGATCGATGAAACCGCAGTTTCTAAGTACAATTCTGAACTGCTTCTGGTAGAAGCCGATCTTGCTCATATCGAACTTGTCTGCCTTTGGATCAACCTTGGCATCCTTATCCTTGTACAGAAGTCTTGGAACTGGGCGTCCCTTGATGATTGTCTCGTGAACAATCTCTTCTGCATCCTCAGGCTTAACCTCTACATAGAACTCCTCTTCGGGGAGGATCTTTACGATAGGTCCTTTCTCGCAGAATCCGAAGCATCCGGTCTTTACAACCTGAACGTCGTTCTTGAGACCTTCATCTTCCAGAACCTTTTTGAAAGATTCATAGATTGCATCAGCTTTAGAAGCTTCGCAAGCAGAACCACCACAAACTAAAACATAGCTTTTCTTAACCATTGCTATCTCCTTTAGCCTTATTTTAAGATATCTGTTGAAGGTCTATCAAAGATGTGGTCGCTTACAAGCTTCTTTGCCAGGACATGGTCCTTAAGAATCTTTCTTGCGACATCTGCGTCAACCTTTCCATAAATTGTATCAGGCATGCCAGGAACCTTTACCTCTACGGTTGGCTCTACATAGCACAGTCCCATACAACCTGTCTGCTTTACAGTAACGTTCTCAATCTTCTTAGCTGCAATCTCGTCGATGAATGCCTCGAGAACCTGCTTTGCACCAGCAGCGATACCGCATGTTCCCATACCGATTATGATGTGAACATCCTTACCGTCTGTGTCTCTTCTATCAATCTCTGCCTTCTTGCCTTCTCTTAAAGCGCGAAGTGCTTCAAGTGTCATTTTTGCCATTGACTTTCTCCTTTAAATCAAATCTTCTTCCTGGGAACGTAAGAAATCTTTTGCCAGCTTGATTGATGATGCATCTGACAAATCGCCCCCAAGAGCTTCAATCAATTCTGTTCTCAGAACTGTATACCTGTTTTCCTTTCCGCCTATTATCTGGGCTCTGTTGAACTCGAACTCAAAGTCTCCGTCGAACATCATGGTCTGAAGCACTGCGGCACTCAAGTCTCCCTGCGGAGGAGTGTCTATGTTCTTCAGGTCGAAGCTGAACGAAAACTTGGTCCCTTTTCCAACCTCGGACTCGATATTGAACTGCCCGCCCGAAAGGCTGACAGCCTGCATAAGGAAAGGAACTCCAAGGCCGACTTTACGTTTTACATGCTTTGTGCCGTCTGTGAAGAACGGATCCTGGACCTTCTTAAGAATCTCGGGGCTCATCCCACAGCCGTTGTCGATGATCTCCACCTCGATTCTGTCTCCTACATATTCTGTATAGTTAAGGATAACTTTAGAAGCTTTGGCTTCCACAGAATTCTGGAGGCAGTCTACCAGGAAATCAGCGATCTCTGCATGCATTAAGATCAGCCTCTGTTTCTGAAATCTGCAATGATCTCAGGAACTTTCTCAGGTGTAAGCTTACCGAAAACCTCGTTGCCGATCATCATTACAGGAGCAAGACCACAGCATCCGATACATCTTACGGCTTCGATAGAGAACAGACCGTCATCTGTAACATGGCCGACGCTTGTACCCAGAATTGTCTCCAATTCGTTCATGATGTCCTGGCCTCCACGCAGATAGCATGCAGTACCAAGGCAAACCTGGATGATATACTTTCCTGGTTTCTTTGTTTTAAAGAAATGGTAGAAAGTGATAACTCCATAAATCTTAGCCAGAGGAATTCCGAGAAGCCCTGATACCTTCATAGCTGCAGCGCGTGGAATATATCCGAATTCGCCCTGTACTCTGTGAAGAATCATAATAAGATTGCCCGGTTTGTTTTTCCATTCCTCGATAAAGGCCATAAGTTCATCTGAGAACTTAATCTCTTCAGCTGTACCTACAGACATGAAACCTCCACTTATTATTTTATTAAGAATACATTACCTGTTATTATAGAAGAAAAGCCAAATATGTGCAAGGTAAAATAAGGGTAAATGTTGGTATAAAAAATGTGCTTGACTTCACATAAAACTGGGGTTAAAGTACAATATATGAATAAAGAGACAAGTTTAAGATTATCCAAGTACAGAAGAATTATCCAGAAGCTCAAGCTTATGGGGATGGAAAAGGTGTTCTCCAACAACTTAGGCGATGCTATAGGGGCTGCCCCTGCCCTGGTGCGCAAAGACCTGTCGGTGCTCAAGATTACAGGCCATAAGCGGGGTGGCTACAACATTGACGAGCTTATAGAGGAGATGGACCAGATTCTGGGCAAGAACAAGCCCATGAACGTGATAATCTGCGGCTGCGGCAAGATAGGCACTGCCCTTTTAGGATACCGTGGTATCCACGAGGAAGGTATAAAGATTATGGCAGGGTTTGACCTGAACCCCGACAATGTGGCCTACAAGGGTAAAATTCCTATCCTGCATGTCAGGGATATGGCTGAATATATAAAGAATCATAATATAAAGGTTGCTGTTATCTCGGTGCCCAAGTTTGCGGCATCTGAAATTTTCAGCACCATGCTTAAAGCAGGAATCCAGGGGGTGCTGAACTTCTCCCCTACCGAACTTAAGGATTCGTCCGGAAAATGTCTGGTGAACAATGTGAATATAGCTATAATGATAGAGAATCTGTTCTTTTATGCCAACAATTCTATGGAGCTTGCCGCATCAAACCGCATGATGGACGAGCACAACCTGCCTACCCTTTGAAAATGTGGTAGTCGATATCGGGGAACAGGCTGTTCTTCTTCTCCACATTGGTAAGCCACTCTGTGTCCACAGTGTTGCCCGAAAGGTCGTTGTAAATCTTGAGGAAGTTATAGACATGCTCGTTTATCTGCCTTGAGGCAAACGGAGAAGCTATTCCGCTCTTGATTATGAACGGCCAGTCCGAGGCCTGGGTAAGGAGCGCCTCCCGTGCGGCATGGTTAAGGGCCCGTCTCTTAAGCCCGGTCTCATCCGGGAACCGGTTTGCAAGCTCTGTCATCTTGTCGGTTATGCTGTAGATATGCCGGTAGATCCAGTCGTTGGTGCCGTTAAGCCAGTCGCCGGAATAACCGCCGTTTCCGCAGCTTGAGAAAGAAAGGGAAATATTTTCCTCGCACTTATTCTTTGCAAGGTAATCTTCGGGATAAATAAGTGAAAGCTCGGAATCGGAAGCAAGTTCTGTTATAACAGCCTTAAGCCAGTCTATCCCCTCGTACCACCAGTGGCCGAAAACCTGTGCATCGTACGGACATACGATAACCGGCGGCCGGTCGGTGTAGCGTAAAAGCTTTTTAACACGCTTCTTAAGATTGTAGATATAGTTTTCGGCATGGTTTTTGACAATATCGGCCACCTTGCCGGCATCGTAAATCTGTTTTGCATCATGGCAGCTGTCTGTGTTGGAATAGTATTTAAAACCGCTCTTTACCCTTGAGCCGTCCGGGTAGACAATAGAGCGGCCCAGGTATTCGGAATCGAGTTCACCGCTTATGTCGTGGGAATATTCGCGGTATGCGAAATCGCCAGGATAGCCGTCATCCTGTGAAAGCACATACATGGAAGATGCAAGGTCGCGGCAGAATGCATATACGTCGGATTCGCCCACCCGCACCGGAGCATATATTCCGTTGGCCGGCACCTTGCTGCCGAACAGGAAGGCATGGACTGCGGTAAAGAAGTAGTCTATCTTGAACTTGCTCAATGTAAGCTCTATGCCGCTGCGGTATCCAAGCTCCGGCAGCCAGAAACCGCGCGGGGTGCTGTTGAACATGGTGGTGTGGGTCTCGATCGCGGTAAATATCTGAGCCTCGACGCTGCCTGTGTACGACTGGAAGAACGGCAGATAACAGTGGGTTGCAAAAGTTGTTATTATGTTAATCTTTCCATTCTTCTGAAGCTCGTTGAAGCCGTTAAGGATGTTCATGCCATAAAGGCTTATAAAATCGGTCTTGTTCCTAAGGAATGCCTCAAGGTACATTCTGGCAAGCTTGTTCTTCTCGGGCTCTGATGCTGTGCGCTCCACTTCTTTTTCGCCCAGTGCTATGCGTGAATCCAGGTAGGAGACAAACCGTTCCTGCAGAACAGGGTCTGCCAGCATGCTTGCAAGGGTTGGCGATATAGTAAATGTAAGCTTGAACGGAACCGACCCGGTATCCAGATTGCGTAGTGTGCGCAAAAGTGGCAGATATGTGTTTGAGATAGCGTCGTTAAGCCAGTTTTCTTCGGGGTATTCGCCCGGTGTTGAACTTTTTACAAACGGAAGATGACAGTTAAGCTCAAAGATAAGATATCCCTTAGGCATAATCACTCTCCTTCCCTGATAGAACCGGTGTTGAGGAAAGAGACAATCTTCTGCGAATTGTCCCCGGAGCCATCCTCATCGTCATAGAAACCGTAGACACCTGCAAGGACCAGGAAGTCGGAGCGGTTTATGCTCTCGCTGCTTACAATGTCGCGGGTTATCTTGAGGGGGCTCTCTATCTTGTTAGAAGTGGCCAGGACCTTGTCGCCTGTGGTAAGCTGGCATATAAGCTCTATATAGTACTGACAGCCGTTGGACGGCAGGTTGATATACCATTTGTTCTCTTCGAATTTTATAGGAATATCAAAGAAGCTCTCGCTATTGTCCGAAAGATTTTTCTCGTGGACACGCAGAAGCAGGTTGTTATGCCGGCTGCATTTCTGTGCAATATCCCTGGAGCTGTCTCCATATTCCCAGAACACAAAGGCCATAAGTGGATTTACAAGCAGAATCTCCACTTTAGATGCATTGAAATGGTCTGGAATCTCGGCCACTTTCTCAAGCGATATCTCCTCGTCCTGGAAAATATCGAACTTACGGTACATGGACTGGATAGTCCAGTTGTCATCCTCCAGTTTCTCAAGCCTGGATTCCTCGAATGCATCTATTATAGAGTCAATCAAATCTTCTCTTTCCATATCGGCAGGGTTTATTATTCCCTGCTGCTGGGCAAGTGTGATAAGGTCAGATAAAGAAAGTGACTGAAGTCTGTTTTTCGTCATAATTCCCCACTGCTTGCATAGTATTAACATTTTACGATAATATCAAGTATATAATGAAAAAACTGATTCTGGTCCTTTTAGCCCTTTGCCTCTTTGCTTGCAGCCGGAAAACCGATGTGGAACTGGAGAAAAAGAGTATGTTCACCCTTCCTTACGGTGCTCTGGATGACGAGCTTACCCCTCTGGCAGTATCGAAGGTGGCTATGAATGACGGTTTCTTCTATATTATTGACAGCAGCCTGGCCAAGATGATGAAATTCAATTCCTATGGCGACCTGCTTATGCTGCAGTATAACCAGGACAAGAATCCCACCCAGATACTGGTGCATAAAAATGGAGATGACACCCCTTCCAACAAGGCAGCGATGCCTTTCCCATATATAGAGCCTACCCAGATTGCTGTAGCCAATGACCAGGCATTCTATGTGGCCGACACGCTGCCAGAGCTGGAGACTGTGTGGAGCGACACCTACAGCTGCATGCTCACCAGCACTGTCCATTGCTTTGACCCGCACGGAAAGCTTATATGCGACCTGGGGCAGGAAGGAAGAGCCGGGGCCACCCCCTTTTCCAGGATAACCCGCATAGAGGCCACCGATTCAAAGCACCTGGTGGTGCATACCCAGACCCCGAAAGGACAGGTCATATACTGGTTTGACGACAATTACACACTTTTACACACCATCCTGGCCGATACTTCCATCCTGCCGCAGAAAGAGATAGATAACCATATAGTGGAAATCGATACTCTGGCTGCATCCAAGGCCGAACCCATGCTGTTCATAAAGACCGACTACTACACCGAGAACAACGACGATATAGAGTTCTACAAATCTTCTATATTCTGTTACGATATTGCTCTTGAAAAATGCATCTGGAGCATGGATATACCTATGGCCGAATCCCTTTACCAGCTTATGGGGGTGTATGGGAAAGAGCAGATTTATCTGGTAAGCCCTGTTGATGATGACACCTATAACCTGCTTATTCTGGACGGAGCCAACAACATTGCTGTAAACACACCGCTTGCTTTGGGAGACAAGGATATACAGCTTTTGGAGTTAAGCCTGGGAAGCCACGGCATAATAACTGCCCTTATCTCGTACGAGGATGAGGTTTCGGCTGTCTGGTGGCGCAGCGACAAGCTGCTTAAAGAAGAAAAGTAAAATCAGGAGAGGAATTTATCCATCTCTTTTTTCACCATGGAATCGCACAGCTCGTTGTAGGTGTTGCCGGCATGTCCCTTTACCCACTGCCAGGAAGGATGCAGCTCCTGATCCAACTGGTACAGCGTCTGCCACAGCTCCACGTTCTTGACAGGCTTTTTGTCGGCAGTACGCCAGCCGTTTCTAAGCCAGCGGCCTATCCACTGGGTTATTCCCTGCTGCACATACTGCGAGTCGGTGTACAGGGTTATTGAACTGTCAGGCATATTCAGTGAGATATAGCGCAGGGCCGAAATTACGGCAGTAAGCTCCATGCGGTTGTTGGTGGTGTTCTGTTCGCCCCCGGAAAGCATGATCTTGCCATCTCCAGAAAGGATTACAAAAGCCCAGCCGCCAGGCCCGGGGTTTCCGGAACAGCCGCCATCGGTGTATACAGAGACATCTATCATTGCTGCTCCTTGGACAAAGGCTCAAACCTGGTATAGGCCGGCAGGAACATAAGCCTGGCCTCGCCTATCGGACCGTTTCTGTTCTTGCCTATTATTATGTCCACCTCTTTGCCGTTACCAGAATCCTGCTCGCCATTGTTATCCTTGTCGGTCTTGGCGTCGTGCAGGAACAGAACCACGTCGGCATCCTGCTCTATGGAGCCCGATTCCCTAAGGTCGGAAAGGGATGGTTTCTCGTCCTTTACTTCACGCTTAACCTGACACAGAACCACAATAGGAATCTTAAGCTCCCGGGCCAGCTGCTTGAGGGAGCGTGAGATTTCTGCCACCTGTTCGTGCCGTGCCACTTCTTTGTTGTCGGATGATATAAGGCCTATGTAGTCGATAAAGATAATCTCGACCTTCTCTTTGGCACGCAGTTTCCTGGCTTCGGTACGCAGGTCTATAAGACGCATGTTAGGAGTATCGCAGATAAACATAGGAAAGTTTTCATAGAAAACATTCCCTGCCGCCATAAGTTTGGAAAACTCGCGCGGCGAAAGGAAGCCGCTTTGGATATGACGGCTGTTGACCTTGGCCTCGCCTGCAAGAAGACGCTGCATTAAAGCCATTCCATCGGTCTCAAGCGAGAAGAAGCCAACTCTCTTTTTATAACGGCCTGCAATATTAGCTGCCATGGAAAGGGCAAGTGCTGTCTTTCCCTTGGAAGGACGTGCACCTATTATAATAAGCTCGGAATTCTGGAAGCCGTTGGTCTTGGAGTCAAGATCCGGGTAGCCCGATGGAATTCCGGTGCAGTCGGAGCCTGCTTTTTTCCTGCTTTCAATTATATCGAAAATAGGACTGACCATGCTGCTTATCGACTTATATTCGGTAGTATGCTGTTTTTCGGTTATATCGAATATCTTGCGCTCGGCATTCTCCAGCATGACACCGGTGGGGACAGTGTCGTCAAAAGCCCCTGCTATAATCTCGTTCGATGTCTGGATAAGGGAGCGGCGTACGCTGTTGTCCTGCACTATCTGGGCGTAGTATTCCACGTTGGCAGTGGTAGGCACCTCGGATGTAAGGGATGACACATAGGCAGCCCCGCCTGCAGCATCAAGCTCGCCAATACGCTTAAGCTCCTGTATTACAGTAAGGATATCGACATTGCTGCTGTGCTGCTGGTCCAGGTTAAGCATGGCCTGGAAAATCTTTTTGTTGGCATTCTTATAAAAATCATCCGGGCTGAGGATTTTAGAGACCGCAAGAAGGGAGCTTGAATTCATAAGAATAGCCCCTAATGTGGCTTTTTCTGCCTCAAGGTTGTTTGGCGGTATCTTGTCTCTCAGTCCGGAATCAGCCATAGTTATGCCTTTGCCTCTTCTTTGGATACAACAACTTTGATTTCTGCAGTCTCGTTGTTATAGAGTTTTACCTTTACAGGGTATGTTCCGATAAGCTTGATGGCAGAGGTTCCAAGCTCAATTTTCTTGCGCTCAACCTCGATTCCGTTTGCAGCCAGCTGATCTGCAATCATAGAGTTGTTGACAGAACCGAACAGCTTGTCGCCGTCGCCGGCAGGCATCTTGATTTCAATAGTTCCAAGAGCCTCGATCTTCTCCTTAAGGCTTTTAGCAGCTGCGTGTTTTTCGGCTTTGCGCTTCTCGATCTGCTCTTTTCTCTGCTCGAACAGAACAATGTACTGCTTTGTATAAGGAACTGCCATATTCTGAGGGAAAAGATAGTTTCTTGCATATCCATCTGCAACCTTGCAGACATCCCCTTCTTCGCCAAGATTCAATACATCCTGATTAAGAATAACTTTGATTGACATATAAAAACTCCTTCAAGTCCGTTTATATTTAAACCAGATTTCGGAAATCCCGACCAGCGGAATTCCCACAAGAACCACGCGTCCATACCGTGGGTGCATAAGCAGAATCACAGTTGCAAAACCAATGAAAAAACGCACCACCGGATGCACTTTGCGCACTTCCAGAACCTGTCTGATACGCCCCATTCCTCTAAGTCCATAAAGGAACATGACAATCAGAAACACATTCCATCCTACATAGCCGAGCACTGGATTGGGCTGGAATCTGGCATCTACTAGAACCAGACTCAATGCTGCAATCAGGACCCAGACAAAATAGTCTGGAATTAAAACTGTTATTATCCCTGCCTCGTGTCTGGTAAGCCTGTCCACCGAAAGGGCGAATACATAGCTTGCAAACAATATGCAGAAATAGGCAAACAGAAAGCCTTTGAAAAAAACAGAAGACACATGACTCAGCATGGTGTCAACATCCATATTCATCATAGGAACCACGTTTATATCGCTGCTGGCATTTATGGTTGACTTAAGGATATTGAACATATCGGCAAACTGGGCCTTGTAGTAAGATACAAAGGCTTCGTTATTAAGGAGCACATGTAAAACTGCTATGCTTACCAGAGCTGTTATGGCAGTGGCAAGAAGAGCATTCAAAAGCACTCCGCCCAAGTTCCCGAAAAAGCCGTTCTCCAGAAGAAAACCAGACAGCAGAAGAATTGGAATTATCAGCTCAACCATAAGAAGGCTTGAGCGGACATCCGAATCTCCAAGTGCAGTATGCCGGATTCCCAGATATACCAGAGCAACCAACACTCCTATGGCCGCAATACCTGCAACCTTTTGGCCGCTTCTTAAAAGGAGCAGCTGGAGCGGGACCAGAAACAGAAAGAAGAAAAAGCCGGTCTGATATGCAAAGACAGAGACACACGCTGCTATCAAAGCCCCTATATAATCCCGTCTAGACATCAGCGCTTTTCCTGGTCAATCATTTCTTGTCGAATGGAAGAAGAGCAAGAACTCTGCACTTCTTAACTTCTCTGGTAAGTGCCCTCTGATGCTTTGCACATGTTCCTGTGATCCTGCGTGGAAGAATCTTTCCGCGCTCTGTCACAAATCTTCTGAGGGAATCAGGATTCTTATAGTCAATCTGAAGATTCTGAGCACAGAACTTGCAGACCTTCTTCTTGAATACAACTTTTGCTCTTTTACCGAATTCGGCCTTCTCGTCCTCTTCCGGCATCATTTCTCTAACATCATCTTTATTTTCCATTTACTTATAATCTCCTTTTACAAACAAAATCAGAATGGAATGCCGTCGTCATCAAAGTGGTCAGGCTCCGGAGCGCTTACTGGAGCACTCTTACGGGCAAAACTGCCCTGCTGCCCCTGAGGCTGTGGATTTCCATTTCCAGCTGGTGTCCCGCTGCCTAAGAGCTGGACATTGCCGGCTACAACCTCAAGCTTGCTGCGCTGCTGACCATCCTGCTCCCAGCGGTTCTGGCGGAGTTCTCCCTCCACTGCAACCTGTCTGCCTTTTGTCAGGAACTTGCTTATGGCCTCGGCAGAGCGACCCCACAGCACGATATCAATGTAGCTAACCTCTTCTTCCCACTGATCGCCGTTTTTGCGGCTTCTGTTTACAGCTACTGAAAACCGTGTAACCGGGGTGCTTGCGCTTGTGAACTTAAGCTCGGCATCCTTAACCAGTCTACCTACCAGGATAACCCGATTAATATCTGTCATACGCAAAAATCCTCTTGTAAATCAGTCGTCCAGCTTTACAAACAAGAATTTAAGTACATCAGAGTTGAGTCGGATCTCTTTTTCAACTGAATCGAGAACTGCTGGGTTCATTTCCAGTGTGAAATAGTAGTAGTGTCCTTTTGTCTGTTTCTTGATTTCATAAGCAAGGGCCTTTTCTCCTACGTCCTTTTCTTCAAGAAAATTTGCAGAAGCTTTGGTAAGAACATCTTTTACGAATGTCTTTCCCTGCTCTAACTTGTCACTTTCCGCACGGAAAATGAAGGTTACTTCGTACTTTCTCATCTTTCCTCCTTGTGGTCTTTTGATTCTACCCATACAGATAGAATAAAGAGGTCAAACAAATTTATAACATTATTTAATATATATAGTCAACTATGCATAAAAACTACCTCCGCTCGATTGGGTACGCTCCTGCCGACAAGCATAAGTCCCCTACACTCGTTTCTTTTGGGTGTAGGGGACATGCTTATACCGGCAGTCCGTAATATCGACGGAGGCAGTTTTATGCATGTTGATTTATAAAAAAGTTATAGTTTGTTTACCCCTTTATTCGTTTTAGGTGGTGGGGGTTATTCAAAAAAGCTTTTGAATAATAAAAAATATTGAACATTTTTTCTCAAACTTTGAAGCAAAATTGATTTTTTTGTTGTGTATATAGGTAAATCAATTTTAGAAGGAGTTGAATATGCCGAAACTATGCACATTTTTAGGAATCTCGATTTATATGTATTTTGATGAGCACAACCCACCTCACTTTCATGCAGAATACAAAGAGTAAAACTGCTTGACAACTGGGATATTTTAAAAGAAATTGGAAAATGTAAGAAGATTAAGCCTCTTGTATAGGAGTACAGTTTTGATTCTTCATGTGATTTCAGCCGAATATGCTGGAGATTACAAGATTAAAGTGAAATTTAATGACTCAACCTCGGGCATCGCAGACTTCAAGCAGAAGGTGACCACCGACCACCGGCCTATTGTTCGCGAATTATCAGATCTTAAGAAATTCAAGGACTTTGTCATAGATGAATTCACCATTGTCTTCAGCAACGGCGTGGACTTCGCACCAGAGTTCATAAAAAGCCTCTGTTGATGCCACTTCCTACAACCCTCTCACCCCAAAGAGGAAACAAGTTCTAAGGAGATATGCAAAACAGCACGCAAGAAGGCATCCCTGTCGGTATTGCGGCCCGAAGGGAGCGCACCTTACCGAGCAGGGGTGTCTTATTGATGGGGATATATCGTAGTTATAGCTTAGAACTTGTTTCCGGCAGAGATGTGGAGCATAAACCGCTGGTCGTCGTTCCAGCAGCCTTCCACCCATATAGGAATCCTGGAATTGCTTAGTCCCAGTCCTATGCCAAATCCGTATATATCGTACCGTTTTTTACCTTCGAACAGGTTGAAATCCTCATACTCTGTAGCCCAGCCGCCACGGAATGTCAGGAGCACCCTTGACTGTATAGACCCCATTCCTACATCGCACAGCTTGAGCTTGAAATCGAGTACGCCGCCCACTATATTCGGAGACTGAAGCTCATTGTTGGAATAGCCGGGGAAAGCATTCACATAGGTAAACCAATCCATATCATAGAATGGCATATCGGTACCAAAATCCATGCCTGCAAACACCTTGCCGCCAAGGGATAACCGCTCAAGGAACTGGAAATACTGCCAGAAACTGGCCTTGCCTTTAACATAGGTGTCCTCGCTGCCAATATGCCTGTCGGAATATTTAAGCATAAGCTCAAGGAAGTTACCTTTTTCGGGCAGGACAACCGAATTTATGTTATCCATCCGGGACTTGAAGAATACGCTGTTTACTATTCCCTTGAAATCTTCTTCAGCATAATTTATCAAATCATAATCGTAATAAATATATTCATTCATGAATCCCACCGACATCTCGCCGAATGTACGGTTGAATGTGCCAATGCTCAAGGACGATTTCACCTTGAGCTCTGTCCTTTCTGCATCGATGTCATCGGAGAACCCTATGCTGAAATTCTCTTCCTGATCCGGCAGATAATAGAACTCGACCTCGGGCCTTATGAAGAAATAGTCCAAGAACGGTATGAAATAACGGGTGTCTGCCGCAATTCCGCTGAAAAGCTCGATATCGTTCTCCCACCTGTCGCCGTCAACCAATAGATTGTTGAACTCAAGGCCCAAAAGTGTATTGAAAATATAATTCTCGTGTACATTGGTATTCATCTCGTAGAAGAGTCCAAGCCTGAAAAAATGAGGCCCCTTCTTGCTGGGTTCCACATCAAGGGAAAGGACATTCTCGCCATCTACATCATCAACATAATAACGTATTGTCTCGAACTGGCCGGACGAATGGAAATCTTCGATCAGATCGTTGAACTCATCAACATCGAGGGGCTTGCCTACAAATTTATCAAGCTTCTTGACAATAATGCTGCGGTCAAACGGATTAAGTTCAGAGACCTCTACCCTGTCGACGACAACCGGCTCTTTACGCATTACGCCAATCTTGGGAATACTGCTTATATTCTCTGGCCCTACAGCCTCCTTGATTGCAGGAAGCATCTCCTTGGCGGCCTGTTCTCCAAGCTTTTCTATCTCGGTGAAATTGAAATATGATGTGGAGTCGTATTTCCCAAGTTCTGGAGTTATGACAATATCTGCAAGCTTAAGCTGTGCCAGCTGCTGGTCGTATATGAACAGGTTTAGCATCTGGTTTGTGATTGACATGCCGCCCCTAAGATCCTCGCGGTTTGCAATATTGTTGGAAAGGTTTACTGCTATTATGATGTCGGCTCCCATATCCTTCATTACATCCACAGGCAGATTGTTGACCACTCCGCCATCCACCAGGAGGTATTCGCCCTTTTCCACAGGGTTGAATACGCCGGGAATAGACATGGTGCTGCGCATGGCATCGGCTAAGGAGCCATTTTCAAGGACAACCTCCTTGCCAGTTATGATATCGGTTGCGACACACCTGAACGGTGTGGGAAGATCATCAAAATCATCATTATCGGAGCATGGCCCCACCAGATGATAGAATTTGTTCTGGATTTTCTGGCCTGTTATTACACCAGGTGAATTCTTAAGGCCATGCCTGTCAAAGCCCAGTGTCATGAAGTATCTGGAAGAAGCAGTCTTATTGATATAGGACATATGGTCGCGGTTCTTGGTATCGAAGAAAAGGCTGGTCCAGTCTATGCTGCTTACTTCTTTCTCTATCTCGCGGGCAGAATAACCGTAGGCCGAAAGAGCCCCCACTATGCCGCCCATGCTGGTTCCGGCTATGTAATCCACATGGATGCCGTTATCCTCAAGCACCTTGAGCACACCTATATGGGCAAATCCTTTGGCACCGCCACCTGCCAGCACCAGCCCCACCTTGGGCCGGTCTGCCGACACGCCCGATGCCAGGCATACTAAGATTGCAAGGACAAAGACTATTTTCTTAACCACTTCTCCACCGCCTTTGTAAAACCGCACTCATTGTTAGATGGTACATTGATATATCGCTCTTTAAGCTCGCCGGGACTATTGGCAGTGATAAAGCCTTCGCCTGCCCAGTCAAGCATATCTATGTCGTTATAATCGTTTCCCACAGCCATTATATTCCCTCTTGGAATATTGAAAAGCTCTGCTATCTTTTCTATGCCAGATGCCTTGGATACCCCTTTCTGGTATATCTCCATCCACAGGCTTTTGTTGTCCACAGGCGATGTGCTGCGTATGACTCGGAAATCGGAAAGCGCCCTGTCGGCATGGGCGATAAGCCTGCTGTGGTCTGAACCCGGGAAGATTGCAAGAATCTGAGTGGCAGATGTTATATCGTCCACCTTTTTCTCAAATGGCAGATAGGTAGCCACCCTCTTTTCGAAATCGGGATTAACCCTGCCGCTGCGGTACGGGAAAAAATAATGGTTGTCCGGAATTGCATCATGTATGCAGAAATCAGCACCAAGCTCAGAAAGGTAGGCCTTGATTTTCTGAATGCCTGCTTGATCTATTCCTGTCCTGTGGATGACCTCTTTCCTCTTCCAGTCCATGACACCGGCACCGCAGGAGAAAACAAGGTAATCAACAGGGAAATCGGCTCCTGCAAGGTTGGTAAAAGACCATATGCTGCGCCCTGTTGCAAGCACTGTGCAAGCCCCCCGCTCATGCAGGTTTTCAAGGGTATGCAAATCTGTATCTGATACAGTGCGGTCGCTGCGGAAAAGCGTACCGTCCACATCTGTTGCAACTATCTTGTTAAAGCTTCTCATAGGCCTCGTCGTTGTTTTCTTTCCACAGATCAGGGAGCATAGCTTCCAGAGCCAGACCATTGCGGTATGGAGTGCCTGCGCTGTTGGTAAGCTCTATGGTTGCAGAAAGGAATTTAAGAGCCTTGTTCACGCACTTGGGGATAGAAAGCCCCTTAAGCATTCCACCGAGCACTATGCTTGAGAATGTGTCGCCGGTGCCCGGGTAAGTGCCCGGGATAAGGGTGAACGGGAACTTCATATATAAATCCTGTGCCTTGTCGTAGACACATACTGCATAACTGCTTTCATTCCCTACTGGCACCGATGTTATCATGACATACCTAGGCCCTTTTTCGGCCAGCTCATAGAGCCAGTCCTTTATCTCGTTGACAGAGAATGATTTTCTTATGTCCCTGTGCAGGAGCATGGAGGCTTCGGTGACATTGGGAGTGATTATATCGGCATGCTTAATAAGGTGCTTCATTCCCCTTATGTGGTTGCCGTTTATAGGTCCATAAGGGAGGCCTCCGTCACCAAGTACAGGATCCACCATGACAATCTGCCCGGGCCGTTTGAAGCGGTGGATAAAATCGTCCACAAAGGAAATCTGGCCCGATGAGCCTAAAAAGCCGCTGTAGATGGCATCGAACTGGATATCAAGCTGCTTCCAGTGCTCTGCAATCTTGGGCATAAAGTCGGCCAGGTCCAGCATTGCATAGTTCAAGAAACCGTCGGTCTGGCTTGAGAGCACTGCAGTTGGAAGCGGACACACCTGGACCCCCATGGCAGAAAGTACCGGTATGCACACTGTAAGTGCAGACCTGCCATAGCCTGAAAGGTCGTGGATTGCAGCCACCTCGGGCACTAATTTCTTCAGTTCCATCTGTATATATTTTCCTTAATCAATGCCTTGCGGAGGTCTTCCCGCATATCTATGGCAGCCTGCCGGGCATAGTCGGCAAAGTTTTTGTCGTCGTTCTTACCCTGGAATGCAAATATAATCTTGCGAGATGAGTTTACAACAGCCCCCAGGCCATCTTTATTGAAACATGGCATGACATCGTCTGCAGTACCACCCTGGGCACCGTAGCCAGGTACCAGGAATATGGTATTGGGCATAGCAGAACGCAGCACCTTGGCCTCTTCCGGGAAGGTGGCCCCCACTACAGCGCCTACTGCGGAATAACCCTCATCGCCGATAAGGTCCTTGCCCCAAGCCGAAACCAGATTGCCCATAACCTGATAAATCTTAAGACCCGATGCTGTATCCAGGCACTGGAACTCCTGAGAACCTGGGTTTGATGTCTTGACCAGGACAAAGATACCTTTTCCAAAGTTTTCGCAGTCCTTTATAAAAGGCTCCACCCCCTCGTAGCCCAGGTAGCCGTTCACTGTAAGGCAGTCGGTGTCGAACACAGCACGCCGGGAACCGAATATGTCGGTCTCGCCCAGGAATGCAGAGGAATAAGCCTTGCATGTAGTGCCTATGTCGTTGCGCTTTGCATCGGCTATGACCAAAAGGCCGCGGGTCTTGGCATAGTAGGCTGTCTTCTTGAATGCCTCCATACCGTAAGAGCCAAGCTCCTCGTAATATGCAAGCTGAAGCTTGACACATGGAACAATGTCGTAAATTGCATCTATGATTTTCTTGTTGAACTCGTAGACAGCCTGGGCGGCCGACTGGAATGCAAACTCGTAGGAGCCCATAAAGTCTTTCTTAAAGAAGTCGGGCAGCTTTGCAAATGAGGTGTCAAGACCCACCACAGAAAGGTTCTGTTTCTTGTCTATCTCGGCTATAAGCCGGTCTGAGAAGTTATTTTTCAAAGCCATACCTCTTTCCCCACTGCTCGGGGCTCTCTATCCATTCGCATATCTTGTCGATGTCTTTCTTCCTGATGTATTTCTTGGCAGAAGCCACAGAAATAAGGGCATCGAAGTTGGAGACAGAATAGGTCATGCAATCTTTTTTGGCAAATATATCGTCTGATTTTTTCATTTCATAGGTGAAGATTGAGATTACATCGGTTACAGTTCCACCTGCATCGCGCACCGCATCCACGGCAGCTGCACTGCTCTTTCCAGTGCTTATAAGATCTTCGATTATAAGGACACGGCTCCCTTCTGGAATCGGCTGTGATACTGTATCCTTGACCCATATGAAAGGCTTTTTAAGAATGTCGGCCAGAAGAGCACCATGCGGAATGCCTGCGGTGGCAGTGCCGCATACAATGTCAAAGTTCTCGGAGCCAATCTTGTCGTTGATTATATTCATCATATAGTTGATTATTATCATCCACTGGTCGTAATGGGAGATTAGAAGCCTGTTGTCGCAGTAGATAGGACTTATGATGCCCGATGCAAAAGTAAATGGCTTGTCCGGCGAAAGAGCCACTGCCTTTATATCCAGAAGAATCTCGGCCGCATTCTCGGCCATAATGGAATCAAGGTCCTTTGATGGCTCTGAATCTTCCATAAAATCGACAAAAAGCTGGCTTACATACTTTTTCTTGATTGCCCGCCTTAAAAGGCTGTCGTAGGTGGTAAGAGGAATGACCATATCGCTGTCGGTACAGGAGAATATAGTAAGTATTCCATCAACAATGCACCCTGAGCTTTCAAGGGCTTTTAAAATGGAGTCAACAGACTTGTCGTCATAAATTGCATCCACAAATACCACAGCCCGGTCGCCAGGCTGGATAAGCCCCTCTATACGGTTTTTCTTTCCATGATCCTTGGCAGAGGTGCGCACATAGGCCATAGGCACTCCAAGCGATGATGCCATGAGCGACGTGAACACAATACCTGCATTGTCCATTCCCACCAGGATATCGGGCGAGAGTCCATTATCATACATAAGCTCTATAAGAGCATCCTTAAACATGGTCCGTGTCTTGAAGTCCTCGGTAAGGACAGAGGAATCAAGGCTGATGCAGAATTTTCCAGTAGTGCTGTCAAGGGCAAATACAGCTGCGCCGCTCTTAATAAGAGTATCTTTAATCTTTTTCATGACTACAGTATATATCATAATTCTATATAAAACTACTGGGGAAAAATAATATTTTTCTTAAACAATGTTGACACAACCGGGTGGTTGTGATATGTTACCATTTGTCAGCGGGGGATTAGCTCAGCTGGGAGAGCGCCTGCCCTACAAGCAGGATGTCGGCGGTTCGATCCCGTCATCCCCCACTTAAAGGTAAACATTGGAGACAGTGTTTACCTTTTTTTTTCCCTGACATTCGTCAGTCTGACGTATGTCAGACACTTATTTGCATTTTGTCATTTCTTAGAGTATACTTTTTATATGCGAAAGCTTCCGTCGGCTCTGATGCTTACACTCCTTCTACTCATATCGTGCAAAGACCCCGAATGGAAAGAGGAATACAACTGGGATGTTACTTCCATCCCCGGCACAAAGCAGACACAGCTTCCTATTGTATGGGAAAAAGGCATTTACGGAGGCACCTGGCGTGACACCTATGCCGACGACCCCAAAAGCTTCAACCCGTTCTCAAACCTTGACGGCTCCTACACCACTGTGACCAATCTGATACTGGACTACCTGTTCGACTACGACACCTACACAAAGGAGTGGAGCGGCAACATAGTGGAATCGTACAAGGTGACCACCGATATAGAAAACGACAGGATGGATCTGTACTGCAAGCTCCATGACAATATTTACTGGAGCGACGGTGTCAAGATGACAGCCGAGGATGTGGTATGGTATTTCGAGAACATAGAGAGCAACAAGGAGATATATCCTCTGGGCGAGCAGGGTTTATACATAACCATGCCCGACGGCACCCGCCAGAAATACACTATAGAAAAGCTTGGGGAATATGAGTTCTGTTACCATTTTCCACGGATAGTAAGCGAGCCCCTCTTGGTGGTGAACACCGGAACTATAGTTGCAAAGCATATCTGGGAGCCTGTGCTTAAGCAGGGCAAGAAGGCGGTGGAAGCATTCTGGGGCATAACAACACCGCCCGAACAGCTGGTTGGAAACGGGGCTTTCCTGCTGGAGAAGCTGATTCCAGGTGAGCGGATTATCTTTAAGCGTAACCCCAACTACTGGAAAAAAGATGCCTGGGGACAGAGGCTTCCTTACATTGACAAGATAGTACTTACATACACTCCCGATGCAAACTCAGAGCTCCTGCGGTTCCAGAAAGGAGAGATCGAGGCCTATTCCCTGCGGGGACAGGATCTGCCTACCCTGTTGCCTGAAAGCGGCAAAGGAAAGTTCGACATATGGAACGGCGGGCCAGCCAGCATCTACACCTCTTTGATTTTTAACCATAACTCAGGCACCCTGCCCGGCTGGAAGTTCAGGCTTTTTACCGATATACGTTTCAAAAGAGCCATAAGCTGCCTTATAGACCGGCAGACTATAATAAACCAGACCACAAACGGCCTTTCACAGCCGCAGTACAATGTCATAGGCGAGAACAACCGCTATTACGACCCTGCTTCAGACACCCCCTATTCCTACGACCCCGGGCTGGCTGAAAAGATTTTGGACGATGCCGGTTACATAGACAGAAATGGCGATGGCATACGGGAAGATGCAGATGGAAACCCGATTTCTTTCTCCATACTTACCTGGAGCACCGACCCTGTTACTCAGGATTATCTGAACATAATTGTATCTGACCTTGAGAAGGCTGGAATAAAGGCACTGCTCCAGACCGCAGACTACAACGTGATTGCCCAGAAGCTTATAAATACTTACGACTGGGAGTGCTACCTGGCAGGAATGGGCATGCCCACATTCCCCGAACAGTGGTACAATATATGGCTTTCAAGCGGCAACCTGCACTACTGGCATCCTAAGCAGAAAGAGCCCACATTGGAATGGGAAAAAGAGCTGGATGTCCTTTATAGCCAGCTTATCTACACATTCGACCAGAACGAGATAAAAAAGAACTACAGCCTGTTCCAGAAGACTATAATGGATAACCTTATCATAATTCCTATATTCAGACGCTACGCCTTTATGGCATGCGGCTCGGAATGGGGAAATATCAACTGGGACACCGGCCACAGCACAGGCGACAACCTGCGGTACATCTACAGGAAGGTGGATAAATGAAACTTCTTAAGTTTATAATCAAGCGTATCCTGACCATGATTCCTGTCCTGTTGATAACCATATTCTTCTTTTTCTTCTTTATGAGCCTGGCTCCCGGAGATTTCTTCTCTTCCTACTATCAGAACCCTGAGATAACCCCCGAGACCATCGACTACTACAGGACTCAGTTCGGGCTTGACAAGCCTTTCTACATGCAGTTCCTCTACTGGCTTAAGAAGGTGGTCATAGACCACGACCTGGGTATGTCTTTCTCCTACAGGCAGCCTATACTGGAGCTTATAAACACCCGAATATGGAATACAGTGTTCCTTAACTTCTTCTCGCTTATCTTCTCATTTGCAATTGCATACCCTGTTGCATTCTATTTTTCATATAAGCCAAACAAGCTTTTAGAGAAGAATGTGAATTTCATAACTCTTATACTTTACTCTGTACCATCCTTCTTCCTTGCATTGCTGGGACTTTTAGTTGCAGCCAGGACAGGGCTTTTCCCATTGGGCGGAGCAACCAGCGAGAACTACCACCTTATGAGCCTGGGGGCAAAGCTGGCTGACAGGATGCACCATATCCTGCTCCCTGTCCTTATAGGCTTTCTGGGTGGCGTGGCAGGTTCCATACGGAGCATGAAGGTGCTGCTTGAGCAGGAGTATTCCAAACCATACATCATAGCAGTACGGGCCAAGGGAGCCGGCAAGGTGCAGATTATAAAGCATGCCTTCCGCAACGCGCTGATTCCGTTCATCACAGGCATTTCGGGCATATTCTCCTCCCTTATCGGAGGCTCGCTGTTTGTGGAGATTATCTTCTCATACCCAGGCATAGGCCGGCTTATGTACGACGCTACCATGCGGCAGGATTACTATCTGGTGCTGACCAACATGATTATAAGCGATGTCCTGGTCCTGGCAGGAATTCTTATATCTGATATCCTGCTGGCAGTGGCAGACCCACGGGTGAGGATAAAATGAAGCATTCCATACCCTATCTTAAGTTCAGACGTAAAAAACTGGGAATGCTGTGCTTCTGGATCCTGGTGGTGATGTATCTTTCCTTTATTTTCGAGGGATTCTTGGCACCTTACCAGCCCAACACCAAGTTCAAGAGCAAATCATACCAGCCGCCCCACGCAATCCATATGTTCCACGACGGCAAGTTCATAGGCCCCTTTGTATACGAATATGAGATGGCAAATCCGTTCTACAAGAAATACAGGACAGACCGGACTGTGCTCCACAAACTTTCGCTGTTTGTAAAGGGCGATGATTACAGGCTGTTCGGCCTTATCCCTGCACGTACCCACCTTTTTGGCACCACAGATGGAGAGCCTGTGTTCCTGCTGGGGGCCGACCGCCTGGGACGCGATATGCTTTCCCGCATAATATGCGGTGCCAAGATATCGCTTACAATAGGCTTTGTCAGCATACTCACTGCCCTTCTGGGCGGCATTCTGATAGGGGGCATATCGGGCTACATAGGGGGCATGACCGACTGGTCCATAATGAGGTTCTGCGAGGTCATTATTCTGCTGCCTACATTCTACTTCTTCCTGTTCCTCCGTTCCATACTGCCGGCCGACATAACCCCTGCACAGAAGTTCTTCTACATAACATTGATCCTGGCCATACCAAGCTGGGCCGGCAGCGCCCGGGGCATCCGGAACTGGGTACTCTCGCTAAAGAACGCCGACTACGTTACTTCGGCCAGGCTTTCGGGCAGAAAACCGATTGCGATACTGCTTAAACATATAATTCCCCAGATCCGGAGCATCCTTATTCTGGACATAACCCTTAGCGTCCCGGGCGTCATTTTAGGCGAGGCTGGCCTTAGCTTCCTGAACCTGGGCATAACAGAGCCCTCTGTAAGCTGGGGTATGCTTATGAGCGCAGCCATGGACATAAACGTGCTTAGGCAGTACCCATGGGTGCTGTGGCCAGCCTTTGTCATAATTCTTACTGTATTCTGCTTCTTTACGCTGGGCTACAGCTTAAAGGATGCATTTGACCCTAAGGCTTTATAGGAGAGCTGATGAAAGAAAAGATTCTTGAAGTAAAAGACCTTACAACACGCTTTTACATGGTAGACCGTGAGGTCACTGCAGTGGATTCCCTTTCGTTCAGCCTTTGCAGCCATGAGATTCTGGCCATAATCGGGGAATCTGGAAGCGGAAAAAGCGTAACAAACCTTTCTATAATGAAACTGATTGACGAGCCTGGCAAGGTTTTGCCCGAAAGCCAGATTCTTCTTAAAAGTGGCGACCATTATATAGACCTTAACAAGCTTTCTGAGAAAGAGATGGAGATGATAAGGGGCAACCGGATATCCATGATATTCCAGGAGCCATCAGCCTCTTTCAACCCGCTTTTCAGGCTTGGAGGCCAGGTGGGCGAAAGCCTGCGCCTGCATGGAAAAGGGAGCAAGGAAGATGCATACAAGGCAGCCCTTGAGCTTTTGGAGCAGGTGCATATACCAAATTCCAAGATGCGGGCGCAGGACTACCCGTTCCAGATGTCGGGGGGAATGCTGCAGCGCATGATGATAGCCCAGGCCCTGGCCTGCCACCCCGACATACTTATTGCCGACGAGCCCACCACAGCCCTGGATGTGACAACCCAGGCACAGATTTTAGGCCTGCTTAAGGAAAAGCAGAAAGAGACAGGCATGTCAATAATATTCATAACCCACGACCTGGCTCTGGTGGAGGACTTCTGCGACCGCATAATAATCCTGTATGCCGGCTCCCTTATGGAAGAAGGGCCTGCCAGGGATGTCATATCAAACCCTATGCATCCCTACACAAAAGATCTTTTGCGCTCCATTCCCAAGCCAGGAATGTTCAAAGGCCAGGATACCCTTTTTGCCATCCCTGGCAAGGTGCCAGACCCGGGCCAGATTATCCAGGGCTGTCCATATGCCAAGCGGTGCAGATTCTGCACTGCGGAATGCATGGAATCAAAGCCCCTGATTATAGAAAAAAATGGGCGGAAAGTGAGGTGTTTCCATGCTTACAGTTAAAGACCTTGTAAAACACTACCCTCTCAAGGCTGGCAGGTTCAGCACCTCAGCCGATAAAATCCATGCCCTTAACGGAGTCTCATTCACCCTTGGAAAAAAGCAGACTCTGGGCATTGTAGGCGAATCGGGCTGCGGCAAATCGACTCTGGCCAAGACAATCCTGGGAATACAGAACCCCGACTCCGGCTCCATAACCCTTGAACCTAAAGAAACAAAGATGCAGTACATATTCCAGGATCCGTACCTTTCCCTTAACCCGAAGATGCAGGTCAAGGATATAATAACAGAGCCACTTCTGGCTGCCAAAATGATAACAAAGAGCGAGATACCTGATGAGGCTGAGCACCTTTTAGAGCTGGTGGGTCTGCCCAAGGATTGGGGATCCAAGTATCCACACGAGTTCTCGGGAGGCCAGAGACAGCGTATCTGCATAGGAAGGGCAATATCATCAAGGCCTGGCATAGTGATATGCGATGAGCCTGTTTCATCCCTTGATGTCTCTATACAGTCCCAGATTCTCAACCTGCTGCTGGAACTTCAGGATAAACTGGAAATTTCTTATATATTCATAGCCCACAACATAGCGGTAGTTCTTTATATGAGTGATACAGTATCGGTAATGTATGCCGGTTATATCGTTGAAAGCGCCCCACCGCAGGAGCTGTATGCAAACCCGATGCACCCTTATACCAAGCTTCTGCTAAGCGTTGTGCCGGAGATAGGAAAGAACAAACGGATATTCGAGCAGAAAATAACTGGCGAAGTTCCCGATTTAATCCATATGGAAGCAGGATGCCCGTTCTACAGCAGATGCCCGGTGCATAAAGAGATATGCAGAAAAGCAAATCCGCAGCTGAAACCAGGAGAGAAAAATGATCACAGCTGCGCCTGCTGGTTATATCAATAGCTTTCTAAAAGCTCTGATACCTTTTTCATATCCTTATCCGATGGCGGCTCGGTGCCGGCAAGCTTATAAAGATCCTTCTGCCACTTGAACTCCCCCATCTTGTGGAAAGCAAGGCTCTCTATCTTCTCTACGCATGAGAACTTATGCAGATAACTTCCAAGCCCCTTAAGATGCTCCTCGTTCAGAGTTAGCCCAGGGACAATCACGTGGCGTATCCACACCTTCTTGCCGGTGCTCTGGCAGTATTCCAAGTACTCCTTCTCCTGCTCAAGGACATGTGGCCTGCCTGTGATTTTCTCGCACAGGGCGCTGTCAAAGGCCTTGAAATCCAAAAGCAGCATATCGGCAATATCTATTGCCTTGCGTGCTTTTTCAAGCGGTATTGCGGCAGAGGTGTCAATGGCGGTATGAAGACCAGAACCCTTTAAAAGCCCCAGAAGCTCTGTGGCAAAGTCCAGCTGCATAAGCGGCTCGCCCCCCGAAAGGGTGACACCCCCGCCGTGGTCGTAAAAATTGCGGAAAGGAAGAATTTTCTCCACTACTTCCCGGGCAGTGTATTCCTTTCCTGCCGTCGCATCCCATGTGTCGGGATTATGACAGAACATACAGCGCAGCGGGCAGCCCTGGAAAAACACCACATAGCGCACACCAGGCCCATCCACTGCACCGAATGACTCAAAGGAATGAATTCTTCCTGTCATCTCGCCCTTTCTCACATCTTCTCGTGGAATGTCCTGGATATAACATCCAGCTGCTGCTCGCGGCTAAGCTTGATAAAGTTTACAGCATAGCCCGAGACCCTGATAGTAAGCTGCGGATACTTCTCGGGATGATCCATTGCATCCATAAGTGTCTCGCGGTTAAGCACATTCACGTTAAGGTGCTGTCCTGTGGCTGTCATGTAGCCGTCCAAAAGAGTGATAAGGTTTGTGCTGCGCTCTTGATTGCTCTTGCCCAGGGCTGACGGAGCCATGGAGAATGTGTAGGAGATACCGTCCTGGCAGTCGGCCCATGGAATTTTGGCTACGCTTAAAAGCGATGCCAGAGCTCCGTTTGTATCCCGGCCATGCATAGGGTTTGCACCCGGTGCCAGTGGAACACCTATCTTTCTGCCGTCCGGTGTCGAACCTGTGTTCTTTCCATATTCCACATTGGATGTTATAGTCAGGATTGACTGTGTCGGTGTGCTGTCCCTGTACATCTTGTTCTTGCGGATATCGTTCATGAACATCTTGGTCACCTTTACAGCAATTCTATCCACACGGTCGTCATTGTTTCCATATTTAGGATAATCGCCCTCTATCTCGAAGTCCACGGCAAGCCCTTTCTCGTTCCTTATTGGCTTTACCTTGGCATACTTGATGGCAGACAATGAGTCGGCAACTACACTGAGCCCTGCCATACCGCAGGCTGTGGTACGTTTCATACGCTCATCCATAAGTGCCATCTCAAGGGTCTCGTAGTTATATTTGTCGTGCATGTAGTGAATCATGTACAGAGCCTTTGTATACACGGTTGCCAGATAGTTTGACATGTACTCAAACTTCTCCATGACCTCGTCATAGTCCAGATATTCGCTGGTAATAGGCTTATATGGAGGAGCCACCTGCTTTCCGGTAATCTCGTCAACACCGCCGTTTATAGCGTACAAAAGGCACTTTGCCAAGTTGGCCCTGGCACCGAAGAACTGCATCTGCTTTCCAATACGCATAGGCGATACACAGCAGGCTATTCCGTAGTCGTCGCCCAGGTCAACACGCATAAGGTCGTCGTTCTCGTACTGTATAGAGCTGGTCTCTATAGATATGCTTGTCGCAAAACGCTTGAAGTTCTCTGGCAGCCGGGTGCTCCACAGTATAGTCAGGTTAGGCTCCGGTGCAGGCCCCAGGTTCTCCAGGGTGTGGAGGAAACGGTAGCTCATCTTGGTGACCATATGGCGTCCATCAAGCCCCATGCCGCCGATAGATTCGGTAACCCATACCGGGTCGCCTGCAAAGATGTTGTCGTAGTCCAGGGTACGCAGGAAACGGACAATTCGCAGCTTGATTATGAACTGGTCCACCATCTCCTGAATCTCCTGCTCGGTATATCTGCCCTCTTTAAGGTCCCGTTCTGCCCAGATGTCAAGGAATGTCGATGTTCTTCCAAGACTCATGGCAGCGCCGTTCTGCTCCTTTACTGCAGCAAGGTATCCGAAATATAGCCACTGGATAGCCTCTTTTGTATCCTTTGCAGGCTTTGAGATGTCGAAACCGTATATGGAACCCAGCTCCTTAAGCTGTTCCAGCGCCTCCATCTGCATGTTTATCTCTTCCCTCTTGCGCACTATAAAGTCGGTCATGGTCATGCGGTCAAACTTGATCTTTGCCCTAAGCTTCTTGGCAAGAAGGTAGTCCACACCATAAAGGGCCACGCGGCGGTAGTCGCCTATAATTCTTCCACGGCCGTAGGCATCGGGCAGCCCTGTAAGCAGCTTGGATGAGCGGGCAGCCCTTATATCGTCGGTATATACTCCAAAAACGCTCTCGTTATGGGTTCTGCGGTACTTGAATATCTTCTTTACCTCCGGATCCAGATGATATCCGTGCTCCTCAAGGGCCTGCTCCACCATACGGAGCCCGCCGAAAGGCATAATTGCCCGCTTTAAAGGCTTTTCGGTCTGAAGCCCTACTATTACCTCAAGATCCTTGTTTATATATCCAGCCGGATGCGAAGTAATACCTGAAATAACCTTGGTATCGGCATCCAGCACTCTGCCTGGAGATTTGCGCTCTTTCTCGAGCAGCACGCTAAGTTCTTCCCACAGCTTTTTAGTCCGTTCTGTAGGGCCTGTAAGGAATGCTCCATCACCATCGTAAGGGGTGTAGTTTTTTTGTATAAAATCCCTTACATCAATTGTATCGTTCCAGTCACCAGAAACAAAATTCATAGTTTCCTCCTTGTTCTCTGACTTCAAAATAGCCGAGAAAAAAGGAGAAAGTCAAAAAAATAGTAATGATTTCTATTTGTGATAAATTTTCTTTATGAAGTTCAAAGATAAATCAAATAGTGGAGAGTATTTCCACCAGAAAGTCGTCCTCTTTGACTGTATTTTTGCGGAATTTATTCTCAAAATCCTTGGTCCGTGTGGCGACAATCTGCTTTTTTATCTTGTCAGAGAGTTTTTCATAATCTTTTTGAATTTTTTCCTGCATCTCCTGGTCAAATGTCTTTTTTCCATAGAGAACTGCCAGAATATGCAGGGCGTGGGCAAACCTGGTCTTAGGATACTCAAGGTCAAACCGCATAAAGCGTTCCTCCACGTCGTCCCAGGAGATAAAGTCGCCCTGCTCTATATCATGCACCAGCTGCTTAAGGTCGGCATTGCAAACCAGGTGGCCGCACACATTGCTCCAGCCCCAGGTGCCCTTGGAGGAATCTATAGGAATATCGTTGTACTTGCCTGCGGTAACTCCAGGCCTCTTAAGCCAGTCAAGAACTGTGGATACACCATACCACAGGAGCATCTCCTTATAAGCTTTGATTCCATCGTCTATGCCAAGAATCTGAACCTTGCGTGATGAATTTTCCATATCGTGATCTGGAACCTTCTTTTTATATGCTTTCAGGATTTCCAAGGCATTCTGAATATCCTCGGCTGTGTCAGGAGCCATGAACCGGTGCTCTATTGTCCCGGCTGCCTTTCCAAGGCGGCTCTGGAACTTAAGGTTATTGCGGAACAGGGCATACATATTGTGACGCCACCAGTAGGCAGGCATAATGTCCAGACAGTTTTCCTTTATATTATCGGAAACCAGGGCAAACGGCAGCTTTATGTCAAGCTCATAGGCAAAGCTGCTCTTGGCCAGAAGAGTGAACGGGGCAAAGTAAGAATTATACTTGACCGAGGTGCTTAGGCCTGCCCAGAAGCCCCTTCCAGCCACCATGCATCCGTCGTTTGCCCTGCTGTTGTGGTTCGAGCCCAGGTTGGCACCCGAGGCTATGTTGCACTGCCCGCCCAGGCCGGCCGCAATAAGGAACGAGCTGTTGTGGTGCTGCTGGTGAAGCGGCGCTATAAAGCAGTTCTGAACCTCGCCGCATGCTATGGTGGAGTCTACCCCCACTGCGCTCTGTATTAACCGGGCATACTGATTTATGGTAACATGGCTGTCCAGAAAGCATTGCTCTACAAAGGCGCCCGACTCGATATTTACGCCGCTTCCTATGAAGGCCTGGCGCACAACAGCGTTGTCGCAGATGGAGGTGCGGTTTGCAGAGGAAGAGGCTATTACGCACTCTTCCACCCTGGAAGCACCCGAAATAACGCCCCGCTTTCCAAGTTTGACGCTGCGCACAGCTTTGGTGTTCTCTATTACGCAGTTATCTTCTATAACAGTATATGGGGAGGCAGTGCTGAGCTTATGTGCAGTGAATTCGGCCAGGAACTGGTTAAGAAGCTGGTGTTCCTTAAGATAGACCTGCATCCATATCTCCTGCAGGGTTATCCCTGCAAACAGCACAGCCTCGCACCCGGCTTTCTCGTTGCCAGCTCCTATCACAACAGGATTTTTAAAGGCATCGGATTCGGTGGAAATCTCGCTGCAGCTGTGGATTATGACACTGCGCCCTATAAGAGATTCGGATATAGTGCTGTCTGAGAGTGCTGAATAGTCGTCGATACAGGAAGATGTTATCTGGCAGCCGTAGATTCCTATGGGATGAGAGAGACCATGGAACTGGATGAATCCTTTCTCAAGGCGGCCTATGTAGACATTTCCATAGAACCCTGTGTTCCGTACCAGATGTGGGTCGAAAGGCCGTTTTACATAAATCTGTTTCCAGTTCTCAGCCCAGCATCCATTATTTTCAAGGATTTTTACTTCTTCATCTTTTAAAAGTGTAGCATTATTAAACTTTTTTAAATTAAATTTTGAAAATATACCACTACTTGGATACTCTACATTAAAATAGCTATGACTGTTCTTTTTCTCTCTCATACTGTTATCCTACCATGAAACACAGCTTTTTTTCCATAAAAATCTTCAACAATTATATCAACGTTATTATTACCCTGCTTAAGCCCGATTCCAGAGAATGTAAAAGCCCCCTGCCTGCCGTAAAGCTTTCCATACTCAAAAGAGCCTGAATCCAGCAACAGGTCATCGCCACTTCGCTTTATAGTCCTGAATCCCAGAGTACTTACCACTTTGCCGTCAATTGAAACATGTATCCGATATAGCCCTGTAAAACCTTTATCATCCACATAGACGCTCAAACTGTCCTGGTCGCCATCGAAGGAGATTCCCTTTATCTTTGGAAGCTCTGACTTTTTGACTGTCTCGGTCATAAGGAGCGGATTTATATACTGCTGCATCTCAAGGTCATAGACTGCGAAAGCAAGCGTTCCTGCCCTGGTCCTGCCGATATTCTGCCCTTTCTTGACATAAATGTTGCGGCTTAGCATGTCAGAGGCCTCTACGTCGGAATAGAGAGTCAGGATTGAATCCTCGTGGGCCAAAGCTATAAAATCATCTCCCAGGAAAAGCACCTCGCCATCTTCGGATGCAAGAACATCGCCGGTCTGGATTTCTATACCGGTGCAGAACTGCCCTTTTCCCATGGAGCCGAATGAGGAAGTTATCTTACCGCCGGGAGCAGGGAAATCGTAGGAGGCAACAAGAGAGGCTGTAAGAATAAAGCAAAAAAGGAAAAAGAGCCTGCGAATCACTGTTTTGCCACCTTGAGCGCCTTAAGGCTTTCTTTGCCGTCATACCGGGCAGATGCCACGCAGCTTCCGTTGTAAAGGAACATATGAATCTGATCATGGCCTGTATCATCGCCCGAGACAACCCAGACATAATCCTGGTCCGGTCCATAGCCGACATCTTTCAAGACACCGCTGAATATCATCTTGGAATGGCTTGATTTTGCAAGATTGAGCACCGATATCCCATCGGTATCCTCGTACAGCAGCATATTGCCCGATATTGCCAGGAACGGAACCCCTCTTGCATCATCAGGAAGGGCTGTTACATGCACCTGGTTCCAGCTGTCCTGCTTCTTCTGATACACATATAGATTGCGTGGATAGACACCTGAAATTACACTAAGGTACCGGCCATCATCCGAGGCTGCAATTGCATATACAGTCTTATATTTGCCTGGAGAGCTGTTCTCAAGGGGCTTTCCGTCCACTAAAATGGTTCCGTCCAGAAACCCTGCCGCCGTTATGCACTTATTTGACACATAGCATGTCTGTATCATTCCAGAAAGCTGTATGACATGGGATGGCGCTATGGAAGACTCGATTCCGGAATCCACGCCTCCGCCAGATGGGATAAAGTGCATGTCAGCACCCCCCTTGAAAGGGAAAAGAAATGAGTAGATTAGGAAAAAGAGAGGAACAGCAAGAAAATATTTCTTTTCCATATATCAATTTTATAATACTGGTATTATACTGTCAATGAAGGAAAACACTATGAATGACAAAGAAAAACTTATAACCAAAGCATCCGAAGCCGCACTTAAGGCCTATGCCCCCTATTCCAAGTTCCGTGTCGGGGCTGCAATTCTGGCCGATGATGGAAATGTTTATACCGGGGTCAATGTGGAGAACAGGTCCTACGGCCTTACAATATGTGCAGAGCGGAATGCGATTGCCCACGCTGTAGCCATGGAGATTAAAGCTATAAAGGCTGTGGCTGTATACTCGCCCGATTCCGAGGTGCCGCTGCCGCCATGCGGAGCCTGCCGCCAGGTTATTACAGAGTTTGCCGCACCCGATGCAGTTGTGATATGCTGCGGCAAAGGCTCAGAGACTGTGGAGATACCTGTATCGGAGCTTTATCCGATGGATTCTTTGCACAATCTGAAAAAAAATTAATTTTTTATGTAACTGTGAAAGGGGTGAATTGTTTAGTTAGTACAAAGCGATAAAAAACTAAAAAGTTTTCTTCCAATAATTCAAATGCAAACCTGCTGGTTCTCTCCTTTCCCAGCAGGTTTCTTTTTTTTCGAGAACAGAATAATTTTTTGAAAAAGATGTAACTATAAAAGCTCTGGATGGTTTAGTTTATGAAAGATGAGAAATCTTTTCATAAACCTCCTTTTATGTGTTTCCTGCCGGCTTCTTTTCCCCGTAGCAATGCCGGCAGGATTTTTTTTACCCTGAATCAGAAGAAAGAATAGTAGCTCTGCAGGATCGGGCTGTCGTTATTATCCATATCAAGAGCAGCCTTTGCCAACTCTTTGCCCAGCATTACACCCTCCTGGTCGTAAGAGTTTATATTCCACAGGAAGCCCTGGAACATAACCTTGTTCTCGAAGTGGGCAAAGAGCGAGCCCAAAGTCTCGGGTGTAAGACGCTCGCCATATAATAGCGATGTGGCACGGCCTCCGGGGAAGCTTTTGTTAAGGTCTGTGCTGCTCCGCCCCAGGGCAAATGCAGTTATCTGGGCAGCCAGGTTTGCATTCAGCTTGTTCTGGGAACTTGAGCCTTTGTACTGAATATCGCACCCCAGCTGGCTGTGCTTAAAGCCTATGAATTCTACAGGCATCTCCACTTTTCCCTGATGCAGCTGCTGGAAGAATGAGTGCTGGCAGTCGGTCCCCACAGACTCAAAAATCACAGGACATGTGGCATAAGGGGCAGGCTTTCCGTTGCTTTCCATATAGAGCTGCTGCAGATGTCTGACAAAAGGAGCCAGGGCTGCAGAATATGGTATTACGGCCTCTACCGGGATGTGCCGGATATTGACATCTATGACATCGAGAATCGCATCCATGAGGGAAGCATTCTCAACTGCCCTTTCATTCAAAGCAAGAATGTCGCTATAGTGGGCTCCTTCCAGGAACCGGCTGAATATATCAGGCCCAAAGGCCAAAGAAACAAGCACTCCGGCACAGGCGCTTGATGCAGAGAACCGGCCACCCACATAGTCGTCTATATGGAACACAGCCAGGAACTGCTCTTTATCGTCCAGCGGCGAATTTATGGCAGTTACAGTTACAGTCTGTTTTTCCAAGGTTACGGCCGGACATCTTTTATGTATGATTTCTTTTACAAAAGCATAGTTGGAAAGGGTCTCCAGTGTGGTGCCGCTCTTGGTTACCAGAATGAACAGCGTAGTCTCGGGGTTTATTTCGGAAAGGACCGAAAGTGGCTCGTCCGGGTCTATATTGGATATAAAATATGCTTTCAGGACAGGAGTGACTCTATCGGCCTGGCAATAGTTATAAAGCCCCTGATAAAGAGCCTTGGGACCGAGCCCCGAGCCCCCTATGCCGACCTGCACCACGGTATCAAAAAGCTTTCCAGTGCTGCTTTTTACAGCCCCAGACCTGACTTTGTCCGCAAATTCATAGAAAGATTTTTTCTCTTTTTCATAGAAAGCAGCATTGGAAGCCGACTTGCCAGAGGTAGGAAGGCCCTCTGCACTGCGGCAAAGGTGGTGCATCACAGCGCGGTTTTCCCCTTTATTGGCAATGCCGCCTGCAAGGAGGTCTTTGTATTTGGCAATGCACTCCTGCTCAGACGCAAGGCTCTGGCAAAGCTCAAGAAGCTCCGGTGTAATGCCCTTTCCAGCATAGCTGAACCAGAGTTCCTTTCCGGCAGGTGCGATATATTTTTTGACTGCCTCGGGTGTAAGCAGCTTCTTGAGCTCAGGTTTTTCCTTCTGGTAGGCACACAGTTTTCTGTAGGCTTCTGTCTCTGTCAGGTCAAAATAATTCATTCCGATAGACTTAAATCCTTTTTATATATAATATTCTTATCGGAATATTTGTCAAATCATATTAGAAGCTATGAGAAGCACTGGGAAAAACAGCAATTTCATATATTACATACTCATTTTGATAACTATACTGTTCTGGAGCTCCACATTTGTCTCCACAAAGGTCCTGTTGAACGATTTCAAGCCTATAGACCTGTTTGTATACCGGTTTGTCCTGGCCTATCTGCTGACTATTCCATTCTATCCTCATTTCCATAAACCGGAATCGCTTAAGACAGAGCTTTTGGAATTGGCTTTGGGAATAACAGGAGGCTCGCTCTACTTTTTAGGCGAAACCTATGCAATCCAGCTGTCAACACCTGCAAATGTGGCTATAATAGTGGCAACTGCCCCATTGGCTACAATATTCCTGGCAAGCCGTTTCCTTAAGAGCGAGCGGATAACCAGACAGATAACCATAGGCGGGCTTATAGCCCTGGCCGGGGTGCTTTTGGTAGTTTACAACGGCATTGCAATGCCATACATTCAGCCTGCAAGCTGTTTCCTGGCACTTATATCGGTGGTCTCCTGGGGGTTCTACTCCATCATCCTTAAGCTGGTGGATAGCAGGTACCCGGCCATTTATATAACCCGTAAAACATTTTTCTGGGCTGTGGTTACAATCCTGCCACTCTACTTTCTGACCAAAGCTCCTTTCGAGCCTGCACTCTTTATCAAACCCGCGAACGCATTCAACCTCCTTATGCTGGCTTTTTTCGCATCCACCATGGCATACGCTATCTGGGGCAAGGCCACATTGGCACTGGGTGCTGCCAAGACCAACAACTTCATCTATCTGATTCCGTTGTTCACACTCATAGAGTCCTCCATAATATTGGGAGAGCCTTTCAGCATCTACGCTGTGCTGGGTGCTGTGCTGATCTTAAGCGGGGTTGTGATTGCCGAACTGTCCAGAAGCAATAAATAAATAATTTTAAATAACTATCTTGTTTTTTCCGTATAAAGCCATTACAATAAGTCCAAACGCTATAAGAGGCAATAGGGAATATGACTTTCAAAGAGATTGTTGAGCATATAAGCTGCGAGATAATTAACAAAGGCAATGATTTTGATACAGCTGTTATAGAGAATGTTTCTGCCGGAGACATGATGAGCGAGGTTCTGGTGGGAGATGAAGATAACAGAATTTTGGTTACAGCCCTTACAACTGACCAGGTTGTACGTACTGCCGACATTGTGGAAGCCCGCGGAGTAATCCTTATAAACGGCAAGCGCCCTCAGACATCCATGAAGACCCTGGCAGAGGAATCTGGGCTTACCCTTATTTCCACCAAGAACAATATGTTTACCACCTGCATTGAATTGGGGAAATTACTTGGGAAATGTAAATAATCTTCTTTTTGTAAACGATTCTCACGAAGTTATTCTGGAAAGCATTTATACTGTCCGTGTAAAAGAGGCTATGAATGCAAATCCTATGCGTGTATCACCAGATGATACCATGCGGGATGCCAAGAATACCATGAAAGAGAACGGCCTTACCGGAGTCCCTGTGGTGGACGGCAACAGGCTGGCGGGAATCCTGAGCGTCTATGACATCATGGCCTGCTACGACAACGGAAGCCTTGATGACAAGGTAAGCAAGTACATGTCCCGCGACGTTATTATGCTGGAGGAGGAAATGCCTATCTCCTTCGCCATCAACTACTTTAACAAGTTCAAATTCAGGCGGTTCCCCGTAATCAACAAGAACAAAGAGCTTACCGGCATGATCACTGCACGCGACCTTACCGCGGCCATGCTGAACAATATAAACAAGCAGCTCCAGAAATACGACAAGCTTAACATGCGCTTAAGCGACCCGGATCCTTCTGACATCAGGCCCGACACAGTAATATACAGGCAGTTCATTGTCCATAAGTACGATTTCGAGAACGCAGGAAAGGTTACCTCCGAGATTAAAAAGATACTTAAGGAGCGGGGAATCAAGCAGAGCATAATACGCCGTGTCTCCATTGCAGCCTATGAGCTGGAGATAAACCTGGTTGTCCATTCCGATGGCGGTGTCCTTATATTCCAGCTTCTGCCCGAATCAATTATGATAAAGACACAGGACAAAGGTCCTGGTATTCCAGACCTGGAGAAAGCCCTTACCGACGGTTTCTCCACTGCAAGCGAATGGATACGGTCCCAGGGGTTTGGCGCAGGAATGGGGCTTCCGAATGTAAAGCGGGTCAGCAATGACTTCCAGATATCTTCCGACGTTACAGGTACGGAAGTAAAAATTAAAATAAATTTAGGGAACGAAGAAGATGAAAGTAAGTGATTTAGAAGCACTGGGTTACACCAGAGAGACAAAGAAAGAGATGGAAGATTTTGAAATCAAGGCCGGTTACACTGGCGACCTCTTGAGCGATGTCATGGCCAACGCCCCATCCGATTCCATCCTTATAACAATCCAGGCCCATAAGAACACAATCGCAGTGGCTACACTGGCTGGAATAAGGGCAATCCTGGTCTGCAACAAGCGGGCTATCCCATCCGACATGATCGAAGCTGCCGAAGGCAACGACGTTGCTATATTCAAGACAGCCGAGTCCCAGTTTGATGCTTCTGCAAAAGTTGCAAAAGCTATGAACAGCTGATGCTGGTACGGGCCGATTTCCACATTCATTCCTGTGTCTCTCCATGCGCCTCGTTGGAGATGTCCCCTGCCGCCATTGCAGAGCGTGCAAAGGAGAAAGGGCTTGACCTGGTGGCGCTGACCGACCACAACACTGCCCTTAACTGCCCTGCATTCAAGGCCAACTGCGCACAGCAGGGGCTCTGGAGCATTTATGGAATGGAGGTTACCTCCAGCGAGGAGGCACACCTGGTGTGCCTGTTCGAGGATGTGGAGACAGCCCTGGAGTTCTCCGAGTTCGTATATAAGTACATGCCTGATGTCCCGAACAACCCCGATGTTTTCGGCGACCAGGTCTATGTGGATGAGAACGAGGAGATTCTTGGCGAGGTGGAAAAGTATCTGGGAAACGCAAGCGGTCTTTCTATAGATGATGTAAGGGAGGAGGTGTTTTTCAGGAACGGCCTTTTTATCCCTGCCCATGTGGATAAGCCAGTCTTTTCCATAGTATCTCAGCTGGGATTCCTACCCGATGCCGACTACACCGCTATCGAGGTATTCAACCCTGCCAATGCCAAGGATTACGCAAAATACCCTGTAATTTCAGATTCCGACGCCCACTACCTAGATGATGTTGCAAAGAAACAGCTATATATCGATGTGGAAGAGAAAAGCTTTGCAGCACTCCGTGACAGCCTGCAGAACAACCGGATATTGTTAAAATAAGTACTTTATTTATTTTATAGACATTTCTTCCCTTTCAAGATATAATTAGGAATGGTTCTTAATAATGAGAATTAAATCACAATAAGGAGCATTTAAATATGCAGAGATTTACCAATCCAAGAGACATTTACCACGGCAAAGGAGCGCTTGAGGCTCTTAAGACACTGGAAGGAAAAAGAGCAATAATCTGTGTCGGCGGCGGCAGCATGAAGAAGTTCGGATTCCTGGACAGAGCACAGAAATACCTGGAAGAGGCTGGAATGACAGTTACCCTGTTTGAGGGAATCGAGCCAGACCCATCAGTAGATACAGTAATGAAAGGAGCTGCAGTGATGCAGGAGTTCAAGCCAGACTGGATTGTTGCAATAGGCGGCGGTTCCCCTATCGATGCTGCAAAGGCTATGTGGATTAAGTATGAGTACCCCGAGACAACATTTGCAGATATGTGCAAGGTGTTCGGCCTTCCAAAGCTCAGGACCAAGGCTAAGTTCTGCGCTGTATCATCCACATCTGGAACAGCTACAGAGGTAACTGCATTCTCAATCATCACCGACTACCAGAAAGGCATCAAATACCCTATCGCAGACTTCCAGATTACCCCTGATGTTGCAATCGTAGACCCTGACCTGGCCGAGACTATGCCAAAGAAGCTGGTTGCACACACTGGAATGGATGCACTGACCCACGCTGTAGAAGCTTATGTATCCACAGTGCACAGCGACTTTACCGATGCACCTGCAATCCATGCAATAGAGATGATCCAGCGGGATCTGGTAGACTCCTACAACGGCAATATGAAAGCAAGAGACAACATGCACAGCGCACAGTGCCTTGCAGGTATTGCATTCTCATCTGGACTCCTGGGAATCGTGCACTCCATGGCTCATAAGACAGGAGCAGTATTCGCAGACCTGGGCGCCCACATAATCCACGGTGCGGCAAACGCTATGTACCTGCCTAAGGTTATCGCATACAACGCAAAGAACCCCGAGGCCAAGAAGCGCTATGGCGTAATCGCAGATTACATGAAGCTGGGCGGCAAGGACGACGATGAGAAGCTGGCAAACCTGATTGCATACATCAGAGGCTTCAACGACAAGCTGAACATTCCGCACTGCATCAAGAACTACGGCGCAGACAGCTACCCTACAGAACAGGGCTTTGTACCGGAGAAGATATTCCTTGAGAGACTTCCTGAGATTGCAAAGAATGCTATTTTAGACGCATGCACAGGCTCAAACCCACGGCAGCCTAACCAGGAGGAGATGGAAAAACTCCTTAAGTGCTGCTACTATGATACAGAAGTAGATTTCTGATATGGAACTAAAAGATAAAAATGGTCTGACGGAGGAGGAATTCCTCCGTCAGTATAATTCTGACAAATACCCCAAACCATGTCTGACTGCCGACAACGTGCTTTTCTCTTTGAGCAGCAAGTTTGGCCTTGAAGTGCTTCTGATACAGCGCAAAGGGCATCCGTTCATGACCAGGTGGGCATTCCCGGGCGGTTTTGCCGACAAGGGGGAGACTCTTGCCCAGACAGCCGCGCGGGAGCTTGAGGAAGAGACTGGCCTTACCGGTGTTGAGACTTCCTTATTAGGTGTATACAGCGCACCTGGACGCGACCCCCGGGGCTGGGTGGTATCTGCCGCCTACTGCACTGTGGTGGACCGGAGCAGGCTTGATATAAAAGCAGGTGATGATGCATCGGATGCCCGATGGTTTACTGTAAAGTATTCAGATGGAGAAATAGTATCTATAAAGAATGGCGATATTGTGCTTGAGAAAGACAGCAGGGGCTGTTTCCTGGCCTTTGACCACGACACTATTCTGGCCGACGGCTGCAAAAAGATAATTAAGCAATATCCACTTGACACAAAGTGCCCATTTAATTAAGATACATTCATCATTCCCCTGTAGCTCAGCCGGTAGAGCGGGTGGCTGTTAACCACTAGGTCGGCAGTTCGAGTCTGTCCGGGGGAGAAACTGAGGCTGCAGCAATGCAGCCTTTTAATTTTTTTGGGGTGGGATTCGTATGAATCTCTGAGATTATACCCTTTGACCTGATCCAGGTAATGCTGGCGTAGGAAAACCGTTCTTCTCACCACCCCATGCGGGAGGTATCATGAAAAAATCACTTTTAACTGTTCTTTGTCTCTGCATGGCTGTGTCTGTATTTGCCGGCGGCTCTAAGGAAAAAGCTGCATCGGATTCTGACAAGCTTGTAATTTATGCAAGCGACTCTTTCCTTTCGGAATGGGGACCTGCCCCTGTGGTATTCCCTATCTTTGAGAAAAAGTATGGTATAAAAATCGAAAGCCGCCAGGTAGGAAGCACCGGCGAGATTGTGAACCTGGCCATAATGAACAAGGAAAATCAGACTGCCGACATAATAATCGGGGCAGACAACAACCTTCTATCCACTGTGCTCAAGAACGACATCCTTGTCCCTTACAAGCCCGAAGGAATAGAGAAAGTAAAGGATGATCTCCTGTTTGACAAGACATATCATCTTATTCCCTACGACTACAGCTTCTTTGCCCTGGTATATGACAGCAACAAGATAAAGAATCCGCCCAAAAGCCTGGATGACCTTTTGAAACCTGAGTACAAAAAATCCCTTATAGTCATGGATCCGCGTACATCAAGCCCCGGACTTGGCTTTCTGATGTGGACTGTAAAGTGCAAGGGCGAAGGCTACAAGGAGTACTGGAAAAAACTTATGCCCAACATCCTTACAGTATCTGAGGGATGGAGTTCGGGCTATGGCCTTTTCACAAGCGGCGAGGCACCCATGGTAATAAGCTACACCACAAGCCCTGCCTACCATGTGGAATACGATAAAATCGACAATATAAAGACTGTCCTTTTTGACGATGGCAACTATATGCAGACCGAAGGGGTCGGAATACTTAAAGGTGCACCGCATATGGAGGCTGCCAAAAAGTTCATGGACTTTATACTGTCCGAAGATTTTCAGTCCGAGATACCGCTTACCAACTGGATGTATCCTGTAATCGATATTCCAATGCCAGACTCCTATAAGAGCGCCCCTGTATCTGACAAGCCGCTTCTTTTGGATGCCGAAGATATAGATAAGAATCTGGACAGCTGGCTTGACGGCTGGCTTAAAAGCACCATGGCAAAATGAAAGAGACCCGGCTGCCCCTTCTTTTTCTATTCCTCATTCCATTTCTGCTTTTAATCCTGTTCTTCTATGTTCCGGTGATAACTGTGTTCATGACAGGGTTCTCCAAGGAGGGGCTGGTTTCGGTGCTGGGTGACAGCTACTGCCGCAAGATATGCCTGTTCTCCCTTGAACAGGGGGCACTCAGCACCTTTTTAAGCGCAGCAATAGGCTTTCCGGGGGCATATATCCTGGCAAAATATACATTCAGGGGCAAAGGCTTTCTAAAGGCCCTTATTACCGTCCCTTTTGTACTGCCCCCTATAGCGGCAGTGCTGGGCATAGTACTTCTTATAGGCAACAACGGCATAATAAACCGTGCCCTTATGGCCCTGACAGGGGCAGCCGAACCGCCGCTAAAGGTTCTGTACAGCCTCAAGGCCATCCTTATAGCCCACACCTTCTACAACATTCCCCTGTTCATCAGGTTTGTATACCCGGTGTGGGAAAAGATACCTAAATCGCTGTACGAGGCAGGGCGCAGCCTGGGGGCCGGCAAAGTGCGGCTGTTCTACACTGTTACACTGCCCTGGATAACAAGCGCCGTAGTTGCCTCCTGCGCCCTGATATTTGTAGAGTGTTTCATGAGCTTTTCCATAGTGCTGGTGCTTGGAGGCGGCCCCCAGTACTCCACCATGGAGGTTGAGATATACAAGCTGGCCCGCACTACTTCGCATATTGCCAAAGCCTGCGCCCTGGGCGGCCTTGAGACATTGTTCGCACTGGTATTCATATCTATCTACACAGCAGCCGGGCATAGGGAGCAAAGATATTCAGGTTCTGCAGGCAGGAATGAGGAAGTGCCGCTTAAATCGCTTTCTATGGCACACAGCATTCCTGCCCTGCTCTATGTGCTCTTCCTTCTTCTATACGTGGCACTTCCTATGGTGACCATAGCGTTCAATTCGTTCACCGGCAATGGAAGATGGGGCTTAAGTGGAGGATTTACCTTGAACTGGTACACATCTTTTGCCCAGCCTGTGATGTACCGCCCTGTGCTTAACACAGTCTTTATAGCAGTATCTACCGTAATATGTGCTGTCCTGCTGTCGCTGGTCATTGCAGCAGTCATATCCAGGTGGCCTAAAGGCTCCTTTCTGGTGCAGATATTCTTTTTTGCTTCCCTGGCTATCTCTTCCATACTGCTGGGATTAGGATATCTGCTTACTATCTCAAAGCTGGGTTTCAGACCCAACGGCAAAATACTTCTTGTGGCTGTGCATACAGCAGCTGTCCTCCCTTTTACCATAAAAGCTGTATCCCTGTTCTACAGCAGGATAAACAGAAGATGCATAGAGTGTGCCCAGAGCCTGGGTGCAAGACCTCTTAGAATTCTATGGACAGTAAAGCTCCCTATGATAAAAAACGGCATATTCACAGCCGGTATATTTGCATTTGCAGTATCGGCCGGCGAGGTTAATGGCGCCCTTATGCTGTCGCCCGAAGGCTTTACCACCATGCCTGTCGCAATATACCGTCTTATAGGAGCCTACCGGTTCTACCAGGCCTGCGCCATGGGAACTGTGCTGCTCTTAATCTGCATAGCAGCTTTCTATGCTATTGACCGCCTTGGAGAGGTAAGCCTATGAAACTGAAACTTGAGAACATAAAAATAAGCTATCCTGGCAAGTTCACTCTTAATGCAGACCTGGAGCTTAAGCAGGGGGAATTCCACACATTCTTAGGTCCTTCTGGCTGTGGCAAGACCACTCTGCTCCGCATTATAGCAGGGTTCAACACCCCCGATTCAGGGCGCATCTACCTGGATGGAAAAGATATAACCGACCTGCCGCCTGAAAAACGCAGCATATCCATAGTATTCCAGGACTATGCCCTGTTTCCCAATATGAATGTAGAAAAGAATATTGCCTACGGTCCCGAGACACAGCACTGGCCTAAGGACAAGATAAAGACCAGGACCAAGGAGCTTTTAGAGGCTGTGGAGCTTCCAGGCTACGAGAAACGCAAGATAGAAACACTATCGGGTGGCGAGAAACAGCGCATTGCCCTGGCCCGTGCTATTGCAGTAAACCCTGCCCTGCTGCTCCTGGACGAGCCCTTAAGTGCTGCGGACGAGAAGCTTAAGGCATCCCTTAAGGCACAGATAGTGGAAACCCATAGAAAAAACAAGCTTACAACCATATATGTTACCCACGACCAGGAGGAGGCCATGACCATATCGGACCGTATCTCGGTTTTCCGCCGCGGTAACATAGAATGCACCGGCACGCCGCAGGAAATATACTTTAAGCCCAAGACCCTCTACACAGCTAAGTTTGTAGGGCAGTCCAACATAATTGAAGGCACTGTATCATCTGCAGGAGACCTGGTGGAAGTACGCTGTACCCAAGGGCAGATATTCAAGGTGCAGAACAGATCTTACAAGTACTCTGCCGGGGATAGGGTGACCCTGTTCTTCCGCCCTGAATGCTGTACAGCTGCAAATGGGACAGAAGATAATATCATAAAGGGCAGAATTGTAGACCGCATATTTTATGGAAGATTCTACACCTGCACTGTGCAGACTCCTATGGGACTGCTGACAGTCTACGACACCTACCCTTTCCATATGGATATGGCAGAATGCAGCCTTACTGTATCGCCAGACGACATAATCCTTTTTTCAGAATGAAATTCCTGTAATGACAACAGGAAAAATCCGTGCTATAATTTGCTATAGTTATTAAAACTCAAACATGGAGGCTTTTATGAAAATTTGGGCCCATAGAGGGTGTTGTTATACCTGGCCAGAGAATACACTGCAGTCATTCGAGGCTGCAAGCAAGCTGCCTGTAACAGGAATCGAGCTTGATATCCAGCTTACAAAAGACCGCAAGATGGTGGTTATCCATGACGAGAAAGTGGACAGGACCACAAACGGCACAGGCTGGGTAAAGGACTTTACACTGGAAGAAATCAAAGCCCTTAAGATAGAGACCCATCCTGTAAACGGAGTTCCGCAGTATACCCAGGTGCCGACCATAGAAGAGGTATTCACACTCCTTAAGCCTGTGTGCCTTGCAAAAGGACTTCTTATAAACATAGAGCTTAAGACCAGCGAAGTGCGCTATGAGGGAATCGAGGATATGATTGTGGCACTGGTCAAGGAATGGGGATTGGACAAGTACATTGTATATTCCTCATTCAACCCCGACTCAATTGTACTTATTAAGCAGAAATATCCGTATGTGAACGCCGGAATCCTCTACGACTCCGAGAGACTGTGCCTTGAGTTCTCTCAGAAGTATCCAGTGAATGCGCTCCATCCATATGTGGAGATGCTGGATGTTCCAAATATCAGGGAGAAAACAGACCTTCCTATCCGTGTCTGGAACGAGGAAGAGATATTCTATCCTGGCAAGGAGCCATGCAAGCACTACGATTTTGCTGCCCTTGAGAAGCTGGGTGTAACCGATATATTCACCAATATCGCCGACTATTACTGCAGCGGAAAATAAGGCAGGAAATGGAAGTAATATTCTTAGGGACAGGGACATCCCACGGCATCCCGGTCATAGGCTGCGACTGCCCTGTATGTACATCGGCTGACCCCAGGAACAACCGGACCCGCTGCTCGGTATATGTACGTGCCGAGGGGGCTGACATAATCATAGATATGACCCCTGAGTTCCGGATTCAGATGCTGCGGGAAAAGCTTTCTACTGCCGATGCCGTGCTTATTACCCACACCCATGCCGACCACCTGCACGGCCTGGATGATATCCGTCCTATGACATTCAATAGTCCTATGCCAGTCTATGGCAGCACCAAAGTGGTAGGCATAATACGCAAGCGCTTTGACTATATCTTCAACGTGACCCAGATGGGTGGCGGCAAACCCCATATTCAGCTGAATCCTGTGGAAGGGCCTTTCTATATTCCTACTAAAGATGGGGGAAAGCTTGAGGTAATTCCTGTCCCTATGCTGCATGGAAAGCTTGAGACATTCGGTTACAGGATAGGTGATTTCGCATACCTTACAGACTGCAGCTATATCCCGAAGTCTTCTATGCATCTTCTGAACGGTCTTAAAGTTCTGGTGCTGGATGCCCTTAAGTACAAGGACCACCCTACCCACCTGACAGTGGAAAAGGCCCTGGCTTTAGCAAAGAAGATAGGGGCAGAGCGCACCTACTTTACCCACATGTGCCACGACATAGACCACGCAAAGCTGCTTTCAGAGCTGCCTGCAGGGATAGAGCCGGCTTATGATGGCCTCAGGATCATAATCTAAGGGAGATACTATGGATAACTATGTGATTGTACGACCAGAATATTTAAACCAACACGGACACCTTTTCGGCGGGCAGATGCTCCGCTGGATAGATGAATTCTGCTGGATTGCAGCAGCCATAGATTTCCCAGGAAAGAAATTAGTTACAAGAGCCATGGGAGAGACAACATTCAACCGTGGCATCCCCGACGGCTCCATACTCAGGTTCGACACACAGCAGGAAAAAGTAGGCAAAACCAGTGTCACCTACCGCTGTGATGTCTACATCCTGGATAATAAAGAAGAGAATAAGAAACCAGTTTTCTCCACCACCATAACTTTCACAGCAGTTGGAGAAGACGGGAAGAAAACCCAGATACGCTGACCCTTACATTGCCTCAAGGAATGGTATGCCTATTAAGGCAAAGCCATTCTTAAGCACCTGTAGCACAGCCTTTGACAGCACTACACGGGCCTTGGCCACATCTGGCTCGCTTTTTAAGATTGGGCAGTCATGATAGTACTTGCTGTAGTGCTTTGCCAGGTTGTAGAGATACACTGCTATAAGCATAGGGTTGTACTCTGCACCAGCCTGCTTTACAGTCTCGCCGAAGTTACCTATAAGCTTGATTATCTCCCACTCATCATCGCTGGTGGCAAGGCTGTAGTCCACCGCCTCGGTAGAGCCTTCGTACTTGCCCAGCATGGTGCATATACGGGCGCCTGTATACTGCAGGTACGGTCCTGTGTTGCCGTTGAAAGAGAGCGATTCTTTTGGGTTGAACACCATATCCTTGGTAGGGATTGTGGAAAGGAGGAAATAATTAAGGGCGCCCAGAGCTATGGATTCTGCGGCTTTGTCCACATCCTGAATCTCAGATTCCCTTCCTTTGGCTATAATCTCTTCTTTGGCCATATTCTCAAGCTCTTCGATAAGGTCGTCGGCATCAACCACCTTCCCTTCCCTGGACTTCATCTTGCCCTCTGGCAGGTTCACCATACCGTAGGAAAGGTGATGCAGGTCTTTGGCCCAGTCGAAGCCCAGCTTCTGGAGCACGTAGAAAAGCACCTTGAAGTGGTATTGCTGCTCCGAGCCCACCACATAGAACAGGGCATCAAACGGCCAGTCCTTATGACGCGAGATGGCAGTGCCGATATCCTGAGTTATATAGACCGATGTGCCGTCGCCGCGGAGCAGCACCTTGGTATCCAGGTTAATCTCGGAAAGGTCTATGCAGACAGCCCCCTTCTCGTTCTTATAGAAAAGCCCTTTCTCAAGCCCTTCCATGATAATATCCTTGCCCAGCTTGTAAGTCTGGCTCTCGTAGTAAATCTTGTCGAAAGATATGCCTGTCTTATTGTAGGTCTGGAAGATGCCGTCTATTGTCCACTTGTTCATAAGCTTCCAAAGCTCTACTGTGGCGCTGTCTCCAGATTCCCACTTTACCAGCATGTCCCGGGCTATAGGCTCGGCAGACTCGTCGGTCTGGGACCATGTGTTGTACTTTACATAGTAGTCGCCAACAAAGTGGTCGCCTTTGATTTTTTCTGACTCAGGGGTGGTGCCGGCGCCGAACTTCTGGTAGGCAGCCATGGATTTGCAGATATGTATGCCCCGGTCGTTTATAAGGTTCACTTTCTTGACCTCGGCGCCGTTGGCCGCAAAGATACGGGATACGCTCTCGCCGTAGGAGTCGTTCCTAAGGTGCCCCAGGTGGAGTGGCTTGTTTGTGTTAGGGCACGAGAATTCGACCATAATACGCTTGCCCTTGAGGCTGTCGGTGCGGCCATAGGTGTCGCCCTGTTCCAGCACTGCAGTCAGGGTCTTTTCTGCTACAGCCTTGCGGTCTATCTTAAAGTTGACGTATGGGCCTGCTGTAAGCACCTGGAGCCCCGGAACACCCTGGATATGGGTTGCAACATCAGAGGCTATCTTGGGTGGTGCCTGGCGTAGCTTCTTGGCATAGGCAAACATAGGAAAAGCCACATCTCCAAGCTCCGGCTTGGGTGGAATTCCCGGGATAATGGAATCGGGGGTAAAATCAACATCGGCCCCAGAGGCTTTGAACACTGCTGCAAGGGCATCGTATACTATATTTACTAACTGTTTTCCTGTATCAATCATATTCCTAACCTTATTCTAAAATATTCATATATGCAAGCATTTGGCAGAATGACTCATCACATCGAATACCTGTCTTCCTTGTTCTTTCTGACCTGTGTCTTGAGCTCAGGTATAGGATTCCACTGAACCAGTATGCAGAACTCCGACTTCCAGTCCCATTCCGGCCTCTGTCCCGACGAATCGAGCTCCGGATATCCTTTGTATGTATATGAAAGATCCCAGTCTCCAAGGTGGTGCACCAGCTTGGTCTCCAGGCTCTTGAGCTTGAAACCCGACTCGTACCGCTTGTCTTTATCCCAGAAGGAGAAGGATTTCCACAGGTCTGTGAACGGATTTATGTATTCCTCGCCCACTTTGGAGCTCTTTTCCTTTGAGTAACGGTAAGTGTTGTTGTTCTCCGATGTGGTCTTGAACGAGATGTCAAACAGCCTGTAGACATTGGCATGGAAGCCGAAACTTGCTGTAAGTGCGTTGTCGGTGAACCTCTGCAGGTCCATATTGTACCCTATGTTCACCTCGGTCTTATACCTTATTCTGTTGCGCCAGAAAGGTTTTCCGTACTTGGAGAAATTGAATGTCGCCACAAACTTGGACGGCACAAAATCCTCGTCATCCTCCTGCAGCCAGCCCACACCTTCCTCGTAGTAATATGGGCGCATCCACTCGGCCTTGTACATCAGGTTAAGGTACCATATGTTCAGGGTTGATATCGCCTCCTGATGATGTTCCTCGTAGATATTGTACATATAGCTCTGCTTGAAATAGAGATTGTCCTCGAAGAAGCTTATCTTGCCCTCAAGCTCGTAATCCTGGGCATAGTTGTGCTGCAGGTTCTGACGGTAGATTCCCTGGAGATAGCTGTCGCCATATTCAAGCCGTTCGGTGAACTTGAGCGGGTCGTAGAACACATCTCCATCATCATTCTCTTTCATCTTGAAGAACATGGAAGATGTCAAAGGTCCTGTGCGGAATATCTCCTCGTTCTCGAACTCGCGGTTAAGCGGTTCCATAACAGTCTTGAAACGGGCTGTCTGGAACTGCCGCCAGCCTGAAAGATAGCTTAACATAAGCTCAGACTCATGCTTCTTGAAGTACTCCTTTTCCCACTCGAACACATCCTCGGTATATACCGGGTCGTCATTATCATCAATGTAGTCAAAGGATTTCTTGAACAGTATTGTGTCCACCTGATAAGAAAGATAGCTCTCTGAAATCCGGTCGAACATGAACAAAGGCATAGTCTTAAGTCTCAGGTCGTTCTCTATCTGGTAGCTGGATGAGGTGTAATCCTGGAATCTAAGATTATCCCACTCGTTGTCGGTCAGGGACTCGTCGCGGTCGGCATGCTTACGGTACTCGCCGCTGAATATAAGGTCTTCGTCTATAGTGAACAGAGTGTTCAGGATTCCTGCCCTATACATAAGCTTGCCGTCGCCGTATGTACGCATTACAGAATAGGTGCGGTCAAAATCCACATCGCTTGGGACAAGGACATCGGCATCCTTAAGACGGTTATCTATGATGAAGTTAGGAGTTATAAGATATCCCAGGTTGTGCTCAAAGAAGTTGCGGTCCGAATACAGGGTTATAGGGATGTCTTCAACATCATCAGGAGCCCTAAGTCCCCAGATTTCCTCTTTCTCTTCTTTCTTCTCTTCTTCGAACGGAGACTGAACCTTGGCTTTAAGCTGTTCTGCCAGCTGTTTCCTCCTGGCTATTTCCTCCTCGGTCTCTTCCGACTCTTCGGCCTCTTTTGCCTTCTGCCTTTCTTCAAGCTCCTTCTGGCGTCGCTGCTGTTTGGATTTCCTGGCAGTGCTGCTGTTGAAAGTGCGGTCAAATATGGTGCCGTCTATCTTTACTGCAAGGTCCGGGAGCACATAGTTCTCGGGATAATAGAAAGTGGACTCGGGGAAGAAGTAGTCTGTCGCATTGCCTTGGTCGATATAATATTCAGAGGATGGGTCAAGGCCTTTGAAGCCAGTTATATCCCTATCCTTGTTCTTCCAGTTCATGTAGAAGTCCAGCTTGGTAACCTGCAGGTCAAAGTAGTTGCCGAAAATCTTGAATGTGGGGTCAAATTCGGTATGCAAGAGCCAGTATAGACGGTCGCGGACACCGGTGTATTCATCTTCCTCTTCCTCTATGTCATCCTCCATGCCCAGTATCTTGCCCCAGTTCATGTTCTCGCTGCGGTTCTCGAAATCGCGCAGCAGGTATGGGTCGGAATAGATGTCGAACGAGAGTGTGGACTTGAAATATTTAAAGTCAATGCCTGTGTTCAGCTCTGCACCGAACCGGAACGGGAACTCGGAGCTGCCGAAATAGCCTTTGTTCCAGTGGTCATCCAGGCTTCCGTCGTCGTACTGGTAATATGGGGTGCTGTAGCCGGAATAATCGTATATATTGCGCGTTTTGGCAAAACCTAGGTAGAACTTGGTCTCGTTTATATGGTCGGTCTTGTTCAGGTCGCCCTGCAGGGCTCCGTAGAGTCCCAGATTGTAGTAGGCATCCACCATAAGCTTTATGAAGGAATCGTCGTCGGGGTTTTCTTTAAGAGTCTCGGTGCGGCGCAGATAAAGGCCGTTAAGCTCTTTCTCGTACAGCCGGTCCTCGGCATCGGATGCAGCAAGGAAAGAGAGGTTTTCGCCGCTTGAGGCAGGTTCTCCCTTGAAATAGGTGGTGGTCTGGATAAAGTGGCCTTTTATATCATGGTATCCTACAGATGGACGGAACACAAAGCGGTCGCCAGGCTTGAAGAAGAACGGGAAGTAGAACATGGGGATATTGCCCACATACAGCACAGCGTTACGCACACCCCACTCGCCAGGAGCCAAAAGCCATATCTTCTTGGCCTTGAGCCTGTAGTAGGAAGTCTCGGGGTCGCCGTTTGAGGTGATGGTGGCATTCTCCATGACAGATACGTTCTTGCCCGATTTGAATATCTTGTCACCTGAATAGAAGAACTTGGTGTCGGTTCCTTTCATATCTATGGTCTTTTCAGAGATACCCTGGAAGAATACGCCGCTCCAGTCGTCCAGGTCAAAGGAGAGCTTGTCTCCGAAGTACTTTTCTTCCTTATCCTTGACTTTGCGTGTGTAGATTACGTTGCCCTCGGCTGTCATAAGCTGCTTTTTCTGGTTGTAGACCAGCTTGTCGGCCTGAATCTGGTGGAGTATGTTCTGCTCCTCCTCGTTCACCTCCAATGTCACGCCGCCGCTTATAGTAACATAGTTCTCGTCAGCCTTCTCTACATTGAAATAGCGGGTCTTGTCAGAGCTCCTGATTATAAAGGTGTCGCCTTTCTTTTTCTGCTGCGGCTGGCTCTGAACCTCGAAATAGTCCAAAAGGCGCTGCCTTAGGGTGTCGGCCTCGCCATTCTCCGGCACACCCACAGTCCGGCACCACTCCACCAGCTCAGAGTAACTGGCTGTCTCGATGTCGCGGACCAAAGTGCGGTAAAACAGGGTGTCCTTATCGTTAGGCGCCTGCTCCTGAGCTATTGCAGGGAATGTGGAAAAGAGTAAAAAAGCTGTAAGAAGGAGCAGGAGTCTTTTCATCAGAGCCTGAACATCTCCTTAAGGAAATGCCCTGTGTACGAGGCTTTGCATGATGCAATCTCCTCCGGAGTGCCTGTTGCCACCACTGTGCCGCCGCCGGTGCCACCCTCCGGGCCCAAGTCTATTATATAGTCTGCCATTTTTATGACATCCATGTTATGCTCGATTATGATCACGGAATTGCCTTTGGCAACTATCTTCTCTATCACTTCCATAAGCTGCTTGACATCGGCAAAATGGAGTCCGGTGGTGGGCTCATCCAGTATGTAGAGGGTCTTTCCGGTGCTTACCTTGGAAAGCTCGAAAGCAAGCTTTACACGCTGTGCCTCGCCCCCAGACAGGGTCAGTGCAGACTGCCCCAGCTTTATGTAACCAAGGCCTACATCGCGCAATGCATTCATCTTGCGGCTTATGAGTGGATTGTTCTTGAAGAAGGTGCAGGCCTCCTCCACTGTCATCTCCAGCACCTCGTAGATGTTTTTGCCTTTGTAGCGGATTTCCAGGGTGTCGCGGTTGAACCGTTTTCCGCCGCATACATCGCAGGTTATGTAGACATCGGGCAGGAAGTGCATCTCGATTTTGATGGTGCCGCCACCCTCGCAGTTCTCGCACCGGCCGCCTTTTACGTTAAAGGAGAACCGGCCCGGCTTATAACCTTTGGCCTTGGCCTCTGGCACCTCGGCAAAAAGCTCACGGAGGGCACCGAAAACCTCCACATAGGTGGCCGGGTTGGAGCGCGGGGTGCGCCCTATGGCCGACTGGTCTATGTTTATGATTTTGTCTATATGCTCAAGGCCGGATATACTTTTATAAGCACCCTCGGGCTCGGAGGCGTTGTTAAGCCGGTTGTAGGCGGCCGGGAACAGTATGTCGTTGACCAGGCTGGACTTGCCGCTGCCAGACACTCCGGTTACAACAACCAGCTTGCCCAGGGGGAACTTTACATCTATGTTCTTAAGGTTATGCTCCTTTGCCCCTTTTATGGTTATAAAATGGTTGTTGGGAACCCTGGTGCGGTCTTTAATTTCTATTTTCTCATCGCCGTTAAGGAACCTCGCAGTTATGCTTTTCTTGTTCTTAAGAAGCTCCTTGACAGTCCCCTGGGCTACAATATTGCCACCGTGGACACCGGCTCCAGGACCAAGCTCCACCACATAGTCGGCAGCCCGTATAGTCTGCTCGTCGTGCTCCACCACAATAAGGGTGTTGCCCAGGTCCCGCAGGTGCCGCAGGGTGTCTATGAGCTTTTCGTTATCGCGCTGGTGGAGCCCGATTGTAGGCTCATCCAGGATATACAGCACACCCACGAGGGAGCTTCCGATCTGGGTGGCAAGCCTTATGCGCTGGGCCTCGCCCCCCGACAGGGTTGCAGCCTTACGGTTCAATGTAAGGTAGCCAAGCCCCACAGAATCCAGGAACTGGAGCCTTGCCTTTATCTCCTTAAGAATCTGGCCCGATATCTGAACCTCGGTCTCGGTAAGCTCTAAGGCGTCGAAGAAATCCTTAAGGTCATGCACCGAGGATGATGTAAGGTCTTCTATATTCTTGCCGCCAATAGTCACAGCAAGGGCCTCTGGACGCAGCCGGGCACCGTGGCAGGCAGTGCATTCCCGCTGGCTCATGAAAGACTCTATATATTCCCTCATGCTGTCGGAGAACGATTCTCTGTGCCGCCTCTCCAGCTCCTTGAAAATGCCGGGGAATGGCTTGTTGTAGTCGGATGTGTGGTCCCCCTGCCTGCTCTTGTAGGAGATATGAAGCACATAGTCTGAACCATAGTAGAGGATGTGCATTATCTTCTTGGGCAAGTCTTTAAGCGGTGTGTCCAGCGAGAAATGATACTTCTGGGCAAGGGCATCGAACCAGCTGTGGTACCATGCCGACTTGGGTGTGAACGGCAGGATACCCCCCTCGTTGTAGGAGAGGTTCATGTCGGGCATTATAAGATGCTCGTCGTACTCCATGGTTATACCAAGCCCTGCACAGGATGGACAGGCACCGTACGGGTTGTTGAAAGAGAACAGCCTGGGCTGCAGCTCGGGGATTGAGATATTGCAGTCGGGGCATGAATTCTTTTCGGAAAAGTAGTAGTCTCTGCTCTTCCCACCATCCTCCAGCACCGAGACTATCACACGGCCGCCAGATGTGCGCACAGCTGTCTCCACAGCCTCACTTATCCTGCTCTTGTTCTCCTGGCTTTTTTTGATGCGGTCCACAACTATGTCGATGGAGTGCTTTTTCTTCTTGTCCAGCGTTATGGGCTCGGACAGCTCATGTATCTCGCCGTTAAGGCGTATCCGGGCAAAGCCTGCCTTGGCAGCGTCCGATATAAGCTTCTCGTGCTCCCCTTTCTTGCCATACACCATGGGGGCAAGTACTGTCATCTTGGTACCGTCGGGAAATGAATAGATGACATCAAGTATCTGGTCCACCGACTGCTCGTGTATCTCCCTTCCACACTGCGGACAGTGCACCACACCGATCCGTGCAAAGAGAAGACGGAAATAGTCGTATATCTCTGTAACGGTTCCTACAGTGGACCTGGGGTTCCTGTGGGTGGTCTTCTGCTCTATGGAGATGGCAGGAGAAAGCCCCTCTATGTAATCCAAGTCTGGCTTATCCATCCGCCCCAGGAACATACGGGCGTAGGAAGAGAGGGACTCCACATAGCGGCGCTGCCCCTCGGCAAATATAGTATCAAAGGCAAGGGACGACTTCCCGGACCCGCTCAAGCCCGATATGACTACAAGCTGATCCCGGGGCAGTTCGACATCGATGTTCTTAAGGTTGTGCTCCCTGGCTCCTTTTATAATAATTTTATTCATAATACCTCTGTATACATAGTTATACAGAGTAAAGAATATCCTATAATTATTATATATGCAAGAACAGATGCTCCAGCTGACCGCCAAAACACAGGCAGAAATAAACAAGCAATCTGCTGCCAGCAATAAGACACCCCTGCTCGGTGGTCCTGCTCCTTACGGGCCAGGGATACCGCCAGGGGTGCCCTCAGCTTGGCACGTACTTTTTCCTTAAGGCTGGGGCGCGCCCCTCGACCAGTACGAAACAAAGTGCAAAAACTCATACATCGCCACCCATGCCAGCAAAAGCTGCCCCTGCGACAGTACCCGCCGCAAGAAGCACCTGGCGTGGACATTACGGACTACAGCTACAGGCATGGGTATATGGGACAGATTCCGAACTAAATTCGGAATGACTTTTGCAAAAAGTCGCTTACTGGCCTGTATACCCTTTGCCTGTCTGTAGGAGCGTACCGGGACACGCCAGGTGTTATCTGGAGGTAGGGACTGTAAGCAGGGGTGTTTATTGCCAGTGGTGTATAGAGTAATATGTTTTTGTACTCTGTGCAGCATATATTTGACAACAAAAACATGCAGTATTAAAATAAACCCAGAATGAGCACAATGGTATTCTTTCTGGTTCTCCTGGCCGCGGTGGCCCACGCCAGCTGGAACTTTCTATCAAAGAAAATCTCCGGCAACCTGCCCATATTCTGGCTGGGTTCCATGTGCATCAACCTGGTGCTGCTCCCTTTCACCATAGTCATAATCGCAAAGAACGGTTTCAACTGGAACGGTGCTGTTCCTATCTTTATTTCTGCCACATTCCACTGCTTCTACTACATAACCCTGTTCAACAGCTACAAGTTCGGCGACATTTCGGCGGCTTACCCTATCTCCCGCGGCACAGGTGTGGCCCTTACTGCTTTAGTAGCTGTATTTGCGCTGCACGATTATGTCTCTGCCACAGGCTGGACAGGAATTATACTCATAGTATCCGGCATCCTTACTGTAGGCCTCTCCAACACCATGACCAAGGAAGATATAACCAGCTGCCTCTTTGCCTTCCTGACCGGTATAACCATAGCAGGATACTCGCTGGCAGACAGCCGGAGCGCAGGCTTCAATCACCCTGTTGTATGCATCAATGTCATGAGCATCACTTCATTTATCCTCGTCTACCCTGTCGCTTTCAGAAAGGGATTCGGCAAGACTGTGCGCGAGAACCTTGACCACCTGCCCTACGCCCCTTTAATAGGGCTTGGTTCGCTGGGCACCTACCTTATAATAATGTATGCATTCAGCCTGTCAAACCATGCAAGCTACATTGTGGCACTGCGTGAATGTTCTGTAATCCTGGCCTCGATACTGGGCTTTGTGGTGCTTAAGGAAAAGCCTACCAGGCAGAAGATAATAGGCATAATCCTGATAACTGCCGGCCTGGTACTGATTAAAATGGGATGATGACCAGTATGCTCAAGAAAGTTATTTCCGTCCTTCTGTTACTACTCTGCGCCATCGGGGCTTTCTCCGAAGATATTCCAGAGCCTGTCACAACTTATTCAAATGCCGAAGGATACAATACTCATGGCCAGATATCGCTCTTTGCCACAAAGGAGAAAATAGATGCTGTCCTATGGAACTTCGCCGACTTCGAGAACTGGCTTTTGGACGGTCTTACCAGGGATTCTCCCGAGGCTAAGAAGCTTACCTGCACCTTGAACAATATGGAATATCTACCTGAAGAGAATCAGTTCAGAATCTACTTTTCCCTCAACTTCTGGTTCCTCAGGAACTGGGAGAACTCCATCAAGTTCTCGATAAATCCTATGGATGATGGAACAGAGGGAATAAAACTGGATGTGGTAAAAGAAAGCAGAATCAAAAAGATAATCGATACCCTGACCTACACCATATCTATTGAGCATCAGGGAGATAAAGCCACACTCTATTACACAGGCCAGTGCAAGCTCAGGGGAATCGCAGCCAGGTTCTTCACTTTGAATCTCTATAAGAAAAACATTGAATGGTATATACGTACTTTTGCGAACAACTTTATAAATAAGCTTAAGAATCAGGACTTGATCTTCTTTGCAAGCAGGGACTGAGCATGCTCCAAAGAGATGGCATCACGCTTGCCGGAGAGCATCCGGGCAATCTCTGAAATCCGCTCTTCTCCATAAATCTGTGCCGCCTGGGTATAGGTGCGCTCCCCTTCCACGCGCTTTGACACCAGTATATGGTTGTCGGCATTCACTGCAATTGTGGCAAGATGTGTTATACAGAGCACCTGCTTTTTGTCCGAAAGCTTAGAAAGATAGTGCCCCAGCTGCACCGCGACCTCGCCCCCTATTCCTGAATCTATCTCGTCAAACAGTATGGTGTCCACAGGGTCTGAGCTTGCGAATGCACTCTTGACTGCCAGCATTATCCTTGAGAGCTCTCCACCCGACACTGCGCTGCTTATAAGCCTTAAAGGCTCACCCTTGTTTGGAGAAATCATAAAGTTTATGGTATCTATACCGGTGGATGACAGCTCTGAATCCTCAACTGATATGTGGAACACAGCCTTGGGCATTCCCAGTTCCTTAAGGATTGCCTCAATCTCCTTCTCAAGGCTCTGGGCAGCATTCTTGCGGGCTTTGGATACCTTTCGGGCAATAGAGAGAACCCGGCTGTCAAGGTCTGCCTCCTTTTTCAAGAGTGCAGCCTTGTTAGCGCTGAAATCAGAAAGCCTGTCATAATTTTTCTTAGCCTCTTCTCCATAGGCAATCACAGCCTCTACAGTCTGGCCATATTTCTTTTTAAGACGCCGGATAAGGAAAAGCCTGTCCTGACACCGCTCAAGCTCATCTGGGTCGTAGGTGTCGCGTGCAAGATATTCCCTAAGGCTCTGGGCTATATCCTCAACCTCGAAGTAGGATTCATCAAGCCGCTTAGAAAGCTCCTCAAGGCTCTGGTCTATGTGGGCCCCCTGCTCCATTTGGATTCTGGCCTGCTTAAGAGCCTGCACTGCGCTGCCGCTTCCAGACAGAAGCGATGATGCATCCTCCACAAAATGAGACAGCTTGTCGTGGCTGTTGAGAATGCGTATACGGTTGTCAAGTTCCTCTTCTTCGCCCGGTTTAAGGTCTGCCCTTGAAATCTCGTCCATGGCAAAAGCCAAAAGTTCAAGCTCCCGCTCGCGGTCGGCAGCTGATTTCTCAAGCTCTGCTATTGTGCGCCGGCAGGCCAAAAGCTCGCCATAAAGAGCTTTAAGCTCAGAAAGTTCCTGCCCCGAGCCTGCACAGCTGTCCAACAGGCGCATCTGGATGGCAGGGCTTATAAGGGTGTACTGTTCGTGCTGGCCGTGGATATCGAGCATAAGGGATGCAAACTCTGTAAGCTCTTCCCTGGTTACGCTGCTCTTTTGGATAGATATTGAGCCCCTGCCGTTCTTGCGCAAGGTCCGCCTTACCAGAACAGAGCCGTCGTCATCGGAAATATCGTGTTCCTTAAGCCACTCCAAGACCTCGGGGTTCTGGGTGAAGAATCGGCCAGTAACCTGGCATTCGTCGCAGCCGGTCCGCACCATCTTGGAATCGGCCCGAGAGCCGCACAGCATGGCAACCGATGAGGCTATGATGGATTTTCCAGAACCTGTCTCGCCCGACAGTATGTTGAGCCCCTCGGTGAAGTTTATAGTGCACTCCTCCACCAGAGCAAAGTTCCGCAGAACTATCTCGTCAATCATCAGTCAGCTCCATGGAGACTCATCCGCTCCCTGAACTTGAAGAAGAACCGCTTGTCGCTGCCTGGCAGGGTTATTACATTTGCCCTGCACACACTTTTCTCGAAAATAATCTTGTCGGTGTTCCTTATCGATATGGTGGTCTGCCCGTCCAGAGCCAGGATAATGTTGCTGTTCCGCGCCTCAAGGGTCACGGTAATCTTCTTTTCCGGCGAGACCACAATGGGCCGCACAATAAAGGAGTACGGGCATATAGGAGTAAGGATTATGGTGTCCATATCGGGGTATACAATAGGCCCCCCTGCGGCAGAGGAATAGGCTGTGGAACCTGTGGTGGTGGAGACAATAAGGCCGTCGGCCATATAGCGTCCCAGCTGTTCATCATCAATATCCACAGTAAGGCGCACTGTACGGGTGTCGGGGCAGTTTATTACCCCCTCGTTAAGCACAAGGCCATGGGCCACAGTCTCGCCGCTCCGGATTACAGAGACATCCAGCATGGTGTGCTGCCGGCATACATAAGTGCCAGATACAAAGCTTTCCAGGGCATTTTCCCACTGGTCTTTCTCCACCTCGGTCATAAACCCTATGGTGCCAAAGTTTATCGCAAGTATAGGAATATCGAAAGGAGCTGCCTTGCGGGCCGCAGCCAGCACAGCACCGTCGCCCCCCAATGTCACCAGAAGAGAGAACTGGCTGCCCACCCTGTAGTGGTCCAGCTGGCTGTTGCGGATTACAGTGACAGAGTAGCCCCTCTCCATAAGATACTTCTCGATATCCAAGGCGATACGGCCTGCCCCTTCTTTGTTATAATTGCAAACTATAAGAACTTTCTTCAAACTGTTTTCCATAGCACCTGCCATTATTTTTTCCCCAAGATGGTAAAGTTGTCAACATCTGATGTGAACACAATTCCGCTTCCGGGAGTGGCAAAGCAGTCCATAGCCTTTATGGCATCCATTATGTCCGAAGATTTATCTTTCTCGGCTACAATAAGGAGAATCTCCTTCTCGGGCACAATAGTTATGCCGAAAAACTTGACATCCTCCTGCTTTCCGGTTCCCCGGGCATTGAGCACAGTGCCGCCGTGGGCACCTGCCTTACGGGCGGCAGCCATAACATCGTCGGCAAAGCCTGAGTTTACTATAACATAAATCATCTCGTGAGTGTGTCTGTCCATAGTTTTTTCTCCTGTATTGAATGTCTCCATCCTGTTGTTTTCTGCCAAGAACCGCATGATAGTACCTACTCCGGCCACAGCGGCAAAGCCAGATAACCTCTTGTCCTCAAGGGCAGCTTTCTTCATTGCCTCAAGAATAGGCTCAAGGAACTTATCGCCGGTGACGATCAAGACCACATCCTGGTCGCTTTCTCCTATGCCGAAGAACTGCAGAAGTGCGTTGTCGGATATGGAGCGGCACGGAATTATAGTGCCACCCCATGCACCGGCACTCTTGGCGGCATTGACCAGATCCTCGCCGGAATTGCGCCCCACCAGGGCAAAGATAAGCTTATTTTCCATACTGCTTCTCCTTCATGCTGAACACAAGGCCCAGAATCTGAATAGTTATGAGAGGTGTCATGGCAACCATGGCTATGACTCCAAAGGCATCCAGAACAGGGTTTCCACCGCTGGCTTTGGATGCCCCCAGCATAAATGACAATATAAATGTCGAGGTCATGGGACCCGATGCCACACCGCCAGAGTCAAATGCAATGGCAGTGAACAGCTTTGGGGTAAAGAATGTCAGGACCAATGCCAGGGCATAGCCTGGTATTATAAAGTACCACAGGCTTACCCCTGTAAGGATTCTTAGCATGGAAAGGGCTATGGAGACAGCAACTCCTGCCGACAGCGATACCATCATGAACCGCTTTCGGATATGACCTCCGGATATCTCCTCTATCTGCCCGTTCAAAACCCACACAGCAGGCTCGGCGCACACAACGACAGCACCCAGCACCAGCCCTATAGGAATAAGGATCCAGTTCAAAGAAAGGCTTCCGATTGCACCGCCTATAATGCCTCCAACCGGCATAAAGCCCCCCTGCACCCCTGTCATGAACAGAACCAGCCCCACGAAGGTGTAGATAAGTCCCAGTATCATCCTGCGCACCTGGTACGGCGGCATATGGATAAGGGTATATTGGAATATGATGAACATTGCAGCCATAGGAAGGAGCGATGACAGCATCTCCTTGGCCATATCGGGCATAACAGAGAGGAATCCGGTGTACTCCACATGCGAGCCTGCACCAGTTCCCGAGCCAGAGGAGCTTAGGAAAATGCCCAGGAGCAGCACCGAAAGTATAGGCCCTATGGATGCCATGCCTGTAAGGCCGAAGCTTGAATCGCGGTTTGCAGCACCTCCCTTGGATGATGCCACACCCACACCCAGCGCTATTATAAAAGGCACTGTCATAGGCCCTGTGGTGGCACCCCCGGCATCAAAGCCTATTGCCACAAAAGCAGGGTCTGTAATCCAGGCGCATACAAAGACTATGCCGTAAAAGATAATAAGAAGCCACCGGTAAGATATATTGAACACGCTGCGCAGAAGGCCCAGAACAATGAAAAAGCCCACCCCGAAGGCTATCATCATGACAAACGGAAGCTTTGTCACCGCCGGGTTGACCCCAGCCACCTGGGTGGCAAGAACCTGAACATCGGGCTCGGCCACAGTTATGAAAAACCCTATGGCAAAGGCAGAACCTATAAGCAGGGGCAGGCTCCGTTTTGCAGTAAGGGATGCCCCGACCTTCTGTCCTATAGGGCTTATTCCAAGGTCTGCACCCACCTGGAACAGGGTAAACCCAATTATAACCAGCAGGGAACCGACAAGGAACCGAGCCAGGTTGCCTGCCCCCACAGGTGCAATCGTAAAGTTGAGTAGCAGCACTATGGCCATTATGGGAACAACTGAGATACAGGTCTCTTTCAGCTTTACGACTATATTCATAGAACGCTATCAGATATTCTTTATGAAAATGCGGCTGTTCCTTGAATAATTGTAGGCAGTCCGCTTTTTCTCGGGCAGGTCCGACACCACACCCTCCTCGAATCCCATGCCAAGGAACCAGTCGGAGGTGCGGGTGGTCAGGACAAATATCCTCTTAAGCCCCATCTTCTTGGCCCGTTCGCACAGGAACTCGATCATCTTGGGGCCCACCCCCAAGTGTGAATAGCTTGAATCGACAGCCACAGCCGCAATCTCGCCCACCCCCTCTGGATAGACATGCAGGGCGCATGATGCGTGCACCGCACCATCTATCTCGAACACGATAAAGTCGTTAAGGGTCTCCTCTATCATGGCCTCGGTGCGCGGCAGAAGTATGTTCTTGTCCACAAATGGCTTCATGACACGGAGCACCTCGCCCACCTCGTCGTAGCGCATGGAACGGATGCCGCTGTACTGGTTTGAGTAGACCATGGTGCCTGAACCCAGGTTCGAGAACACCTCGCGCAGGAGTACGCCGTCTGAGCAGCCGTCCAGTATGTGCACTCTAGAGACACCGGCCTCGCACGCACGGCGTGCCTTGTCCAGCAGTGCAAGCTCTGTCTTTCCCTGGTTGTTATTCAAGAACTGCTGGACATCCAGCAAGCTAAGGTTGCTGATGCGGCCGGTGGTGGCCACTACTGCCCCCTTTGGAAGCGCATAGTCGGCTGCCATTATTGCGGGCCGTGATGTGATGAAGAACAGCTTGTCTGCCCCCAGCCTGGAAGCCGCAACCACGGCCAGGTCGTCGGAGAGCAGGTTGTAGGGCTTTCCTATGGAGCTCCACCCTACGCATGGAAGAATAGGAATAAAACCGTCGTCCAAGATTTTAAGGAGTTCCTTGGTCAGGATGCGCTCTGCATAGCCGGTGTGCTGATAATCGGTGCCGTCAACCACTCCGACGCCCCGGGCCCGCACCCAGTTGCCTATTACGGCTGGGCATTCGTAGGCCGAAAGGCTTGTCATTATACGGTTAGCCACATCAAAGGCAGCCATCTCCACAAAAGGAATGGCATCGGGACCTGTCACGCGCATGCCGTCAATCCATTCATTCTTTATGCTGTAGTCGGAGAGCACCTCGTCTATCCTCTCCTTGGCCCCGGGGACAAGCACAATCCGTATGCCGGCCTCGTGCAGCTTGACCACATCCCTTATAAGAAGCGGGAACTGGGGGTTGTCTATGATGTCGCAGTCAATCTTTATGACAAAGCATTTGCCCTTGAACTGATGCAGGTAGTGGAACACCTCACGGATAGTCTGTACCTGGAGCTGTCCCTGGTTTAATTCGTTATTTTCCATGTCATTATCTTATAATGATTATCACATATATTCAAGTATAAATATATGTAACTCTGAACCAGTCTAAGGGCTGGGTGCTGAAACAAGTTCAGCATGACGATGTTTACAAACAGTGTTTACAACCAGTGTTTACAAGTGGATTATTAAAAAAGATGAATTTTTATCGAAGTTTATTTTTAAAAGTACTTGATTTTTAAAGATTTTCAAAATATAATCTGAGTATGATTGGAAGAATTCAATACCTTAAAGAGCTTGCCCGTTATACGGACAAACATGTAATCAAGGTGGTTACCGGCATCCGCGGATGCGGTAAATCTGTGATTCTGGAGCTTTTCCAGAAAGTGCTTATGCAGAAAGGAATCAGCGACAGCAGAATCATATTCATACGGCTTGACGAGAGTGCAAGCGCACGGCTTCTGGAGCCAAAGAGCCTGGAAAATTATATAGTAGAAAAGCTCCAGGATGGCGTGATGAACTACATATTCATCGACGATGCGCACAGGTGCACAGGTTTCCAGAAAGTGCTTGCAGAGCTCCTTGCAAAGGGAAATGCCGATATCTACATATCCGGGAGCAACCAGACTGCAATTACCAGCGGGCTTTCGGAATATCAGCTAATAAATGTGCTGCCCTATTCTTTTGCAGAATACCTGGAAGCCCAGAAGCAGAGCATGGTCAAGACTGTGGCAGACCAGACTGTGGAGCAGCATTTCATGGACTTTGCCCGCTACGGCAACATGCCTTTCACATTGCAGCTTTTCAAGAACTCAAGGAACATAAACCAGTATCTTATGGGGCTCTACAACACAATAATCGTGCAGGATATAGCCTCTATCCACCCTATAAAGGAGATAAAGGTGCTTGATGCGGCCATGAGCTACATGCTTACCCACACAGGAATCCCCTGCTCATCTAAGAAGCTGGCCGACACACTTACTGCTATGGGCTTTAAGACAACTCAGCCCACTGCCGAGAACTATCTTCAGTTCATGGAGGAATGCGGCCTTATCTACCGGGTAGGGCGCTACGACATAAAGGATAAGGAGAACCTCAAGAGCCTCCCAGCCTTCTATGCGGCCGACATGGGCTTAAGCAACATGCTTACCAAGAAGCCCGAGATGAACCCTATACTCAGGAACCTGGTGTTCCTTGAGCTTAAGAGGCAGCAGTATACCATAAGCGTGGGCAAGGTTGGAAACAACACCATAGACTTTGTGGCATCCAAGAATGGCCAGACCTGGTATATCCAGGTGGAGGCTTTTGTAAAGGATACAAAGGTGCTTAACAGACGGCTGCGTCCGTTCAGGCAGATACGCGACTTCTACCCAAGAGTGCTTATCTCGCTTGATAAGACAACAGGGACATCGGAATCGGGAATACGGTTCTGCAATGCCCTTGATTTCCTGCAGAACGGACAGCTTTGACAGAGTATTATGCTGAAACTGCTTAAGGCCTTACTTCTTGCCCTTTTCCTGTGCGCCCTATTCTCATGTGCCACCTACGAGAACACAAAACAGAGCTTTTCCAAGGTGTGCTCAAGGGATATTGCGGCAATAGGAATAAAGGATACCTACGAGCTTGAGCAGTTTTTTATGGCCCATAACCCCAAGGCAGACAAGGCCAAGGTAAGGCGGCTTGCAGGATACTACGTAACCGAGGGGCGCTTTGAGGGGATAAACTCGGACGTGGCCTTCTGCCAGATGTGCCTTGAGACCGGGTTCCTGCGCTACGGCGGGCTGGTCAAGCCCTGGTTCAACAACTACTGCGGACTTGGAGCCATGAACAAGAAGAACCCGGGCGAGAAGTTTCCATCCGAGGCGGTAGGAGTGCGGGCCCACATACAGCACCTGCACGCCTTTGCGACCAAGGACAAGAAGCTTAGAAACAAGCTGGTGGACCCCCGCTACAAGTATGTGCAGCCCCGCGGGAAGGCCCCTACTGTATGGAAACTTGCAGGAACCTGGGCTATGGACAAGAATTATGGAAATAAACTTGATGCTCTTTTGAAAGAGCTTGAAAAATATTAAAAGGGAGAAAAAAGTGAACGGATTAGATGCTTTTTTAAATGCGATTGACGACGTGGTATGGGGAATTCCTACCATTGTCCTGATTCTGGCAACCGGTCTTCTTATGACCATAGCATGCCGCGGTATCCAGTTTACCAAGTGCAAGATGGCATTCAAGGGGATTTTTAAAGAGGCTACCGAAGGTCATGCCGGAGAGCTTTCTGGATTTGCAGCACTCTGTACTGCCCTTTCGGCAACCATAGGTACAGGTAACATCGTAGGTGTGGCTACTGCTATTGCAGCCGGCGGTCCTGGTGCCCTGTTCTGGATGTGGATTGCCGCTATCCTGGGTACAGCAACCAAGTATGCCGAGTGTATGCTTGCTATCAAATACCGTACTGTAGCAGAGGATGGTCATGTACTGGGCGGCCCATTCTACACAATCGAGAAAGGTATGGGTGCAAAATGGAAGTGGCTTGCGGTGCTGTTTGCAGTATTCGGTGCTATGGCTGGTCTTTTAGGTATTGGTACTATGACACAGATCAACGGTATAACATCTGCAATCAACAATGTATTCGACCCTCAGAATGCCCATATCGCATTCGAGTTTGCCGGAACCTCCTACTCCTGGGCAACAGTTATCGGTGGCCTTTTTGTGACATTCTTCGCCGGCCTGGTAATTATCGGTGGCCTTAAAAGAATTTCAAAGGTTGCATCTGTAGTTGTTCCGTTCATGGCAGTAATTTATGTATTCCTGGGACTTTCTGTCCTGATTGCCAACCTTACAGCAATTCCGGCTGCATTTGGCCTTATATTCAAGAGCGCATTCGGCTACAAGGCAATGGCAGGTGGAGCTATGGGATTTGTGTTCAAGCAGATTACAGACGCAATGCAGAAAGGTATTGCACGTGGTATCTTCTCAAACGAGGCAGGACTTGGTTCTGCTCCTATCGCAGCATCTGCTGTACAGACCGACGAGCCTGTGGAACAGGGAATGGTCAACATGACCGGTACTATAATCGACACACTTATCATATGTACCATGACTGGTCTTGCAATCATAATTGCAGGTGCAGACCTGTGGAACTCCCCGGAGATCGGCGGACAGGGACTTAAGGGAATAGCCCTTACCTCTGCCGCATTCTCGACAGCTTTAGGTGGCGACGGCGTAAGCGTACAGTTCTTCCTTATGATGTGTCTTATCTTCTTTGCATTCACCACTATCCTGGGCTGGGACTACTACTCCGAGAAGTGTCTTGAGTACCTGACCAAAGGAAATATGGGCCCGGTAAAGGCTTACAGATGGCTTTACATCCTGGCTGTTCTGATTGGTCCATACTTCACAGTTAACGCTGTATTCACCATTGCAGACATCACAAACGGCCTTATGGCAATTCCTAACTGTGTATCATTGATTGTACTCAGCGGAGTTGTTGCAAAGACCACCAAGGACTACTTTGACAGATATCCGAACGGACGGCTTTGATTCTGCCTTATTATAAATAAAAAAGCCTGTATTGCTTGATACAGGCTTTTTTATTATTCTACAAGGGGTAATTCATTTTATAAAAATTATTTGCTTTAGCGGCTTATCATCTCTGCAACATTGAGAGGCTTAGCTAAAACTGCTGTTCCATCAGGAGTCCTTGCGGTTTGGAACACAGTATCCCAGAAGTCATAATTATTCTTGCCACCGAAAATTGTCAATGACATTGAGCGATCTTTCCAAATAGGAAGTTCTCTAAGATTGATAATAAACATCTGAATATTATCCCAAAGTTGATCTGGAAGTTTCTGCTGGAATAAGTTTTCTTCGTTATACTTCGTTCCTGCGAATGCAAAATGATTCTTAATCAAGAGTTTAAGATACTGAACCCAGTTATACATTATTTCCTCTTTGCAAAGTCGATACGCAATAAGATGATCATCGGGTATTGTGTCACCACGCCCTTCTCCTATGTTATTCTCAATACGATGAGTTCCTATCTCACTATCATACTTTCCAATAAGCAATTCTTCTGAAATAATATTACAGAGCCGAATCAATTGTTCTTTCTCAAGAATTCTAGGATTAGAACCTTCTTCAACTCTATAATTAATCGGAGTTGTCAGTATGGTCTTGGCATTAATAAATGTAGCTAAGAAAGTTTTTTCAAAAGTACTATAAGATAGTGGTAGTTGAGTTCCACGTCCTTCAAAATTAATATATGACTGAAGCTTATTATCAGGACTTCGTGTAATCGCATTTTTTTGACTATTGATTATATAAACTCGTATATTTCCACGTTCTCCTTTAAAATAGTCAACCAAATTTTGTTCTGAGAATGAATAATTGTCCTCATCTAGACAATGATCAACCTGATATTTTTTCAATCTTTCAGTATAAAGTGTGTCATGAAGCTGCCGTACTATTGCCTTATCAAAAGCTATTTGTTTCAGTTTGCTTCCTGCATTCGTATTGGTTTCAATCAAACGTTCAACATCTGGGGAAATAAATAGACGCATAACAATACTTTTAACGCCCAGCATTATTTGGGCTACAGCCTTATGTTGCCCATCAAAAATTCTAATTTTATCACCATCTAAACGTGCCAAACTTAAATGAAGTTGTGGATTTGGCTTGTGGAATTCTTTAATTAGAAGGCTTATGCTCTTGTTGATTCCTCTGGGATTAATAACATCATCATGATAAATATATTCAAGAGGCACATTAATAAAAGCAGTTTTTTCACCAGAAAGATTGTCAGTGAATACCTCTGTCTTATAGATGGTAGTATCCCCAATTTCATCAAAGGAATAAATAATCTGACTTCCATCAAGTTTATATTTGAATGAGTATTTTGAACCATTATTTGCAGCAAGGACATGTTTTAATGAAGGTGTTTCTTTTGTAATTTCCGCACCCAAAATAATCTTACTCAGTTGATAAAGTTTTTTAGCGACTTCAAGGTCTGCATCTTGTTTAGACTTGTTACAGTGTTCATGAGTAATTGCAAAATTAATAGGGTCATCTTTTCCACCATTTGCCAACGGTCTAATATGATCTATATTTGTTTTCTGAATATCCAGATCAATCTCTTCTCCACAGATAAAACATTTATGATTCTGAATTCCCCATAGTTTTTTGCCAAGAGCGGCCTTTTCGTCGGTATTAAGTCCATCAAGATATTTTGAATTTCCCATTTGCCTGACCTCCTAAGACTAGTATTTATCTACTTTTAAGAATTCCGCTCATAATAAAAACTTACAACATTAAATATGAGTGGCACTGTTATGAATATCCCCAAATCCTTTATCTGCTTATAATTATACATTGAAACCCACCTGTTATCAATCTAAAAAATTATTTTGGTCGATTATAACAGATTCACTGGAATCATACTATTTACACTGTCGATTGGAAATGGTTTTTCAGCCATGCAGATAATGCCCCCTGCACCAATGTCTTTTTTGCTTTTCTGAAGCAGCAAAAAACTCTTGATACTTTTTCTGTCAGGTGATGCAGCACGCTTTATCTCAAACGGATGCAGCACTCCGTCCATTTCCACTACTAGATCAATCTCTTTCTGGTTTGTATCCCGATAGAAGTTCAGATTTACTTTTTTTTCTCCATAAGAAATATTTCGCAGTATTTCAGATACCACATAATTCTCAAGATAATGGCCAGAGGCCGCTCCATTCATAAGGGTATCGCGGCTTGTCCAGGAAGACAAGAATGCACATAGCCCGGTATCGCAAAAATAGAGTTTGGGTGTCTTTACCATACGTTTAAGTTCATTATTAAAATATGGCTCCAGCAAGAAGATAATCCCCATCGACTGAAGAACCTTGATCCATTCCTTTGCTGTCATCCCTGTTACACCGGAAGAATTACCCAAATCTTCATAGTTTATAAGTTCTCCAGAAAACGCAGCACATGCCCTTAAAAACTTTCTAAACCCTTCTGTATTCTGAACTCCATTGTCATCTACAGCGTCCCTCATAAGATAGGTATCAATATATGAATTCCAGTATTCACGGCGAAGTTCTGCATCCATAGAAACCATATCAGGCATACCGCCTTCCCATATGCGGGCATAAACATTCAGAATATTGTTATCAGGATAGTTTCGGCTTCGCTCCTGCAGCAATGAGAACGTATAATCTTCCAGAATATCATCCGGTCTGCCTTCAAGCTCTTTTGTAGAAAGGCTGAACATCTTAAGGACACAGATTCTGCCGGCAAGAGAATCACCGGCCTGCTTAAGCAGCTTTTTGCTTTGGGAACCGGTCAGCCAGAACTGCCCGCGTTTATCACTTTCATCACAAAGAATCTTTATTTGTTCAAATAGCCCAGGGGCTTTTTGTACTTCATCGATAAGAATCGGAGGCTTGTACATCTGGAAGAACAGTTTCGAATCCCTTTCTGCCAATTCTCTGGCATCTGTGTCATCCATAGAAACAAAGGCCCGCCCTGTATCCTGCGCCAGATGCTTAAGCATAGTAGACTTGCCTACCTGCCGTGCTCCAGTGACCATAACGACCTTGAAAGCACTGCTCATCTTGATGAATTTTCTTTCCAACGAACGGTGAATATATGCCATAATTGCCTCAATTTTAAGTTTAATTTAAAGTTGACTTTATTTTAAACTAACTTTTTAGAGCTGTCAATTGTTTTGAATGCAAAAAAAAACGGCATAACCAGCTGAAAGCAAGCTATGCCGCTAAAACCAATCAAAAAGGGTTGATCATTTACCCATGATAAGCGGTTTGAAGATGTTCCAGTATCCTGCGATAAAGATAACTATGATGACAACAGGCACTACATAGGTAAGGTAGAACCGGATAGCCTTGCCTTTAGGGAACTTAAGACCTTTTCCTGCATCAACCTCGGCAATGAAGTTGTCCCATCCCCAGCCCATCTTGGAGCAGCAGAATGCCAGATAGATCAGAGCTCCGATAGGAAGCAGGTTGTTGCTTACAAAGAAGTCCTCAAGGTCAAGGACGCCTGTACCAGGTCCCAGAGGCTGGAAGCCGGACCATACGTTGAAGCCCAGGGCACATGGAACAGAAAGAACTATCATAAGCACTATATTGATGATTACAGCCTTCTTTCTTGGAATACCACGGTCTATCATGAACGCCGCGATGTTCTCGAATACTGCCACTACAGTGGTAAGGGCAGCAAAGCTCATGAACAGGAAGAAGAGAGCTCCCCAGAAGGTTCCGCCTGGCAGCTGGTTGAAGATGTTAGGCAGTGTGACAAAGATAAGACCTGGACCTGCACCAGGGTTAACACCGAAGGCAAAGCAGGCCGGGAAGATGATGAAACCAGACATGAGAGCTGCGAAGGTATCAAGACCGATGATGTTGATACACTCGCCTGTAAGGCTTCTGGACTTGTCGATATAGCTTCCGAAGATAGCCATGGAGCCGATTCCGAGGCTCAGGGTAAAGAATGCCTGGCCCAGAGCTGCATAAACAGCTTCCCAAAGACCGTTCTCCACCATGTTGCCGAAATCAGGCTTAAGGTAGAATGCAAGACCGTCACCCGCACCTTTGAGTGTAACTGACCGGAACACCAGGAGAAGCATGATGACCAGAAGTCCGGACATCATGAACTTAGTTATCTTCTCAACACCCTTCTGAAGGCCGAAGAAGCAGGCTGCAAAGCCGATAATGACTACAATGACCATCCAGGAGATCTGGAGGGAAGGATTGGATACCACACCGCCGAAGAAAGCCCCTACCTGGTCAGGATTGAGACCTGCAAGCATTCCAGATGCGGTGGCGAAGAAATAATATACCATCCAGCCTGCCACTGTGGTGTAGAACATCATCAGCAGGTAGTTTCCAGCCACGCCGAAATAGCCGAACAGGTGCCATTTTGTACCGGCCGGCTCAAGCACTTTGAAGGACTGGGCCACACTTCTGCGAGATGCACGTCCTACAGCAAACTCTGCCGCCATGATAGGAAGGCCGAAGATTACAAGGAATATAAGGTACATGAGCACGAATGCTGCTCCACCGTACTTTCCTGCGATGAACGGGAACCGCCATACGTTTCCCAGTCCGATTGCACATCCTGCCGAGAGGAAAAGGAAACCTAAGCGGCTTCCCAGCGTCTCTCTCCCTTTTTCCATAAAAACCTCCAAAACTAAAATTTAAAGCTGAATCCTAGGATAGGCACCACACGGTTGCGGTCAAGCCGTTCCTCTGTCAAAGGGAATGCTATGTATCCTGACAGAGATATTATATCCATAAAAGAGATAAGTCCACCCACCCCAGTAGAGCAGATGAATCCGCCATCGGAACCGTCCAGGAAACCGTAGTACCCCATATCAAAGAATGTGATCGTGCTGCACCTTAGGAAAGCTTTTCCGTTGAACATAGAGTTAAAGTGGATTTTCTTTAAAAGGAGCCGGAACTCGCTGCGGTTTGCAAGCTTAAGCCCCGAGTCGAAACGGTAGGTCTCGTATCCACGTACAAGCCCTCCCAGACCGCCGTAGACAGAAAGAGAGCCTATATGATGCCGGGCATAGATAGGAATCTCGCTTCCTGTGACATAGTCTACCATTGAAGAGTTTCCGAAATAGAGGCAGGCAAAACGGGTTTTATCCTCAAAGTCATGTATAGGTATGAAGAACTTGAACTGGGCATAGTACTTACGGAAATCGGCATCGCCTAAATAGCTGTTGAAAAATGCATTCGGGGCATATTCAAAGGTTGCGTTTGAAAAAAAGCCCCGCCTCATGCCCGAGTCCCTGTCGGTAAGCACGCTGTCCAAGGCAAGCTCGAACACCACAGAGTTCTGCAGAAGCCCTTCTCTGTCGGCTCTGTCCCCCTTGAAAAAGTCGTCATGATCCTCGTAGTACCATTCCCTTACCCCTTTGTAGAATATGGAGAAATAGAGAAGGTCGGTACTTTTCCGGACATCGTTTATAAGCCCCTGGGAAAAGCCCAGACCCCAGTTAAGGTGGGCAGACCAGAAGGAAATATCGTCATAGTCGCGGATATAGACATCAAGGTCATCGTCATCGATGTCGCGGAAATAGGAGAGCTTGGTGCCCCGGCCACCCAAAAGAGCCCAAAGTATGGTGTCCCTGTCCTCCAGGAGCGAGAAACCTTTGTACCCTACACCAAGGTTCATACCCCACACTGTCAGGTTGTACATCATTATAGTATTATCGCTTACACTTTGGAGCGTGGCAAAAGCAGGTACAGATAAAAGAGAAAAAAGAAGGATGAATAAAAGCAGTATCTTTCTCGTCATACCACCAGTTTTCTAAGCGCCTTGAAAAAAAGTTCATTCTCCCGGTGCTGTCCAATGGTTATGCGTATGCATGTAGGGAATCCGTAGCTTGCGGCAGGACGCACTATTATCCCCTGCTCCATAAGAGCCTGGGCTGCCTTCTTGGCATCCATCTTCACATTTATAAGTATGTAGTTGGTCTGGCTTCGGAAGTAGGAAAGCCCCAGTTTATCAAGCTCTGCATAGTAGTACTCCTTCTCGGAAGCTGTCTCGGTCACGGTGCGGCTGTAGAATTCATCGTCTGCCAGGGCCTCGGCAGCAATATTCTCGGCCACAATAGAGAGGTCGAACGGAGGCTTGACGCGGGAAATAAGGGATATAAGCTCAGGAGAGCCTATTCCGAAACCTATGCGTACCCCTGCAAGACCGTACACCTTTGAGAATGTGCGCAGGATAAACAGGTTATTCATACCGCCCTTGAGAAGCTCTACAGAACCGATATTGAAATCAGATTCGGTAAAGTCTATATATGCCTCGTCCAGGAACACGAAGATATGCTCAGGCACCTTCTTGAGGAAAGCAATCAGCTTGTCTTTAGGAAGGCACTGCCCTGTAGGATTGTTCGGGTTGCAGATGAATATAATCTTGGTCTTGTCGGTAATGCGGGAATAGATGTCATCCAGGTCTATGGCAAAATCCTTCATGGGCGAGAATACCGGGACTGCGTGCATTATACGGGTTATGGTCTCGTAGACTGCAAAAGTAATCTCCGGGATTATGGTCTCGTCGCCGGGGTTAAGGACAGCCATACCCATGTTGTAGATGATTCCGTCTCCGCCGTTACTGAGGGTGATATTATCTCTGGAACAGCCCAGCTTTAAAGCAAATGCGTCCAGAAGCTCGCGGTCGTAAATCTCGGGGTAAATGTGCAGCTGGTCTGCAAGCTCCATATACTTTGCCTTTGCCCTGGGGGATGCACCGCGCGGATTCTCGTTGGATGCCATCTTGTAGACTTCGGGCAGGGCAATCTCGGACAGCGCCTGCTTTACCGACTTTCCAGGCACATAAGGCTTTATAGGAAGGATACTCTGGTTTGCAAGCTCTTTAAGTTCCATATTCAGTCCTCCAGATACTCAGGAAGCCCCTGAATCATGGTCTTGAGCTTCTTGTTCTTAACCATGCCAGCTGCCTCTTCTACAGAGTACCACTGGCGGCGGCGCAGGATATCCTCGGGCCATCTGTCCAGAACCTGGGTAACCTCCATGGCAAACACCTTTATGCGGCACTTGCCGTCCCATTTCCTAATGGAGTACTTGCCCAACGATGGCTTATAAATCTTGCCGTAGATGCCGGCCTCCTCGAAAGCCTCCTTCTGGGCCGACTCCGAGGCAGAAAGCCTTTCTTCCACCAGACCTTTGGGAATGCCCCACTTGTCCTTCTTCTTGTTGGTTATGAGGAGAATCTCTATGTGATCACCCTGGCGGCGGAAAGGGATGATTCCAGACTGAATGTATAAAGTAATGCCGTTTTGTGCGTCCATTTTATTAGAATATATTTTATATATACCAAAAATGCAATGGGTAAAAAAAAGGCAACCCCTTCGTCATCCTGAACTTGTTTCAGGATCTTATCAGGATTGCCTTCAATTACAAAAAATGCGTGCTCTTAGAGGGCAGCAACCTGCTCCTTCATCTTGCCGTTGGCAATGGCAGCCTTGCAAATCTTGCAGATTTTAACTTTCTTGGAGTTGGCTTCGATTTCATAGAGAGTCTTTACTCCAGTTCTCTTGCATACTGGGCACTCTGCTCTTCCGTTCTTTGGAAGTTCTCTTACGCCTGCTCCTCTGTGTGCTTTTGACATTATATTCTCCTTTGTATGTTCATTATCAACGTTGGATATTTTACAGAAAAAGGAATTACAGGTCAAGTATACTAACAACCAGCAGTAAGGCACCCCTGCTCGGTGGTCCTGCTCCCTGCGGGCCAGGGATACCGCCAGGGGGGCCTTCTGCTGGTTGTTTTTACGGCTATATGACCTGCAATCCCTTTTCCTATATAAGCACGGGGATAATGACACACAAACTCGAACTGGGTTTGGAGGCGGAAACTGGAGGGACAAAAAAAGGGCTGCCCGTGAAAGAGCAGCCCGAAAATTGCTTAAAGAAGTTTTACTGGCGAACCATATCTATTCCACCAAAATCAAATACCCCACTGGTAATGTTAATAAGTAAATTATTAGCATCACTACCAGTCCAATGTCCAGTCACACGTATCGCTCCATCACCATGAGGATCAATTCCAGTATAGGTACCAGAAGGATCATAATCGGGGTCATTCTTAACCCCGTTAATACCATCGCCATAGATATATGTTCCATCCTCTCTGAAATCAACATATCCAAAAGTTCCTGGCACACCTGTCATAGCACTTATATCGGCTTGGAAGCTTACCGGCCAAATGACTGCAGGTGTAGGTGTTGAATCATTATTACCACCGGAACCGTTAACTGTGCTGGAGAATGTCTTTCCTTTTATTGAAAGGGATCCAGAGCTGATAGATACACTTTCACCGCTTAAAGTATATCCCTCCCAGGAACCAGTAAGGATGATTGTCACATTGTTATGCGGGTCGCCGCCAGAGTAAGTGCCCTCGCCTGTCGGGTCTGACAAGATACCATCATTCAAGTCGCCAGATTTATAGGTATTGTCTTTGTAGAAATAGATATATTTATATGTTCCAGTGGCAGGTGCTGTTCTCATAGCAGATACAGGGGAGCCTCCGACTTGATAATAATACTCCACAGGCCATGTAGCATCATCATCGTCATCATCATCGCTACCGCCGCCACCACCGCCGCATCCAGTGAAAGTAAAGACAAGCAGAATTGCCATAATCAAAACAAGAAATTTTTTCATATTCTCCTCCCTAGTATTTATTAGTAATTCCTATCATAGAGAGAGAGAGAGAGAGTCAAGCCTTTTTCGAAAGCAGATTGCTGGTTATATTATGTCTAGGTTTTTGTTGGCTGGCCGAAGCGGGTACTGCAAGCCGGGGTATAAGACTTTATATTTTCACCAAATAAAACTTTATATTTTTACCACTATAGACTTTTGATTTTAACCATGTTATATTTTAGATATGATTGACCGTATTGCAAATAAGGCATTATTACGATTAGCCGGACAATTTCCTGTAGTCGGCATAACAGGGCCAAGGCAGAGCGGGAAAACCACGCTTACAAAAAAAGCATTCCCTGACAAACAATATGTCTCATTCGATGACAAGAATATTCGGGAAATTGCCACTTCAAATCCATCTGATTTTCTTCGGGCATTCCCAGACGGCTTGATTATTGATGAAGCCCAAAAAGTTCCTGAAATTTTTGATGCAATAAAACTTGTTGTTGATAAAGAGCAATCAAAACCTGGCAAATATATTCTTACAGGATCAAGCCAATTCCGGTTAAAGAAGAATATGTCCGACAGCCTCTCTGGCAGAGCCGTATTCCTGACATTGCTACCCTTTGCAACACAAGAACTCCAAGACGTAGGCCTGGTGCCTGATGACCCATATGAATTCATTCTCAAAGGACAATATCCACCGTTGTATGACAAGAACAAACACTTTATCCCAGAGGATTGGTTTGAAGCCTATATTGATACATACCTTTCCCGGGATGTCAAAGGGAAGATAAATGAATCAAATATGTCAACATTCAGGAAGTTTATTCAAGTCTGTGCAGTATACAGCGGACAGATGCTCTCTATGGACAGTATTGCTAAAAAAGTGGGGATATCGGCACCAACCGTCAAGAATTGGCTTTCAATTCTGGAGCAGTCCTATATAATTCATTTTTTAGAACCAGATACAAACAACCTGGGGCACACTTTAGTAAAAACTCCTAAATTATATTTTGTAGATACAGGGCTGCTGTGTCATCTTTTACGGATGGAATCAAAAAAAGACCTTCTCCTTGACCGGCTGAAAGGGGCTGTTGTAGAGACATTTGCAGTATCAGAATTGCTAAAAAGCAGAGCCAATCTTGCTAAAAAAGCTAATCTAACTTTCTTTCGTAACCAAAAGGGCTTTGAGGTAGATATCATAGCAGACTGGAAAAAAACTTTTGCTTTGGAAATAAAAAGTTCATCGGAAACAGAAGCCACCATGTCAGCCAACCTAAGAAAATATTTGAGCCTTAGGCAAGAGCAGACAAAAGGAGGTATCCTCTATCTTGGAGATATAAGCGCTACCATAAATAATATAGATTATGTCAGCTGGAAAGACTGGGGAACATATTTCAGCAAAGACGGGAGGTACCGCAGTGTTCAGACACAGGATGAATCCTGAATTCCTCAAGCTGGCCCTAACCCAGGCTCTGGAAGAGGGAACCAGAGCGAAAAAAAAAGGCTGCCGGTTTAAGTCGGCAGCCCGAAGATTGCTTAAAATAATCTTATAAATCAGTTTTTGTCCAGCCAGCAGGAATATGGTCAGTATCATAAGTTGCAGGGAGAGCAGATGGGCACTTGAATGTTCCTGTTGCAGCCACACCGACACCCCATGGACTTTCGGAGAAATCGGCTGGATCCCACGCAGATAAAATTTACTTCCGCTGGCAAGGTTATAATCATGATTTATTTCGAAAGCCTGCCATGTGGAACCGTCAGTGGAGTATTCCAAAGAAGGATTTGCACCAGTTGTAGTATAAATCTGGATAGTTGATGCTGCGTTTGCAGTAAAGCAAAGCGGTCCGGATGATACAGGATCATCTCTACCACCTCCACCGTTGCCACCGCCATTATCGTCGCTGCCGCCGGAACCGCCACAGCCGGCCATAGATAATACAAGGCACAGAGCCAGGAGAATAATAATGAATTTTTTGATTTTCATAAGATATCCTTTTCGGTTAGATTTATAATTTACTCTACCCCCCAGTCGATTTGTCAAGGAAAAAGAAAGCAGGCGTTGACAGAAAAGTATTTCTATATGATAGTTTCAGTATGGAGTGATTGACATGAAAATAACATCTTTCAACCCTCAGATAATAACTAAAGATGCAGATGCCCTGGTAAAGCTTTTCGGTGAGCTGGGCTTTGAAAAAAGCCATAAGCAGGAAGGAATAGGCGAAATGGATGTAACAGGCATACGGCTTAAGGATTCAAACGGTTTCCATCTGGATATCTCCCAGCCCGATGCCATGCCCTCTGAAAAAGACCTGGTGGCTATACGGATGAACGTGGATAACTTTGACGAAGCATATAAGCTTCTTGTTTCCCACGGTTTCAAGAACTTCTATGGGGACAGCACTGCCAGCACCAAAACCAGCAGGTCTGCCATAATGATTTCGGCTTCCGGCTTTGCAATCAATCTGATCCAGCATATCAAGTCTTAATTATATTGATAGATTTCAAGGACAGGAACTTCAGACACTATTTCCGCTGGGCATTGGCCCTTATGGTCCTGCCGCTGGGTGTGTTCTACTTCATATACCCGCCGGTGATGGCCTGGAGCCAGGAACATATACTGCAGCCCTTCTACTTCTATCTTTTCAACAAAGGGTACGATGTATCGTTTGTCATAAACATGCGTATCCTGGTCAAGGGCTTTATATTCACGGTGCTTTTGGCCCTGTGCTGGTTTCCCTCTACCCTGCTGATGCGCTATCTGTACTTCCGCATAGTGGAGCACAGACGGAACGCCGGTATCTTTGACGAAAAATAACCAGTGTATCACTGTATGACACACCATGTGCTCTATCCTTGAGCCATGGAACGTGTATACTTTGCCATAGACCTCAAATCTTTCTATGCATCGGTTGAATGCGTGGAGCGCGGGCTTGACCCCCTTAAGGCCAACCTGGTGGTGGCCGACCTGTCCCGGACCGAGAAGACTATCTGCCTGGCGGTAAGTCCATCTCTCAAGGCATACGGGATTAAAGGGAGGTGCAGGCTTTTTGAGGTGGTCCAGAAGGCCCGCGAGGTCGAGGCCCGCACAGGCACCAAACTTGAGTACATAACTGCAGTGCCCCGTATGGCCCTGTACCTTGAGTACTCGGCCCGCATCTATGGCGTATACCTTAAATACTTTAGCCCCGACGACATCCATGTCTACAGCATAGACGAGGTGTTCATAGATGCGACACCATACCTGGGGCTGTATAAAACCGATGCCAAATCCCTTTTGTGCACTGTCATAAAGAGCGTGCTGTCCGAGACCGGGATAACAGCCACTGCAGGCATTGCCCCCAACCTCTTCCTGTGCAAGGTTGCCATGGACATAGTGGCCAAGCATTCGCCCCCGGACCAGTACGGTGTGCGCATAGCAGAGCTTACAGTAGAAAGCTACCGGAAGAGGTTGTGGGACCACCAGCCGATAACCGACTTCTGGCGCATAGGAGCAGGCACAGCAGCACGCCTTGCCCGGTACGGCATGCACACCATGGGCGACATTGCCCTGCACTCGCTGCACGATTCGGCGCTATTCTACAGGCTTTTCGGCATAGATGCCGAGATTCTTATAGACCATGCCTGGGGGCTTGAGAGCTGCACCATATCCCACATAAAAAGCTACAGGAGTACATCGAAAAGCCTGTGCTCGGGCCAGGTGCTGCATCATCCCTATCCACACGACAAGGCACGGCTGGTGGTGCGCGAGATGGCCGAATCTCTGGCCCAGGACCTGGTTGCCAAGGAGCTTGCGTCTGAGCAGTTTTCGCTCTATATCATGTACGACAAGACAAGCACGCCGGTTCCGCGAGCCGACCACGGCCTGGTGCACCTGGGAAGCCACACTGCATCACTACGCAGGATAACACAGGGAATACTGGATATATTTGACCAGATTGCAGACCCCGAGCTGCTGATACGGCGATTGCATGTCACAGCCGACACAGTGGTGCACCAGAAGGAGGAGCAGACCGACCTGTTTACCGATACAGCTGCCCAGAGAAAGGAAAGATCGCTGCAGAACGCTATGCTGAGTATACAGGACAGGTTCGGCAAGAATGCCATACTCAAGGCAGACGATTATATAGAAGGGGCCACCATCCGGGAACGGAATAATCAGATAGGAGGACACAGAGCATGAGAGAATGTTACGAAAAGATTGTAGAATACAACTGGAAAGGGGCGCCAGGCCGGCTCAGGATGAGGCTTGAGGAGCGGGCAAAGATATTCATCCCCTTCGCCGCCTTAAAGGGCTTTGCCGAGCTTATCAAGAAAACCGAGGCAGAAGCCCAAGGGGCGACAAGGATGTCACACTGAAACAAGTTCAGTGTGACGTAGTTCAGTGTGACGTGGCTCAGTGTGGCACAACTTATTTAGTCTGCGGTGCAGGTGTTGCAGGTTTCTGTGGCTCTGCGGGAGCCTTAGGCTGGACACCTGGTTTAGGCTGGTCCTTGAAGAAGCCTGGTTTAGGAGGCATCATGTGCTTGTGCGGATGGCACCAGTGGTGACAACCGAATGCAGGGGCAGGTGGCATTGCCGGCGCAGAACTCATGACTGGCTGCGGACACCTGTTGTATCCACCGTGCATAACTGCAGGAATCATAATGAACATCTGCACTACAAGCAGAACCAGAATCACTATGCCGATTGTAAAAATTGCATACAGAAGTTTGTTGTTTTCCATCTTTATACCTCTTTTGAATTAATTTACACACATAAAACCGACAAAGAGGATAAACAGTTAATGAAAAATAGATGAAAATTTTGTTATATTGACAGGGAGAATGAACGCAACTATCATCAGACTATGAGTGTGTTTCTTGTACTTGCGTTCCTTTTCTTTGTAGGGAGCCTTATAGGATGGGGCATTGAGGTGTTCTGGCGGCGGTTCTTCTCCAAGAACAACCCGGAGCGGAAATGGATAAACCCGGGCTTTCTGAACGGTCCTTATCTGCCGCTGTACGGCTTAAGCCTATGTACTCTGTTCTCCCTTTCCTTTATAAAGGTGACCTGTGTACAGCAAAAGTGGCTTCAGGAGACTATCCTGTTCATAATCATGGCACTGTGCATCACACTCATGGAATATATTGCCGGTCTTATCTTTATAAAAGGGATGAATATCAAGCTGTGGGACTACAGCAGAAACAGATTCAATATACAGGGAATAATCTGTGCCCAGTACACATTCTACTGGTATATTCTCAGTGCTATCTACTATTTTCTTATCCATCCGAGGATACTGGAATGGCTCTACTGGTTCACAGGACACCTGACTTTCAGCTTTGTCATCGGATTCTTCTATGGAGTCTTTACCATGGATGCCTGCTACACATTCAAGATATCCACCAGAATAAGGGAGTTTGCACAGGAGAAGCAGATGCTTATCAAGTACGAGAACCTTAAGGATCAGATGCGTAAACGCCGGGAGGAACTTAAAGAAAAACGCAGTTTCCTGTTCCCACTTAAGTCAAAGCGGAGTTCTATAAGAGAAGATCTGCAGAATATATTCGGGAAGTAAGGCTACTTCTCCCAGGGGAACACATACTGTGACAGCTTAAGCTCATCACGGATGGCAGAAAGCTCCTTCTGAACAGGCTCGGTGACAGGTACACCCACATCTTTTCTCTCCTGCCAGATTCTCCACTCCTTCTCTCCTGCAGTAAAGATGTGCTCAGCCCCCGGTGCCTTGGTGGAATTGCGTACTTTGCGGATAATCTCGCCAGCCTTCTTCCGTGCCAGTTCCTCTCCCAGGAAATGACCTGTATCTATAGCCATGAAGAAATGTCCCAGATGGTACGGTCCAGGCTTGCCTACAGGATCCTTTCCTACCAGCATCTCGCCGTATGCTCCATCCTGCAGTATGGCAGAAAGAAGCTCCACGAACATGGCATAGCCATAGCCCTTGTAACCTCCCAGAGCCTCCCCTGCTCCGCCCAGAGGCAGAAGTGCGGCATCGCCCTTGCGTATCATCTTAAGGGCTGTGTCGGCATCGCCTGAGTATTCCTGTCCATCTTTGGTAACTACAGTACCCTGGTGTATTGGCTCTCCGGTGCGTATATAGTATTCAAGCTTTCCATTCTGTGTTATTGATGTGGCACAGTCCAAGATAAAGTCGAAATCCTCGTCGGTAGGAACTCCTATGGTCAGAGGATTGGTGCCGAACATTCCATCAACGCCGAAGGTGGGAGCCACCGATGGCCGTGCATTGGTGCCTGTAATGCCGATGCACCCCTGCTTTGTAGCCTGGGTTGCATAGTAGCCAGCTATTCCATAGTGGCAGGAGTTGCGCACAACAGTCATTCCCATGCCATACTTCTTGGCCTTGTCTATAGCCATCTGCATGGCTTTGTATCCGATAACCTGCCCCATGCCGTCGTGGCCGTCGATGACAGCTGTGGTCTCGGTCTCCTTTATAACCTCGAAATTTGTCACAGGATTCTGGATTCCAGCCTTGATCCGGTCAAGATAAATAGGTTTGAAACGGTTGCAGCCATGGCTTTCTATACCGCGGCGGTCCGATTCCAGAAGTACATCGGCACAGATTCTGGCATCCTCCTCCGGCACGCCATAACCTTTGAATGCATCGATAACGAATGATGTGATTAAATCCCAAGAACATATAACTCTAGCCATAGCAACCTCCTGATTTCAGTCTTATTCTATATCTTATTCTATATTAAAATCGAATATAAAACAAGGAAATAAAATGTATCAATGCATGCTGGTATCGTCCTACCATAATTTGACATGCTTATAATGTTTTTCTATAATAGTGAAAATTTATCAAAAAAAATAGAGCAAATATAATCATGAATAAAGACTTCAAACCTTACATACCTGCTGGCAAAGTTATTTCGGAGATGACTTTAACTTCTATTATATTGGGTCTTCTTCTTGCAATAATTTTCGGTGCTGCCAACGCATACCTTGGATTAAGAGTGGGTATGACAGTATCTGCCTCAATCCCGGCAGCCGTTATTTCTATGACAATCATCCGCATTATCATGAAAAGGGATTCCATCCTTGAGAATAATATGGTACAGACAATCGGTTCAGCCGGTGAGTCCCTTGCCGCAGGTGCAATTTTTACAATGCCTGCATTATTTCTCTGGGCCCGGGAAGGTGTCATGGGATTCCCGACACTTCTGTCTATTACGGTTATAGCATTTTTAGGTGGATTGCTTGGTGTATTTTTCATGGTACCGCTCAGGAATGCTCTTATCGTAAAGGAGCATGGTATTCTTCCCTATCCTGAGGGAACTGCCTGTGCCGAAGTTCTTTTATCCGGCGAGAAAGGTGGATCATCGGCAAAGGCTATATTCTCCGGCATGGGAATTGCGGCTGTCGTAAAATTTATCACCGATGGTTTCAAGGTTGTCCCCGGTACAATTACCTTAAAAATCGAATCATTCAAGACAGAGCTTTCTGCACAGATTTATCCAGCTCTCATCTCTGTCGGTTACATCTGTGGTCCCAAGATTGCTGCCGAGATATTTGCAGGAGGCATCATCGGCTGGTTAGTGCTTATCCCATCTTTTGCATTCTTTGGTGACGATACAGTCGCAGAAATCTATGCAGCAGGTGGAGCCAGCGGAATCTGGTCCAGCCACATCCGCTACATCGGTGCTGGTGCAGTGGCGACTGCAGGTATCATCAGCCTGATCAGAACTCTACCACTTATCGGTAAGACTTTTGTTGAGGCTATGAAAGGTATAGGATCGGCAGGGGCATCAAGCAGCGAGCGCACAGCTTTGGATATTGACATGCGTATTGTCATAGGAGCACTCATTGTCATTATCTTGGGAATATGGTTCATACCAGCAATTCCTGTCACATTGATCGGTGCCATCCTGATCGTGATATTCGGTTTCTTCTTCAGTGCAGTCTCTTCGCGTATGGTCGGCCTTATAGGGGTCTCCAACAACCCGATATCCGGCATGACAATTGCCACACTTCTTGTTGCAACATTATTGCTCAAACTTGCGGGGGATGTCGGATTACATGGAATGCAGAGTGCAATTGCAATAGGAACAATCATCTGTATCGCGGCAGCCATGGCAGCCGATACATCTCAGGATTTGAAGACAGGTTATATCCTTGGTGCCACACCCAGGAAACAGCAGATTGGAGAAATATTAGGAATCACTGCCGCAGCCCTTGTGATAGGCTGGGTCATGATCCTCCTGGACAAAGCTTATGGTTTTGGCTCAGAAAATCTTTCTGCACCACAGGCTACAATGATGAAATTGGTTATAGAAGGTGTCATGGAAGGAAATCTTCCTTGGGCACTTATCTTCATAGGAGCATCCATTTCAGTCGCAATCAGGCTTTTAGGGGCATCTGCCCTTGCCACAGCTATGGGGATTTACCTGCCGTTTGAGGTTTCTGCCGCCATCATAGTCGGCGGTCTTATCAGGCTTGCTGTTGATAAAAAGAACAAAAATGCGGACAATGAATCAAGCCAGGGTATCCTATTCTGCTCTGGTCTTATTGCCGGTGAAGGCTTAATAGGGGTAATCCTTGCTGTCTTCTCAGTTCTGGACATCACAGACAAGATTGACATCTCCGCTTATTTCTCTGCAGGATGGATTGGTTCTATCGCCCTCTTTATCGCACTGATTATTGCAATCTATAGAACAGCTGCAAAGAATTAAGATCAACAGCAGGCTGCTCAGAGATTGAACTTGGCTATCTCCACCCCGGTACAGTACTGGGCTTTGAGCTCCTGAAGCCGGGCAAAGATTTCGGTCTGGCAGTGTGCCTGCTGCAGCTCCGGTTTTGTCCAGCTCTCCACCAGCAGAAGGTCATCCGGCACCTCGGCCGCAAAAAAGTAATTGTAGCCCAGGTTGCCTTCCTCTGCCATGGAGTTATCTCTGATTCCCAGCTGGCAGAGAGCCTGGTAGAAAGCTTCTCTCTGTCCACTTCTGCAGTGGTATGTAACATTCCAGGTCAGCATAGTTACCTCAATCTTTTTTCATGGTCTCCCCACTGTGTCTGTATCAACACCGTCACCATAGCAATAACCACCAGCAACTTTGTCAAGAGCTTTCTCGTCAAGTTCAATATCCTCAAGTTCTGCCATGTATGACTCTGCTTCGTCTTTGGTAATATCGAAGCCCTCAATCTTACAAAGTGTCATAAGCTCTTCGGCAGTCCGGCATTTCATTGCTTTATCAAGCATATCCTGTGTTATTTTTGTCTTGTCAATTGGCATAACAGCCTCCTTTATTTGTCACTTAACTACTTTATGTACATCGTCACCGTAAATAGTCTTAAAATCAGAGCGCATGGAGATGATGCCGATTCCAAGCTCAGAATAGGTCTTTTTCTTTTTTTCTGCATCAGATGCATCGCCGTATTCGCGCTCCTCGTCATCTGCAATCACCATGTATGCAGCACTTTTCCACCGGTTTCCTGATATTGTGTAGATCTCCATAGCCAAATCGCCTGAGGAATTGCCAAATGCCAGTACCGGCTGCTGCCCTATTTCCCTGACAATGGCATCCACCTTGCTGGTCTTGGCATTCTCTCCATGGTAGCTGCCATCAAAGACAACCTGATCTGAACTCTGGAATGTATAATCGGTATCTGGTGTATCCCCCTGTCCTGTCAGTGTATACCCATACTCTGTGCCTATGACATGGGAAGCTGGAATATCAAGTGTCCCAGCAATCGCTGCCCGGACAATATTCCGCTCTGTTGCTGTCACAATGTAAATGGCAAAATCATTCTGCTTAAGTTTTTCGAAAAGTTCAACCATCGGTTTATAGAATGCCTGGCCGCGCTTCATTCCAGAGAATCCCCAGGCTTCCGAGTCCTTGAAACGATCCACCATCCCGGCCAGCTTGTCCATTGTCATTCCTTTATAGGCAATGGCTCCAGCAGCGGCCTGACGAGAGCTCATGCCATCCGGCTTCTTTCCTCCTGCGGCATCTATGATCTCCTGTGCCACAGCCCTGACCTCTTCTGTAATTGTACCGCTCCCGCTGTTCAGTGCATAATCGGCAAAAAGCATATATTCAAAGCAGAATGGATAAGTCTCGCACATCAGAGTTCCATCAAGGTCAAATACTGCAATGCGGGACTCGACAGGGATAAAGTCGGGTGAATTTTTATCTGTAACTGCCAGAATATAGTTATTCAGGCTTTCGGATGCTACAGAGCCTTCTGTCCAGTATTCAGAAAGAACATACTGATTTTTCTTCTTTTCTGCCAAGTTATTAAGCGAATAATCCACCAAGGCATTGAACCCGGTCATAGCCAGATCTGAATCCATATATAGATTTGCATCTTCTGAGTTTTCTTTGACTTTGCGTACCGAGATTTCGGGATGATACTGCACGCCTAAGCAGAAGGATTGGTCTTTCCGCTCTATTGCCTCGATTAAAGGCAGGCTGTCGGACCCGGCAACAGCGGTAACTGTCAATCTGGTGCCAGAGACAGATTCCACCATCTGATGGTGCCAGGAGGGACATTTTTCCAGGAGTGTCCTGCCGGTTGTTTTATATAAAAGTGAGTCTTTTGATATTACTTCTACATCATGGGATGCGAAAATTTTCTTGTTTTTGTCGCGGTGGGTATTGTCGTAGTCCAGCCCTTTCTGCCCGTAGTAGCGGCCTATGTCCTGAACCATCTTTGCTCCAGAGACCACGGCAAGCATCTGCATTCCCCTGCAGATGCAGTAGATAGGAATGTTCTTTTCAAGGCAATAGGAAATAAGGAGATAATCCGATACATCCCTTTCTGCGCAATAATCTCCATCACCCTCAATTCCATGCCAGCCTTCTTCTTCGTAATACAGAGTCGGCGAAATATCCCAGCCACCGGGGATAATGACGCAGTCGATGCCTTTCATGACATCGGCCGCATTGGAGTTCAACGCCTTGTTGCATTTGACCAGTTTTGCAGCTTCGCTGGTCAGCATTCCCCGCTGGTCCTTTCCAGAAGTCAAAGAGCCATCTTTATAAGAAAGATCATAGGATTCAACCATGTCCAAAAGTATTACGTTGGCCCCTGTCTCTTTTGCAGCTATAATTGTACTCTCATAAGAGACAGAGTGAGGTGTGTTTGTCCATGCGATGGCCAGATTGATATCTGATTTTGTCCTGACTGTCTTAACGATATTCTTACATGAAGATAGAGAAAGAGCAATAATGACCGTTAAGAGCAAGAATAATGCAGAATTCTTCTTATAGCCAGAGCACATATTGTTTTATTATTTATTTTTCAACTATTTCAGCATCAGCAGAATTTGTCTTTACAGATTCAATTCCATTCATGCAGCCAGCTAATTGAGTATATCCCTCAGAAGCTAAAATGTTCTGGCCATTTTTAGCTGTCAATCTGAATCTGAATTCGCCACTTTTATCCTTATATATTTCAAATTTTGGATTTTTTAATTCTGTGAATCCTTCTTTTGTCTGATCCTCAATTCCAGCTACTGCAGCATTAGTCTTGACACTTTCAATTCCATTCTTACAAGCATCCATTGACTTATAAGTTTGAGAAGTACCAATTACCTGACCATTTCCGGCAACCAAATTAAATCTGCAACCAGCATCTGATGTCTTAATGACAAATTTTCCCATATTTTTACTCCTTTTCAAGCACTTAGAATATGTGCTGTTTATGTCATAATTCTATATTTACTTATTAAAAAAAACAATAGCAAAGTTTGGTTTTGTTTTTTTTACGACCTTCCAAAATCAACAGGTCGTCAAAGCCGGAATAGGAAGGGATTATTTTTTAGTAATTTTATCTAAGAAATATTCTTTAAACCAGCCTGGATATGTGGTTTTGGTTAGTGATATTCTTTGTTTTGCCTTTTCGTAAGTGGCAAAGTGTAAATAGGATAGATTTTCATCTGATTCTGAATTATCGAACAAGAATGCTTTATCTGACAAAACAACTGCATCAAATAGATTATTCATTGTCTTGACATATCTGCTTTTTATCTTTTCTTCTGGAACTGAATGTCCTCCGCTCTGAATACGGTTCTCCACTCGTTCGATATTTATTTCTGGATTTTTTGTTGAAACATAGTATAGATAAATTTTGAATCCTTTTTTCCTTGCCTCCCTTAAAAATTGTAATTTTGATGGATGGGAGAATACTGTTTCGCAAGCAAAAGAAGAATCAGCTTTCAGCATTTTCTGTCGCAAATAATCGGCAATTGCAGCACAGATGTATGTCAAGTTCTCTTTATCTCCAGTCCATATAAAAGTGTTGTCTTCAATAATCAAGTATTTCTTTATATTTTCTGCATCTATATAATGTATAAAAGAACTTTTCATAAGAAAAGTAAAGAATTCCTTTCTGGATATTTCTATTGGCCAATTCTGAACACTGTAGCCAGATATAATGGTCTGTGCAATTTCATCTGCATTTATGTAGAAATATTGATGGAAATAGTTCTGCAAGAGCAAATAGGAATACAACGATGATTTCCCCGCTCCATTAGGACCTGCAAATATTCTAAGACGTTTTGTAATCATTCTACTGATATTTTGATGGTCTTTGATGTAACAGGAATATCTGGTGGCACAATTCCCAGCACTTCTTTGTGACCATCAGGATATCTCTTGATAATTTGGGTTCCTTCTGTACAGGTTATTGGCAATCCCATGTTTTCGGCTTGTCGGACAGCAATTGTTCCAGCCATTGAAAAAAGAGCCTGCCTGTCTTTCTGGGAACCTTTAGTTTCTGTTACTTTCATATCACATCAACTATAATATACAATTCAAATAATAAAAAATCAACAGGCTGTTCAATTCGGTAGATATAGTTTTACGACCTTCCGAAATCAGCAGGTCGTCAAAGAAAAGCCCTACCAAAAAAGATAGGGCTAAAACAAGTGTTACGGATTTGAACCGTAATTTGAGCTTGTAAGCCCCGTTTTCCCTCGTAAACTAATCACTTGTTATTATAATCATACCATAACCCCTTAACCCGTTCAATCATTTTCTTTTCTTTAATCATTGGGTTTCTTGTTCCTTTTTCAGTTTTACGACCTTCCGAAATCAGCAGGTCGTCAAAGCCAGATTTTGATAGACAAAATGGCGTAAGACTGTTATCATGTTCTACAGGAAAGGGTGAAAATTGTTTTGCTCAGAACCTTGCCAATACATTAAATTGTGAGGTTAAGACTCCAAATGATATATTGTGGGTAAGAGCAAACGGAACAATGTATATTGGCAAATATGGCCAAGGGAAGTGGTTTATTTTTAATCCAAAACAAAAGCAATGAAAGAAGTTAAAAATTTATTCGGTACAGATCGCTCTCTTCTTTTTGGATTATTCAAGGGCTCTGCATTGTCTGATAATGACCAATACGATGATACATTTGATGACTACAAAAAGTTCCACAACTCGATTGACAAGCAAGTTATAATCAAGCATATAGAGGAGCTCCCATTTTTTGTTCTTGCCCCGATGCTCAATCACGATATTTTCAATGGAGCAATAATAAAAGATGCAGGCTTCTACCGTGATGGGGATTTTCTTTTTCCAACAGATTTCCTTTACTATTTAAAAAAATACGATATCGGCATTCCTTACGAGTATGAAGAGTACTTGAAAAGTTTAGGTATTGTTTTACGACCTTCCGAAATCAGCAGGTCGTCAAAGTGAAGAAGGTCGGGAAGATAGGGACGACGCATATCAGCTAAAGCGATATAAAGAGTATTTAGCTGAACTTGAAACAGTACATGATTAAGAGGCTCTCACGAGTCTCTTTTTTAAGTTCATCATCAAAAAAGATCCTGGATAGCTCCAAGATCTTCTTCTGTAGACTTTCAGATTAATGATTTAAACCTCTATCTCATTTTGGGATAGAGGTTATTTGTGCAAATTTGAATTTAGCGATTAGAGCTTCATGAAAGACTTGATTTCTTGTTCCAAGAGACGAAATACGTTTGCAACCAGATAGCCATCAGCGATTGCATGATTTAGACGAACGGTCACAGGCATGACAAGCCTACCGTTTTCT
>JAFSOR010000008.1 GCA_017446885.1 Spirochaetia bacterium | reverse complement strand
TGAACCTTTAAAAGGAGAGTTCTCCGGATATTGGAGCCGAAGGATCGATGATTTCAACCGCATTGTCTACCGTATTGTTAAAACTGATGACAAAAAGCATATTGAGATAATTCAATGTGGAACCCACTACCATAAATAAGCCCTACAGCAGGCTCACACCGACCAGATACAGCACCATAGCGAACAGCGGCATAACCGCAACTTTGCCCACACGGCGCAGCTTATCCTGCATGAGCAGTATCAGAAGAATTCCCAGAAGCACGCACTGGAACACGCCGAATGTCATGATGCCGTCGTTCTTCTCGAACACAGAGAGCTGGCTGCAGGATACAGTCTCGGAGAGTGCCAGAACAAACATATTGAAGATATTGCTACCCAGTATATTTCCGATTCCCATCTCGACAGAACCACGGATTACAGAACTTATTGTCACCACCAGCTCAGGGAGCGATGTAGCCCAGGCCAGGAAGATAGCACCTGCCATTGCGCTGCCGATAGAAGTTGTAGTTCCAATCTCATCCACAACCACAGAAAGATAGAAACTTGATACAACCAGACCAGATGCAAAGAAAATAAGCTTTATGTAGAATAAGAAGCCGAGCGCTTCCACCGGTGTGTCGTCCTCCACATTGGGATTAGCCTTGTAGAGTGCAATTACGCTGAGGATAAAGATTATAAATATCAGATAAACGAAAATCGACCTGCCGTAGAACGGATTTCCCGAGAAGAAAAGGCCCAGAATAAATACAGCTGTCACGATGGAGCAGTAGCCCAATGATGTGCAGCTTTCGACATCCACCTTGCCACTGGGTTTACGGAGGCTATCTGCCATGATGAACGAAAGGTATAGGATGAACATGTTGGCGTTGTTGCTACCTATGATATTTGCTGTACCAAGTATAGGATTGTTCAGATATACTGTGCTTGAGACTGTAGATATAAGCTCAGGAATCGAGGTGATGAACCCCAGTAGGACAAAGCCTACAAAGCCTTTTCCTATGCGCTTTGCGGCAGCCAGCTGGTCGGCATATTTTGAAAGTGATATACAGAAAAGAACCACCACAAGTGCTGTGACAGAAAACTTAAGCCAGACCACAATTCACTCCTTACTTTTTTATCTTGACCCCTTTCCAGCTGACAGACGGAATCAAAAACGCTGTCAGGAAAGTGAAGCCATAGAACAGTGTCCCTAAAAGAGCACAGGGAACAATCCACAGGACAAAACCTTTGTCCATCTTAAGATACCGGTTTCCAGCCAGAGCCATAAGAACCATAGAGAGCACCGGCGCCAGATAGTATAGCACAGCCTGCGGGTGGAATGGAATAGCCAGGAAAGAGACTGCCCCCACCAGCGTGAACAGAAGCATAAACGAATACATCAGGGCTGTCATAAAGTCGCCGCCGAATATGGCACCGGCGCTCCAGCGCACTTCCTGCGCAGCCGCATCCAAAAGCCTTTTCTGGGGCTGGGCATAAACCAGCACAGGCTGGAACGGGCACACAGCCACAGTCCATCGGCCTGTGCGGCGCACTGCTGCTATAAGCTGGGCGTCTTCGGTAAGAGAGAACCCTATGGACTCAAAACCACCCACATCTAAAAGTGCAGTGCGCCGGATTGCCAGGTTGTTGCCGTAGCCTCCGGCCGGGCTCCCCAGCCCCACTGCCCCCACTGTGTAGTAAAAGCGCATCAGGTGATCCTGTGTCTGATACCGCTCCCGTAAACTGGTTCCCGGGGCAGTGACCACTGCCGAGAACACAAGGCCAACCTTGGGGTTCTGGAAGTAGCGGCACACCTCGTCCACCCAGCCTGGCGGCACTGTGCAGTCGGCATCGGTAAACATAAGAATATCTCCCTCTGCATACTTAGATGCTGTGGCCAGCATGCTGTGCTTGGGATTCATTCCCTGTTTAGGCAGCTCGGTGTTGGCAATCACCTTGACATTCTTGTGCCTTATGGCAAAATCCTCCATAAGAAGCCTGGTCTTATCGGTCGACCGGTCATCGGCCAGAATAACCTGCACACCGGGTGTCATAACATTCTCAAGGCTTTCAAACAGCGCAGGCAGGTTATCGGCCTCATCCTTTGCAGGAACTATAATGGAAACTTTGAACTTTTCTTTCTGCGCTGCCAGACGCTGTTTCTTGGAGACAGCACAGGCACGCACTATCCCGGTAATTATCACCAGATGGATAATCACCATGAAAACAGAATATGACAGAAGGACAGCATCGATCATCATTTAAAGAGCTTTGCAATCTGGGACTTGTACTTGCGGTTCACCACGTCGCGCTTAACCTTGAGCGAGTTTGTAAGCTCATCGCCCACAGTAAAAGGCTTTGACAAAAGGTAAATCCTGAAAATCTTCTCGTAGTTCTTGAATCCGTTCTTGGTGCTTACTATATCGTTGATGTTGGAATAGACCATGCTGTAGACCTGCGGGTTTGCAAGAAGGTCTTCCATATCCATGTACGAGATTCCCATCTCCTTTGATTTTTCCTCGATATTCTTGAAGTCCGGGACTATAAGGGCTGCAATGAACTTCTGGTCCTGCCCCAGCACCACAATCTGGTCTACAAACTCAGACTGCATACAGGCGTTCTCTATAGGTACCGGCTCTATATTCTCGCCGCCCCGGAGTACAATAGTCTCCTTTGCACGCCCCACAATCCTTATCTCGTGATGCAGGGTGGAAACCACTATGTCGCCTGTATCGAGCCAGCCATCCTTAAGAACCTTGGATGTAGCCTCTTCCTGCTTGTAGTAGCCCTGCATTATCTGGGGGCTCTTTACCCACAGGATTCCCTTGGTTCCTGGGGATGTTATCTCTTTGTTGTCAGGACCCATAATTTTGAACTGGACATCGGGCAGGATAGGTCCCACTGTGCCATAAACCGGCCGTTTCTGCTTGCACACAGAAAGTATCGGGCCAGCCTCGGTAAGGCCATAACCCTCAAGAATCTTGATGCTCATTCCCTTGAAGAAACGGCGTGTGGCACTGGAAAGGCTTCCTCCGCCAGAGATACCAGCCACAAAATGGCCGCCCAAGAATTTCTTGAACTTGCGGAACACAAATATGTTGCTAAGAATATAGAGCGGGAACAGAAGCGGCAATCCTAAAAGGCCGATTATTATATCCAGAATGTTCTTGCTTTCGGTATACTGCGGCATGGTTCCCAGAAGGCACGACAAGGATTTCTGGTACATGATTCCAACCTCAAGCGCTACAGAGAACATTACACGCTTGAACTTGCCCGATTTGTTGATAGCCCTGATTACTGCACTGCGTATTCCGTCCCATACCCGCGGAACCGATGAGAGCCACTGAGCCCGTGTCTTCTGGATGTCGTTCATGAGCACTGCGCCGATAGGCTGGGAATAAGCAACGTTTGCTCCCACAAAGAAGACAATGTATTCTACTGTACGCTCAAAGGCATGCCATATAGGCAGCATGGAAAGCAGTGTGTGCCCCGGCTTTACTTGCAGATATTTGTAAAGGATACGGTCTATCTGGAAGATGAAGCTCTCGTGGTTCAGCATTACCCCTTTTGGTATACCGGTTGTACCAGATGTGTATATTATGGTTGCAAGGTCTGTAATCTGCCCTTTTGCCAGTTCCCTCTCGAAAGCCTCGGGGTCCGATGCAAGGATCTCCCGACCTTTCTTCAGGATGTCGTCAAAGCGGACAACTTTTACTCCATAGCCTGCAAGCTTTTCAAACTCATCGTCTGTGATTGGATTGAATATGACTACGCACTCAAGGAGCGGTAGCTTATCTTTGCTTTCCAAAAGAAGGCTTGCCTTGCGGAAGGTCTCCATAAAGACCATTCTGGCCTCGCTGTGGGAAAGGATATGAACTATCTCTGCCTCGGTGGAATCGGAGCCTCTGGGGACATCAACTGCGCCAATGCCCAGTATGGCCAGGTCGGTTATAATCCATTCCTTGCGGTTGTCAGAGATTATTCCGATATGGTCGCCACGACTGACCAAGCCGGAGGCAAGAGCTGCTCCGACTGCCGATACATCCTTATAGAAAGTTTTGTACAGATAGGGCTGGAAAACCCCGTTGCTATCCTTTACCTGCAGGGCAGGACGATCAGGATATTTGAAACAGATTTCTTTTATACGTTGGGTTACTGTCATATGACCCACCTTGTGTTAAAAATTCTCTTTATGTTCTTCCATTATGCGGATACAGACTGTATTGCCGCTGAGTTCATCGAGGAAGCTTATCTCCTTAAGGGCATCGGCTATATCCCCTTCCAGGGCATAGTGTGTAATGATGACTATAGGAATTGCATGCTCCTCTTTGTTCTCGTTCTTCTGCACCACGCTTGCAATGCTTATGTTGTGCTTTGCAAAGATGGCGGTTACCTTGGCCAGAACACCAGGCTTATCCAGCACATTGAACCGGATATAGAACTTCTCCTCCGACAGTCCGTAAGGAAGCATGTCGGCCTCTGGCAGGTTGTCCAGCCATATAGGATAGGTATTGAAGAACTTCTCGGTTGCACCGGAAAGGATGGAGATGATGTCGGATGTGACAGCTGATGCTGTCGGAGAGCTGCCTGCTCCGCGGCCATAGTACATGGTGTGCCCCACTGCGTGGCCGTATACGCTTATTGCATTGAAAGAGCCCGAAACCCAGGCAAGCGGATGCTTTTTTGCAATGAATGCAGGGCATACTATGGTGGAGATACGTCCGTCCTGGTTCTTTTTGGCCATGGCTATAAGCTTGATGGTGTAACCCAGCTCCTGACCTGCCATGACGTCTGAAAGCTCAAGGGTATCGATACCGATGACTGGAGTGGACTCAAGGCTGACGTACTTGCCGAAAGCCAGCGAGCTTAATATAACCAGCTTGTGTGCAGAATCAAGGCCCGATACATCCAGGGTAGGATTTGCCTCGGCCAGACCGTCGCGCTGTGCCTCGGCCAAAGCCTCGGCATATGTCTTTCCGTTCTGGGTCATCTGGGTAAGTATGTAGTTGCAGGTGCCGTTTACAATGCCGAACAGAGCCTCGTTCCTGTTTGCCAGAAGTCCGTCGTACAGGGCGCGGATAATAGGAATACCGCCGCCGCAGCTGGCCTCAAAGCCTATTACAACGCCGTTCTTGCGGGCTGTTGCAAAAAGTTCCCGGCCATAGTGGGCCAAAAGCGCCTTGTTGGCTGTGACAACGTTTTTGCCTGCGTTCAGTGCCTTTATAATAAAATCCTTGGCCAGTGTTGTACCGCCTATAAGCTCCACTACAACTCCGACTTCGGGATCCTTAAGGACTTTGTCCAGATCCTTTTCGTACAGGGCATCCGGCAGTCCCAGAGCCTTGGCATGGTCAAACTTGACATCTACAATATATTTAAGGAACAGAGGAAGGTTTGTCCTTTTTCTCAGGTATTCATTATCTTCAACCAGAATCTTAGCTGTGCCGCCGCCTACAGTGCCACAGCCCAGAACTGCGATTCCGTAACGTTTATCAGACTTCATCATAAAATCCTTTCGTAATATTTTTTATTTATTATATCACATAAATAACAAGAAGGAAAGGGGATTATTGGCCGGCATTCATACGGCGCCAGCTTTCTGCCACTTCCCACAGTTTGCGCTCTGTTGTCTCTGCACTGCACTCCTGCTCTAGGTATGGGATTACTGCACCGCTTTTAAAGGCATACCAGTCGGCAGGGCAGGCTCCAGGGAAAGCCAGAATATCCTCGCCGGGAATAAAGCTTGATATAAACGGATACAGCTGTGGAAGAACCTCGGTATTCACTGTCTTAAGGGCAGAAAAACCGCCTGCAAGGCCAAAAGACCTTATATCCATCTCGCGTGCCTTAAGGATAAGATCCTGCTGTACATCTGAGTTCATAAGCCATTTTATAAAAGCAACTGATCCCTTGGTGTTTCCCCCTTTTTTAGGGATTCCCAGCCAGAGCATATCCTCGCATACCGCAATTCGGCCCTCGCTGTTCAGATAGTAGCGGAAAGCAAAATTGCTGCGGTTTTCGGCAGGCATGGAATAGAATCGCCCAACATCGCCATACCAGAAGAAGATATGACCCGACTCAATCAGCTCAAGAGGATTTTTGTACAGGTATTTCATTCGGAAATAACTTTCTGATTTTATACCGCCGCTTAAGTTTTCTATCATCTGACGAATCTGATAAAGTCCGTTCTCCAGATCATGCTGACGGATCTCGGACCCCGATTCGAACTGGCTGCACAGCCCCGGAGAAAGGATAGAGAAGAAGAACAGAGATTCCGGGTTCCACAGCGGCGAGAAAGCGCTTTTTGCATGGCGCGATTTTGCTTTGTTAAAGTCCTGGCAGATTGCTGCAAAAGTATCGGCAGTCAGGGCTGCTGAATCAAATTCCTGCTTGATTTTGCCACTTTGGAAAATGAATGCTGGCACATTGAAAGAGAACGGTAAAAGGAGTTGATGATTATCACGGAGCCCCATCTCAAGGGCTTTCTGATAAAAGCGTGGCTTACTTACTGTGCCGTCCGAGAACAGGCTCTCAAGCGGCATGAATGTGTCAGCAAGTGATACAGTATTAAGGAAAGGCCCTATAGCCACATCCCACCGGCCGCTCTTTTTGCCCTTAAGCTCAGAAGCCGGAGAGGCCTTGTAGACCACCTCCACCACAAATTCTTCCTGGGCGCTGTTGAAAGCCTGGGCATAGGCGGCAAACTCCGGCCTGTCGGTCAACAGCACAATGCGCTGGTCTTCCTTGAAATAGGAACACCCTGCAAGGAGCGAAATGAGTATTAACAGCAGCAGACCGAGAGAAAAACGCCTCATGGTTGAATTTTATGGTGGGCAGGAATGTATGTCAAGGCTTCAGAATGGCAAGTATGCAGCAACCACAGCCAGCACTACCGCCGGAAGCATGTTGGCAACCCGTATCCTTGTGTTCCACACAAGATTTACACCCACGCAGAATATGAGTATGGAGCCGATGAGGGACAGATATGATATTGCAACATCGGTCATTATAGGTGAGATCAGGCTGGCAAGAAGCGTAATAGCACCCTCAAACAGGAAAACCGGGATAGCAGAGAATACACACCCCTTTCCCATGGAGGAAGTCATAATTGCTATGATGATGAAATCCAGAACTGATTTCACCGCCAAGGTGGAGAAATCCCCCAGAATGCCGTCCTGGATAGCCCCCACAATAGCCATAGCCCCGATGCACACTGTCAGGGAGGCCACAACAAAGGCCTGAATAAACTGGTTATCGCCACTGTTACCAGATTTCTCCTTAAGCCAGGCACCGAATTTCTCAAAACCTTTTTCTATTCCAATCAGTTCGCCGATAATTGTGCCGATTGCCAGACATAGGACAACCATCATCGATTTTCCGCTTACCAGAGCACTGCCATCTATTGAGAGCATACCCTGCATAGCCCCGGCAATGGCTATGAATAAAACACTTATACCGCAGGTTTTGCTCAGAGATTCCTGCTGCTCAGGCTTGAAGAGTCTCCCTGTGACATGGCCCAGCATTCCTCCAGCCACAATAGCCGCACTGTTGATTAATGTTCCAAATCCTATCATGTGTTGTTGTTATACCATAGACTGAAAGTTTTTTCTACAAGAAGCTGCATGTGGCATGTTTCTTTGTCAGTTGGAAGCCAGGGGTGCCTTCTGCTGCCGTTAGAATACTTAACTTGCTTAAGTTCTGTGGCCAACCGGTGCTAATTTTTTTATTGACGGTATCTCAAAAGCATTGTATATTAATATGCAGGTAAGTTCCGACCTTGACTGGAAACCTAAAAAGGCGGTGAGTTTCTACCGATAAGTGGAAACCCAAAAAAGCGGCGAGCCTCTGCCACAAAGTGAGGACCTAAAAAGGGCGGGAAACCGCCCTTTTCCTTACAAGGGGGGTCTTATGCGTTTTTACCATATCAAAGATTCATGAGTTATTGATGAAAAAAGATGCAGACCTTTCTGAATATGAACTTAAAATAAAAGCCAGATGTTGCAATATTCAACTTTTAGAAGCGGTATACAAAAAATATTTCTAAGTTACTCTATATTCCGCACGACACTGCTATCGCATTGTCACACTGAATTACTTCATACTGAACTTGTCTCAGTATCTGTCCAGTGTCTGTCCGTCCCGCCTAAGCCTGTTGCTGCGGTCCGTAATATCGGGGTGACCGCTTTTCTGTGTCCTATTACAATACTTCTGTCTGGGGTTTTGTGGCCAACTTTCGCCTAGTTTCTGGAACTATTTAAAAGAGAATAAAAAATACAAGAAGATAAAACCTCTTGTATAGGAGAATGCTTTTGCCAAGTGTAATATCAGCAGAATATGTTGGCAACTATAAGATAAAAGTTATATTTGACGACTCAACCTCTGGAATTGCAGATTTCAAGGAAACAATATTTACAGATCACCTTGATTTAATACGAGAATTAAAAGACCTTGAAAAGTTCAGGGATTTTAAAATTGATGCCGACACCATCGTCTGGGGCAACGGATTAGATCTTGCCCCCGAGTTCATAAAAAGCCTTATCTGAGAGCGCCCCTCCACCCACTGCGAAACAAAGTGCAATAACTCATATATCGCTAACCAGCCAGCATAAGGCACCTGCGAGAGTACCCGCTGCAAGAAACACCTGGCGTGGACATTACGGACTACAGCAACAGGAATGGGTATACGGGACAGATTCCGAACTAAATTCGGAATGACTTTTGAAAAAAGTCGCTTACTGGCCTGTATACCCTTTGCCTGTCTGTAGGAGCGTACCGGGACACGCCAGGTGTTATCTGGAGGTGGGGACTATAGTTTTTGCAATTTGTGGAGCCGTCTTGAACAACCAACGCCAAATCGTTATTATTGAAGAAAATCAGAAAACTTAATATGCCACATGGCTATTTTTGGAGGAATAATGAAAATTCTTGTTATCAACTGCGGCTCCAGCTCCCTTAAGTATCAGCTTATCGACATGGAGAACGAGAATGTACTGGCAAAAGGTCTCTGCGAGAGAATCGGAATCGACGGCTCAATGCTCACCCACAAGGCACCTGGAAAGGACAATTATGTAGTAGAAAAGGCTATGCCTACCCACAAGGAGGCTATCGAGCTGGTTATGGCAGCCCTGACCGACGCAAAGTACGGGGTAATCAAGTCAACCGACGAGATCACAGCAGTAGGACACAGAGTCCTGCACGGTGGAAACACATACACACAGTCAATTATTGTTAACGACGATGTCAAGAAAGTTATCCGCGAGTGCTTCGACCTGGGACCTCTCCACAACCCTGCAAACCTTATGGGTATCGAGGCCTGCGAAGCTGCAATGCCTGGCAAGAAGAATGTGGCTGTATTTGATACATCATTCGGTATGGGAATGGAAGAGAAAGCTTACCTCTATGCAATTCCTTACGAGTACTATGAGAAATATAAAGTACGCCGCTACGGATTCCACGGAACAAGCCATATGTTCGTAAGCCGCGAGGCTATCAAGTTCGGAAATCTTAAAAAAGATGCAAAAGTCATTGTATGCCACCTTGGAAACGGTGCTTCTGTTTCTGCATCAATCGGCGGAAAGTGCGTGGACACATCCATGGGTCTTGCTCCGCTTGAGGGCGTTATCATGGGAACCCGGTCCGGCGATGTTGACCCCACTATCCTTCAGTTCATCTGCAACCACGAGAAAATCGATGTCAACCAGATGCTTAACATCCTTAACAAGAAGTCCGGTATCCTGGGAATGTCCGGTGTATCTTCCGACTTCCGCGATGTAGGAAAGGCTGCTGCCGAGGGCAATAAGCGTGCACAGGTCGGTCTTGATGCATACGACTACCGCATTGCAAAATACATCGGTGCATACACAGCTGCAATGAACGGCGTTGACGCTATCTGCTTCACCGCAGGTGTCGGCGAGAACGACAAGAACTGCCGCAAGAGAATCTGCGATTACCTGGGTTATCTGGGTGTCAAGATCGATGACGAGCGCAACAATGTTCGTGGCGAGGAAAGAGTTATCTCCGCAGACGATTCCAAAGTCAAGGTTATGCTTATTCCTACAAACGAGGAGCTTGCAATCGCACGGGAGACATTGGCTCTTACCACAAAATAATCGGATGCAAGTCCGGCATTGAGGTCCTCCTTCGGGAGGACTTTTTTTATTGTCTTTGCTGTGATATACTTTTATTGATGAAGTTCTCCTTTAAACCTGCCGATTTCCTGTTCCTCGCACTCTCTGTCATTCTGATAGCTATGTCACTCATTGCCCTGTCGGGGAATTCCGAGGGTACTCCGATGGCAGTCATCAGGGTCAAGGATACAGAGTACATCTATCCGCTTAACCAGCCAAGGGAACTTGAGTTCATGGGAGAACTTGAGAAAGCCCATCTGGTGATACACGACGGATGCATAGAATTTGTGGATAGCCCCTGCCGGGACAAGATATGCATACACATGGGACAGGCGCGCAAAGATGGCGATTTTCTGGCATGCCTGCCCAACCGGATAATAGTTACAATAGTGGGAGGGCACAGTGACACAGACAACTGACAAGAAGCTCCTTCCGTTCCTTGCCGCTCTGTGCCTGTTTTTGGCCGCTGTTGAGTATGCCATACCCAAGCCTCTGCCCTTCCTGCGTCTGGGGCTTGCCAACCTGCCGGTTATAGTAGCGCTCTTTGTTCTGCCAACCCGTGATATTTATAAACTGATACTGCTTAAAATCATAGGGCAGGCCCTGGTCACAGGAACTTTGTTCTCGTATATTTTCCTGTTCTCTGCCGCAGGGTCTGCAGCCTCGGGCCTGACCATGCTGGGCGTGCACCTGTGGCTTAAGAACCGTGTTTCCTGCATCGGGCTTAGTCTGGCAGGGGCGGCCGCAAATAACATAGCACAGCTGGTTGTGGCATACTTTGTCCTCTTCAGAAGTGCCACCAGGTATATTGCGCCTATACTGCTTATTTCGGGCGCTGTCACTGGACTGGTTCTGGGCATCTTTACCCAGATGTTCATAGAAAAGTCCAAGTGGTTCAGGGGGCTCCATGCTTAGGGAACTGGCCGTAATTGCAGCCATCACTTTGATATTCGCAGTCCTGGTCTGGAAAAAGGATGGCAGGATAAAGCTCCTTACTCCCCTTATTATCACAGCGTGTATAACATTCTTCAATCTCCTGAACCCGGTTGGAAAAGTTCTTTTCAGGATAGGCAGCTTCCCGATTACTGCAACTGCACTGGGCATAGGGCTTAGGAAGGGTCTTATCCTGTGGGATATGGTGCTTTTCTCCAAGCTTATAATAAGCCGCAACCTGCCTATTCCAGGCAAGGCAGGCGAATTGGTCAAAACCATGTTCTACTATTTTGATTCCATTACATCAGAGCGTATTTCATTCAGGCCGGGAAAGATTATAGAGACTATCGACAACCGACTTATGGAATGTTATAAGGATATTGATATGGATACACTTTTTGACGATGTTTACAATTCTTATAAGACGATGATAATCTCTGCCTCGGGGTGGCGCAAGGTGTTTGCATCAGATGGCGATGAGAACAGCATGGATAAAGGACTTTCCGAGGCCGACCGTGTCATAGCCGCAGGAATCGGATACATATTCTCGAAATGGGCGCTTTCCAAGGGTTGCAAAACTGTAGCTTTGGCCAGGGATGCCCGCCCTACTGGCGAGGCAATATGCCAGATTGTGGCAGGGGTTATGCAGGAAAATAACCTTGATGCCCGCTACCTGGCCATAGCCGCCGCTCCAGAGATCATGGCCTATGTAAAGAACACACCAGAACTGGATGGCTTTATTTATATTTCTGCCAGCCACAACCCGGCAGGGCATAACGGGGTCAAATTCGGTCTTGGCGACGGAGCAGTGCTGGGCGGCTCTGATGCTAAAGACATCATTGCCCAGTTCAAGGCGTTCATGGAGGAGAAATCCAATTACCAGACACTTGTTCAGTATTTGAACAACATAAAAGATGACACTTCAAATCCTGTGAATGACCAGGCCAAAAGTAACCAGTTTAAAAAAGAGGCGCTTGACTCATACCTTAAGTTCAATCTTGAGACAGCGTTTGCTTCCAAAGAGGAGCTTGAGGCTTTCAAGAAAGCCGATAAACCTTCGATTGCTGCAGATTTTAACGGCAGTGCCCGCTGCCTTTCCATAGACAGGGCATTCTTTGAAACTCTTGGAATTGAATACAATTTCATAAATGACACTGCCGGAAAGATTGCGCACGGAATTCTGCCCGAGGGAAAGAACCTCTCCTACGCCGCCGAGCACCTTGAGAAGCTGCATTCACAAGACAAGCGTTTTACTATAGGCTACGTACCCGACAACGACGGCGACCGGGGCAACCTGGTGTTTATTGCCGGCAGTGGAAAGGCCATGATTCCCGATGCCCAGACTGTGTTTGCCCTTGCCTGCACTGCAGAGCTTACCTTTATGCAGAAAGCTGGCCAGATTGCCCCGGGCAAGACTGCGGTTGCTGTAAACTGTCCAACATCGCTTAGGATAGAGCGGATTGCAGAGAAGTTCGGCGTTTCGGTGTTCCGGGCCGAGGTGGGCGAGGCCAATGTGGTGAACCTGGCAGCAAAGCTCCGCAGCCAGGGCTATACTGTACGCTTTTTGGGCGAAGGCTCAAACGGCGGCAACATAACCCACCCAGCCACAGTCCGCGACCCTTTGAATACAATAATCAGCATAATCAAGTATGCATCGATTACCGGAAAAAGCTGGGAGGCTATGATTGCAGAGCTGCCTAAGTTCCAGACCACCTCCACCGATGATGCCTTGGCAAAGATGAAGATACAGTGCACCGACCACGGCAGGCTGAAGCTGAGCTACGAAGATGTTTTCAAATCTGAATGGGAAGCAAAGAAGCAGGAGCTGGCCGACAGGTTCGGCATAACAAGCTGGAAGGAAATTAATACAATAGGCACCGGAAGCTATGAGGGCACTGGTGCAGAATCACGCAAGGCCGGCGCAAAGGGTGGTCTTAAGATTTTGTTCTCGGATAAAGAAGGTAAAGATATAGCATTCATATGGATGAGGGGCAGCGGCACCGAGCCGGTGTTCCGCATCTTAGCTGATATTGAAAGTGCAAATCCTGATGATGAACGTTACCTTATCCAGTGGCAGCACCACATGGTGGAAGAGGCAGACAGAAAAGCTTTACAGTAGAGTGCCGAACACATTGCCACCAGCGGCATCGAGGAGCACGTTGCACAGCGTGCCGTCTTTAAGTGGAATCGGGCTTTCTATAAGCACCTTAAGGTAGTTGGACGAAAGGCCGGCATAATACTTCTTGCCGTCAAGTATAACCTCTTCCTCTATTATAACCTGCTCATGCCGTCCAACCTGACGCGCTATGTATGATTTGTGCAGTTCTTCGGCTAAAATGCCCAGCCGCTCGGCACGCTGCCGGGAGATTCGCTCCGGGACTCTGTTCTTCATTCTGTAAGCCCTGGTCTCGGGCCTTGGAGAATATGGGAACACATGGCACATGGCAAAACCGCAGTCCCGAATTAAATTGTATGAATCTTCAAAATCCTGGTCGCTCTCTCCCGGGAACCCAGTAATCACATCGCCAGAGATAAACGGGTCGTGCCCGCTGGCCTTGAGTATATCGGTAATCTCCTTAAGCCGGCTTGCGGGGTACTTACGCCCCATAGCTTTAAGCACATTGTCGCTCCCCGACTGCACCGAAAGGTGGAAGTGCGGACATATCCGAGGCTGCGAGATAAAGAATGCAAAGTTATCAAGGTCGTCATAGGGACCCAGGGAAGAAAGCCTTATGCGGATATTCCCGGTACGCTCCAGTATGGCCTCTATAAGCTGCCGCAGGCGTTTTCCGCCGCTCTCGTAGGCAGTGATATTGACACCGGTCAGCACCAGTTCTTTGTATCCGTTATTTTCTATTGCAACCGCAGTCTCTAATGCCCTGTCAAAATCCATGCTCTCGCTCCGGCCCCGGGCAAAGGGAATGCGGCAATAGGCGCAGAAGTTGTTGCAGCCATCCTGCACTTTAAGGCTTGCCCGGGTGTGGAAGCTGAAGGTATCGGGCAGAAAATCGAACTTGCCTGTGGTCATGGGCGACTTTCCAAGCCGGAACTTAAGGTATTCCTTCAGCTGGAACCCGGTTTGCGATTCAGTTTCGGCAATGTAGATGGGGAACTCTAGCAGCCGGCTCTTCTCTTCCTGCCCTATGACCAGAATATTGGGGCCCAGGGTCTCAATCTCGGGTGTGTTCAGCTGTGCGTAGCAGCCTGTCACTATAACTAATGAATCTGGGTTCTCAGAGCTTGCCTTGCGTATAATTCGCCGCGCCTTCTGCTCGCTCTTGGATGTGACAGTGCATGTGTTTATGACAAAGATGTCGGGTACGCTGCCTTCTGGAGCCAGAGTAAAACCTGCCTTAAGGAAAGCGCTTGAGACAGCCTCGCTCTCCACCTGGTTCAGGCGGCAGCCCAAGGTATAGATTGAAATTGAGAAATTGCGGCTCATAATCAGGAATTCAGTTTTGCGGAAACACGGTCGTGCCCTGCTTTTGCCTCTGCATGGTTTTTGTTAATCGCAAGAGCCTGGTCATAAGCCTTAAGTGCCAGCTCATAAGAAGAAGCCTGCTCCCGTGCATAACCCAGGCGGCTCCACCACATGGCAGACTTAGGGTAATGATGCACTGCAGTGCTCAGGGCAATGTCGGCATTGTTGAACTCTCCCTTGCGGATGTAAATCTCTCCCATGTAGAAATAGACATCATCTATGAAAGCCCCCTCTGGAAGCTCTGCCACATAGGTCTTGAAATTTGCCAATGCCCTGTCGTAATTGCCTACATAATAGTATGCCACACCCATGGATTCGATGATACGCATATCGCGGTATCTCTTTAATCCCTGATTACCATAGGTTATGGCTTCGCGGTAGCGTTTTTGCCGGTTAAGGCTCCAGAGCAGGATAGCATATGTGTCTACGGTAGACTTGCCTGAATTAATCTCGGCAAGGCAGATGTCAACAGCACCCTTGTAATTTCTGGCCCTGTATTCTTTGGTTGCATCGGGTTTTGCACTCTGTGCAGAAAGAGAAAATGTAAGTAAAAAAAGCAGGAGGAAAGTCAGAAATCTCTTCACAGTATGTCACTCTTCCTGTGCAGGAGCTTCTTCTGCTGCCGGCTCTAAAGCACTTGGAGCTGCTCCTATGTGTGATGTTCCATTAAATGTGCAGCCGCTCTCCATAGCCAGACTGCGGGCTGTAACATCGCCGCTGAACACTGCGCTCGAACCCATCTCTATGACAGAAGCCTGCACTGTGCCTGAAAGATTGCCTTTGACCGAAAGCTCATCGGCCTTTACATCGGCCTTTACATCGGCCTCTTTTTCTATGAACAAGTTGCTGTCAGATTCGATCTGTCCTGTCACCTTTCCCTTGATCATGGCAGGGCGGGAAACTTTCATACTGCCCTCAAAGCTCATATCTTCGGAAAGGAGGGTGTCTGCATCCGACTCCTCAACATTTTTTATTCTCACATCAACCATCGTAATCTCCTATCTTAATTTTAATATACCATAAAAATATATGCAATAAGAAAAAAAGTGCTCAGGTAGTTGAAATTTTACCCATTTTTCATATAAAGTAAAATTAGGAAAATTTGCGAAAAGGAGCAAAAAATGGGATTTATTGATAGAATGAAGGCAGAAGCCCTCAAGAACCAGAAAAAGCTTGTTCTTCCAGAAGGAACAGACAAAAGAGTAATCAATGCTGCAAAGATTCTTGCAGACGAAGGTCTTGTTGCAGAGGTTTGGCTGGTTGGCGACGAGGGAGCTGTCCTGGATGCAGCAAAGGCAGAAGGTGTAAAGATTGACGGCAGAATCAAGCTGGTTGATCCTACCAAGTCTGCACTTATCGACGCATATGCAAACGAATATTACGAGCTTAGAAAAGCCAAGGGAATGACCGAGGAACAGGCTCATAAAGAGATGATGAACCCTCTCTACTGGGGTGCAATGATGGTTAGAAAAGGGGACTGCGATGCAATGGTTGCAGGAGCTGTAAATACCACCGGTGCTGTAGCTTCATCTGCACTCAAGGTAATCAAGACTGCACCTGGAATCAAGACAGCTTCATCATGCTTTATCATGGAAAAACAGGGAACCGACTGGGGATACGAGGGATCTTACATCCTGGCAGACTGCGCAGTTATCATAGAGCCAGATGCAAACCAGCTGGCAGACATAGTACTTGCAGCAGCAGACTCTTGCCGTTCATTCCTCCTTACCGAGCCAAAGATTGCAATGCTTTCCTTCTCCTCAAAGGGTTCTGCTTCCCACGAGACAGTAGACAAAGTTACACAGGCACTGGCAATTGTAAAAGAGAAGGCTCCAGACCTTAAGGTTGACGGCGAGCTCCAGCTTGATGCAGCTATCATCCCAGAAGTTGCAGCACGCAAGGCACCAGGCTCTCCAGTTGCAGGAAGCCCAAACACACTGATCTTCCCTAACATCAACGCAGGAAACATCGGTTACAAGCTTATGCAGCGCTTCGGCGGATTCGAAGCTTATGGCCCAATCTTCCAGGGATTCGCAAAGCCGGTTTCCGACCTTTCAAGAGGATGCAACACAACAGATATCGTTTACACCGCTCTTGGAACCATCAACAAGAAGTGATGCATCAATAATGATGAACCGCCCCAGGCCAATCCTGGGGCATTTTTTATTATGGACTGGAACTTATTCTTTTTCATAAACTGCATTCTCCTTGGAGTGGGGCTGGCGATGGATGCCTTCTCGGTATCAATTGCGAACTGCCTTGCAAACCCGAAGATGGGCAGGGCTGGAATGACAGGAATGGCTCTCTCCTACGGCCTGTTCCAGTTTATCATGCCTATGGCGGGCTGGCTCTGCGTCCACACTATAATCACTATCTTTGAGAAGTTTCAGCCCTTTATCCCGTGGATTGCTTTTATCCTGCTGCTCTACATCGGCGGCAAGATGGTGATAGAGGGTCTTCGCGGCGAAGTGGAAGAAGGAAAGAGGCTTACCTTCGGTGTCCTTATGATCCAGTCCGTGGCCACCTCCATCGATGCCCTGTCAGTCGGATTCACCATTGCAGAGTACAATGCCGCAATGGCGCTGGTGGCATCTCTCATCATAGCAACAGTCACATTCGCAATCTGCCTGGGCGGAGCTGCCATCGGGAAAAAGCTTGGAACAATCCTTGCCTGGAAGGCGCCTATCTTGGGGGGATTTATTCTGATCGCGATCGGGCTCGAGATATTAGCTGGGTCATTGTTCCCATAGGGCAGTATACACACCAGCTTCTGGGGCGGAACAGAATCATAGTTATTATTCCAAGCAATGTAGAAGTGAGCATGATGCTATAGAACCCGAATGAGAACTGTGCCACCCAGGGAGATACTCCCCCATGGTATGCCCACTGCCAAGGCAGCTTGATGCTCCACAGCAGTTTTACGTGCTGGCTCAAAGGACGCTGCCCTGCACCCACAAGATATGTGATCCACAGCATCTGACCGAACATTACCATAAAGAAAGCGAGAAATCCATAACGGAACCACTTCTTATGCAGGAACACAGGAGGCCTACGGTTTGCAGAAAGCTTGAGTTTCTTCCCCAGCAGAGAAAGAAGCTGCCCCCTGTCGCAGAAAAGGTTGCAGTAAAGCTTGCCACCGCCGAATATCGCTATAAGCAGAGGCAGGAAGAAGAAAATCAGTCCTATCCAGGCACACAGTATGTTGAAAAAACCTAAAGTCAGGTAGACAATAGAGACTATCCAGAGGTAGTCGTACCAGTGCTTTTTCATGCATCCACCTTCACCACTTCTATGATAGCTGCAGGACATTCGGCAGCGCACCGTCCGCACCCTATACAGAGTCCTTCATTCACCTGGGCATAGAGCCCTTTATATACCCTTATCGCACCCTTGGGACACACCTTTGTGCAGCAGCCGCAGGCCACGCAGTCCTGCTTTGCCACCTGGGCCTTCCGTTTTTTCCGAGGTTTTTCTTCAATCATTTCTTGCCGTATGCCTCTACTGATAGTATACTATAAGTGTATGGAAAATAAAAGATTTTTTATCGCAAGTGCAGCTGTGCTTGCAATCGGTATAGTTTTGTCTGGGCTTTCAATTGCATTCGGCATCAAGACACTCAAGGCAGACCAGCGTACTGTTTCGGTCCGTGGCCTTGCTGAGATGGAGGTGGATGCAGACATGGCTGTATGGCCAGTCACCTTCACTATAAGTGGGAATGACCTTTCACTGCTGCGGCAGGATATAGTTAAAAAATCTGATGTCATTACCACATTCCTTAAAAAGCATGGGATTCAGGATGCAGATTTCACACTCAAGGAACCGGCTATAACCGACACCACCACCGACCCGTACATGGACCAGAACCGCAAACGCGACAAGTATTTTGCCAAAGTTGTAGTATTTGTCCGTTCCTCAAACATCAAGGCAGTGAACGAGGCGCTTGCCGATTCTATAAATCTTATGGACTCGGGTATTGCACTTTCACACGAATATGACAGCCGTGTGGAATACCATTTCAACAAGCTCAATGACATAAAGCCCGAGATGATAGCCGAGGCAACCCAGAATGCACGTAAGGCGGCAGAGCAGTTTGCACGGGACTCTGGGAGCAAGGTGGGCAAGATTAAAAAGGCCAGCCAGGGGCTTTTCTCCATAGACGATGCTGCACCGGGGCTGCCAGAGCGCAAAAGCGTACGGGTTGTCACCACTGTGGAGTACATCCTTTCGGATTAAATTATAAGCCATACTGAATATATTTCAGTATGACATCTTATATTTTGCATAAAAAATTTTTATAGAACTCTCCTTTTTTAAAAAATAATTTGACAGTTTTAAAATCTCATTTTTAAATAACTTTAATAGGAAAATGTTTTCCTGCATTGACGAAATGGGAAAGCTTCCTATTTACGATATAAATCGGAGGTCGTATTATTAGTTATTAAAAATATGAAAGACATTTTTCTGGCTGTGTGTATCGGCAGCCTGCTCCTGGCCATAAATGCATTTGTACTCATCACGTCAGAGAAGCGGGAACATATACGCGCAGCCAAGGAAGCTCTTCTTATGGATTCCCGCCGTGCCACTTTTACCCTTGCATCAGAACGTGACAACAGATTGAACGAGGGGCACAGTATTCTTCTGGATTATCTGCAGGCATCGATGCTCTACAACCTGCGCACCATGAAGCAGGATGCCTACACCGACACTATAAAAGATGTAAAAGTCTCAAACTACAGACGCCACCGCAGACGCCGCTGGCTATATATACTGCTCCACCCGCAATGCCTGCGTAAGCCTTATCTCTATACGCACCAGCAGAGACGGCGACAGATGCTTAAAGGTATTCAGGCATAAACTATTTTTCCAAGCTGAATATGTTGCGGTTATAGTTCTGGGTCAGAAGGTATGCAGACCTGGTTCCTTTCTGGAGCAGCTCTGCCACAAACATGCTCCTGAACGACAGACCGGCATCGGGATCCATGACATCGTAGATTACACCGTCGTCCCGGATCATGACTTTTATATCCCGCTTGAAGCAGATAGAGAATTCGGCCAGTGGAGGATGCAGTCCATTTTTCTCGATTATCAGCATTCCCAGCTCCTCAAGCATAAGCTCAATCTTAAGCTTTACAGATGAGGCAATACCACGCTTCTCGCATTCCCTGCCAGCCCAGCTGCGTATCTCCATAAGCCTGTCTACAGTCAAGATAACATCTTTGGATACAATATCCCGCTCCTCGAGCAAAAGGGGAAAAGACTTACCGTACTTTGCCCTAAGGAATCCGGCAAACAGGAAGAATGTGACCAAGTATGCAAGAGCCACTCCAATCCAGACTCCCTCTATACCGAACATCATACCCATGACCAGCGGGAGTCCGATATAGAACACAACATTCCTCAGAATTGCAATAGCCAGAGAAATACGCAGGTGTCCGGTGACCATATAGTAGACCACAAACAGGTATAAAAGGGCAATAAAAGGCATAACTGGGGCAACTGTGCGCAGAGCAGATGAACACAGATTCAGGAGGTCCGGGGTATGGACTCCATACAGCTTGGGCAAAAAATCGGCAAAAGCAAACATCAGAATTCCCAGCACAATTCCCTCGATTATAGCAACCTTGATTGCACTGCGCATAACTTTTCGGATTCCATCGGGGTTTCTCTCGCCATAATAGATATTCAAAAGCGGGTCAACCGCCTGCCCAAGCCCCTCGAACACCAGGACAATCACCATAAGGTGGTTCAGCACTGTCATGGCTGTAAGGCAGTCATCCTCAAAGCGCAGGGCTACAAACTTGTTCAACGACATCCGGCTTATACCGATATACAGAGGCAGGCAGGCATGGGCGTAGCTGAACTTAAGCATTTCAAAGGTATCTTTAAACGAGAAATGCCATCTTAGACGTATTGAACTGTGAACGCTTACAATCCAGGATCCATAGGCCACTATCGAGGCAATAAAACCTATCAGGGTTCCAAGGCTCAAGCCAGCCATTCCCATCTTTCTGCTTAAAAGCAGGGAACATGGAACGTTTACCGCCACCTGAAGCACCGATGCAAGCACACACCGTTTTCCTCCGCCATCGGCATACACAAGGAACTGCAGAAGGAAAAAGAGGGGGAATACCGAAAGCATGTATGGGAAAAATGTGTAGTAAGCAGAGGCATATGAGAAAATATCGGTAGACTCGGTGACTGCTTTCAGGAATCTGCTTTTCTCAAACTGTGTGAAAAGCAGAATGAAAATAGAAGCGGCAACTGCAAGCAGCAAGCCCTGCCCCACTGCACTGTCGGCCTCCTCTTTCTTGAACCTCCCCATCTCGTAGGAATAATGATGCGCTGTACCAACCGCTATCATCATGGAGATAAATGTTGCCGCAAAGAACATAGGAGACACAAGGTTGACACCTGTTATAGCCACCTCGCCGAACAGGTATCCTGCCACCAGCACATCAATCTCCTCGGCAGCCAGAGTCAGAAAGGCCATAATTGTAGCGGCTGTCAGCATAAGGTGGAATTTCTGCTGGCAGAATGTCTTTGAAAGTGCTTTACTAGTCAAGAGTATACTTCTTATTCTTTTCGACAATCACCACATTTGGGAACCCGTTGTCCATAAGGAACTTCTTAAAGGCAACCTGGGCCTCGGGGTCGCCGTGCACAAGGAAAATCTTCTTGAGCGCAGATGTGTCCATGCTCTTAAGATATGCAAGCATCTCCTTGTAATCGGCATGACCACTCAAGCCGTTAATCTCCTCCACATGGGCCTTGAGGTCGTACATGTCGCCGAAAATCTTGATCTGCTTCTCCCGGTTCTTGATGCGCCGTCCCAGTGTGTATTCAGCCATGTAGCCCACCAGAAGGATGGTGTTCCGCTCGTCTCCCACATTGTTTATAAGGTGGTGCAGGATACGGCCGGACTCGCACATTCCAGATGCCGAGATAATCATGGCTGGGCCTTTAAGCTCATTCAGCTTCTTGGATTCCTCCACGCTGTCCACATAACGTACATCGTTGAAACCGAAGGGGTTGTCATGGTGCTTTGTGAAAGCCTCGTGGGTCTCTTCGTCGTAGCATTCCTGATGCAGCTTGTAGATTGAAGTTGCATTCACTGCCATAGGGCTGTCAACAAAAATAGGGATAGAAGGAATAAGATTCTGGTCATGGAGCAGATGCAGATAGAAGACCAGCTCCTGTGTGCGGCCCACAGCAAATGCAGGGATTATAATCTTTCCGCCCCGTGATACTGTCTCGTTCACTATCTTGGCCAGCTCCGGCATAACATCCTTCTTGCCCTCGTGGAGCCGGTCGCCGTAGGTGCTCTCCAGCACTATGTACTCGGCAGGGTCGGCCGGCTGAGGATCTTTAAGTATAGGCTCATCGTTGCGACCCAGGTCGCCGGAATAGAGCACGCGAACTGTCTTGTCGCCATCTTTTATAGTCATGTGGATAAGCGATGAACCCAGGATATGTCCTGCATCAAAGAACTTTGCAGTGATTCCGTCTGCAATAATCTGCGGCCTGTTATAAGACAGTGTCACAAACTGGCTTATAGCCTCCACTACATCTGTATCTTTATACAAAGGCTCCCAGTCGAAGGTCTTGCCCAGCTTGGCAGCCCTCTTGGCCAGGTGCACTGCATCGGCAGCCTGAATCTTGCATGAGTCCATCATAATAAGGTTTGCCACATCACGGGTTGCGGCTGTGGAATAGATATTGCCCTGATACTTATGCTTTGGCAGAAGCGGTATAAGCCCGCAGTGGTCGTAATGGGCATGGGTAAGCACCACAGCATCTAAAGCCGATGCATCGAAATCCCACTGCCGGTTCTTTCTGTCTGCCTCTTCCCGTTTACCCTGGAATGCACCGCAGTCTACAAGGACCTTTGCTTTATCGGTAAAAAGAAAATGGCGGGACCCGGTTACCTCGCCGGCTGCTCCCTGTGAAAAGATGGTGATACTCATTTTATCCTCCCTTTTTATAGTATAGCATGTTTTAAAAAAAATTGGTATATTTATATTATCCTGAACAAATTTCATGATGATGAGGATGATATGGAAGAAAAAGATAAAACAAACGAGCCTGCAAAACAGGATTCAAACGATATAGTTCTCAAGACCAGATCCATACTGATTTCGGGCGAGATAGATAAAAAGATGGCAGAAAAAGTGGTAAGCCAGCTTCTTATGCTCGAGACCGAGAACGATGATCCTATCAAAGTGTTCATCGATTCCCCCGGCGGCGATGTGGATTCGGCATATGCCATATTTGACATGATACGTTTTGTCAAGCCCAAGGTGACCATGATTGCCATGGGGCTTGCTGCCAGCGCAGGGGCTCTTATCCTTCTGGCCGGAGAAAGAGCAAACCGCTTCGGGCTTCCTAATTCCCACTACCTTATCCACCAGCCTTTAAGCGGAGTGCGCGGTGTTGCAACCGAGATAGAGATTCACGCCAAAGAGATTGAGAAGACCAGACAGAAAATCAATGCACTTATTTCTCAGGAGACAGGAAAGAGCATGAATCAGGTGGAGAAAGACACCGACCGCGACTACTGGATGAGTGCAGAAGAGGCTTTGGAATACGGTCTTATCTCTAAGATTATCTCAAACCGGAACGAGCTTAAATAATTACAGGAAAGCCTTCATTACTTCGTGAAGGAATGCAATCTTTTTCTCAATCTGACTCTTGCGGAATTCAAGAAGATTCTCTGCCGGGCCGTAGATACCTGTCTTTACTGTAAGTTTAGGCTGATCATCTTTCAGCTTCTGATACAGGGTAAGCCAGTCATCCTCTTCCATGATAGACTTTACAGGAAGGCAGGATATAATGCTGCGCCAATCCTTTTTAAGCTCCCACCTGATAAGGGCCAGGAAGATAAGCTCCTCGGGCTGGAAATCGGAGAAGATCTCTTTCTCGTCCTGGGTCTCGGGATAAAGCTTTTTATAGAAATCAATATACTCTTTCTCGGCATCGTCCAGCCTGCCCTGGCGGTAGCAGAGCTCTGCCTTTACAGGCATATTGTGGGTAAGCATATACTCCTGAGCCTCGGTGCTCTCTATAAGTGCGGCTGCCTTATCGACATCGCCCTCTTCCACCAGCATTTTTGCCATAACCACTCCAAGGCCGGCATCGTGTGTCTTTTCGTAGCCGCGGGCAAAGATGTCGTAGATTTTTTTCATATCATCAGGGGTGGAATAATGCTGATAGTACACATGGTAGACATCGATAGCAGCAGGGAACTCTTTTATGGCCCCTTCCAGCACCTGGTCGGCAAGGTCAAAATGCTGCCTGTCCCGCAGGTATTTTGCAGAAATAATTCTGCGTCTCCATTTAGGAGTCTTGATATTAGGATAAATATATGAAAGGAAGAAGATAGTACCCACAACCAGGGCTACCATAGCCAGTTTCCAGAACAAAGAAAAAGACATCTGCACCTCCTATCTCATAAGCCAGGGATTGAACTTGTTCTCTCCCTCGATATCAGTATACGGGCCATGACCAGGATATGCAATGGTCTGGCCCGGAAGCTTAGAAAGTTTTTCCCGCAGGCTGTGCATAAGGGTGTCGTAGTCGCCACCAGGCAGGTCGGTGCGCCCTATGCTCCGGCAGAAAAGTGCATCGCCGCAGAATACTACATTGTCCTTTGCAGAATAGAGGCTTATGGAACCAGGGGAATGGCCTGGAGTAAATATGACTGTAAGCTTCTGGTTGCCAAACTCTATTGTATCTCCCTCCTCCAGATACCGGTCGGGAGCCGGGTTGGGAACACTACGGGAACCTAAGATTTCTGCTCCGCCGCCAGCCATCATAAGCTTGGAATCCAGCTTATGGATTGCGACAGGGATACCTTTGTCATGGAAATAGCGGTTGGCTCCGATATGGTCGTAATGAGCATGGGTATTCACCACCAGAATAGGATCTAGTTTTTCCTTCTGAATCAACGAGTCAATCTTTGGTCCCTCGTCACCGGGGTCAACGATAACTGCTTTTTTTGTATCCTCGCATGCAAGGATATAGCAGTTTGTCTGGAGCATGCCCACTGGAATGCAGTAAATTTTCATATCAAACCCACCCAAAGTAAAAAAAAGTCCTGCCAAGCAGACAGGACTTAAAGGTGCCCTGCGGATTCGAACCGCAGTATAATGGTTTTGCAGACCATGGCCTTACCACTTGGCTAGGGCACCATGTTGCTCTACTATATCAGCATTTATTTTTCTTGTCTATACTTCCTAAGGTAAAAGTAATGGGACAGAATGCAGATAGCGTTCATCATCTCGCCGCTTCCAAAGCTTTTGTACGCCTCTTCCACCGGCACCAGCACCACATCTATGGCTTCGTTCTGGTCCAGGCTCTGCGTGCTTACTTTCTCAAGCCCTTCGGCATAGTATGTGTAGTTGGTGTTGTTCATGAACGCACAGTTAGGAGATGCTGTGCCTATAAGGGTCATACTGGAAGCGCTGTACCCTGTCTCCTCCTTAAGCTCCCGTATTGCGGCGTGGAGTGGTTCTTCGCCTGGATCAACCATGCCGGCCGGATACTCAAGCGAAATTTCTCCGGTGCCGTGCCGGAACTGCCGGACCATGATAAAACAGTCCTGCCCCATGTCGTTCTTGACCACAGCAACAATATTGACCCAGTCGGGGGAATCGACCACCACAAACTCTCCCTTTCGGCCATCTTTCATCTGCCGGTCGGCCAGGTAGGTCTTAAAAATGTGATAATCTCTATCAAAGCGACGCCCTGTCTCGTTCCATACCAGATGTTCATCTTCTTTTTTCATTCTAGTTCTCCTGAAGCCCTGCGATGGCAGACTCAAGCTCCTCCCACCGCGCTGTCTTTTCAGCCAGCGCAGACTCATCGGCATCCAGCTGAGCCTTGAGCTCCTTTATCTTGGCGCCGTCTGAGTAGTTTTCAGGCTTCGCCATCTCATCGTTCAAGCGGGCCACCTCCTGCTCAAGAGCATCGAGGTCGGCCATAACCTGCTCAAGTTCCCGCTCCAGCTTCTTAAGGTCCCGCTTGCGCTGCTTGGCCTCCTCGCGGCTCAGCTGGGCCAGCCCCGGCTGGCTGGCAGGCGCAGCCTGCGATGCCGATGATAAGCCCGAAGCAGCCTCTTCCTGCTGTGCTTTTTTCTCCAGGTAGTAGGCGTAACCGCCTACATAGCTGGTGGCTTTGCCATCGCCCAGTTCAAGCACCCGGTCGGCCAGATTCTCGATAAAATATTTGTCGTGGGACACGAAAAGAACTGTACCGTCGTACTTTTCAAGAGCCTCCAAAAGGATATCCTTGGAGTTTATGTCTAAATGGTTTGTAGGCTCATCCAGAATAAGCAAGTTGGCCGGATGCAGCAGCATCTTTAAAAGTGCTATCCTGTTTTTCTCGCCGCCACTCAGCACCGAGACCGGCTTATAGATATCGTCTCCGCGAAAAAGAAAAGCACCCAAAAGGTTCCGCACCTGTGGAATAAGGTCGGTGGGAGCATCGCCCTCAATTTCTTCAAGCACTGTATTCTGATTGTTCAGCGTGGTCTCGAAATCCTGCGAGAAATATTCTATCTTTACATCGGTCCCATAGCGCACAGAGCCGGCAAAGTCCTTGTCCACCCCTGCTATTATACGCATAAGAGTCGATTTTCCCGCACCGTTCTTGCCTACAAACACTATCTTCTCGCCCCGGTTTGCAAAGAAATCCAGATGGTTTATGACATGGTTGTCTCCATAGGCCTTGCTGACATCGGACAGGATAAGGACATCGTTTCCGGAATGGGGCGGCTTGGGAAATGTGAAATGCATTTTCTTAAGGCTTTCGGGTATCTCTATCCTGGGCAGTGACTCAAGGTATTTAACCCTGCTCTGCACCTGTTTTGCCTTGGTGGCCTGGTAGCGGAACCTGCGGATAAAGAACTCTACCCTGGCAATCTCTTCCTGCTGCTGCTTGTAACGTTCTATCAGCGACTCAAGCTCCTTGCTCCGCCTCGATTCGTATTCGGTGTAGTTGCCTTTGTAGCGGTTCATGCGTCCACCGAAAAGCTCATAAATCTCATTCACGGTGGAATCAAGGAAAGATCGGTCGTGGGATACAACAACTACTCCGCCTTTATAGGAATTGATAAAGTCCTCAAGCCATACCCGAGCCTCCAGGTCCAGGTAGTTGGTGGGCTCGTCCAAAAGCATGATATCAGGGTTCTCAAGCAGTATCTTGGCCAGGGCTATACGCATCTGCCAGCCGCCCGAGAAAGATTCGGTGCGCTTGTCGAAATCGGCGCGGACAAAGCCCAGTCCTAAAAGCACCTTCTCCTTGACCACCTTGCGGTCATAGTAGCCGCTGTTTAAAAGGTGTTCCTGGATGTCGTGATCCTCTTCGATAAGCTTTTCTGCCTCTTTTGATGATTCCTGGCACTGCTCTAAAAGATGTCCTATCTTATCCTTGCGCTCCAGCAATGTCTGATAATAATCATAGGCTTTCTCGGCCTCGTCCATAAGGGTAAGCCCCGAATGGACAAGACCCGACTGCGGCAGATAGCTTATACGGGTACCACGCTGCATGGTCATGGTTCCCTTGTCAGGCTGCATAAGGCCTGCAATAATGCGCATGAATGTTGTCTTTCCACTGCCGTTGGCCCCTGCTATGGCAGCCCTGGTATCGCTACTTATGTTCAGGTTCACATCATTAAGGATATCCCTGTCGCCAAAGGCCAGCGAAACTCCGTTAAGAGTAACGAATGCCATTACCGCCCTTCCTCGCTCACTGGGCTGAATACAAATATCCTGGAATTTTCTGGAACCTTGGTCAGAACCAGCCCCCTGAAGGCTTCTTCGGGAACATAGATAAGCTGCAGGTCGCCGTTTGTAAGGCGCTTGAATATGAAGGTAAGCTCCTTGGCCGTGCGTGAAAAAGTCAGTGTTATAACACCGTCATAGCCTCTCGACTTCTTGAGCTTTGACGACACATACCGCCTGTTGTCCGCAATACCTTTGTCGCCGTTTGCAGATGGGATAAATTCGGCCATTGTCTCATAGCGTTCGGTCCATACAAAAGTCTTGTCGGAATTGAATTTGAGCCTTCCGTAATCGGGGCTCTCGAAATAAACAACCCGGCCTATAAGCTTGTTGTATTCATCGGTTTTCAGCTTGTTCTGTTCGGCAATGTAGTCCTGAAGCGGGGTTTCCAGGGTAGTAAAGAATTCGGAATGATCAACCCCCTCATCGGAATAACGTACAAAGAGCCGCCCATCGGGATAGAAGCTGACATCGACAGAAGAACCCACAAACAATATACGGTTACTGGACTGCTGCTTGACTTCGGTGAACTTGAATTTAATCTCTTTTCTGCCATTTCTAAGATAAATCTCTTTCTGCTCGGAATCTCCCCATAGACAGCGGCCGTCGCGCAGAACTGTCAGGTCAGGATAATCCTGCTCCATCTCTTCCTTATATTCCATCGGATACCATGAGTTTCCGAAGAACCGGTCGGTGAACATAGTTATATCAACAGTCCGTGTTGAGTTGCCCTTTCCGTCATCCATATAGATGGTGAGGTTTTTATCAAAACAATAACCGATTATTCCATCCTCGGTTATAATTTTATACCAGTACCCCGAAAGCCGTTCACCCAGCTGGACCTTATCCTTTCCGCGTCCTACGATTTTAATAACCTGACCTTCCCTCAGAATATAAACACGGGCACTCTGGACATCGGGATTCTCGCGGACCGGAGTCTTGGCTTCGGCATATGCGAATAGGTCTTTATACTGCCACAGCTCGCTCTGGGCTTCCTTGGCCTCTTTCAATGTACGGAATACAAAGCCACGGAAACTTGCAATCTCGGCATACTTCTTGTTCCCAAGATTCAATATGTGGGTCTTTCTTAGATGAGATTCCGATTTTACAGGGAACAGATCCGCACACCCCATGACAGAGAAATCCTCGGGCCAGGCCACCAGGAAATAGCCCATCTTGTTGTTGCAGCCGGTCAAAGCCAGCAGAAAAATAAAGAAAAATAATATATATGACTGACGGAAATGCCGTATAATTTTCATAATTACCCCACAATCAAATATGGAATTTACTTGCAATTTATAATAGTATAACTAAAAAGAAATAATTTTTGAATAGTCCGAGGTGCAAAATGAACAAAGAGATATGTAAATATATTGATGAACATGAATCTGTCTTTGTGGAACTGGAGAGCCTGCTTTCCTCTATCCCGGCAATATCTCCACTTTCAGGGGGCGAGGGTGAATATAAGAAAGCCCATGCTCTGGAGGAATGGCTGCGAAAACAGGGGTATACCGACTTCCAGTACATAAATGCACCGGACGAAAAGGCATACAAGGGGGTCCGCCCCAGCCTTATCCTTACCATCCCGGGCAAGAAACAGGACAGGAGCTTCTGGATCATGAGCCATGTCGATGTGGTGCCTCCCGGAGACCTTAAACTGTGGGATACCGACCCCTACACTGTGGTAGTGAAAGATGGCAAACTCTACGGCCGTGGCGTGGAGGACAACCAGCACGGAATAACTGCATCGGTCATGGCAGCCCTGGCACTCAAGAACGCAGGAATACAGCCTGAATATACTGTAAAGCTTCTGTTTGTTGCAGATGAGGAGATAGGATCGGTCTATGGACTTCAGTATATTCTTAAGGAGCACCCCGACCTTTTTGGCAAGGACGACTACGCCCTGGTTCCAGATTCGGGCTGTAGCACCGGCGACGAGATAGAAATTGCCGAAAAGAATATGCTGTGGCTCAAGGTGCATACCAAAGGGGTACAGTGCCATGCCTCGCGTCCCGACCTGGGAAAGAACGCATTTGTTGCAGCCAGTGCACTGGTACTTAAGCTGGCAGAACTGCAGGATTATTTTAAAAGTTTCCAGGACAACCTGTTCAATCCACCTTACTCCACATTTGCCCCCACAAAAAAGGAAGCAAATATACCTAATGTGAACACTATTCCCGGCGATGATGTCTTCTATCTGGATTGCCGAATCCTTCCTACCGCCGATATGGATAAAATTATGGAAGAGATTCACTCAAGATGCCAAAAGGTGGAAAAGGAATACGGAGTGCAGATTGAGCTAGAGACAGTGGTGGACGGAGTTTCCAAGAAATCGAACCCAGAAAGCCCCATAATCAAACGTCTTATAACTGTGCTCAAAGATGTGAGCGGACGCGATGCAAAGCTGGTTGGAATAGGGGGCGGCACTGTGGCAGCTTACCTGCGTAATATAGGTATGAACGTGGCTGTATGGTCCACCATAGACGAGACCTGCCACATGCCTAACGAGTATACCTGGATAAAAAACCTTCAGAATGATGCCAAAGTTATGGCACACCTGATGATCTGACTTATTTAAGTTTCTTGCCGTCGGAGAAAGCTTTTCCTACTACCTGGCCCAGCTTTATGTATGTGTGATGGACAGGGTCGTATGTTATGGCGCCCAGCTTTGCAGGATCCACCTTGCCATCGGTCAGAATACTGTCATCAGCTAAAACATTCACTATGTTTCCCACAGCCTGCTCTGTGTTGTCATCGTAGCTTACCAGCTCGCATTCCAAAGTCAGAGGAAGCTCTTCGATAACAGGGGCATCGACATTGGCACTCTTTACAGCAGTAAGCCCAGCCTTGGCCACCTTATCCTGCACTTCATAGGCAGAGACAATTCCCACATAGTCGCAGGCCACAACATTTTTCTCGTCTGCAACCGCAACAGTAAAGGCTTTGCGCTCTTTCAGGTTTGTCACTGTCTTATGGCCTCTGTCCAGGCACAGACACACCATGCCGTCGTTGAAAATTCCGCCCCAGGCAGCAGCCATAAGGTCGGGTTTTCCTTTCTGGTCGTAGGTTCCCACCATAAGCACTGGCATAGGATACAGGATTGTCTTTTTTCCAAGGTTGGTCTTCATAGTTTGCCCTCCATAATATAGTATAGCATAAACAGAAAAAAAAGTATAATATGAAAGTATGTTAGACATAAAATTCATCAAGGAACACCTTGAGCAGGTTAAGAAAAACATTGTAGACAGGAACATGGTTGCCGATGCCGACCTTGTTGTCAAGCTTTATGACGAGAAGAACGCCATGCAGCAGAAGCTGGACGGACTCCGCCAGCAGCGGAACGAGAACGCCGCCAAGATGAAGGGCAAGCTTGAGCAGGATGTACGCACTGCCCTGATTGCAGAAGGCAAGAAGCTTAAAGAGGACATAGCTTCTCTTGAGAAAGAATTTGAAGAGAAGGACAAGGCTTTCAAGGCCGCTATGATGGATATTCCTAACATGGCCCATCCCGATGCCCCTATCGGCAAAGAGGACAAGGAGAACCTTGAGGTCAAGAAATGGGGCAACATCCCTCAGTTCGACTTCCAGCCCAAGGACCATGTGGAGCTTTGCGAGGCTCTGGACCTGGTGGACTTTGAGACAGCAACCCGGGTTTCAGGCACCAAGTTCTACTACCTTAAGAACGAGGCTGTGATCCTGGAGCTGGCGCTGACCCGCTATGTCATGGACATAATCATGAAAGAGGGCTTTACCCCCTTCATCACCCCCGATGTGGCCAAGGAAGAGGTTGCTGCCGGCATCGGATTCAATCCGCGGGGCGAGGAAAGCAATATCTATACAGTCGAGGGAACAGGCACATGTCTGGTAGGAACTGCCGAGATAACACTGGGTGGCTACTTTGCAGGCAAGACTATAGATGCAAACAAGCTTCCTATAAAGATGGCAGGCCTTTCTCACTGCTTCCGCCGGGAGGCAGGTGCTGCAGGCCAGTTCTCCAAGGGACTTTACAGAGTGCATCAGTTCTCCAAGGTGGAGATGTTCATCTACTGTCTGCCTGAGAAATCTGACGAGATGCACCAGTATATCCGCTCTGTGGAGGAAAAGATCTTCCAAGGTCTGGATGTTCCTTACCGCGTAGTTGATACATGCACCGGAGACCTGGGTGCATCCGCATACCGCAAGTACGACCTTGAGGCTTGGATGCCTGGCCGCGGCGACTATGGTGAGATCACCAGCACATCAAACTGCACCGACTTCCAGGCACGCCGCCTTGGAATAAAGTACAAGGACGAGAACGGCACCGCCTATCTGCATATGCTTAACGGCACAGCCATGGCTTTGACCCGGGCTATGATTGCCATTATAGAAAACAACCAGCAGGCCGACGGTTCCATCCTTATTCCAAAGAACCTGGTGCCATATACTGGATTCGACAGAATCTGTCCTAAGAAGTAAGATTTATGCAGACACTTGGGGACCTGCTTCCGAACTTTATGCACTTTGATTCTGTGGAAAGTGCAAACCTGATTCTTATGCTGGGAACAATCCTGTTCCTGGGCGCCATAGGAGGCAGGCTGTTCCAGAAGCTCAAGATTCCCCAGGTTGTAGGCTATATTGTCATAGGCATCCTTATAGGCCAGTCGGGCCTGCAGGTGCTGAATGCCGACGTGGTCACCACACTCACGCCCCTTTCCAACATGGCTCTTACCCTGATAGGCTTTATGATAGGCGGCGAGCTCAAGATGGCCACCATAAAAAAATATGGAAAGCAGTTTGTAGGCATACTGATTATGGAGGCGGTTATTCCTTTCATCGTGGTTACCATACTTGTAACTGCCATCTCCATACTAATAACCGGCAACGTGCCTGTCTCCATAGCCATGGGCAGCATACTGGGCGCCATATCATCGGCCACAGCCCCGGCAGCTACCACCGACGTGCTCCGGGAAAACCGCACCAAGGGTCCGCTTACCACCATTGTTTATGGAATTGTGGCCATGGACGATGCAGTGGCTCTTATCCTTTATGCGGTGGCTGCCTCGGTGGCCTCTGCCCTTCTGGGCAGCCGGGCCGGCTCTTTCCTGTATCAGATAGCCCTGCTTGGCTACGATGTGTTTGCCTCCATAATTGTAGGCTCCCTGTTCGGCTTTCTCCTAAGCATGTTCATTCGCAACGTGATGAAGGACGAAGGACGTATCCTGGCATTCTCGCTGGGTTCCCTGCTTCTTTCCACAGGGCTGTGCGAATTCTTCAACCTGGACAACATACTGGCAGCCATGTCGCTGGGTTTCTTTATGGTCAACTTTGCTCCTGCCAAGACCCGGCCCGTGTTCTCGCTGACCGAGAAGTTCACACCACCTATCTATGTACTTTTCTTTGTGCTGGTGGGAGCAAAACTCAATATATGGAACGTCACCGCCTACATAGGCTTTATAGCAGTGCTCTACATCCTGTGCAGGACTTTGGGTAAATCGATAGGTGCACGCATAGGCTCAAAGCTTACCCATGCACCCGAGACTGTGTACAAGTACCTTCCATACTGCCTCCTTTCCCAGGCTGGTGTAGCAATCGGCCTTTCAATAGCCGCTGGGCAGGATTTTGCCGATACCATAGGCCCTACCATCATGCTTATAATCACTGCCACCACCTTTGTGGTGCAGCTGGTGGGCCCTATCTGCGTAAAGTACGGTGTAACCAAGGCCGGGGAATGCGGTCTTGACATAACCGAAGAAGACATAATGAAAGGGTGCTACGTCTACCAGGTGGAATCGGGCGGTATCAGGGTATGCGACAGGGACCATTTTACTGTAGTGCCTGAGTACGAGAAACTCACCACGCTGCTTGACACATTCAGCAAGCATCATAACCAGAACTTTGTGGTAAAGGACCAGGATGGCAAATTTGCAGGGCTTATCACACTGCAGAACCTGCAGGAATCTATCCAGATGCTGGAGTTCTCCCAAGCTGTGATGGCTTTCGATATAATGGAGGAAAGCCCTGTCTCCTGCACCCCGGATACATCCATACCAGACCTTTACAAGCTGTTCGAGACCTACGACACCGAGGCGGTTCCTATTGTGGATAAAGATGGCATTGCCTGCGGTGTAATGGAAAAACCTGCGGTTCAGCGTTATCTGCGGTCACAGGTTCTGGCATTGCAGAAAAAGCTTGCAAGCTTAGGATAGGAGCACACTATGGATGCGTTTATTGCAGCTGTTCTGGGGATAATCGAGGGGCTTACCGAATTTCTCCCTGTCTCCTCCACTGGCCATCTGATTATTGCAGGACGCTGGCTCACCTTCTCAGACCCTGCATTTGAGAACATGTTCAACATAGTCATTCAGTTCGGAGCAATCCTGGCTGTGGTCTTCTACTTCTGGAGCGATATTTCCCCTTTTACGAAGGATGATGCAAAGAACAGGCAGATATGGAAGCTGTGGGGCCTTATACTGATTGCGTTCCTGCCGGCCGCTGTAATCGGAATTTGCATAGACGACTGGATGGAGGCACACCTTTTTAACCCAATCAGCGTGGCCATTGCCCTTATTACTGGAGCTGTGCTCATATTCATCGCCGAATCCAGGGCCGACAAGCGTAAGCCTGACAAATATCGTGTCAGCCTGACGCAGGTCAGGTCTATATCAGAACCGTCCGAGATCAATATCAGGCTGGCACTGATTGTAGGCCTTTTCCAGTGCCTTGCAATGTGGCCCGGCATGTCACGCAGTGCCAGCACTATAATAGGAGCCATGTTCTGCGGCTTTGCCCGTCCGCTGGCTGCCGAGTTCTCGTTCCTTCTGGGTATCCCGACCATAATGGGAGCCTCATTATTTAAACTTTTAAAAGCAGGCTTTGAATTTTCTGCATATCAGTGGGTCATTTTGACCCTCGGCACCATCGTTTCATTCATCACAGCTTTGGTGGTGGTAAAATTCTTTATGGACTACCTGAAAAAATTCAGCCTTCGCCCGTTTGCAGTATATCGTATCCTGCTTGGAATCGCAGTGCTGATATTCTGTCATTGATGGAGGAATAATATGAAAACAGTAGAAGAATATAGAAAAGAAGCCATGGAGAACTTCCGCTCCGGCTACAACTGCGCCCAGGCCGTCCTGGTCACATTTGCCGAAAAAAGCGGCCCTGTATAGAATTAGTGGGCGATGCAGCAGAAATTTTTGCCTCCATGCTTCAATCCACTTGATTTTGAATTAACATAGAAATATAATATTTATATGGAAGCTCTGGAAAAGAAGATTTTGGAAGAGGGGTCAATTCTTCCGGGCGGCATCATCAAAGTAAACTCATTCCTCAATCAGAAAATCGACGTTTCGTTCCTTGTGGAAATAGGCAAAGAGATAGCAAAAATATATTCAGACGAAAAAATAGACAAGATACTCACCATCGAGTCATCGGGCATTGCTATAGCTGTTGCGGCAGCCACACAGATAGGGGTTCCTGTGCTATTTGCAAAAAAACATCAGTCGGCAAACCTGTCGGGCAAGCTTTTAACTGCCCCTGTTCATTCCTACACCCATAACAACGACTATACTGCAGTGGTTTCGGCTGAGTTTTTGAAAGAGGGAGAGCGGGTTCTCCTGGTGGACGACTTCCTTGCAAACGGAGCAGCACTCGAGGGGCTTATTGAAATAGTAAAACAGGCCAATGCTGTTGTAGTGGGGGCTGCAATCGCAATAGAAAAAGGCTTCCAGGATGGCGGTAAACGAATACGGGCCAAAGGAATCAGGGTGGAGTCCCTGGCAATTGTGGAATCGATAACAGATAATTCTGTTACGTTCAGATAAAGACCAAAAAAACATAAGAGAGGGGAAAAATGAAAAAATTTTTGATGATCTGTTTAGTTGCACTGGTTGCAGCTTCTGCTTTCGCAGGCGGATCCAAAGAGCAAGCTGCAGCAGCACAGGGTGAGTATGCCAACGTCAAGATTGGATTTATCTTCCTTCACGATCCGGCATCTTCAACTTACGACAACAACTTCTATCAGGCAGCACTTGAGGTGCAGAAGACTCTTGGCCTTTCCGACAGCCAGGTTATCTTTAAGTGGAATGTGGAGGAAGGAGCTCCTTGCTACGAGACAGCATGTGATATGGCAGATGCAGGATGCAACATCGTATTTGCCGACAGCTTCGGCCACGAGACATATATGATCCAGGCTGCACGCGAGTATCCGAACGTACAGTTCTGCCATGCAACCGGAACCAAGTCCAGGACAGAGGGTGTTGCAAACTTCCACAACGCATTCGCATCTATCTACGAAGGCCGCTTCCTGGCAGGTATTGCAGCTGGTATGAAAATCAACGAGATGATTGCAGAAGGCAAGTTCACAGCCGACAAGGCAAAGATCGGTTACATCGCAGCATATCCATATGCAGAGGTAATCTCCGGATACACATCATTCTTCCTGGGAGCACGCCATGTATGTCCTACAGCAACCATGGAAGTTACTTACACAAACTCATGGTTTGATATTGCAAAAGAGAAGACAGGTGCCGAGACCCTCATCAACAACGGCTGTATCTTCATCAGCCAGCATGCAGACTCCGAGGGAGCTCCTAAGGCATGTGAGGAGCGGGGCGTTCCAAACGTTGCATACAATGTAAGCACAATAAACCTGGGACCAAACACAGCTCTTATCTCTTCCAAAATCAACTGGGCTCCATACTACGAGATGATAATCAAGGCAGTTGCCAAAGGCGAGAGCTTCGCAACCGACTGGTGCGGAACTGTAGACACTGGCTCTGTAGAGCTTACCGAGCTTAACGAGAAGATTGCAGCCAAGGGAACCAAGGAGGCAATCGAGAAGGCTAAGGCAGATCTTGCTTCTGGCAAACTCCATGTATTCGACACCAAGGCATTCACTGTAGGTGGAAAGCATCTTACAGAGTACCTGGCCGACGTTATCGACAAGGGCGATTTCCAGCCCGAGACCAACGTCATTGTAAACGGCGTGTTTGTTGAGTCCGGCGAGCAGTTCCGCTCTGCACCATACTTCGACATGCTTATCGACGGCGTTAAGAAATACGAGTGATTTTTAGGATTTTTTCGTGGCTGTACCTGCAATAGAGCTTAAAGAAATAACCAAGACCTTTGGCAGTGTCATAGCAAACGACAAGGTATCTCTCTCTGTCTACAGGGGAGAGATACTTGCTCTTTTAGGCGAGAACGGAAGCGGCAAAACCACGCTTATGAACATGATATCCGGCATCTATCATCAGGATTCCGGGCAGATTTTCATAGATGGAAAGGAAGCTGTCATAAACTCTCCTAAGGATGCTTTTGACTACAAGATTGGAATGATACATCAGCACTTCAAGCTGGTGGATGTCTTTACAGCCGCGGAAAACATTGTTTTAGGAATACGGAAGACTCTGGATCTTGCCGGAACAAAAAAGAAGATTCAGGAAATATGCCAGAAGTATGGATTCGAGGTGAACCCCGACCAGAAAGTTTACGACATGACTGTCTCGCAGAAACAGACTGTAGAGATAGTAAAGGTGCTTTACCGGGGTGCCGACATCCTTATTCTGGACGAACCTACCGCAGTACTTACACCACAGGAGACCGACCGTCTTTTCGCAGTGCTCCGTAATATGCGTAACGACGGCAAGGCAATTGTAATCATAACCCACAAGATGCACGAGGTTGAATCTCTCTCAGACCGGGTGGCTGTGCTTCGCAAGGGACAGTACATAGGTACCCTTAAGACCAGCGATACCAATGCACAGGAGATGACCAACATGATGGTTGGACACCAGGTGTCGCTTAACATAGAGCGTCCTGACCCTGTGGACCCTCAAAAGCGGCTTGTGGTGGAAAACCTTACTGTGGTGGATCAGGATGGCATAAAGAAGCTGGACAATGTCTCGTTCTATGCAAATTCGGGCGAGATTCTGGGCATAGCAGGTATCTCGGGCTGCGGACAGAAAGAGCTTCTTGAGGCTATAGCAGGCTTACAGCCGGTGCAGTCCGGCAGCATCCGCTTTATAAAGGATGACGGAACCGAAGAGCAGCTTATAGGGCTTGACCCTATCAAGATAAAAGATCTGGGTGTTGCCCTCTCGTTTGTACCCGAGGACCGTCTGGGCATGGGGCTGGTAGGCAACATGAACCTGGTGGACAATATGATGCTCCGCTCCTACACAAAAGGGAAAGGTCTGTTCACAGACAGAAAATCCCCAACCAAGCTGGCAAAGCAGGTTGTAGACTTTCTGGAGGTCATAACTCCGAGCGTGTTCACCCCGGTGCGCAAGCTTTCGGGCGGCAATGTGCAGAAAGTGCTGGTGGGCAGAGAAATTTCCAATGCACCTACCGTTCTTATGACAGCATATGCAACCCGCGGTCTTGATATAAATTCATCATACACAATCTACGAGATGATAAATATGCAGAAGGAGCGCCAGGTGGCTGTTTTATATGTGGGCGAAGACCTGGATGTGCTTCTTGAGCTGTGCGACAAGGTGCTGGTGCTGTGCGGCGGAAAGGTGTCCGGCATAGTAAAATGCCGCCAGACCGACAAACATACAGTGGGGGCCCTTATGACCCGGCTTGGAGGCAGCATATGATTTACATTACCCGCCGCACCGATGTCTCCGCAAAAAAGGCGGTGGCAATAAAAGTTATAGCCATACTCCTTTCGCTGGTAGTGTGTGCACTGGTCCTTTTTATCATGACACGCCTTAACCCGCTGGACATCTACATAGCAATGTTCAAGGGGAGCTTCTCCACCCAGCGCAAGTTCTGGGCACTGCTCCAGAACACAGCAATACTTTTGTGCATATCACTGGCTGTAACCCCTGCTTTCAAAATGAAGTTCTGGAACCTGGGTGCCGAAGGCCAGGTGCTTATAGGGGCTCTGGTAAGTGCCGCATTCATGTTCTATATCCAGGATCTCTGGCCCAGCTGGCTCCTTATACTGGTAATGCTTGTGACATCTGTCCTGGCCGGCCTTATATGGGCTGGAATTCCGGGCTACTTCAAGGCCAGGTTCGGCACCAACGAGACTCTCTTTACCCTTATGATGAACTATGTTGCAATCCAGCTGGTCAAGTTCTGCATAGCTGTGTGGGTACCCAACGGCTCAAGCGTCATGGGCGTGCTTAACAGGCAGACACAGTGCGGCTGGATTCCGCCCCTTTTCGGGCAGAGGTATCTTATAAATATCCTTACCGTGGCTGTGCTGACAGTGCTTATGTACATCTACCTCAAGTACAGCAAGCAGGGCTACGAGATTTCTGTCGTGGGCGAAAGCGAGAAAACTGCCCGCTACATCGGCATCAATGTCAAGAAAGTTATACTTCGCACAGCCTGCCTAAGTGGCGCTATAGGCGGTCTTGCTGGATTCCTGCTGTGCGCAGGGACCGGCCACACTGTATCTGCCACCCTGGCCGGCGGGCAGGGTTTTACAGCAGTCCTGGTGTCGTGGCTTGCCAAGTTCAACCCGTTCGGCATGATTCTGACCAGCCTTCTTATCGTATTCCTGCAGAAAGGAAGCGGCGAGATTGCCCAGGCGTTCCGGCTTAGCGACAATATCTCGGATGTGACCACCGGAATAATTCTGTTCTTCATAATTGGAAGCGAGTTCTTTGCCAATTATAAGATTCACCTGAGGAGGAAGTGATGTTCGGAACTATAGCGTATCTTCTGGGCTCTTCCATCAGGCAGGGCATTCCGCTCCTCTTCGGTGCCACAGGCGAAATACTTACCGAGAAAGGTGGCCACCTGAACCTGGGAATCCCTGGAATAATGTATGTGGGGGGCATCTCGGGAATCATAGGGGGCTATTTATATGAACACTTCTGCGCAAACCCCAATCCGGCGCTGTGCATCCTTATACCGCTCTTTGCAACCATAATCGGAAGCGGTCTCATGGCCCTTATATTCAGTTTCCTTACAGTGACCCTGCGGGCAAACCAGAACGTCACAGGCCTGACATTAACCACATTCGGTATAGGTATAGGAAACTTTTTCGGAGCATCGCTTTTGAGCTTCTTCGACGAAAGCGGTTCTATATCGCTCCTTACCATAGGCAGGTGGTACAAGGCTACACCTGTCCCGGGGCTGGAATTCGGATTCCTGGTCTACCTGGCTGTGATTATCGCAGTGCTCATAAGCATCTATCTTAATAAGACCCGGGCAGGGCTCAACCTTAGGGCTGTGGGCGAGAACCCTGCGACAGCCGATGCTGCCGGAATCAATGTGACAAAGTATCAGTATCTATCCACCATAATCGGCGGAATAATAGCAGGTCTGGGCGGCCTTTACTGGGTAATGGACTACACAGGCGGCACCTGGACCAACAACGGCTTCGGCGACCGTGGCTGGCTGGCTATCGCCATAGTTATATTTGCACTGTGGAAACCGGTGCTGGGCATCTTCTGCTCCTTCCTTTTCGGCGGTCTCTACATCTGCTGCATCCTTATACCAGGCTTAAGCTCGTCTGTAAAAGAACTTATAACCATGGCGCCGTATGTGGTCACAATACTTGTACTTATCATGACCAGCATCAAGAACAAGCGGGAGAACCAGCCCCCAGCCCATCTGGGTCTGAACTATTTCCGGGAAGACCGGTAATACCAACGCAAAAAACAGTTTGAGTTTCCTCAAAACCATAGTATATTTAATGTACGGAGGGATTCTGATATGGAAATGAAATTTTTTAAATGTGAAGTATGTGGCAATATCATCGCCATGGTACACTCAAGCGGGGCTCCTGTCTCCTGCTGTGGAAAGCCGATGAAAGAGATTATCCCAGGCACCACCGATGCATCGGTGGAAAAACATGTCCCGGTATACGAGGTCAAGGACAATAAGGTCTGCGTGACTGTGGGTTCAGTTGCTCACCCTATGACAGAGGAACACTATATCCAGTGGATTTCCCTTCAGACCAAGAAGGGCAATCAGCGGAAAGAGCTTAAGCCGGGCCAGGAACCAAAAACCTGCTTTGCACTTTGCGAAGGGGACGAGGTAGTTGCAGCATATGCATATTGCAACCTGCACAGCTTATGGAAATCGTGAAAAAATAACAGGAGGAAAATAATGGCAAACAAATACAAAGGGACACAGACAGAAAAAAATCTGTTAGCTGCATTTGCAGGAGAATCACAGGCAAGAAACAAGTACACCTACTTCGCCTCCAGAGCCAAGAAGGATGGCTTTGAGCAGATTTCTGCCCTTTTCCTTGAGACAGCAGACAACGAGAAAGAACATGCCAAGATGTGGTTCAAAGAGCTGGAGGGAATCGGAAGCACTGCCGACAACCTTAAGGCTGCTGCCGATGGTGAGAACTACGAATGGACCGATATGTACGAAGGCTTTGCAAAGACAGCCGAGGCCGAAGGCTTCAAGGAACTGGCCGACAAGTTCCGGGCAGTCGGAGCAATAGAGAAGCACCACGAGGAACGCTACCGCAAGCTGCTTGAGAATGTAGAGACAGCCAAGGTATTCGAGAAGAGCGAGGTAAAGGTGTGGAAATGCCGGAACTGCGGCCACATTGTGGTTGGAACCAAGGCCCCGGAAATCTGCCCTGTATGCGCTCATCCACAGGCTTACTTCGAGATCAACGCAGAAAATTATTGAGCAGAATTTTTTGAGTTAGCATTGACTAACTCTTAAAAGTATCTTAATATCTGGTCAGTTAGCATATGCTAACTCAAAGAGAGAACATATGTGTTTTGACCAGATGATGATACAATACAGTGCCCCTACCCTGTGCGACATAAAGCCAGGAAATCTTTTCTCGATAAAGAATGTAAATTTTTCCAATTCGCTCTTCCGCAAGTGGGAAAATGAGTTCTGTTCCCACGGATTGTCCACTGCTGTCGTAGACCGGTCGCAGAAGACCAAACTGGTTCTGGTGTACAACCGGACATGGGTTCACAAGATTCTTTCCGACAAGTCGGTTCAGTCCTACCTTGATGGAAAGGGATATAAAACCGAACTCGGGACTCCCAAAATCATAAGATCTCTTTTAAGCCGCATAAAGCAGGGGACAAATTTCCCGCACGAGATAGGGGTTATTCTGGGCTACCCTGTCGAGGACGTCATTGCGTTTGAAAAATTCCAGGGACAGCAGTGCAAATACTGCGGATATTGGAAAAGTTATTCCGATGTGGAGAAAGCCCGGCAGTGCCAGTGCCGTTATAAGTGCTGCAGCGGAATGTGCAAGAAAATGTTTGATGCAGGCTATTCAGTCCATCAGATAATAGAAAAATATAAAGTGAGGTATTCAAGATGAAAGTAGCAGTAATTTATGCAAGCACCACTGGGAACACAGAGGCTATGGCAAATGCTATTTCCGATGCAGTCAAGGCAGCAGGAGCAGAGTTGGTTTTCGGTACAGCAGACAGCGCAGACAAGGCAGCTGTAACATCATGCGATGTTCTTCTTTTAGGAAGCCCTGCCATGGGCGATGAAGTTCTGGAAGATTCCATGGAGGAATTCTTTGCTTCTATCGAAGGTTCCATAAGCGGAAAGAAAACAGCTATATTTGGATCTTACGACTGGGGCGACGGCCAGTGGCTTAGAGACTGGGCCGAAAGGATTTCCAAGGCAGGCGCTGCAGCTGCTGCAAAACCGCTTATGATCAACCTTACACCTGGCGACTCGGATTTAGCAAAGTGCAAGGATTGGGCGACTGCCGCAATCAAATAAAAAAACTACCCTAACCATTCTTGCGATAATGGTATATAATATAAGGGATGTCTATCTTTTTATTTATACTGGCAATTATATTGGGAATCGCAGGAATAGTAGGAAGCATTGTCCCCGGTTTGCCCGGACCACCATTAAGCTGGGCCGGGCTGCTGGTGGCATTTTTTAGATGCAGGATTTCAGACAGCAGCGACAAAATTACCATGGCCTGCCTTTTAATGTGGTTGGCAATTACTGTTGTTGTAACTATTATAGATTATGTGATTCCAGCCAAGTTCACACGCTTGGGCGGTGGCACCAAGGCTGGAAGCAATGGTGCAATGATAGGGCTGCTTGCAGGCATCATACTTACACCTGTAGGCATGATTGCAGGCTGCCTTCTGGGTGCCTTGATTGGCGAACTCCTTTTCGGCAAAAGGGGACTTGGCATATCGTGCAGGTCTGCGCTGGGCGCTTTTGCCGGCGTTATGGCAGGCACCGGAATTAAGCTTATTGCAACCGTGGCTATGATGTTCTATATTGTATAAGGTTCAAGTCCTCCTATGGTATGGTCAAAAAAATAGCCAGCATGAAGCTGGCCTATTTTTTTGCCCGAAAGAGGACTTGAACCTCCATGACCGTGAAGTCACTAGAACCTGAATCTAGCGTGTCTGCCAATTTCACCATTCGGGCTTGAACATAATTATAATAATAGAGCGGGAAATTCTTGTCAATAAAAATCACCTTGTTTATTTATAGATAAAATGGTATTTTAAAGCAAAGGAATATAAATGGGTGTAAAGGTTCTGTTTATTGGCGAAATTGTGGGCAAATCGGGGGTATTCTGCGTCAAAAAGCTGCTTCCATCCCTTAAGGAAGAGTACGCCTTGGACTTTGTCATAGCCGCAAGCGAAGGGACCACCGGAGGTTTCGGCATAGGAAAGACCCACTCCATATACCTTCGCAAACTTGGAATCGATGTCCTTACATCAGGCGAGAAAATCTTCTTCAAGAAAGATATCGTGGAGCACCTTCCAAAGGCACCGTGGCACCTTAGACCCATCAACTTCCCATACAACTGCCCTGGCAGAGGGTGGAGAGTCTATACTGCCGGCGATATAAAGATTGCTGTAATCAACATTCTTGGAAACTCTGGCTTCCAGCGGACTCACCTGAACAACCCGTTCCTTATACTGCCGGAGCTGGCTGCAAAAGCCAAGGGCGAGACACCTATAGTAATAGTCGATTTCCATGCCTCAACCACGGCCGAGAAAAAGACTATGTTCTACATGATGGATGGCAAGGTGAGCGCTGTAATCGGTACCCATACCAAAGCCCTGTCGGCCGACAACAAGGTTCTGCCAGGCGGGACCGCTGTCATATGCGACTCGGGGCGCACCGGAAGCCTGAACTCTGTAGGTGGTCTTGAGCCCGAGATAGAAATTAAGAAATATATGACCCAGCTGCCGGAACGCTCAAAGGAATGCTGGGAAAACCTGGAACTTCAGGGCGTAGTTTTAGACATAGACCCAGAAAGCGGCAAAGCCCTGTCGATAGAACGTATACGCAAAAGCTGCCCATTTGAGCAAGGAGAGAACACCGATGTATGAATGTGGAGTAGTACAGAAAATTTCTGACAGAATAGTGACTATAAAATGTGGGACCAACAGTGCCTGCGCTGCCTGTAAATCCCCTATCTGCAATAAAAAAGACCGCATATTCGAGGTGCGGAACACCCAAGGCTTTGAGCTGGCCGAAGGCGATGAGGTTGAATTCCTGCTGCCGTCTGGACGCACCGTGTTCGAAAGCTTTCTGGTGCTTATACTGCCCCTTCTTCTGTTCATTGCTTTCTACTACATTGGAAAAGGAATTTTCGGGGCAGAAAGCGAAGGGAAAAATATTATATGCGGCTTGATTGGAATTGCGAACGGTTTCTTAATTGCCCTGTTCTACAAAAGGCTTCGTGGAAGCAAGGATATTCCTGTAATAACCCGCAAGTGCTGATTATTTAGAGCACCAGGTCTCTTTTTCCAAGATAAGGTTTTTAACTATTGCAGTTGCATACAGGGCTGCAGTCTCGGCACGCAATATGTTTGCCCCAAGGTAGACCGGCTTAAACCCTTTGGCACCCAGTATTTCAATATCCTTTTGGGAAAGGCCTCCCTCGGGGCCTACAAACAGTTTTACTTTCTTGAAGTTGCCATCCAGATACTGATGTATTGTACGTTTTTCCATCGGGCACTGATGAAAAAAGAGCCCTGTCTCATCGCATGACACAGGTGGTATATCCCCTATCTTTATCACATCTTCTACAGTAGTATGAACAGAGGTGCCGCACTGCTGCATAGCCTCTTTTATGATCCGCTGCCACCGCTGGGGTTTTTCTCCTTTAAAGTCTTTAAGATGAATCTGCGAATACTCGGTCTCCACAGGCACTATAGAAGCAGCTCCGGCCTCCACTGCCTGCCGTATTATAAGATCCATGTTCTTGCCCTTTATAAGGCTCTGATACAGCACCACCTGGGTGGAGACATCGGAACAGGCTGCACCGTTTACCTCTTCTGCAGCAGCCGGGAAAAGTTCCATGGTGCAGCCATCATCGCCGAACCTGGAAACTATGCCACGCCATACAGAGCCATCCGGGGCAGTGCACTTTAATTCTGTCCCCACTTTCACCCGTAGAACATTCTTTAGGTAATGAGAATCTTTTTCATCCAGAACCACGCTGGAAGACCCGTCAAAATAGCCTGGAAGGATAAACTGCTTCACTTGACGCTGATTTCTCCGGCTTTAAGCATCCGCACCGCCTCCTGCAGCACAATGTCGAACTCAAGGTCGTAGACCGGTGGATTGTCAAGGCTCAAGTTAAGCTCGTTGCGGATAAGCTTTCTTATAATTCTGTCCTCAAGCACGATTCCCTCGCTCTTGAGCTGCTGTATGAATGTATCAATCTGCAGGTCTGATGGTTTAGGATTTTCTTTTACAAACTTCTGGATGCGATAGTCCTCGATCAGTTTCTTGTAGGATGTCTTCTCATCCTCTGTCAGTTCCCGATCCTTGACCTCTTTGGCAGGGGGTATTCCCACCTTGTTGATGTTCACATCCTTAGGGGTGTAATACTTGGACATTGTAAGCTTAAAGCCATCCTTGCCCAGGGCACGCACCTGCTGTACAGAGCCCTTTCCATAGGTGGTCTCGCCTATAAGTACTGCACGGCCGTTGTCGCTTAACGCAGCAGCCAGAATCTCGGAGGCAGAGGCAGAACCTTTGTCTATAAGAACTGCAATCGGGATGGACTTGGAAAGTTTAGTCTTCTTGCTTGCCCGGTACACATGGTTTAGCGAAGGAGATGCAACTTTGCCTTTGGTGCTGACTATGACACCATCGTCCAGGAACATGTCGGCAATATCTACAGCGGCATCAAGGACTCCGCCCGGGTTGCTCCTTAGGTCGATGACCAGACTCTTTATCCGTTTCTTGGAGAAGTTCTCAAGTGCTTCCTTGACCTTGTCGGTGGTGGTAGGAGTAAACTGGATAATCCTCAGGTATCCGATATTCTTGTCGATTATGTCTGACTTGACAGAGGGGACCTCGATGATTGCCCGCTCTATCTCGTATGTAAAAGTGATGTTGTCTCCACGCAGGAATGTTACTGTAACCTTGGTGCCAGGCTCGCCGCGCAGCATTTCGGTAACCTCGTCCAATGCCATGGTCTCGGTGGATTTATCCCCCACTTTGATGATGTAATCGCCGGCATGGATTCCAAGTCTGTATGCAGGGGTGTCCTCGATAGGTGCAACTACGCGCACATAGGGCAGATGCTCCTGGTCAAAACTGGTGTCGCCATAATGCTTGCTTATGTAAAGGCCGACACCGCCGAACTGGCCTGTTGTGGTATCGGAAAGGGCATCCATCTCCTTCTCGGTCATAAAGACAGAATAAGGGTCGCCTATAGCCTCAAACATCCCTTTCATGGCTCCCTCAAACAGGGTTTGCTCGTCCACATCCTCCACATAGTAGCTTTTGATGAAACGCATCATCTCGTCGAAAATCATGCCATACTGGCTGTTCTTGCCTGAGTTCTGCGCAAAGCTTACAGGTACAAATGCAAGGAAAAGAATCAATGCCATAAAAGCTCCAGAGAGCCACAACCAAATTTTTCTGTCTTTCTTCATACTATCAATATCGCTTTACTTATTATATTTGTCAATATATACTGTAGTTAATGAGAAAACTCCTTTTTGCCGGATTCATATGGGAAGTTATCCGGGTTTTATATATGTATGTCTTTGCCTCGGCCACACAGAACTTTGATCTTTTCATGTGGATGAATGCCCAGCAGATTATAACTGTGTTCGGGCTTTTCTTCCTGGCCTATGACTTCGGAAAATACAAGCAGTACGCCAAACTGATGTTTGTAGCCAAGCTGTTCGGTATTCTGGCAGACTTTATATTTATCTACAAGCTTAGCAACACGGCAAGGTCGCTTGATATGACATCGCTACTGTTTCCGGGTGGGGTGCTGGTTCTTGATATTTTCTTCGGGTGCTTCCTGTTCATTATTGCCCGAAGGTCGGAGGATGAGGAATGATAGCTTATATACAATACCCCAGCTGGCTGCACCCCGAGATTATTCCAGGCCTTCCGGTCAGGTGGTATGGCTTTATGTACCTGGTGGCCTTTGTAATAGCTTTTTTCCTGCTCCGCCATCAGAAGTCAGAACATGGAATAAAGCCTGCTAACGATGAGGCGATGAATCTTATAACCTGGGGCATAATAGGACTTCTGCTTGGAGCCCGTATCTTTGCCACCATTGTATATGACGACACAGTGCTGTATCTGACCCATCCCTGGCTTATCTTCTGGCCTTTCGACAGCCATATGCACTTTACCGGATTCCAGGGGATGTCGTACCACGGCGGAGTGATAGGAGGGGGGCTTGGAGTTCTTTTCTATTCCATAAAGCACAAGCAGAGTTTCTGGGCAAATGCCGATATGATGGTTACATCCATTCCTTTCGGCTACTTCTTCGGCAGGCTTGGAAATTTTATAAACGCAGAGCTTTACGGCCGTGTCACAGACTCTCCAATAGGAATGCTGTTCCCCGGCCAGAGCCAGCCTCGCCACCCAAGCCAGCTGTACGAAGCTTTCTTCGAGGGAATTGTCCTGGGCATTCTTATGTGGTTTGTGTTCCGCAAGATGAAGCTTAAGGATGGAGTAAGAGTTGGCCTATACCTTGCCTGCTATGGTCTTATCCGGTTCTTTATCGAGTTCTTCAGGGAACCTGATGAGAACATGGGATTCATACTCCTGAACCTGACCACGGGACAGGTGCTGTGCCTGCTCATGATGCTGACAGGAGTCCTTATAATTTTTATCCGCAGCCGTAAGACTACTTGATCCTGTACTCAGATGTCTCCAGATGGTTTCCAGCCGCATCATAGCGCTTTACTGTATAGCGGTAGTAGGTGCCGTCTGCCTTGATGTTCTTTTTCACCACAGTCAGACCCTTGTCCAGGTACTCGTAAGTCTTGAAGTTCTTAAGCTTTCCCTTGGCACCATACTCGGTCTCCTTGGAGAGTCTTCCATCCTTGTCGTATTCGTAGGTAAAGAAGTCATCCAGCTGGCCATCCAGGTAGAGGCACTCCTTAACCAGTTTGCCGGTTGAATCATACTCAAAGGTTCGGGTCTCCCCTACGGCTGCAGTGTTGTTGTAGAGGATAGTCTCTTTGACCAGCTGTCCCTTGGCGTTGTATTCCTTTACTCTCTGGTCGTAGACCTCAAAGTTCTTAGGCACCTTTGGGTCTGGCTTTGGAGCCAGCGGTGTTGTTGTCTGAGGTGTTGATGCCGCAAAGAGCGGGGCTGCCAGCAATGTAATGAGCAATACAGCTAAAATAAAACAGATACTTTTTCTCATTGTGCTTTCTCCTTGTCGCGGTTTTTAATCACGTTGCGCCGGATCTTTCCGCTTATGGTCTTAGGAAGCTCGTCGACAAACTCCACTATTCTAGGATATTTATATGGAGCAGTGGTATGCTTCACGTAGTTCTGAATCTCCTTCACAAGCTCTGGAGTTCCAGGTCGGTACTCCTTGGTCAATACTATGGTAGCCTTTACTACCTGGCCGCGGATAGGGTCGGGTGCTCCCGTTACTGCGCACTCAAGCACAGCAGGGTGTCCTTCAAGGACGCTCTCTACCTCAAAGGTGCCTATACGATAGCCAGAACACTTTATGACATCGTCGCAGCGTCCCATGAACCAGTAGTAGCCGTCCTCATCCCGCCATGCGGTATCGCCGGTAAAGTAGTAACCGTCGTGGAAGACTTCCCGGGTCTTGTCGGGTTCTCCATAGTACTCACATACTAAACCGGGGAAACGGCCCGCAGTTGCAGGAAATTTTTCTTTATCCAGCTTAAAGCATATCTGGCCGCTCACTGCTGTACCCATCTCTTCAAGCTCGTCGTTGAGGAGGCAGATGTTGTAATATGGGGCCGGTTTTCCTGCCGAGCCCGGCTTGATCTTCTCTCCCTCGAAGTTGAAGAGGAATACTGTGGACTCGGTCTGGCCGAAGCCTTCCCTGATCTCAAAGCCTGTAAGCTCCTTCCATTTGTTGAACACCTCGTCAGAAAGTGGCTCGCCTGCGGTGGAGCAGTGCTTTATCGACGAAAGGTCGTAACCCGAGATATCCTCGTGGATAAGGAAGCGGTAAATGGTAGGAGGCGCACAGAATGTGGTAACCTTGTATTTCTGCACCTGCTCAAGCAGATGAACTGGCTTGAACTTGGAATGATAGTCGTATACAAAGAGTGCAGTCTCGCATATCCACTGGCCATAGAGCCTGCCCCAGCTTGTCTTGGCCCAACCAGTGTCGGCCACTGTAAGGTGAAGACCGCCCTTCTGGACATGCTGCCAGTACTTGGCTGTAACTATGTGTCCCAGTGGGTATAAAAAGTTATGAATTGCCAATTTTGGATGACTTGTAGTACCAGATGTAAAGTAACCCAGCATGTAGTCGTCGTTGGTAGAGACATCCTCCCGCTTTAGAACCGGGAATGGAGCCGCATTCTGGCATCCTGTGGCAAAATCTGTCCAGCCTTCTGGAACTTCGGAGACCGGCTTATCCACACCGAACTCATTTACAATAACCAGTTTCTTGAGCGATGGAGACTGGGGCAGGCAGTCGGTGATATTCTGGATTATTCCAGGGGCATTTACAGCCACCACCATCTTGATCTTTGCAAAGTTGTTGCGGTATACCAGGTCCTCCACAGTCAGCATGTGGGTTGCAGGAATTGCGATAGCCCCGATCTTGTGCAGAGCGATTACGCTGACCCAGAACTCGTAGCGCCGCTGCAGGATAAGCATGACCATATCGCCCCGCTTGATTCCACATTCCATGAAGAATGAGGCAGCCCTGTCGGTACGTTCCTTCATATTGCCGAAGGTGATGGTGCATTCATCCCCCTCGTCGTTGGTCCATACCATAGCCCTTGCATCAGGTGTCTTTGCCGCGATAGCATCCATGACATCATAGGCAAAGTTGAAGTTCTCGGGTATGTTCAGTCTGTAGTTAGCTATAAAATCATCGTAGGATGAAAATTCTGTCCTAGGTAAGAAAACCTCTTCCATTGTTGTAAAATCCTTGTATCAAAGTAGTATGAATGTCAAAAATCTTATGCGCCTGTCATCTGCATTCTGCTGTCCGTGAGGCAGGGATGAATCGAAATAGATCGAGTCCCCCTCGTTCAGGATCACAGAGCTGTCCCCCACCATGACACGGACCGAGCCCTCCAGCACATAGTTGAACTCCTGTCCAGGATGGGTGGTGGGGTGGATCACAGGGATCTCACCCGGATTCACAGTAACCAGGAACGGATCTGCAAGGCGGTTGGCAAAACCGTAGGCCAGGGACTCAAAGTGATAGTCGGCAAGCCGGTCTACAACAATTCCCTTGTCCTTCCGGGTGACAAAGTAGGAGACATGGTGAGAATCCTCACCGGAAAGGAATGTGTTCAGGTCGATGTTGAACTTTTTTCCAAGGCAGAACATGACGCTGATAGGAATCTCGGTGTTGCCTGACTCAAGCTCGCGGTAGCGCTCCACAGTGACGCCGCATATTTCTGCAAACTCTTCCTCTGACATCTCCATGATGTCCCGCAGCTCCCGCATCCGGGCTGCCACAGCTTTATTCTGTTCGCTTACCATAGATTCTCCTTATTTCTTATTGTCCTTTTCCCTTATGTTCTTCCGCATGATCTTGCCGCTTATTGTCTTAGGCAGCTCTTCCACAAACTCTACAATGCGGGGATACTTGTAAGGGGCTGTTGTCTTCTTCACAAACTCCTGAATCTCCTTGGCCAGTTCCTCGCTGCCAGGTCTGTAGGCTGCAGCCAGCACAATGGTGGCCTTCACAATCTGGCCTCTTATGGGGTCAGGAGCACCTGTCACAGCACATTCCACAACTGCAGGATGCTGCATAAGCACGCTCTCCACCTCGAAGGTACCGATTCTGTAGCCGGAGCACTTGATGACATCGTCGTTCCGTCCCATGAACCAGAAGAAGCCATCCTCGTCCCGCCATGCGGTGTCGCCTGTAAAATAGTAGCCGTCCCGGACAACGCTTTCGGTCTTAGCTTTATCATACAGATATTCCTTGAAAAGTCCAGGGAATTTTCCGTTCTTAAGAGGGAAAGCAATCTCCCCCACCTCGCCGTCGTCGCACACCTGGTTTTCGCTGTTCAGCACTACTGCATTGTAGTATGGAGAAGGCTTTCCGATGGAGCCCGGCTTGATGGAGTTGGAATCGAAGTTCAGGAAAGAGAGGGTGGTCTCGGTCTGACCGAAGCCCTCGGTTATGCTTAATCCGGTGATTCCCTTCCACTTGTTGAATACATTCTCGGAGAGAGGCTCTCCTGCTGTTGAGCAGTGCACCAGAGAGGAAAGGTCGTAGCCGGAAAGGTCCTCCTGGATCAGGAACCGGTAGATTGTCGGAGGTGCACAGAATGTGGTTATGTGGTACTTCTCGATAAGACCTATCAGGTCGATAGCCTTGAACTTGGAGTGGTAGTCGTATACAAAGACTGATGCCTGGCTTATCCACTGGCCATACATCTTGCCCCATACTGCCTTGCCCCAGCCTGTGTCTGCCACAGTCAGATGGAGTCCCCCTTTACGCACCTTCTGCCAGAAGTAGGCAGTCACAATGTGTGCCAGAGGGTAGAGATAGTCGTGAGCCACCATCTTAGGATGGCTTGTTGTACCGGAGGTAAAGTAGATAAGCGAGACATCGCTGTTCTCTGTGACCCGTGGGCCGTCAAATAGAGCTGCGGCGGCAACCCCTTTGTCAAAGCTTTCCCATCCTTTCCGCTCAGCATTTACAATAACCAGATGCTTTACTGTGGGGGATTCAGCCATAGCCTTCTCCACATGTTCAGGAACATCATTCTCATCCACAGCCACAATCATCTTGATCTTGGCCGCGTTGTTGCGGAACACAATGTCTTCCGGTGTAAGCATATGGGTTGCAGGAATGCAGATTGCACCGATCTTGTGCAGTGCCAGCATGGAGAACCACCATTCGTAGCGCCGCTGGAGGATAAGCATAACCATATCCCCTTTTCCGATTCCCAGGGATTTGAAGTAGGAGGCAGTCTTGTCCACATTCTCCTTCATCTGGGCAAAGGTGAAGTCCTTCCTGTTTCCCCTGTCGTCAATCCACAGCATGGCCAGATCATCCGGTGTCTCGGCTGCAAGCACATCCATAACATCATAGGTGAAGTTGAAGTTCTCAGGAACATTCAGCTTATAGTTATTGAAAAAGTCTTCGTATGATGAAAACTCAGTCCTGTTTACAAATTTTTCTATTAATAGCATTTAAAAAACTCCTTAGAAGATTATTGCAAGGAACTTTGCAGGCTTTCCGTGCAAAGCTCTCATTCCATGAGGCCGAGTAGAATCAAAATAAATTGAATCCCCCGGCCCTAGAATGACTTCCTTCTTGTCAATAATCAGTCTAAGGTCGCCTTCAAGAATATAGTTGAACTCCTGCCCCGGATGGGAATTGAAATGAATTTCGCTTCCGTCATCTGCCGGGGCCACCACCATGAAGGGGTCAGCCTTCCGGTTGGCAAAGCCATAGGCCAGCGACTGGTACTTGTAGTCCCGCCGCCTCTCTATGGAGAGTCCCTGATCTTTCTTTGTAACAAAGTAGTTGTGTCTGTGAGGCTCATCACCCGAGATAAGGGTTGTAAGCTCAAAGCCGTACTTCTTGGCCATGCTCTGGAGCACCCCTACCGGGATATCCACAGCACCGGTCTCCAGCTTCTGGTAAGCCTCCGGGGTCAGGTGGCATACTTCTGCAGCCTCCTCTATGGAGACATCCATAATCTCCCGCAGTCCCTTAAGACGGTCTGCTACCTGTTTCATCTCATCGCTTATTGCGTTCATGCCTCAATCCCCCTTTCCTTCAAGAGTTCTGCTCCAAGCTGTGTAAGCTTGAACTTCTGTATCTTTCCACTTCCTGTCATAGGGAACTCGTCCTCCAGGAAGAATACATACTTCGGTACTTTATACCTGGAGATCTTTCCGATGCAGTAGTTGCGGACATCCTCCTCGGTAAGCACTTTGCCAGGATAGAGGATTACGAATGCACCCACCACCTCGCCATATTTCTTGCTGGCAATTCCTGCCACCTGCACATCCTTGATCTCAGGCATGGTGCGGAGGAACTCCTCTATCTCCATCGGATAAATATTCTCGCCGCCCCTGATGATCATATCCTTGATACGGCCGGTGACCTTGAAGTAGCCATCCTTGGTCTTGAGTCCCAGGTCTCCTGAGTGGAGATAGCCGTTCTTGTCGATGATCTTGGCTGTCTCCTCAGGCATCTTGTAGTAGCCTTTCATGATGTTGTAGCCTTTGCAGCAGAGCTCGCCTACAACCTCGGGAGGACATTCCTCAAGGGTGTCGGGGTCAAGCACCTTGACATCGATGAAAGGAAGCTCCTTTCCTACTGTGGTGACACGCTTTTCCAGCGGATCCTCGGTGGTGCTCTGGGTCATTCCAGGAGAGGATTCTGTAAGGCCGTAGACACTGGTTATATCCTTCATGTTCATCTCGTTGACTACACGCTTCATAAGCTCCACAGGGCACTGGGAACCAGCCATGATTCCAGTGCGGAGCGAAGACATATCGTACTTCTTGAAGTCCGGGTGATTCAGCTCTGCTATGAACATGGTAGGGACACCGTAGATAGAGGTGCACTTCTCGTGGTCTATGGCAATAAGAGCCTGTTTTGCATCAAAGTGTTCAAGCATTACATGGGTGGCACCGTGGGAATAGATTGCCATTACGCCAAGTACAATGCCGAAGCAGTGGTACAATGGCACAGGCAGGCAGACACGGTCCTTGGAAGTGTACTTCATGCTCTCGCCGATGTAGTAGCCGTTGTTCAGGATGTTGTAGTGGGTAAGCATGACTCCTTTAGGGAAACCTGTAGTGCCTGATGTGTACTGCATGTTAACTACATCGTCTTTCTTTACTGCATGCTCTGCCTCGTAAAGCTCCTCGTCTGCCACATGCTGGCCTAACAGCATTATCTCCTGGGTTGAGAACATACCACGGTGTTTCTCCTGTCCTATGTAAATCACATTCTTAAGGAACGGGAATGTCTTGGATTTAAGATGTCCACGCTCGTAGTAGTCCATCTCGGGCACCAGAGTCTTGGTCATGGCCACATAGTCGTTGTCCCGGTAGCCATTAGAGAGGCACAGTGTGGTGATGTCCGACTGCTTCATAAGGTATTCAAGCTCGTGGAGCTTGTACATGGTGTTCACTGTTACAAATACAGCACCGATCCGGGCACAGCTGAAAAGGAATGTAAGCCAGTCCGGCACATTGGTTGCCCACATGCCCACATGGTCGCCCCTCTTTATCCCTATTGCCAGAAGCCCCTTGGCCAGAAGGTCCACGCGGTGGTCGAACTGGGCATAGGTAAGGCGCAAGTCCCTGTCGGGGTAGACCAGGAACTCGTGCTCCGGGTCTTTTTTTGTCTGGTATCTGAGCATCTCGCCCAAAGTCATATCAAACATAAACAGCTCCTTAGAACGGTGTGTAGACCACAGCCAGAATCTTGGCAGGCTCGGAACCTACAGAGTGCAGATGATGTGCTACGATGGAGTCGTAGTAGATGCTGTCCCCTTCTGTAAGCTCATATTTCTCCTTGCCGTAGATAACCTCTATCTGCCCTTTCATAACATAGATGAACTCCTCGCCCTCGTGGGTGGAAAGATGGACATCCTTGTGGGAATCGGGGAACACGTCTATCATGAACGGATCCATGTGGCGCCCTGCCTTGTTGTGGGCAAGGGAATAGAAATCCAAATCAGAAGCCTTGGCACCAGTCCGGTCCGAGAAACGGGTAACCTCGGTCTTCTCGTTCTTGCGGGTAACCGATGGGCCTATATTCTCCTCGTCATCCAGGAAAGTACCCAAACGAACTCCTAGGACTCTGGCAATCTTGATTAGAGGTGTAAGACCCGGAATAAGGTTTCCGTTCTCAATGTCGGTGATAGTCTGCACTGCCAGGTTTGCTCTTTCGGACACATCTTCCACTGTAAGGTCGCGGCTCTCTCTGATAAATGCAACCTTGTGTCCAATCTTGTTTTTTTCGTTCATTTGGTTTCTCCTTCAACCTAATATACTAAAAAAGCCGGGATGTAAGACCCCGGCTTTCTGCTATCTGCATTCTTCCAAAGTATTACAACTTACTGCGCGTTCAGCGGTAGGTCATAGCCTGCCTTAATGACCTTAAGGTTGACCTCGTTGAACTTCTTGTTCCGGGCAGAAATGGCCTGGTCCAGAGCAAATTCAAAGGAGTCCACGCTGCAAAGCCATGGCACAATCTTGACTAGAGCGCCCAGTGCAACCATGTTGCCGGCCCGCTCGCTGCCGTTCTCTGCCGCAATCCTGTTGCAGTCGATTCCATACACCTTGATGTCGGTGCGCTTCGGCTTGTTCTCAATCAGAGATGTGTTGTAAATAAGGATTCCTCCCTCTTTCATCCGTGGCTCAAACTTGTCCAGGGATGGCTTGTTGAGAACGATACAGATGTCTGGATGCTCCACAACCGGGGATGCAATCTCCTCATCTGCAACTACTACGCTGCAGTTTGCTGTACCGCCGCGCATCTCGGCTCCGTAGGATGGAATGTGAGATACGCACTTATCCTCTTTCATAGCTGCTATGCACAGAATCTTTCCGGCAAGGATGACCCCCTGTCCGCCGAATCCGGCAAAAATAAGCTCTTTTGTCATTTCTTCTCACCTCCGTCTCTGAAGCACTTAACTGGATAGTAAGGTTCCATAACGTCCCGTACCCACTCGGCAGCCTTTGTAGGATCCACGCCCCAGTTGGTAGGACACATGGAAAGAATCTCCACGAAAGAGTAGCCCTTGCCGTCAATCTGGTTCTGGATAGCCTTCTTGATGGCTTTCTTTGTCTGGTTGATGTGCTTTACATCGTATACAGCACAGCGCTCGATATAGTAAGGAGCCTCAAGAGTGTTGAGGAGCTCGCATGCTCTGATAGGCCAACCCACTTCCTTTGGATCTCTTCCGTAAGGAGTGGTCTTTGTAACCTGGCCCTCCATTGTGGTAGGAGCCATCTGACCGCCTGTCATACCGTAGATAGCGTTGTTGATGAAGATTACTGTGATATGCTCGCCTCTGTTGGCTGCATGTACGGTCTCGGCAGTTCCGATTGCCAGAAGGTCGCCGTCGCCCTGGTAGCAGATAACCACTTTATCCTTGTGGACTCTCTTGAGTCCGGTGGATACAGCAGGTGCTCTTCCGTGGGCAGCCTCAAGTCCGTCAGCCTTAAGGTAGTTGTATGCAAGAACCGAGCATCCTACAGGAGCAATCACAAGAGTCTTCTCCTGGATTCCCAGCTCGTCCATGATCTGTGCAATCAGTTTATGTACAATTCCATGGCCGCAACCAGCACAATAGTGAGTGGTCACCTCTCTCATGGATTTTGGAAATGAATAAATTTTTTCTTCAGACATAGCTCTTAACCCTCTGAACAATCTTTTCAACCTCTGGCAGCATTCCGCCAGGACGACCCAGGAAGTCTACGTCGCAGAACTTTCCGGCGTTGATCTGAACATCCTGGACCATCTGTCCCATGCTCATCTCTACAGTAAGAATCTTCTTGACCTTCTTTGCAGCCTCTGCAATCTCCTTCTTAGGGAACGGCCACAGGGTAACAGGACGGAACAGGCCAACTTTTATACCTTCTGCTCTCAGCATTCTTATAGCCTTCTTGCAGATTCTGGAGGCTGTACCGTAAGCTACAATCATGTAGTCTGCATCATCCAGGTTCTGGGTGTCGTAGATAACCTCGTTCTCCTCGATCTTCTTGTAGTTCTCGTACAGGTCGTATACATGCTTCTCCAGATAGTTGTCTGGATTAAGACGGAGCGATGCAATAATATGTGGCTCGCGCCCTTTTGCACCGGTAAGAGCCCAATCCTTGGCAGGAAGGTTCTCTACAGCCTTTGGCAGAATCAGTGGCTCTGACATCTGTCCCAGATAACCGTCCCCCAGGATCATGCATACAATTCTATATTTGTCAGCCAGGTCGAAAGCCTTGATTGTGTAGTCGGCCAGCTCCTGAACATTGCCCGGTGCAATTACCAGAACATGGTAGTCGCCGTTTCCACCACCGCGTGTTGCCTGGAAGTAGTCTCCCTGGGCTCCTGCGATGTTTCCGAGGCCAGGGCCGCCTCTCATCATATTTACAATAACAGCTGGAAGCTGTGCGCCGGACATATAGGAGATTCCCTCCTGCTTAAGGGAGATTCCAGGGGATGATGAAGATGTCATAACCCGTGCTCCGCCGGCAGATGCACCCATTACCATGCTTACTGCAGCCAGCTCGCTCTCGGCCTGGAGGAATGTTCCACCGACCTCTGGCAGACGCTTTGCCATGTATGCAGGTATCTCGTTCTGTGGGGTAATAGGATATGCGAAATAGTGGCGGCATCCTGCAAGGATAGCTGCCTCTCCTATTGCCTCGTTACCTTTCATTAAAATCTTTTCACTCATATCAGGACACTCTTTTAATATTTAATAATCTCAATAGCGATATCAGGACACATAGTCGCACAGAATGTACAGGCTATACACTGCGATTCATCTTTGCATACCGGATAATGAACACCCTGCTTGTTGGTCTCTTTGGACATTTCCAGGATCTTCTTAGGGCATGCACCTATACACAATCCGCAGCCTTTGCAGCGCTGAATGGATATTACAGGTTTTCCAGTCAAAATTTTGCCTCCTCATTTTCCGTTCTTACGATTTTATCGCTAAATAAATTTTTATACAATAACATTTTCAAATGTTATATTGTGTTATAATTAGAATATGAAGACTGTATTTGACCACCCGATAGAAGAGAAATATCTGGCAGATGATATGAAGGATAAACTGGGAGATATCTCATGCTCAAAGCCTGAATATTATACAAATGGAAATCTTACGCTGCTCCAGAAGAGCGATTTGAGGCTGCCGACACGAGTTGTTCAAAATATGAACAAAGGCAGTTTCGGCCATGTCGCAGTGGTTATGGGAGAAAAGCCGGGGGCCGGAATAATCGCCGCAACCGCCGCATTTGCCTTCGGTTCAGGGCTGGTTACGCTGGTATGCAAGGCCCGCCCTGTGTGCTGCCCATACGAGCTTATGGGCAGCCCTGCCCCTCCGGCAGCCACCAACGCCCTCGTCCTTGGGATGGGGCTGGGTATGCCGCCAGATGGTGTTCCAGCCCCGGGTTCGCAGGCAGCAGTGGCTATGGCCTGGCTTGATGCCCACCCCGATGTGCCCTGCGTCCTTGATGCTGATATATTGAAATATAAAGGAATAAAAGAGCTTATCCTAAGCCGCAAGCAGGTGGTGCTTACGCCCCATCCCAAGGAGTTTGCCACCCTGCTTAACCTCTGCGGCCTGGGGAACTACGATGTCCCCTATATTGCCGAACACCGGTTTGAGCTGGTGAGGGCCTTCTGCACTGCCTTCCCCCAGGCCGTGCTTATCCTAAAGGGGGCAAACTGTCTTATCGCCCAGGGCGTGAAGGTGTCGGTGAACACCTTGGGCAGTCCCTGCCTGGCCAAGGGAGGCAGCGGCGACGTCCTGGCAGGTCTTGTGGCTGCGCTTTTAGCCCAGCATTATACCCTATACGATGCCGCCGTAAGCGCCTCCCTGGCCCACGCCCTGGCATCCAGGCTGGCAAAATGCAGCTATGGCATGACACCGTTTGAGCTTATTGAACATGTGAAGGAGCTGGAGGAGGCATCTGGATAGCAATAGAAAGCTGACCGCCCAGCGCAGCTGCAATACGTTCCAATGTTCTAACTGAAGGGTTAGCAACGCCTCTTTCAATTTTTGAGATATCTGATTGGTTAATTCCTGACGCAGATGAGAGTTCAGCCTGTGATATTCCTGCCAGGGCTCTGGCCGATAATACTGCTTTTGCAGATATCATATGTATCTGAATATCTTTTTTCTGAACTGTTTTGCCCTCTGCATAAATTGTCTCTGTTTCTATATCAAGATCATCATTCCATATAATACCATATGGCCCTGAAAGCCGACCCGAAAGAAAAAGCTTACGATTATTCAATGCAGCAAGCTGAGGGTATTTATGAAAAAGGAGACTCATATCATATTTTTTGACGGTCCCGTCAAGAAACACAACTTTAAGAGTAGTCCCTCGTAAAAATTTTATATCAATTGCTTTATGAAACATTCTGTTCTCCACTTGCTTGAACTTTTAAAAATATCATTATTTCAATGGCGGCAGTTTAGTGTATTTTTCAGTTTCCCACATATCTATAAGTTCTTTCTTATACTTAAATATAAATTCTTTAACCAAGGCCTGGGCTTTAGGTGGAAATTCACCCTCCATTATCTCGCAAGTCTCTATATAAAAAGGAGCATCAAAGTCCTGTGTAATTGCATGGATATGTGGTGGATTATGCTCTTTATTCCGTAAATACATGACAATAATAATTCCAAAAAACAACTTATCGTAGGCATATCTGCACTCCTTTCATAATAGCTAATATAATTTTAGGGGATTAATCCCCTAAAGTCAAGCATAAAAAACCACCCCTGGCATCCCAGAGGTGGCAAAAAGAAGTAATATCGTTGCTTTATAATGTCTCTTCGTCAATGAATAGGACAAAATTTGTCGGAAGCTTGTCATAGGTGACAGCAATCTTTCCAGTTACGACTTCGCCTGGTGCAACTCTTTTCTGGCGCATCTCGTCAACAGGGACAATGCCTTCACCGCCGTACTTGTCGTCAAGAATTGCAGTCATCCTGTACATCATGGGCTTATCAGTGACATTCTTCAGATCCACATAGATCATAACCATGTTCTCCGGGGAACCCTTAACAATAGGTTTAACCTCAAAGGCAACCTTAAGAAGCTGAGCCTTGTCTGTAACCACATGGTCATCAGCAAATACTTGTGCTGCCATCACTATGGACAACAGGCAGATTATAAAAATAATTTTTTTCATGCAGAAACTCCTTTTTTAACTTTTCTGAATTTTCCAGACCTAAGACCATGGAAGACAACAAATGCAGCAAATACTGCAACAAAGATAAGGAAGTTGCCACTCTTAATGTAGAACAACAGGTTGGCAATTATTATAGCTAACTCATAAATCTTGAATGTGTCGAACATGTATCTCTGGAAAAGAATTGTAATATTAAACAGAATAATAATAGTTTCAATAACAGTTATACATACTGTCATAAAACTACCCTGGAACAGCAGTGCCGGGTGGAATACAAAGAAGAATGGCAAAGCATAGATAAATGGCGCCACAGTAAGCGATGTAACTCCTACCTTAAGCGGATTGGCTCCTGCTATACTTGCTGCAACATAAGAGGAAAGACAAACTGGTGGAGTAATAGCAGATATGATGGCAAAGTAGAATATAAACAGGTGCGATGCCAGAATCGGGGCACCTAACATCTGCAATGCCGGAGCACCCAGTGTTGCAAGAACGACATATGCCCCCAAAGTAGGAAGACCCATACCCAGTATCAGGCAGACAACAGCAGTAAGCAGAAGTCCCTTGAATAGGTTTCCATCAGCAAATGCCAAAATTCCATAGGAAAGCCGCTCGCCGAATCCGGTCAGTGTCATAACGCCTACAATAAGACCTGCGACAGCACAGGATGTGGTGATAGGAATAAGAATCTTAGCTGTAAGAGATAAAGCTTTGAATATCTTAACCACACCAATCCGCTGCTCCTTGATAGGGATGCAGATCACAATCAGAGTAATCAGGCTGACTACAATAGAAAGCTGAACACTCATCCGCATTGCAAGCATGACAACCAGAATGGTAATTGGAACCATAATCGGAATTGTTCTTCTGAAACATGGCCAGAACGGCGGTAACTGATCTTTCGGCATTCCTGACAGGTGGTCTTTCTTACTCATTATATCCACAACAAAGAACATAATGACAAAGTAAATTGCAGACGGCAGGAATGCTGCTATGGCTACATCCCAATAACTCAAGCCTGTATATTCAGCTATGATGAATGCCGCGGCACCCATGATAGGAGGCATAAACTGACCCGCTGTGGAAGATACTGCCTCGATAGCACCTGCAACATGTTTCTTGAATCCCAAAGAAATCATCAATGGAATAGTTATAGAACCAGTTGTAGCAACATTACCGCTGGCACTTCCAGACACCATAGCCATGAAGCCGCTGGATACTACAGCAACCTTTGCCGGTCCACCAGATTTATCTCCAGCAATAGCCTTCGAGAAATCCATGAATATTTCTGTAGAATTTGTATACCGCAAGAATGCGGCAAACATCATGAAGAATACAATCTGGTTCGCACTTATTGCGGCAAGATCACCCATCATGCCCTCGACACCTATGATAAGATGTGTCACAAGCTCTGTAGGCTTATATCCCTGATGCGCAAAATAACGTGGCATATATGGGCCTACGAAGCAGTAGAGCAGGAATAACCCACCTATTATAGCCATGGCCAGACCTATTGCCCGCCGTGTTGCCTCAAACACCAGAAGGACAAAAATCAAGCCGAACAAAGCCTCAATAGGCAGCGGCGATGGAGTCACATAGAAGTATGTCCACCTTGAACTTGCCCAGCAACATACAAATATCAGGAGAAGAATCAAGATAATATTGAAAATACTTTCTGCCTTCTCGCTCTTGAAGAATCCGGATGGATAGAGGAACAGTGTAAGTCCTATCATGAGCAGCATATGCACTGGACGCTGATACATAGGTGCAAGCGGACCAAAAATAATCTCAAGAATTGGAATCAGCGCAGCCAGAAGCCCAATAACGAATATTATCGTCTTTATGACCTTCCTGCTCCCTATTGTAATCCCCCGGAAGCTGTCTTCGTTAAAAATATCAATCTTTTCTTCCGGTAATTTTGTCTTCATATTTAATCCTTTATCAATCGTGCCACAAGCCTACTTCTTTGAAGTATTTGATTGCGCCCGGATGGAATGGAATAGTCACACCCTCTTTAGGATCATTCCAGTTGATATATGGAGTGATGTTTGGAAGAGTCTCGTTGAGATAGTCTTTATTCTCAAACCAGATTTTTGTAACTGTATATGCAATATCTTCAGGCAGACTTGCCATTGTGATTGCAACATAGTTACTTACCAGCTGCTGTGCATTGGCAACTCCATACTCCTCGCCGAACGGAACCAAAGCAAAGAATTTATTCTTCTCTATATAATCCTGCATAATCTTAGGATCGCCTTCAAAGAACTTGATCTTTCTGGATGCAGCCAACTGCTTAAGAGTTCCATGGCCATAACCGAACTTGTGTACGATACAGTCAACCTGACCGTCGGCAAGCATTCTCGCAGAGTCATTCTTCATGATTCTAAGAATTCTTGAGTTGTCTGGTGTAACACCATGGAGAGCAAGAATCTCGAGAACCATATCGCCCCAATAGTTTCCAACAGGGTATGTAGCAATGGTCTTTCCCTTGAGGTCTGCAATGGTGTTGACTCCTGGCTTATCAAGACCTACAAAGTTCAAAATACCAGGTTGTGTAGCAAACAGAGCAACCAAATCGATAGGATCATCCCAAATCACTCCACCTTTCCAGCCATAGTATGCAGTACTTGTTCCAGCGAATCCTAAGTCTACAATACCTTCCTTAAGCTTCTGCATTGTCTCGAACTCAAGTCCTGGAGAAGAGCTGTTTACTCCTATGTATGGAGTGTTCTCACTGATAAGCTTTGCCCAGACAGCACCACATGCATGCCAAGTTCCGCCAATCGCAGATGTCTTAATCTGCAGGAATTTTTTCTGAGGAGCTTTTTTCTCAGCAGCGGCTGTAGTAGCAGCATCATTTGAGGCTGTTGCCTTGCTTTCAGGCTTTTTGCTGCAAGCAGTTGTCAACATTAAAACTGCAAGTAAAATCATACAAATTTTAAAGAATTTTTTCATATAAATTCCTCCCTTTTTTAAAATTGTAAAACCACCTTTGTGAAATAGAAATCAGACATTTCCTTATTTTAATCCTCTTTTTCTCTCTTTTCCTTATTTTTACTTCTGAAAGGTTTTTTTCCTTTGACAGAATTCTTTTGCAGGCATTAATATTATATTAATGATAAGTATTCATTATCATAAAAAACTTTATTTTGCGCTCCTTATCTTAATAATCCTTCTGTCCATATGTTTTATATCTGTCACTTCCTATAAGAAAATTGAATCAATAATTGTTCAGTCAGAAGAACTCAATAAGATTTATGAAAAATGGCTGATTATCAAAAATGAAACTGTAAAATATACTATTAATTATCCAAAGACCCCTTATCCTCTTATACATAGCGTTTCAGATTATGAGTTATCCATGGAAAAACTTCTGGATGAGAAGATGCTCAATACTGCAAAGAGGAACATCCCATCCTTAGGGCAGGAACTTCAATCTATGATATTGATGTGGCAGGAGATTCAGTTCAAGCTTATCAAATCTCTTTTCTTCAATCAGGATATAGGGTTCTTTGCTAATGAGATTATCCACTTCATCACATCAGATACCGATAATTTCGAAATCACCATGCAGGCCACAATCTCTATTTTCAGCCAATATTTAAATAATAAAGTTAAACTGAATTGGTTCCTCTTTATGCTTGGAACAACAATTTCTGTATTCCTTGCTATTATGCTGGGCAATGCTATCTTCAATTATTATAAGATGTACGAAAAAGAGAAAGAAATCAGAGAGCTTTCCAATTCCATCCTAGAGGTAAGAGACCGGGAACAGACAAGAATAGCAGCCGACCTGCATGACGAGATTGTACAGAATCTGGTTTCGCTGAAATATGTTGACAATATTGATGATATGAAAGAGGCGGTAGAGAACGATATCAAGCTGATCCGCAATATAGCCTTCAACCTGAGACCACCAGAGCTTTCGGGCAGTCTTGATAAATCTATACAGTATTTCCTTACTGATATTGAAGAAAAGACCCAGATAAAGACAAGCCTGCATTTCCTGTGCAAGAAAGATTATCAATTTGACCAAGAACTGGAGATAATGATTTATAGGCTGGTCTACGAGGCTGTGAACAACAGTGCCAAGCATTCAAAGGCAACCACCATAGATGTCAAGATAATCCCTGTATATCCTAATATAATAGTACGAATAGAAGACAACGGAATAGGCTTTGTCTATGAAAATGTCCAGACTCAAGAGCACATGGGACTCAAGGGAATGGAAGGTCGTGTAAAGACTATGAACGGCGTAATGAAAATAAAATCTGAACTTGGAAAAGGAACAGCTATAATTTTCACAATACCAGACAAAAGGATAGTTAAAATTGGCAAAGTATAACATTCTGATTATCGATGACCATCCATCGGTCCGTATGGGGCTTAAAGCAATACTCAAAACAAAACCAAAATATGAAGTGATAGACGAAAGTGGCTCATTTGAGGATGGCTTTAAGAAGGCACTTGAGCTGCCTGTCGATATAATTCTGATGGATGTTTCAATTCATGGAACATCAGGAATAGAGCTGACCCATAAGATACTGGAGAAAAAACCAGAACTTAAAATTATAATGATAAGTATGTATGCTAGGACAGAATATATTATCAGAGCCATTGAATATGGGGCAAAGGGCTATATCCTTAAAGATTCTGACAACTCCATCCTGCTCGATGGAATTGAATCAGTTATAAACGGCGAGCTATTCATAGACAATCATATCTCAAACAAAGTCATCAGCAAACTTATGAACAAGGATATAAAGACCCTCGAACCTCTGGAGATGAACGACTATAAGAAACTTTCAATGAGAGAACAGGAGATATTGTACCTGCTTGTAGAGGGTGTCTCTTCCAAAGATATTGCAAAACAGCTATTTATAAGTACAAAGACAGTCGAAACCCATAAAGCCAGCATAATGAACAAACTTAACTGCAAAAACTTGGTTGAGCTTGTTCGCTACGCAATTCTAATCGGACTTATTGACTGATTTACGAAGGGTCTACACCCTGATAGGTTCTTTGCACTTGGGGCAGCGGTAGCGTCCTGGGGCAGGAGCCTTGACTTTACGCCCGCAGTTGGGGCATTCAAAAATCTTGGGAAATTCGGAAGCAGCCGGCTTTGCAGGTGGAATTGACAAATCTTCGGTCTGGCTGAAAAGGTTTAAGTATCCCAGGTCGTCAAGAAGTTCTTTCGGCTGCCCCTGAATCTTAAGCAGAGCAAGACCGCTTTCTTCAACCTTTAAAAGGGCATCTATGCATACAAAGACGCCCGCCCCCATATCGTCTATGGAAGCTAATTTCTCGCAGTCCAGCATTATATGGTCGTAGCCTGTGGTCACCAGACTTTTAAGCTTTTCCATCACAGCCTCGCCATTGAAGATGTTGATATCGCCATTCAGCGAGACAATAAGGTATTCGTCATTATCCCCTTTGCTGTGGACTTCTATCTGGATTCCTGAAATTTCCTGTTCTGCCATATCTTTAGCATATTTGCTAAAAACGGTTTTGTCAAATATAATGGAAGCATGAGGGATTTTCTTCCGATAAGCCAGGCCGATATGCAGAAGCAGGGCTGGGACAGTGTAGATTTCATCATCATAACAGGGGATGCCTATGTGGACCACCCCTCTTTCTGCACTGCCATTGTATCCCGTCTCCTTGAGGCCGAAGGCTGGAAAGTGGGCATCATACCGCAACCAGACTGGAAGAATCCCGAATCTGTCAAGGTGCTTGGAAGACCCAACATCGCATTCCTTGTCAATGCTGGGAACATGGACTCCATGGTGGCGAACTTCTCGTCCAAGACCAAGCGCCGGAGCCGCGACCAGTTCACCCCCGGCGGCGTGGCAGGGAAAAGGCCGGACCGGGCACTTATAGTCTACACATCGCTGGCAAAATCGGCATACAAAGGCATTCCAGTGGTCATCGGTGGCATCGAGGCATCGCTACGTAGGCTTTCCCATTACGACTACTGGAGCGACACCTTGCGCCGCTCAATACTGCTGGATTCCAAGGCCGACCTTTTAATCTACGGCATGGGGGAAAGACCTCTGTGGGACATCTCAAAAGCCTTGAAACAAGGTGCATCTATAAAAGACCTTAAAGACATCCGGGGGACTGTGGTCAAAAGCTCACAGCTGCCGGATGGAGAATTCATCTCCTTGCCATCATACGAAGAAATGCAGGCCGACAAGATGAGCTTTGCCCGCAGCTTTGCCATCCAATACAAAAATACCGACCCGTTCTCAGGCCAGATGATGGTGGAGAAGACAGGGAATCAGTATGTGATACAGAATCCGCCAGCACATATCCTTTCTATGGAAGAGATGGACAAGGTCTATGCCCTGCCATATATGGGGGCTGTCCATCCAATCTACGAAGCACAGGGCAGCGTGCCTGCAATAAAAGAGGTGGAATTCAGCCTTATCAGTGCCAGAGGATGCTTTGGAAGCTGCAACTTCTGTGCCCTCACCTTCCACCAGGGGCGTATTATACAGGCCCGGAGCCACCAGTCCATCATAGACGAGGCTATAAAACTGACCAAGAAGCCCAATTTCAAGGGCTATATCAACGATGTTGGCGGCCCCACTGCCAACTTCAGGCAGCCGGCGTGCAGAAAACAGCTTACATCTGGCGCATGCCCAGATCGCAGATGCCTGTTTCCCAAGCCCTGTTCCAACCTGGAAGTCTCCCATGCCGACTACCTTGAGCTCCTGCGTAAGCTCCGGGCTATCCCAGGCATCAAGAAAGTGTTCATAAAGTCGGGTATCAGGTTCGATTATCTGGTGGCAGACCCTGATCAGACATTCTTTCATGAGTTGTGTATGCATCACATAAGCGGCCAGCTCAAGATAGCACCGGAGCATATATGCGCCCGGGTTCTGGACCTGATGGGCAAACCACGCCCCGAAGTCTACAAAAAGTTCGAGGCCATGTTCAAAGAGGAAAACCAGCGTATCGGCAAGAAGCAGTACCTTATACCATATCTTATATCCTCCCATCCTGGCAGCGACCTCAAGGCAGCCATAGAGCTTGCGGAGTACCTCCATCAGGAGGGCTTTATCCCCGACCAGGTGCAAGATTTCTACCCAACACCGGGCACAGTCTCCACCTGCATGTACTACACAGGCTATAACCCGCTTACCATGGAAAAAGTCTACGTTCCAAAGAGCGAGGAAGAGAAAAGCCTGCAGCGCGCCCTCCTCCACTTCCATAAACCAGAGAACCGGGAGAAGGTACGCAAAGCCCTTATCAAGGCAGGCCGCACCGACCTGATCGGCAAAGGACCAAAGGCGCTTATACGATGAATATCAGCATATACCGATACATCTACCATACCCCTGACGGTTTCGACGATATGCTGATGAGCTCAGACGGCAACGTGCTGACAGGCCTCTGGTTCCAAGGCTCCCCCGACCAGAAAAAGCATAACGAGCTCTACACAGTAGAATACCTGCCTGTCTTCAAGGAGACCTGCCGTTGGCTTGATATCTACTTCTCTGGCAGACAGCCGGCCTTTACCCCAATATACCAGCTCAACGGTCTAACCACTTTCCGCGGGGAAGTCTCGGAAATCCTCTGCACAATCCCCTTTGGCAAAACCATGACCTATGGCGACATCGCCGCTCAGGTTGCCCCAAAGCACGGTATACTCAAGATGTCTGCCCAGGCGGTGGGCGGTGCTGTAGGCTGGAATCCAATCTGCATCATCATCCCCTGCCACCGTGTGATAGGGGTAGGAGGCAAGCTGACCGGCTACGGCGGTGGCATCAAGAATAAGATTGCCCTATTGGAACTGGAAGGGAACGATATGAGCGAGGCAAAACCATGAATGTTCAGGAAACTCTCGACATTTTATACCAGCTGTGCAAAGAAGATGCGGTGCTGCGGCGAAAACTGCTGGCCACCCGACAGAGCGCAAACCCGGCCGCAGAGTTCTGCAAGATAAGCACCGAAATCGGTTATCCTATATCTGCCATCGACCTGGTCATGGCCGGCGAAGAAGCCTATGCCGAGATGGCCCGCAGCACCAACGGAGGCGGCGAGAACCATCCCCGCATCCAGAACGCCGATGACCTGTACGAGCTGTTTTTAGGGTCGATAGAAGTTTAATAAAAAGATTTTATAATTGTGATTTGTCAATAGACGTGTCATTCAATATCTTTTCATAATCTCGTCGGGCATATAAAACGCGAATAATTCGAACTTGTTTACTATCCAGCCGATCTAGAGCTATATAAAAGACTTTGAAATTATTGACAAGTAAAAACCTAAAACCATAATTTACAAGGAACCTATCTTGAACAGGAGTACCGCTGAATGGGAACTGTGCCAAAGATGATATTTCTTGCGTAAGTAAATCAGCTAAGTTTGATGCAGCCTTTGGATTATGAAGAGAATCTTTAATATACGACAATATTTCTTTGATATCTGCTTTTGCAGACTCTGATATCTCGATACTGTACATCAAATCTCCAGTCCTTTTCTGATATCTTGCATTGCCTTGTCAAAGGATTCATGCTTACCATTTTGGAAGTCCTTGAGACCATCTGCAAGTTTTGAATATAAATCAAGTTTTTCCAAAAGAAAATCGTACTGTGCAATACTCATAACAGCCAAATCGCCTTGCCCATTTTTTGTTATAAATACTGGCTCATTTGTAGAATGGCAATAATCTGAGATTTCTGCATATTTATTTCGCAGATCGGCACTTGCCCTAATAGCTGGCATAATACACCTACCTTTAAAAGTTATATCATAATTATATCATAATTTGTATATAATTCAAGTGTTATTCAGTTAAAAGTTTTCAACCGAAAATGCGATTTGTTTTAAGCTGTTTTTGCACGAGAATACTGTTTTTAAAGTCGATTATTCTATCCCCTCTATCCAGCCCTTTACATCGCCCTTCTGGCGGCTTGATGTGTAGAAATAGTCTGTAATCTTAGAATTTGGAAGAAGACTCTTGAGTGTATTCAAAGAACTCTCTTTTCCTGTAGCACTTGCTGTTGCAAAAGGGATAATCCGCTTGCCGGCCAAGTTGGCTTTGCGTATGTACTCCTGCATAAAATCAGGAACTGTGCCGCACCATACCGGGAACCCGATGAACACAGTATCGTAGGAAGAAAAATCAGAAACAGCTGTCTTGAGCGCTGCACCCTTCTTGGATATCTTTTCTCCCACCACCCTGGCCACCGACGACAGGAAGCCTCCATATGCTTTCTCAGGCTCCACCAGATAGACATCAGCATTGAACTTTGCCTGAATCTGGTCGGCTATCCTCTTGGTCACTCCAGTTTTTGAATAGTAGACTACTGCACACTTCATAAATAACTCCTATGTATACAGGAGTATATCACACTTTTGATGCGTTTTCCATTGAAAATGTCTGCCAGGTCAGATGATCAATACCGGATGAAAGACTTTACCTGCCTCTCCAACTTAGGATAGTTATGCAAATAAGTTTTGTAGCCGCTCTTGGAAATAGGATTCAGTCCCTTATTACTAATCCTATAGGCCATTACAATTAAACCTTCTTCATTTTTAATATCAGAATGTGCCTTGCAGAAACCATAGCCCCAAAGAGATCCAATAATAAGAAGGGCCGCACAAGCTATTATGACAAATGCTTTTATAGAAACAACCGCATCATCTGATAATCCAGATTCACCAGGCTGCTCATCTTTTAAGTCTGTTTTCTGCTCCTCAATCATCCCTTTCCATTGTTTCCGAAGAGAATTCTTTTCATCCTTACTCAGAGAATCCCATTTAGACACTGAACAATGGGTTTCAATTAATTCTGCTTTACATGTCGGGCATAATATTGCCTGTCCCTCTGGTCCTGAAAAACAACTGTCACATTTCTTACAATATAAAATTGTCGATTCCATAATATTACCTCCTACATAGAAATAATTACCCGCTTTTCTTTATTCTTTCTTTTTCTTTGCTTCATTAACTTCATGTGATGTCTTTAAATCACAATATTCAATAGAAAGATTATTGCCCATTAGTCTATTAGATGCATCTAATGTAGAAACATATTCAAAAGATATTCCTAACTTAGCAAAAGGAGCCCAAAATGATGAATACCCTTTTTTCTTTAACCACACATCTCCGCCCTCAATAGGATGCCCTCCATATGGTTCTCCATATGTATTACATAAAATTGAATAAACGGCTATTACTGCATTATGGTTTATATCAGAAATATAAATTCTACCCTTATACAATTTATCATTAAAAAAGTAATAACTCATAGTTGGTCCATTTTCTGTTACTGATAAAACTTTTTCTCCAACTGCTTTCTGATTCGGTAAAGTTATGTTTCTTGCATTGGGATAAATCTTATTTATTTCTTCAAAACATGTTCCCCATGGTATTGCATCAAAACCCTCAAAAAGAGTAATTTCTTCCGCAGAACAAATACATGCAAATAGACCAAGTATTAAAACTACAATTATTTTTTTCATAACTATCTTCCTCTTTTAATCGCTCAAATCATAAATCATATCTGCATAAACCATTGTGGAACCAGTATCAACATTTAATAAAAGCCTATACAGCATATCTGAAGTAAGATTATCTTTGTTTGACCAAAGCTTTTCGTTATACCAAAAATCCATAAGTTTCGGACAATATTTTACAGTTACCTCTGCCTGTTTTTTTGTTAATCCAGTCAGAAGTACTGCCTTTTGAACTGATAAATCAGAATAGTCTTGTCCGCTTTGTGCCAGATCAAACTTTGCGGCAAGAGCCCGGCCCAGCATATTCCTGCATTTGCTTATATCATATGGAGGATAAACAGCATTAGGATTATAGGGCCCATATGGATTTGTTCCATATCCCTCTGCAGTACCTTCTGCAAAAATACCACCTACAACAAGCAAAAACAAAATGAGAGAAAAAAACTTTTTCATATCAATTCTAATTCAAGAAATCATCTATTCCAGTGAAAGAAGCTGCATTATTTGATTCTCGTATTAATTTGCTGACAGAATAAAAATCCCCTTTTTGTGTTTTGATATAGTATTTATCAGGCCAGCCGTCTATTTTAAAAGCTACATATGAATCATCTATAATTTTAGATACCGTCCTACCTTTATCCACTTCATTCTTTATACTTTCTTTAGTAGCTTTTCCATCTTCTTGATACAAGTAAATATTGCCATCGTATGATCCAGATGAGCCTACATAAGCCCTATAAAGGAACATTCGCCAATTAGCATCTTTAGCAAGAATATAGAAATAACTATCACTATAACCTCTCGCCAGAACATCGAACTTCCTATTATTCATATCCTGTTGCATTGCTTTTAAGGCTAATGAGTTTTTAATATTTTCAGTTCTTTCTTCGGCTGTCCCTTCAGCGAAGGCAACCCCAATTATTATCAGGAACAGAATTAAAACAAGCAGAACATTTCTTTTCATTTTTTTCTCCAGCAAGAGCAGCAGTTATAATTATCAAGAATGTTTTTTGAGATGGAATCCCCCACTCTGTCATATCCCATTCCTTTAATTATGTTTGCTATAGTTCCATCATATTGATTGATATCTTGCTTAGAAATATTCCCTAAATATGTCTGATTTTTATCGTTAAATAACCGCTCAATCACATAATGAGCATCAAAAATTGTGCCAGGTTTAACATCTTTAAGAATCTCTTGAATTGCTTCTTTTAAAGCCACATTATTCATGTTCTTTCTCCTTGTTAGTTAATTAATATTTTTCCCACTTCTTTCGAAACAGAATAGAAACCACCTTTTGGTGTTTTTACATAATACTCGTAGTTGTTGTTCTCGGTTTTTCTGTAGATATAGTAATTATCAGAACTAGCAATTTCTGTAACGGTTACTTGAGCTTTAATCTTTTTTTCTTCTTCTGAACTATTTTTTCCAGATTCTGTATAGATGGTAATAGTATTTGATTTTGGGTCAGTCACATAAAAAAAGAATGTCCATCCAGCATCTCTTGTTAGTATATATTTACTTTTATAGTCCAACAATTTTATGCGCTTTTGAGTTTCCATGTCTGATGCTATTTTTTTACCTGCTTCAGAATATAATAACTCTATTTGGTTATTATTTGATTTCTTCTTTGTGTATTGATTTATATATCCAAAAGCAAACCAAATTACAAACCCCAGCAATAACAAATTACCAACTATTATTGCAGTACGACGCATCACTTTATATTCTGCGCTTGGATTTGCAACAACAGTGTTTTTAGGAACCCTAACGGTATTCGAAATATTTGTTTGACCTAATATAGATTCTGCAATATTGGAATGACTTTCTGAATTTTGTATTATTTCTGAGCTACCAACTGTAGAGGTATTATTTCTTCTTGCTAATTCATTTGCGACAGCAGAAGCATAGGCCCGCTTTTTAGAAACTACTTTTGCGCCAATAGGCCAAATAACAAATTTTGCAGAACGACAATATACAACACCAATCGGAATCCCTAAAATAGTTATAAAAAAGAGAAGACCAGAAATGATATAAACAATCGCCATGATAAGGCCGATTGGCAACCATATAATGTTAGCAACGACCCCAAATAGTTTTCTTATTGCTGAAACATTTTCACTACCCTTTAATTCGGTTTCCATGATAACTTCTTTACCATATGGGAAAGCACTTAGTTTGGCAAATTCAAGCAACGATTTTCCTATTGGAATACCAAAAATTGTTATTGAAAATACAATAGATAACAATACAAAAACGAAAGCTTGCCACCAACCAAAAAAAACAAACCAAATTAGATTAAAAAAACCCATTATCACTCAACCCCTTGCCAAGTATAGAGTATTTATATATCGTTTGTCAACTTTTATTATCTTTTTGATAATGTAATATCATTTTGTATAATGTACTCTGTAAATGTAAAAATGATTGCGGATAAGATTAAAGATTTAAGAAAAACACATCATATGACTCAAAATGCGCTGGCAAAAAAGCTGAACATAACCAGAGCCAGTGTTAATGCCTGGGAACAGGGAATTTCTGTACCAAGCACTCAATATCTTATCGAGCTTGCATCAATATTTAAGGTATCCACCGACTATCTGCTCTCTGTCAAGTCTAACCAGGCCATAGATATATCGGGCCTTTCCTCGCAGCAAGTGGCTCTTATCACCGAACTTGTCAGCGAATTGAAGAAATAATTGTTCCCACCCCTCCGCCTCAAACGAACGAAAGCTTAAGAAACCGCCCTGTCTTTCTCCTCATTGACCAAATCTGAACGGAACAACCTGAATGCATAATCAAGAAATAAAAAAGCCATCTGGATGAGCTGCGAAGGCATTCGAAGACAGATGGCTTTTATTATTCTTATACTATGTAACTGTTGTTCTGTTCAGTGGTCAGCTTACTCAGTAGGCCGCTTCTTGAAGCTTTTGCTCTCCAGTATTGCCTGGCCTTCCCCAACCTGCTGCTCCATAAGAGCCCGCACCTTGAGCGGAAGCCCGAACAGAGTTATAAAGCCCTGAGCATCCTTGTGGTTGTACAGTTCGCCAGTTGTGAATGATGCTATGCTCTCGTTGTACAGGCTGTACTTGGAGTAAGAGCCTGCGCCACGGATAGAGCCTTTGTACAGTTTAAGCTTTACCCAGCCTGTACAGGTCTTCTGTGTCACGTCAATAAATGCCTTGCATGCATCCATAAGCGGAGTGAACCACTTGCCGTCGTAGATAAGCTCGCTCATCCTAAGTGAGATCTGCTGCTTGAAATGGTAGGTATCCCGGTCCAGGCACAGATGATCCATCATCTCGTGTGCCGCATAGAGAATCGATCCACCAGGAGTCTCGTAAACGCCGCGGCTCTTCATTCCGACGCACCGGTTCTCGCATATATCCACAAGGCCCACGCCGTTCCTTCCGCCAATCTTGTTCAGCTCCAGCATGATCTCAAGACCGTTCATCTTCTTGCCGTTCACGCTGACAGGAACACCTTTCTCGAACTCAATCTTCACATACTCTCCAGCCTCTGGAGCCTCTTCTGGGCATACTGTGTTCTGAAGCATGTGCTTATAGTTAGGCTCGTTCTCGGTCTTCTCAAGCTCAAGTCCCTCGTGGGAAAGATGCCAGATGTTCTCGTCCCGGCTGTAGGACTGATCCTTCTTCATCGGAACCTCAAGACCCCGGTCCTCCAGGAACTTGATCTCTGCATCCCGGCTGTCCATGTTCCACTTGTCATCGCGCCATGCGGCGATAACCTTCAGGTCTGGGGCAAATGCCTTGATAGCAAGCTCAAACCGGATCTGGTCGTTTCCCTTTCCTGTTGCACCGTGACAGATAGCTACAGCTCCCTCCTGCCGTGCATACTCAACCAGAATCTTTCCGATTAAAGGACGTGCGGTGGAAGTACCCAGCAGGTACTGATCCTCGTATTTACAGTTGGCCTTCAGTGCCGGCCATACGTATTCCTCAATATATTCCTGGCGTGCATCAACAACGTAGCATGCAGAAGCTCCTGTCTTTAAAGCCCGTGCCTTGATTGCGGCCCAGTCGTCTCCCTGTCCCACATCCACACAGACAGCGATGACATCGTAATCGTAATTTTCCTTAAGCCATGGAATGATAACTGTTGTATCAAGTCCACCTGAATATGCAAGAACTATTTTATCAGCCATAATAAACTCCCTTATTTATTCAACTTGTTTTTCAAAGATTTTGCAATAATATCAAAGCCTTCATCAAGCTCTTTTTCGGTGATGACCAGAGGCGGTGCCAGACGTATCACGTTGGTTCCTGAACGCAGGATAAGGAGTCCGTTTGTCATGCACTCCTTGATAAGGTCCTTGGAAAGGTCTCCCTCGTAACCAGATGGTGTGTTGACCTCGAAGCCCTGGAGCATCCCTGCACCGCGCAGCTCGCCGATACATGCAAACTGTGCCTTGAGTGCTTCGATTTTCTTTTTAAGATACTGCCCCTTTGCCTGTACTTCGAAGATGAATGGAGGGAAGAAGAGGGTCTCCAGCACCTGGTTTGCAACTGCGCAGGCCACCGGATTGCCGCCGAATGTGGAGCCGTGGTCTCCAGGCTGCAGAATCTCGTTTATCTTTGCAGGGATAAGGGTTGCAGAAAGTGGAAGGCCGCCCCCTAATGGTTTAGCCAATGTGATGATATCTGGATTCAGATCCACCAGACCACAGGCAAATGGGTAGCCGGTACGTGTAAGGCCGGTCTGTACCTCGTCGGCAATCAGGATAACATCCTGCTGGGCACACACCTGGTTCAGAGCCTGGGCAAATTCCTTGGTCATGCACTTAAGACCGCCCTCGCCCTGAATCACCTCAACAATGATAGCAGCATAGGTGCCATCCACAGTCTTCTTAAGGGCCTCCACATCATTGTATGGAAGGAACTCCACGCCGCTCATCAGGGGCTGGCAGTCATCCTTATAATGCGGATTGTATGTGCAGGAGAGAGCTCCCACAGTACGGCCATGGAATGCATTCTCGAATGCTATGATCTTGTGGTGTCCTTCTCCTTTTTTCCGCTTGGCATAGATCCGGGCAAACTTGATTGCGGCCTCGTTGGCCTCGGTGCCGCTGTTTCCAAAGTGGACAGCCGCAAAGTTGCCGAAGGATGTCAGTTTATCTGCCACCAGCAGAGTTGCCTCTGATGTGTAGAGGTTTGAGGTGTGGATAATCTTCTTCATCTGGTCAAAGGCAGCCTGTGCCAGATCTTCCCGGCCATAGCCCAGGGTATTCACCGCAATTCCGGCACCGAAGTCCAGATATTTCTTTCCTTCCACATCCCATATATAGCAGCCCTTGCCATGGTCAAACAGAGTGAACTCGTTGCCATAGCTCCGGGGGTAAGGGGCATTGTATACAGTGCTTTTGGGTATCATATATTCTCCTTGTTGTCTCAAAGAACCATGCTGGTCCCGATCTTTCTTTCTATAGTCTTCTCAAGATCGCCGAAAGTTTTATATTCTCCGATACTTATCTCTTTTACACCATTTTTCAAAGCTTTGATAGAGGATGTCACCTTGGGAATCATGCCACCAGAGATGACGCCGGCCTCAATCTCGGCATTGGACTGTGCTTCGGTGAGCAGTGTGATGACTTTTCCATCCTTGAGAACTCCGGGGATATCGGAGATGAAGAAAAGCTTTGCCGCCTTTATGGCCCCCGATACTGCAAGTGCTGCCTCGTCTGCATTTATGTTAAGGGCCTTGCCGCTTTTTTCCATAGATACCGAGGAAACCACAGGCAGGTACCCGTTCTCCAGAAGCAGTGTCAGGAGCGATGCATCTACTTTGGTCACCTTGCCGGTGTGGGAAGCCTCGCTCAGCGCCTTTCCGGTAAAGACAGTGCCGTCGCAGCCCGAAAGCCCAACTGCCTTACAGCCAGCACTATTGCCAAGCCGCACCAGTTCTTTGTTCATCTTGCCACCCAGAACCATGTCGGCTATCTCCATCTCAGGCGGTGTAGTAAGGCGCACGCCATCCTTGAACACAGGCTCCAGATTGAACACCTTGCTTACTCTTGAAAGCTCTGCACCGCCGCCGTGCACCAGTATGAATGCATACTTGCCAGAAAGGCTCTGCATCTCCTTGAAAAGGGCATCCATGGCCGATATGTCAGAGGCTGCCTTGCCTCCGGTCTTTACTACAACTATATCTTTCATCAAAGTTCTCCGTACAGGGAAAGGCCTGCAGTCTCGGCAAAGCCGAAGCGTATGTTCATGTTCTGCACCGCCTGACCGGAGGCACCCTTGACCAGGTTGTCGATGACAGAGAAGAGCAGTATGGTGCTGCCCTGCACCTGCCAGCTTATGTCACACCGGTTTGAGCCCCACACATTCTTGGTCTCGGGCAGGGTTCCTGGCACCAGGTTGACAAATGGCCTGTCGCCGTAGAAATCCTGGTAGATATGCAGTACTTCGTCGTTGGTAACCGGCTTTGCCAACTCGACTACAGTAGTCACCTCCATACCCCGTTTTAGCGGTACCAGATGAGGGGTAAAGAACAGGTCCAAGCCAGAGCTGAAGCTGTTTATCTGGCTTAATATCTCGGTAAAATGCCTGTGGGTCTGGCCCGGCAGGTATGCACATGTGTTCTCGGTCCGCTCGCAGAAAAGGCTCTGCACTTTGGCCTTCCGGCCGGAGCCGGAGATGCCGGAGAGGGCGTTGGCCACAATCTTGCCTTTAAGCAATCCGGCCTTTGCCAGCGGGATTATAGGAAGCAGTGTGCAGGTCGGGTAGCAGCCCGGGTTTGCGATTATGTCAGCTTTCTTGATCTGGTCTGCATAGACCTCGCATAGGCCGTAAGCTGCCTTTGGCAACAGCTCGGGGCAGGGGGGCTCCTGGCCGTAGGCCTGGGCAAACAGCTTGTGGTCCTTTATACGGAAATCGGCAGAAAGGTCTATGACCACGCTCTTGCCAAAGAAAGGCTGACATATCTTGGCCGACTCCAGGTGGGGCAGTGCCGCAAAAACTACATCGGGGTTCATAGCCGCAGCCTCTTCCAGAGTAACCAGATTGCCACCGCACAGCCCCAGCTTCTTTTCTATGGATTTTCCGATTCCCGGGTCCACAGAAGCTGCCGGCTGTCCCGGTCTGGAGGAAGATACTGGTATAATCTGATCCACATCTGGATGATCTGCCAAAAGCCTGAGCAGAATCATTCCTGTATAGCCTGTTGTTCCTAAAATAACTGCTTTCATATTCTCTCCATTCAAATATATAAAGATGGGAATTTTTCCCTCAGCCTGGCTTTCAGCGCCTCTTTGGAAACTCCCTCGCGTATGACAAAAATAATGGTGTCATCTCCAGCCACTGTCCCTAAAATCTCCGGAAGATTCAGGCGGTCAAAGACCAGAGCCACCGTGTTTGCATATCCTGGCAGCGTCTTGATTACCCCCATGTTGCCCGAGAATGTCATGGAGACAAATCCCTGGCTCATATCGCCTATAAGGCCTTCTGCCGGACCAGCCTGGTCCTCTCCCCCTACAGTGTAGCAATATCCCCCATGCTTAAGATGGCTTTTTCCCACCTTAAGGCTCTTAAGATCCCTAGAAAGGGTAGCCTGGGTCACCTGGATATTCCGCTCAGCCAGAAGAGCCTGAAGCTGCTCCTGGTTCTCGACAGGGTTATTCATAATGAGAGTGCGGATCAATGTAAGCCGGCCTTTCTTATCCATAACGGTATATTTATACCAATTTCCGTATATTTATGCAATATCTTTCAACCAGATTTCGAAAAAATAAGGCAGGAGGTTGCTCCTGCCCTAAAGCTTTTATAATGTACTTTTAGAAAAATCTGTAAGTTACGCTGATCGCACCTTCGAAGATCTTCTTTTCCAGTTTGACATTCTGATATGTCTCGCTGAAGTACTGAACATAGAAGCCGCCCACATCAATTGTCAGGTCGTCAAAGAAGGTGAGCTCAAATCCGCCGCAGTAGGTGAAGCTGTCCAGATATGGGTTGTAGAAACTGTTTCCTCCCTCTTTCTTCTTGCTTCCGATGTCTGTATAGAAACCTCCAAGGCTAACAGCCAGCATTTTATTGAACTGGTATTCTGCCGCAAAGTTGATTTCCCATGCATCATCAAGCTCATAGTCTGCAAGATCGTTGAAATAGTAGTTGAAGCCCACTGCAGCATAAAGCTGTGGAATAATCTGCCAGCCTATACCGCCACCCAGATATGCAGGAAGCACATAGGAGAAATGGTCGCCTTTATTAGCACCCAGAACTGCGGCACCTACACCATCTGCCTTTTTATATTCATAATCAATAATAGACTCTGTATGATATGTCAATGCTATATCCAATGTCTCGATAGGCTTATAGTGGATACTGAAAATACCGCCGGTTCCAAAGCCATTAGCCTCGGTCTTGGCAAGTGTCTTGTCAGTTCCGAGAACAGGGGCAAATGCAGCAGGAGGATCATCATGCAATTTGATCTTTACATTCTGTGAACCATAAAGAATACGCACTGCGGCAGCTACTGAGAGGTGGTCTTCCCAGAACTGGTGGGAAATCCCGACGATATTGTCATACAGAACCGAGTAAATGTTCATGGAATGTCCAAGATTTCCTAATTCAGGATGTCCATACTTAGCACCCATTTTTGTCAAAGCACCGACAGTAAAGGCGTTTCCATCTTCATATTCAAGCTCACCACCACCGGCAGCAACAGTAAAACCGGCAAAGAGGGCTGTCCTGTTCTTCTTCCATACCAATGTAAGATCTGGATAGAGATAGGTAGGAATATCTGTGCTGTATGACTCACCATTGAATTTGTTTGTATACTTTTTATAAAGGAACTGGTTTCCAGCTCCAACATAGAGTCCATCTTTCAGGAATGCAGTACCTGCAGGATTATAGAACATGGCATCAGGCTTCTTGCATTCAGTTGCCTTTGAAGGGAACCGGGCATAGCCGGCACCGCTGTTGATCTTGTTCTCTGAACCGCCGGCGAAGAGCAGGCCGGTACATACAATTGTCAGTATAAGAACCAGTAGGGTTTTTCTCATCAATTCTCTCCTTTAGAATCAAAACTTAAGCAAATATCCGTCATCAGAGTCCACAGACTCTTCCTCAACTTCGTTTTTCTCAGGCACAGCCGGAGCCGGTGCCGCAGCGACCGATGGCTCAGCCTTGGCAGTGAACCGCAGTGTCCTTATAGGCTTGGAGCTCAGTCTTACACCTGATGCCTTGTAGCCTTTGACATGGTAATCATCCAGGTCGAACTCCTCCTCCAGGACACGGAGTCTCGGCGCCTTTCTATATATCAAGGTAATAGTACCATGCTGCTTTTCAGTTAGCAACAAAAATTTGCAGCCCTCAGGCAGGTATGGGTAGCTCTTCTCCACAATGAACTTCTCCACCTGGAACCGCTTTATGCACACATGTTTCTTGTCTGCAGTCTGGTAGATAAGGGAGAAAATAGTGTTCTTGAGGATATCCTTGTCAGCGATGTTGCACCATAGCATTCCCTGGCCCACAAACATCTTCTCGGGCGCGTTGATGACCTGGAAGTTTCCATCCTTGGTCAATATCAGAACACGGTCGTATTCGCTTACAGCGAAAAGCTTCTCTCCATCCTTGACACCATAGCCCAGATATCCGCTCTCTGCATTGTAATTGAGCATCAGGTTCCGCACAGCAACAGCCTTGACATCAACAGTCTGGAAGCTGTTCACATCAGTCCTCCGCTTTATTTCCACACCAGCCTTCTTTCTGGATTCGGTGAGCATCTTCTTAAGATCCTCGATATAGCGGAGTGAATATTCCACCAGATGGGAAAGCTTGTATTCGCAATCCTTGATATTGTTCCGGATCTCCTCAATCTGCTCGTGGTTCTTGTTGATATCGAAGAGAGAGATGCGCCTGATTGGAATCTTGAGGAGCCGTTCCACATCCTCTTTTGTCACCTTCCGGGCAAGCTGGTCTGCAAACGGTCTGAAACCATAGAGCACAGCCCGCTCAACTTCCTCGGCAGTCTTCTTGGTCTCGATCTTCTTGTAGATCCGCTCCTCGATGAAGATCCGGTCCAGAGTCCTTGCATACAGGTCTTCAAGCAGGTGTTCCTTCCGCAGTTCCTGTTCTGCCCTAAGGACATCCATAAGGTGGCGCGCATGGTATGCGATAATCTCGCTTACGCCCATGACTGCAGGAAGCTCGTCCTTTATGACCAGGGAATTCACGCTTATCTTGTACTCGCAGTTTGTGTATGCATACAGAGCGTTGATGAAATTCTTATTGGCCGATACACCCCTGGGCAGGTCTATCTCTATATTTGCCTTGTCGGTGGTGTAGTCTGTGATTGAAGCAATCTTGAGCTTGCCAGCCTTTGCAGCCTTGGTGATGGAGTCAATCATCATCTCGCTGGTCACGGTATATGGCAGCTCTTCTATGATAACCCGCTTAGGATCGGATGTATTCAGCTTGGCACGGATCACCACCTTGCCTTTGCCGTCGTTGTAGCCCGATACATCCATTATGCCGCCAGTGGGCAGGTCGGGGTAGAGGACAAAATCCTCTTCCTTTATAAATGAGCTCATGGCATCCAGAACTTCTATCGGATTATGGGGCAGAATCATGGTGCTCATGCCCACCGCAATACCTTCGGCACCCTGGATAAGCACTACCGGAATCTTGGCCGGGAACACCAGTGGCTCTTTGGCCCTGCCGTCGTAGCTGTCTATGTATGTGGTAAGCTCAGGGTTGTAGAGAACTTCTTTTGCAAAAGGCAGGAGGCGGCACTCGATGTAACGCCCGGCAGCGGCAGGCTCCCCTGTAAGTATGTTGCCGTAGTTTCCCTGCTTCTCGATAAAAAGGTCGCAGTTGGCCAGTTTGACCAGGGCCCCGTAAATAGAGGAATCGCCGTGGGGATGATATTTCATGGTCTCGCCCACAACGTTTGCCACCTTGTGGAACTTGCCGTCGTCCATGGAGATAAGGGAATGGAGTATGCGTCGCTGCACCGGTTTAAGGCCGTCCACCAGGTCGGGGATAGCCCTGTCTCGGATTACATAGGAGGCATACTGCAGGAAATAATCTTTATAAAGCTGCGATACTTGAGCCATATTACACCTCCTCCTCTGGCAAGAGGTACTGCATTATAAAATCGCGCCGCTCGGGTGTGTTGTCGCCCATGTAGAACTCCATGGTCTTGGAAAGGTCTGCTATGCTGTCTGCTGTAACAGGTATAAGCTTTATGTCGTCTCCGATAAAGGCACCGAACTCCTTGGGGTCTATCTCTCCAAGGCCCTTGAACCGGGTTACCTCGCTGCCCCGGATCTCTTTCATGGCCTTATCCCGCTCTTTCTCGTTGTAGCAGTAGCGCACCTCCTGACGGTTACGCACCCTGAACAGAGGAGTCTCCAATATAAAGAGACGGCCGCTGGTCACCAGCTCCTCGAAGAATGTAAGGAAATATGTCATAAGCAGTATGCGGATATGGTAGCCGTCGTCGTCAGCATCGGTGGCAATTACAACCTTGCCGTAGCGCAGGCCATCCATGCCGTCCTCTATGCCCAGGGCCTTCATTATGTTGTAAAGCTCCTCGGTCTTGTAGATTATGGTGCGCTTCTCTCCTTCCACATTCTTGACCTTTCCACGGAGGGAGAAGACAGCCTGTGTCTTTACGTCCCGGGTCTTGGTTATGGTACCGCTGGCAGAATCACCCTCGGTAAGGAAAATCATGGATGCTTCGCACTCCTCGGCATGGCGCGGGTCCTGATGCAGATGCCATCGGCAGTCCCTAAGCTTTTCTATATTCAGCCGAGTGCGGCTCGATGCCTCCTTGGCATTTTTCTTGACCTCGGACAGCTCTTTGCGGAGCTTCTCGTTCCGCACAATTATATCCTGGAGCTTCTTGGCATCATCCACATTCTTGTGCAGATAATCCTCAACCCCCTCTTTCACAGCGTTCATGATCCAGCTGCGGATCTCGGTGTTGCCCAGCTTGTTCTTTGTCTGGCTCTCGAACACAGGATCCTTAAGCTTTATGGAGATGCAGCCAGCTATGCTTTCACGCACATCCTGGCCTGAATAATTGGTCTTGTAATATTCGTTTATACCCTTCAGAAGGCCTTCCTTGAATGCGCTTAAGTGGGTACCGCCGTCAGATGTGTACTGACCGTTCACGAAAGAGAAATAGGTCTCGCCGTAGTTATGGGTATGGGTGAAGGCGACCTCCAGTTTATCGCCCTGGAAGTAGACTATGTTGTAGTGGACATTGTCTCCCACCTCGCTTTTCAGCAGGTCATACAGTCCCTTCTCTGAATAGAAGGTCTCCTTGTCAAAGGTAAGGGTGAGTCCCTTGTTCAGATATGCGTAATTCCACAGCCTTTTCTTCACAAAGTCGAAGTTGAAGGCATATTCCCCGAAAAGCTCCTCATCCGGCACAAATTCGATAAACACACCGTTCCGCTCCTTGGGGCTTGAGCCCTGCCGCTCGTTTATCAGCTTTCCTTTCTCGAAGATTGCCTCGTGGAAATGGCCGTCCCGGATAGATACAACACGGAAGTAGGAGGAAAGGGCATTCACAGCCTTGGTTCCCACACCGTTCAGTCCCACAGAGAACTGGAAAACATCATCGTTGTACTTGGCGCCTGTATTGATTACAGATACGCAGTCCACAACCTTGCCCAGAGGAATTCCCCGGCCATAGTCCCGGACCTTGACCTTATTCTCTTTTATCTCGATGACAATGCGCTTACCGGCCCCCATGATGAACTCGTCCACGCTGTTGTCTATAACTTCCTTAAGGAGAACATAGATACCGTCGTCCGGGTTGGAGCCGTTTCCAAGCCGCCCTATGTACATACCGCTTCTCTTGCGGATATGCTCCAGGGAGCTTAAGGTCTGTATCTTGCTCTCGTCGTATATTGCAGTTTTCTTCTCAGCCATAAGTTGTCAAAGATCTCCAAAACGTTCCAGCATCCAGCGTCCTTTCTCGCAGGAGAACACATTGAAGCTGGTGTTGCCCACCTTAAAGCAGCGGCGTGCATTCACAGAGATTCCCAGCACCAGGCGCATGAAGAAGTCCACCCAGCCCCGGTGGGTCACCACCAGGATATTCTCGCCCGGATGCTTTTCCGGCACAAATGCCATAAAGTCCTGTACCATATGGACATAATCATTCTTGCTCTGTCCGTCTGGAATGCGGTATTCCATGTCGTCCGAAACTGCTTTCTTAAAGTCGTCGGGGTAGTGCTCCTTGACATAGGCCCAGTCGTGGGTGGCAAAAATGCCCATGTCCCGCTCCCGGAGCCGTTTGTCCGGTACAATCTCCAGATTGAGTTTTTCGTTGATATATTTTGCTGTGTCCCAGGCCCGTCCCAGGTCGCTGGTATAGATGCTTGAGAACTTCATGCCTGAAAGCTTTTCCCCAAGCTCCTTGGCAAGCGCTATTCCCTTAGGTGTAAGAGGGCTGTCCAGTATGCCCTGCATCTTGTCTTCCAGGTTCCATTCTGTCTCGCCATGGCGCACAATTGAAACCCTAGTAATGTTGTCCATCAATCCCCTCCCAGGTTTGATTTAATCTATAAGTTGCGTACTTTCTTTATCGCTTCATACGCCTTCTGTATCTGGTCGAATTTCTCGGTGGCAAACTTCATGAACTCCTCGGGCAAGCCCTTGGAGGCAATCACATCGGGGTGATATTCCTTTATAAGCTTTTTATATCGTGCCTTAATCTCTTCGTCGCTGTCAGTGGCCGAACAGCCAAGCACCGAATATGCGGCTGCCAGGCTGCCAGAGCTGGATTCTGAACTGTAACCGGAATTATTCTGATTCTGCCTGTACCCATACTTTGTCTTAAGATAATCCACATTTCCGGCCGGGTACTGCATACACATGGCAGCCTGGGCAATGAACTGATTCTCCTTGTCAGACAGGACACCATCTGACATAGCGACCCGCACCAGGATATCCATCATCATCTCTATCATCTGGGGATCCCCATAGAAACTCTGGTAGAACTGCGCTGCAAACTTATCAAAGGATTCGCTGGAGATTGCTGCGGTGTCAAAGATACGGAGGGCAAAATCCTGATCCTGCTTTGAAAGCCTAAGGTCGTTGCTCATGAACTGGATTACTGTATTGCGCTCGGTAGCAGAAATCTGGCCGTCGGCATTGGCCATCTTGCCCAGCATGGAGAATGTGGCTACAAAGAATGTCATCTGGGCCTGTCCCAGGCTGAAATCGTGTCCCGGCCTTACGGAGGCTTCTCTGTACTGGTATCCGTCCTCGTTATTTTTATCCTTGTCCTTGTCAAAGGTATGGCCGATAGCTACCCCAAGCACTGCCCCGAAAGGCCCTCCGACCATAGAACCCAGAATTCCGCCGATAATTTTGCCTTTTACACTCATCGCTTCTCCATTATACCCTATATATACAGTATATTTTAAAAATAGACTTATTTCAAGGACAAATATCTAATTGACAATATCCTTTATGTATAAAATAATTAAGACAGTGATATTTCTCAAACAGTCTTGGACATTTTTAGTATTTGTCTCAGCAGTGGTGTTATTGTGCACAGGATGCAAACTGGACTACAAGGATGCAGACCTGGCCGAGGACATGGACGAGGAGATTCCCAACAGCGTGCTGGAAGATTTTTCGCAGGTGGTGGTGCGGGACGGCTCTGTCTCCTATACTTTCTCGGCAGACCACGCCGAACTCTACGACAGCAAAGGACTCACCTACTTTGACAACATCGGGTTCACCGAATACAAGGCAAACGGCGATACCGGCACCGAAGGGGCAGCACAGCACGCTGTCCACGATTCAAAGACAGACAACATAATATTTGACGGCAAGATAATACTTAACGCCACAGCCCAGGACTTTGTGGTCAAATCCGACTATCTGGAATGGAACAACGAGGAAAAAATCCTTAAGAGCATGGACGACACCGAAGTCTCCATAGAGCAGGGCGACGGTTCCGTGGTCAAGGGCAGAGGCTTTGTGGCCGACGCACAGGGCAAGTCTTTCGTATTCCTGGAAGAGGCATCGGGGAGGTACTTCGAAGATGAAGAAAACGATTAAGCTTCTGGCTCTGCTTCTTCTGTGCAGCACATTATATGCTGCCGACGACTTCTCTTTCTACGGCGACTCTCTCTCTTCCAGCAGGGGAAAAGGCAAGGAGCACACATCGCTTAAGGGGAATGCCGGCATAATCTCATCATCCACCAAAATAAAAGCCGACAACATAGAAATCTACGGCAGCGACAACGATTTTGCAGAGTGCACCGGCACAGTCGAGGTAATCGACAACGAAAAAGGAATATCCTTAAAGGCAGAAAAGCTTTTATTCAACCGCAAAGACGACATAATCAGGGTTGAGGGGGCAGCTGTCATGGAGGATATGAAGAACAAGGTAATTGTCAAGGGAAACTTCCTGGAATATATGGGAGCCGACGAGACCTGCATTATCCAGATAGGGGTGCGTATCCTTAAGGAAGATATGGTGTGCCGGAGCGAGTTTGCCCGCTACAACCGGGGCGATGATATCCTTGAGCTTTCGGGAATGCCTGTGGTTTTCTGGAAGAACGATGAATACAGGGCACTGCGGATTATAGTGGATCTGGACAAGGACGAGATAACTCTGGAAGGAAAGGTGACCGGCTCTATATTCTCCGAGAGTAAAGAGCCCGAGAAGGAGCCTTCAGAAGAGGAAAAATCAGAATGAGCGAAGTTCAGAAGGAAGAAAAGCTTGCAGTATATGGCCTTAAGAAAGTGTTCGGCCGGAAGACTGCTGTGGCTGGCATAGATTTCTCCATGAGCAAAGGAGAGATTGTAGGCTTTCTGGGACAGAACGGTGCAGGAAAGACCACTGCCTTCTACATGATAGCCGGATTCATAAAGCCAACCGATGGCAAGATAATGCTGGGCGACAAAGAAATCTCAAAATACCCTATGTACAAAAGAGCCAAGATGGGTATCTCGTACCTTCCGCAGGAGGCCTCCATATTCCGTAAGCTTACAGTGGAAGAAAATATCGCAGCCATAATCGAGACCCGCAGCGACATAAACCGCAAGGAAAAAAAACAGCTTCTGGAAAACCTCATCGAAGAGTTCGGAATCGGACATATCCGCAAGCAGAAGGCATTCACACTCTCGGGTGGAGAACGGCGACGTACCGAGATTGCCCGTGCCCTTTCCATGAAACCCAAATTCCTGCTTCTGGACGAGCCTTTCTCCGGCATAGACCCTATAGCTGTTGCCGAAATAAAAGGAATAATAAAAAGCTTTGCCTCCAAGAATATCGGAGTCCTTATAACAGACCACAATGTGCGCGACACCCTGGAGATAACCGACCGGGCATATATAATCAGCCATGGACAGATCATGGTTGCCGGAAGCAGGGCCGAAATCCTTGCCAACGAACTGGCCCGAAAGACATATCTTGGAGAAGGTTTCTCGATGTAGTGGATATTACCGGTGATCGGACTCGAACCGATACAGTATTGCTACCGGCAGATTTTGAGTCTGCTGCGTCTACCAATTTCGCCACACCGGCTTAGGTTTTTTTAAACTACATTGACTTTTCTTTTTTGTCAATTACAATACAACCAATGGATAAGAATTCTCTTCTTTCATTATATAAAGAATGCACACTGTGCCCCCGCTCCTGCAAAGTTGACCGCACCTCTGGAAAGCTGGGCTTCTGCCGCGAGAGCAGCACCATGCGCATTGCCTGTGCCACGCTGCATCATGGCGAGGAGCCCCCTATAACAGGCAAAGGTGGAAGCGGCACCATATTCTTCACCGGCTGTACGCTCCAGTGCAGGTTCTGTCAGAACCACCAGATAAGCAGGGGCGGCATAGGGCGCGAAGTTTCCATAGAAGAGTTTTCAGAAATCTGTCTTAAGCTCCAGAGTGCGGGGGCCGAGAACATCAACCTGGTCACAGGTACCATGTTCATACCCTCTATTGCAGCCGGAATTGCACTGGCAACGGAGAATGGTCTTGTTATTCCAATCCTGTGGAACTCCTCTGGATTCGAGACTTCGGAAGCTGTCGATATCCTCAACTCCTTTATAGATGTATATTTGCCAGATATAAAAACGCTTAACCACACATTTTCTGCCACTTTCTTCAATGCAATACACTATCCGGAATCTGCCAAGGAAGCGGTGACCAAGATGGCCAATTCCAAGAAAATTGTGTTCAAAGACAATAAGATTGTAAGCGGAACCATAGTGCGGCACCTGGTTATTCCAGGCTATGTGGAGATGACAGAACGCTTTCTGCGGTGGTTTGCCGATAACCTCATGGGAAAAGCCCTTATTTCGGTTATGTTCCAGTATTCGCCAAAGGCTGCCGAGGGAGATGGCTTCCCGGATAGGATTCTGGACAAGTCCGAGATGGATATGGTCTACTCATATCTTGATGAGCTTGGAATCGAGGATGGTTTTATCCAGGAAGAAGAGATTACAGACGAGTGGAATCCCGACTTCAACAAAGTTTCACCTTTCCCGGGTGGCATAGGAAAGACAGTATGGCATTGGAAAAGTTAAAAGCTGCTATTTTTGCCATTTGTTTCATACTTCTGGCTTCTTTTGCCTGGGGAGAGATCATAACCGATATCGAAGTTCAGGGACTCAAGCGCACAAAGCCCGCCGTGATGCAGGAATTGCTTGAATCTTTCAAAGGCAGGCAGGCCGATCAATTTTCCAGCAAAGACCTTGAGCAGGTACTGCAGAAAACCCAGCTGTTCAGCCTGGTTGATGCCACAGTCACCGGCTCCACACTGCACGTAACAGTAGAAGAAAAGTTCTCGCTCCTGCCTATACCGTTTGCATATGCCGCATCTGACAGCTGGGGCGGCGGCCTGGTGCTGCTTGATAACAACGCATTCGGAATAATGGACCAGGCAGCCGCAGGCGGCTTTATCTCCTACGACAGCTGGCGCTTGCTTGGACACTACAATCACAAGCAGAAATCCCATTCCCCTTTCGGCTGGAGCGTGTCGGCAAACGGTGGAAAATCCAATACCAAAGTACGGGAAGAAGATGGAGACCTCCTGCTTGAATATGACAACAGGGTCTTTAACGGTTCTTTCGGCCTTAACAGGCGTCTTGCCCCCTGGCTAAGAGGCTCGGTAAGCAGCGGCATAAACCTGTGCGATGTGGACGATGCAAGCCCCCATTCAGAGCTTGTCATTCCAGTTGCTCTAGCCCTTACCGCCAGCACCTCAAGCTGGGACGGCACATTCCTGAACAACATATACCTGTCGGTCAGTACCACCTACAACTTCTCGCAATGGAACAGCGATAACTACTGCACAGTTGCGGCATCGGCAGGGTATCAGCAGCACCTGGTGCAGCGGCTCCGGCTAATCGCCCAGGCTGGTGCATTCCACTCTCCCGACGTGCCGGTGGTGTTTGCCAGAAACCAGAGTGCATCCCAGACATGCCTTGTCAGTAACGCATTCAGGGCATCTTCCATGGTGGGAGCCGGAGCCGGCTTGGAGTGGGGTATTTCCAGTTCCAGGTGGGGTGTGCCCTCCCTTTATGCGCAGTACCAGGTGATGTGGGCAGACGGCATAATATCGGATTCAATCTGGGCCCACGGCCCTGTGGCAGGCTTTAAGTTCTATTTAAAGAAAATTGCATTCCCGGCAGTGGATATTTTCGGTGCCTATAATATAAAAACCGGCCTCTACCGCATCTCTGCGGGGGCCGGCTTCAGCTATTGATTTTTATTCTGTTACAGGGCTTTTTCGGTAAGCTTGTTCAGCCTCTTTATAAAGCCTGCTGCATCGGCAAGCGGTGCACCTTCGGCAAGCCGTGCCTGCTCAAGAAGGACAAAGCTGATATCCTCTATAACATCCTTATCCTCTATCTTGGCAAGCTTCTGAACAATCGGGTGGCCCGGGTTAATCTCCAGCACCGGAGCATACTCGGTCTCGCCCTGGCCAATAGACTTGAGCAGTGCCTGCATCTGCATGGTCGGGTCGTTCTCGTCGGCCACAATGCATGATGGCGAATCGCTCAGGCGGCTTGAGGCAATAACGCTCTTGACCTTGTCGCCAAGCGCTTCCTTGATTTTATCAAGAAGTGGCTTTATCTCCTCTGCCTTCTTCTCATCTTCCTTATCCTTAAGGTCGTCGGCCGCACCCTTGCGGTTTACCGACTTAAGCTCAAAATCCTTGTACTTGCCCAGGCTCGGAATCACTATCTCGTCGATATTGTCATCCATAATCAGGACCTCGAATCCCTTGGCCTTGTATGCCTCGATAAGAGGTGAATTCTTAAGGGCCGACTCCTTGCCTCCTGTGATAAAGTAGATAGCTTTCTGCCCTTCCTTCATCCGCTCAGTGTATTCCTTGAAGCTGGTGTAGCCCTCCACAGCTGTGGACTTGAACCTGATAAGGTCGGTCAGAGTCTCGCGGTTTGCCCAGTCGGAATAGAGTCCCTCTTTAAGCAGCTTGTTGTACTGCTCGATGAACTGAGTATATTTTTCCTTGTTGCTCTCGGACAGCGCCTTAAGCTCGGAAAGAACTTTCTTTACAGATGCGCTCCTTATGGAGGACATAACCTTGTTCTGCTGCAGAATCTCACGGCTCACGTTAAGCGGCAGATCCTCGGAATCGATTACACCCCGCAGGAACCGCAGGTATTCGGGCATAAGCTCCTTGTCGTCGTCGGTTATGAAAACCCTTGAAACATAAAGTTTCACGCCCGGCTTGTAGTCGGCGTGCAGCATGTCGAACGGAGCGTGCTGCGGAATGTAGAACAGAGTGGTGTACTCAAGGGTTCCCTCTGCCTTTGTGTGGATGTAGTAAAGAGGATCCTCGGTGTCGTGGGATATAGTCTTGTAGAACTCGTTGTAATCCTTGTCGGTAAGCTCGGACTTAGGCCGTTTCCACAGTGCAGAGCCAGAGTTTATCTTGTCAATCTTATGCTCCTTGACCTCTTTCCTGCCCTCGCCCTCGCCCTCGAATTTGATCGAGTCGTACTCCAGGTAGATAGGGAACGAGATATGGTCTGAATACTTCTTGATCAGAAGCTCAATCTGCCAGCGGCTTGCGTATTCCTTGCCCTCGTCGTTAAGGTACAGCTTGACCTCGGTGCCATACTTGTCCTTCTGGCCCTCGGAGATATCGAATTCTCCCTTGCCGTCGCTGGACCAGAGCCATGCTTTCTGCTCGCCAGGCTTCTTGGAAAGCACCTCGATCTTGTCTGCAACCATGAAGGCCGAATAAAAGCCTACACCGAACTGGCCTATAAGGTTTGAATCCTTCTTGGCATCGCCCGAAAGCCCTGCCAGAAAGCTCTTGGTGCCAGACTTTGCGATTGTTCCCAGGTTCTGCGCCAGGTCTTTATTGTTCATGCCTATACCAGTGTCGGCAATAGTCAGGGTGTGGGCATCCTCGTCAAATTTGACATCGATGCGGAACTCCTGATCCAGGTTCTTGTACTTGTCGTCGGTAAGGGAAAGGTACTTAAGCTTGTCCAGTGCGTCCGATGCGTTGGAGATAAGCTCCCTCAGGAATATCTCCTTATTGGAATAGAGTGAGTGGATAATCAAATGAAGAAGCTGCGATACTTCTGTCTGAAACTGATGTGTAGCCATGTTTTTGCTCCTATACTAAAAATATACAAAAATATGTTACCCCGGGCAAGTATGAACAATACACCCCCCAGCAATAAGACACCTCTGCTCGGTGGTCCTGCTCCCTACGGGCCAGGGATACCGCCAGGGGTGCCTTTTGCTGGGCATATATCGCGTTCTCTTGCCCGGAGGTGCAGAACTGTATATTTCAGCACACTCGCAACTGGGCTGGAGAGATTATATCTGCCCTTGTAAGAAGGCAGACATAAGAAAGTTATTCAGCTCGGACTGCCAACCCCTGCCTTTTGATCTCAAATGATCAAGCAACACTTTATAAAAGCGAATAGACACCTGCTCTTTCACAGGTTTAAAATATTTATCATGCTGGGACAAGGATAAAAATTTTGAAAAATCAGTTACCTCGGGGATTTCACTTGTGTCAATCTGGCTATCTGGTACAGCATTTTTTTCACATTCTTCAATAATTTTGAATTTTTCCAAGTCTTTCATAATATGCCCTCCTTTCCCGAGAAGTTGCTGGACGTGCTGAAATAATTCGCCGCTTATTGTTGCGTGGTGTATATACAACCAATACAACAAGCCGGCTCTTAACCCTGCCAATAACTACAAAGCGTGATTCTTCATCCGTTGAGTTATTATCGTCATACTCCTCTATAGCCCATTCATCATCAAAAACTTCTGCTGCTTCCTCAAAAGACAGCCCTTCACCATTCTTCTTTTTATGCTTTTTAATGTTCGAAGCCGCTTTCCCAGAGTCGCTCTCTATCGACTCAAACCCATTTTTGTCATATGTAAATATATCACTTTTTTGTATTTCTGTCAAATTATTTTCCTCCTGTAACAGATGTCTTACTGTCTGTTACATAAAAAAAATCATTTTTGCTTCAAGTTTTTAAAAGAAAATTTAAAAAAGTTTGTAAATCATTATCGTGCCAATAAAAAGCACACTCGCAACTGGGTTGGGGGGGGGTGAAAAAAAAGGCTGCCCGAAGGCAGCCCGAAGTTTGTTATCTCGGAATTACTGGCGAGCCCAATCCAGCATAAGAAGACTTATAACTCCATCAGCGATTACATAATTATCATCTATGCCCAAACTACCTGACATTGTCACTGTGCCATCTCCATGTGGATCAACTCCAGAATAAGTTCCTCCACCCATAACATTTTCGACATACCCTTCACTTACTGCAAATGTCCCTTCTGCATTAAAAACTAAGTAGAAATATGTTTCTGGCACTTCCGGGTTTTCTGTCCGATAAATCACCGGCCAAGTGACTGCAGGAGTAGGAGTTGGATCAGTGCTATCGCCGTTATCTGTACCGCCATTGCTATTGGTACTTCCATCCTTTGCAAATGTCTTTCCAGCAATTGTCAGAGAGCCAGAGCTGATAGCCACACTCTCACCGTTTAAGGTACTTCCCTCGAATGTGCCGGTAAGGCTCAGTATGACGTAGCCCGGGATGACAGTGCGCAAGCAATGTTACTGGCGGGGCGTTCGCCATTGCTTGTCTATGGTGTACACGTCGATCGAGGTAGGTGTTCACGGATGGCCTTGCATTTATTCTTTACTATGTAAGCATTTACAAAAAAGTTTTAAAAATTTGTAAAATTTCTACTGCGTTTCTATTGACAAATTAGTAACGCTATAGTAATGTTGGTAATGTAAACGGAAACGTTGGTGAAACGTTACTAAAGGGAGATAAAAATGAAAAAAGTAAGACTTACAGCAATTATGATGGTTATGGCACTGGCAATGGGAACTCTCTTCTGTTCATGCAATGCAGCAGGCGGCTCAGACTACTACGAGACACCGGCTCAGGCATCAATCCAGGCATCTGAACCACAGACAGCAGTACCAGTCGAGTATAACGGCCCAAAGGCAAAAGCAGTATGCTCAGGCTCACGTCTTACTTTCTATTATGATACCGAAGACCACACAGGCAAAGGAACTGTATACGAAGTGAATTCTGACGGCTACAACTCCCAGGGTACACCTTGGATGAACAGCGGCTTTATCATGGCTACATTCGATGCATCATGCCAGAACTGGAACCCAGAGAGCCTGGCATATTTCTTCTCTAACTGCACAGACGCAGTATTCATCGACCTCACAAACCTTAACACATCCTGCACCACCAACATGTCACGGATGTTCAACAACTGCACCTCCCTTGTATCTGTAGATATGAAAAATCTGGATACATCCAAAGTAGAAAAGATAGACTGCATGTTCAGACACTGCACCACTCTCCTGGCAGTTGATCTGAGCATCTTCAACCCAGAGACAGTATCCGGCAGCTACGGCATATTCACCGGCTGCAATGCATCTGTAACCTACTGATTCCGTTTCCGCCCTGGTCTAGGAATGATGGCAGGGCAAAAGAAAAGGCACTTCAGATGAAGTGCCTTTTCTTTATTTCTTACGGCCAATCAGGGCCCAATCCCTGTTGTATCGCCAGAGCAGTCCCACCGCAAGCCGCGGTGTAAAGTCGTAGTCTTTCATCCAGTCGAATCCGATATCTGTTGTAAAGAGCAGATCCTTGTAAACAGTCAGGTCGAATCCTACAGAAGTCCTCCACAAGAGGTATGCCTTGGTTGTAAGATCGCCATCTTCCTTGTACAGGAACCAGGCAGGTCCAAGCATAGTGCTTAGATAGACATTCGGCTGCGCAGGCAGGCTGTTGAACTGCCAGTTGAACCCCATTCCTCCCATGACATCATAGAAGAAGTTGTACTTGCCAGAGAACAGATTGTGATTGCTGGAATGTCCTGGGAACTTGTCTTCTACAAAGTCTTCGGGAGTCTCAACCAGACCCATGTTAGCAATAAGGAACCAGTGCGGCATGATTGCCATTGTAGCCTCTATGTCCACCATGTCGGGGCCAACTTTGAAGCCCAGCACATTCCGTACCTGACCCGGCTCGCCCTTATCCTTCTTCTCTTTCTTTGCCTTACCGTCTGCAGATGCAGCTTCTTCGCCGCCCTCTGCTGCCACATTGGAAGCATCTGCTACCTGTGCACCCTCTGATGCTGTCTCGGCAGCCTGGCTGGCCGCAGGTTCAGAAGATGTCCCATCAGTTGCCTGACCAGCAGCTGCATCATCAAGGCCTTGGGCTTTTGAAGCACCAGAAGCATCGGCCAGTTCGGAATCAGCCGAACCTGCAGAGCCGCCTTCAGTAACAACTGGTACTGGAACAGGAGCTGCCTTAAGAGAAGCTATCTCCTCCTGTGCAGCCTGGTTTGCAGCCTCGCTTTCGGCAAGGATCTGGTTAAGCTGGGCAACTTCGTTCTTAAGCCTGTTATTCTCGTCGGCCAAAGAGCTGCTGCGCTGTGAAAGCGCCCTGTTCTGCTCCTCAAGGTTTGCGTTCTGCTGCTTAAGCTTGTCGTATTCCGACTGCAAAGCTGCATAATCAAAATCCCGCGCCGATTTCTCGTTCGCAAGGGCTGCGTTCTGTGCCTTAAGCGAAGCTATCTCCTGCCGCAGTGCTGTGTCATCGAATGGTACAGCCTGCATCTCCTTTACTGTTGTGGTCTGGGTGTCTGTGCCGCTGCCGGCTACAATCCCCTCCTTGCGGCATGCCATAAGAAGGAGAGAAGCCCAGCAGAGTGTTATCAATACTATCATTGAAGTAACTAAAGTTGACTTTTTCATTTTACTGTACCTCATTTCCATTACGGTGTTGTCCAGTTGTATGTACCTACAGGTGCACTATATGTGGTGTCGCTTGTCATATCGATAGTAGTACTGCTGTCCCAAGTCCACTTGGTGCCAGATTTGAACTTTATCTTGTTGGTTACGTTTCTAGAGAACGGCTTTCCATACAGTGTTCCGGTTTTGATAATAATCCGTCCACTTTGTGTGTCCTGGAGACAGCCTACTGTCCGCATATTGACACTTCCAACCCGTCCAGTACCGATATCAAGCTCTGTATCAAAGTTGCCACCCCAGATACGGCCGATAAGTCTTCCTGCATATGTCGCAGTAATGGTTGCAGTACCTCCTTCGCAGTTGGCATCCACTGTTCCGCGGCGCATGGTTCCAATCACTCCTCCGGCAAAGTAGTCTGAGTCTGTGGAGATTATAGCACCGTTACTCTTGCAGTTTGAAACTGTCAGCAGACCAGTAGACTGGCTGTAGCCAAGAATACCTCCGACAATAGCACTGCTTGAGATAGCACCAGTATTGCTGCAGTTGTTAATAGTCATATCGCAGTTACTTACAACACTGCCCATGATTCCGCCGATCTTGGCCATAACACCGTTTCTTCCACCATATACTGTAGCAGTGTTTGTACAGTTTGTGAATGTCACTGTTCCGTTGTTGTTGACAAGCCCCAGAATACCACCTACATGGGTTCCGTTGGTGTCATCCACCATTCCAATGTTCTGACAGTTGGTAAAGTCAGCAGCTGCAGAACAACTAAGAGTACCGACTATGCCGCCTACACCCTGGTTACCGGAAGGAGAACGGCCAGTGATTATTCCAGCGTTGATACAGTCAGTGAAAGTTACTGCACTATTTGAATTTACCCAGCCCACAAGTCCACCAGCTATTCTTTCTGACGACACAGCCACGTTGCTGGTGACATTGGTCAAAGTTCCGCCCTCCATATAGGCAACTATACCGGCAGCTCCCTGCTTGGCGCTTACAGCACCGTTTACAGTCAAGTTCTTGATTACAGCACCCTGAGTGTGACCGAACAGAGCCTGATATGCATGGGTAGAGGATGATATACGCAGGTTGTTTATGCTGTGTCCCTGACCATCAAAAGTTCCCTTGAACACACCTTCAAAGCTTGGTGTAGAACCATCCATTCCGCTTGTCCAGGCACCGATAGACTTCCAAAGGCCAGAGAGGTTTATGTCCTTTGTAAGCTTTACAGTCTTTCCTTCGAAGCTATTATAACCAGGAGTATTATGGTTTACATGGTATCTAACAGCACGCAGTTCAAGCTGATCGTCAATCTCATAAATATTTGGTGAAGTTTCAACAAGAGTAGGGATGCCATATACACCAGTGCCATTGTTGTCATTCACAAAGCCAGCTCCGTTAGCAGGATAAGTTCCAAGAGTCACACCTGCAATCATATCCACCATTCCCTCAACTTCAATAGTTGTATGACCGCCACTGATTATATCGATCCTGTCTACAGAGCCTTCTACAAAGATATCGGTAGAGATATCGGAATCCACCTCGATATGCTCAACATAGATATATGGATCCACCTCTATGCTCACATGGTCTGTAGCATTTGCAGGAACAACAATCAGAGGCACATCTTCTCCCAGGTCATCGTGAAGCCATACATTTCCCTTGGTCACAGAAAGCTCTGTGCCAATAGCAGCACGTCCTTTATAAATATCACCAGCAAAGCTGACAGTATCTGCATAACCGTAGTGGAGGATAGTGTCGTTGGCTGCATTCAGGGTAAGCTCGCCGCCCTTGGTGCGGATAATAATATTCTTGACCTCAGTATAATCGCCTGTATAGGTATATGGAGATTTAATAGTATAGATCAGCTTAGGCTGTCCATTGGCATCAAGCTCTGCCCAATATGCACCGGTAGTTCCTTCTATATATTCATGACAGCGGGAACACTTCCATGAGCCGTCATCCTGCAGATCCCACAGATATGGGTGATGGCTGTGCTCCTCTATAACCTTGGTTCCACTACCGCCACCGCTGTCATCGGCTGTATCAAAGCTGCCATTGGTACAAGATGCAAAAATAACTGCCAGGACAACGCTCAGACAGAACAACATTCTTCTATTAATCATAAGATCTCCTTTCTTCCCAGAAAATAACAATTTGTAATACTTAATAACAATTGTTGAAAGTTATAATGCATTGAGCAAGATTAGTCAAGCAAAAAATAAAAAAATAGCTAAAATTTTAGCTTGATTTATTTCTGCAAATATGATATAAATTTTTAGGAGCTTTTTATGGTTATAGATACAGCTAATATTTTATCTGTCTCAGAAATCAACCGAAACTTCTCAAAAGCTATCCGGAAGGTGGATGAGGCTGGGCATGTCATCATATTCAAGAACAACAAGCCCAGATATCTGCTCAGCGATATCGAGAGGCATCCTCTGTTCGAGCTTTCGGATGACGAGAAGATAGACGTGGTGGCTGCACGTATTCTGGGACGGCATAAGGCAGCCTTCATGGAGCTGGCAAAATGATAGAGCTTTCATTTGACAAGATAAAGAAACTGCATCACATCCTGGCCTCGGAGACTGGCGGCCCAGTGGCGATGATAGACGAGGATCTTCTGGCCAAAGCCCTGGAAGGCAAATACGAGACTGTGGACGGTCAGGAGCTTTATCCTACAACAGAAGAAAAGGCCGCCAAATTAGGTCATTCCCTGATTGTGAACCACGCCTTCTTTGACGGGAATATGAGGCTGGGAATGCTGGCTATGCTGACACTGCTGGAGGTGAATGGAATAAAGCTCTCCTGTACCAACGAAGAGATTTTCAGCGCAGGAAGGGCTGTTGCATCCGGCGAGATGGATTATGACACTCTCCTTAAGTGGGTTCTATACCACAAGGAATAAAGATATCCAGTATTTCGTCATCGCCCAAGAAGACAACTTCCGATCTGATTCCGTCATCATTGAGTACATAGGGCTGAAATAATCGTATGGAGATGTCTGTGTGGTGATCAGAATGCAGTATTCGCCGCTCTCAAATTATCTCTGTAGGCAGAGCCGATTGGAATTTTTCCATAGACTTCACATGTGGAGTTATATCCGTCCAGATAATATCCCTCGTCCTTTGTTTTCTTATAAATGACATAATGGGATGGTACAATGCTCCCTTTCAAGGTGTTTTTCCTCTGGATAACCACATTCCCCTCCGGTGCAATCTTTTTTCTGAATGCATTTTCATCGACATAAGGATAATTCACCTTATCTATTGTCACACCCGATGTGCCGCCATCGTTATATTGCTCAAGCTTCTGAGCCCCTTTTGTCGATCTACAGCCGGCTAAAGTCCAAGGTGGCAAAGTAGTCGTCCATGGTCTCGGCCCGGCGTATCTTTTCCACGCTGCCGTCCGGCTTTAAAAGGAGCTCGGCAGAGCGCAGTTTTCCGTTGTAGTTGAATCCCATGGCATATCCGTGGGCACCGGTGTCGTGGATTACGATTATATCCCCCACCTTTATCTCGGGCAGAGCCCGGTCTATGGCAAACTTGTCGTTGTTCTCGCACAGGGAACCGGTCACATCGTAGATGAAATCAGGCTTCCCGTCCTGGTTGTCCATGTCGGTTATATGATGATATGCCCCATACAGAGCAGGCCGCATAAGGTTTGCCATGCAGGCATCAAGCCCTATGTAATGCTTGTAGGTATCCTTGGTATGGATAGCTGTTGTAACCAGGTAGCCGTAAGGGCCTGTGATCATGCGGCCACACTCCATAACCACCTTAAGCGGCGGCAATCCTGCCTTCTCGATTGTATCCTTATATGCCTGGTGAATGTGCTCTCCCACATACTCAAGATCCACCGCAGTCTGCTCTGGCTTGTACGGAATGCCGATTCCGCCGCCCAGGTTCACAAACTCAAATGTTATGCCAACCTCTTTTGAAATCTCCACAACCAGGTCAAAGAGGAGCTTTGCAGTCTCTACAAAGTAGTCGGGGTTAAGCTCGTTGGATGCAACCATAGTGTGCAGTCCGAACCGCTTTGCCCCTTTCTCTTTCATAATGCGGTAGCCGTCGAAAAGCTGACTCCGTGTAAGGCCATACTTTGCCTCCTCGGGCTTTCCGATAATAGCGTTGCCCTCTTTAAGCGGGCCCGGGTTGTAGCGGAAACAGATAAGCTCAGGGATTCCGGCACTTTTTTCCAGGAACGGAATATGAGAAATATCGTCCAGGTTGATTACAGCACCCAGCTCGTATGCCTTCTTGTACTCGGCAGCGGGGGTGTCGTTGGAGGTAAACATGATATCCTCGCCCTTAAGCCCAACCTTCTCGGAAAGCACCAGCTCGGGCAGCGAGGAGCAGTCGGCACCCAGCCCCTCCTCCTTAAGAATCTTCATTATGTACGGATTAGGAAGTGCCTTTACAGCAAAGTAGTCCTTAAAACCACCCGGCACCCATGAAAAAGCCTTGTAGAAACGGCGGGCATTCTCGCGTATCGCCTTCTCGTCGTATATATGGAATGGTGTGGGGTAATCTTTGATTATCGCCTTGATCTGCTCTGTTGTGAAAGGAACTTTCTTCTCTGTCATGTTTTTCTCCTTGTATTCATTCTATATCTTTGATAGATTATTTTCAATGATAGATATTTTCATCATTGTAATTTTTCTCATTCTCTCAGCCTTTTTCTCGGGGAGCGAGACTGCTTTCACATCGCTGTCTTCATTCCAGGTGGACAAGCTGGCAGAAAACGGCGGAAAACGGGGAAAGATACTTAAAGACCTTTACGACAAGCAGAGCACATTCATCGCTACAGTCCTTATATGCAACAACCTGGTCAACATAGGGCTGTCGGCCTTTGTAACACAGTACACCATAGAGCTGTGGGGCGACGATTTCCTGGGCTATGTGACCGGTGCACTTACCCTGCTGGTACTTATTTTCGGCGAGGTTACCCCTAAGAACATAGCCATGGTCTGGAACGAGCCTATTGCCCTTTTCATAGCGCCAATCTTTAAAGTTTTATCTATAATACTGCATCCTGTAATCATAGTTATAAATGCCTGCAGCTCCTTTATAACACGCCTGGTCGGGAACAGGGAGAAAGATGAATTCTCGCCCGACATAATCTACAGCCTCATAAGCAGTGCGGCAAACAAAGGTCTGGTGCAGGACTACGAGCGCCGCATGACCCGGGGCGTATTCAACATGAGCCACACCACAGTCAAGAACATAATGACCCACCGTACCGATGTCGTAAGCATGGACCAGGAGTCTACCATGCAGGATGTGATTGACGAGGTGGACAAGCATAAGTTTGCCCGTTATCCGATTTATTCCGAGGACAACGAGACTATCACAGGATTTGTCAGGTCTTCCAAGATAGTAAGCGAAATCCGTAAAAACCATCTGGACCGCAAGATAAAGGAGATTAAGGACAGGCCGCTCTTTATTCCAGACACCCGCAAGATAAGCGATGTGTTCCGCCAGATGAAAGAAGAGAACATCCATTTTGCCATAGTGCTTGATGAGTATGGCGGACTTGCCGGAATAGTGACCCTTGAGGACATTGTAAACAGCGTACTGGGTGATATTGACAACGCGACATTCTCCGAGACCGAGCGGATAGAAAAGATTTCGGATAAAGAATATGTCATCTACGGCGAGGCACCTATCTCCACAGTATCGGACACCCTTAGAATCGACCTGCCCTGGGATGACAGGCTAAAGACTATTGGCGGACTTATCACCAAGAAGATGGCGCGTATCCCTGTTTCAGGCGAGAAAGTGATACTGGGCAAACACACCTTTATAATCGAAGATGCCTCGGACCGCCAGGTGCTCAAGGTGCGTTATAAGAGATAGGTCAGACTTCTAAATTCCCGTCCTTAAGGATATTTTTAGAGCTTCCATCCTCGAAGAAAAGCTCTATAGTAGGCCTGCGGATAAGGCCGTCCAGGTGAATAAGCGCGGGGGCATCCTCGTCGTAGTTGTGCCCGATTGCTATGTGGCAGGTGTGGAATGCTTTCTCGTCCTCAAGCATATTGCCTGTTATCTGGGCCGCAGGGTTTAAGCCTATGCCGATTTCTCCCAGATTCCTGGCGTTCTTGGCATACTCCGAGTCGGGCGCCTTTGCCCCTTCCTCGATAGTTTCGGCCAGGATGGCGGCATCTGGGGATTCTTCTGTGTTGAGCGCTTTGACAAAACCATTTTCCACAGTGGCCTTTATTGGATGATATATCACTAAGTCGCCCGACTTTACCGAAATACTGCCATCAAACACAATAGTGCCGTTCGATGTTCCCAGTTCCGGCGAGATAAATACTTCGCCTGCTGGCACATTGCCCCCTACACCCGGGGCCGAGAAATCGCCGTCATCCTCGAAAGTCTTCCGCCCCTTAAGACCCACGCTTAAATCAGTGCCGCCAGGGGATGTAATCTGCATGCGCACAGCTTTGTCCATAAGCTCTTTAAGACGGGTGCAGTTGGCTTTAAGCTCTGCGTAGTCTATAGGCACGGTGCGGATAAACATATCCTCGGTTATGCTGGGCGACCAGAAGGAACGGCTCTTTTTTGCAGCCATAAGGTAGTGGAAAGTGTTGTTTACTTTGTTGCCATCCAGGATATAAGGATGCTCCATAGCCTCCTTGTCCTTTCCAAGCTTATTCTTGCTTATGGATAGGATAATCTCGGGCTCTGTCTTTATGGCTGCCACAACGGCAGGCTCTGCATAGTCGAACTGGGTTTTGACAGGCTGCACTACAATTACAGGGAGTGCACCTGCATCGGCAAGAGCGCTGTAGAGGACCTGTGAGATACCCATCACATCGCTTTCAGGGTTTGTGATTATAAGGGCTCTTTCCCCTTTCTTTGCCTTGAGTATATCCTTAACTGCAATTTCTGCACTTTTTTTGAGTTTTTCTGAATTTTCCATACTTAAAAGATACCAACTGCGGCTGATTATTGCAAGAACATATATTTATTGATAATATTATTATATGTTTGACAAACTTGACAGCATAGAGAGACGATTCAAAGAGCTGGAGGCTCAGCTTTCAGACACTGCAGTGATGCAGGACATGAAGAAGTACAGCGAGCTTATGAAAGAGCATGCCGCAGCCAAGGAGATTGTGGACAGCTATGCCCTTTATAAAAAGACTGTCTCTCAGCTGGAAGAGGCCCGGGAGATGGCTGCAAGCGAGAGCGACCCCGAGCTTAAGGAGATGGCTAAAGAGGAGATAAAGGAGCTTGAGGAGCAGAAGGAAAACCAGACCAAGGAGCTCCGTACACTGCTTATCCCCAAAGACCCTCTCGACCTTAAGAACATAATCATGGAGATAAGGGCTGGCACCGGCGGAGACGAGGCTGCCCTGTTTGCGGCAGACCTTTTCCGAATGTATTCCAAATACTCAGAGCTTAAGAAGTGGAAGATAGAGATAATGTCATCGCACGAGAGCGGCCTTGGGGGATTCAAGGAGATTGTCTTCTCGGTCTCTGGCAAGAATGTCTACGAGAACATGAAGTTTGAAAGCGGCGTACACCGTGTGCAGCGCATACCCGAGACCGAGTCGGGCGGCAGAATCCATACATCGGCTGTGACTGTGGCAGTTCTGCCCGAGGCAGAGGAGACTGATATCCAGATTAATCCAGAGGATCTTAAGATAGATGTGTACCGCTCTTCGGGACCGGGCGGACAGTGCGTAAACACCACCGACTCTGCCGTGCGCATGACCCATATCCCCACCGGGCTTGTGGTTATATGCCAGGACGAAAAGTCCCAGATAAAGAACCGGGCCAAGGCACTGCGTGTACTCAGGTCAAGATTATACGAGATGGAAGAGGCCAAGAAGCAGAAAGAGAGGTCCGAGGCCCGGAAAAGCCAGGTGGGCTCCGGCGACCGCAGCGAGCGGATACGTACCTACAACTTTCCCCAGAACCGCCTAACAGACCACCGGATAAACCTTACGCTCTACAAGCTGGACCTGATTATAAACGGCGAGCTTGACGAGCTTTTAGATGCCCTGAAAATAGAGTTCCGGGAACAGCTTCTTAAGGAAAGCGCCCTGTAAGCTCAGGATACTGCAGCCCTATGACAATAAGAGAGGCAATAAAAATTGGAACAGCTCAGATAGAAGAGCGGTGGCCCGAGACACCGTACCTGGATGCCACTGTCATACTGGCAGCGGTTCTGGGGGCGAGCAGGGAACATCTTCTGGCCTCTTTAAGTGATGAACTTGAAACTGCGAGCTACGATGAGTTTTTGCGTGGCGTTATGCGGCGTAAAGCCGGAGAGCCTGTGGCATATATCACTAACCACCAGGAGTTCTACGCATTGGACTTTTATGTGGACAACCGGGTTCTGGTACCACGTGCCGACACCGAGATTCTGGTGGAGACTGCCCTGGGCTATATAAAACCGGGGAGCCGCGTACTGGACCTTTGTACTGGCTCGGGCTGTATAGCCATAGCCATAAAGCACACAGTGCCCGGCGCCCTGGTAGAGGCCGCCGATGTCTCGGAGGATGCACTGGCCGTGTTTAAGCGCAACGAAAAGGCGCTCCTACAGGGGCAAAATTTATCGGGTCAAATAACGGGTCAGTTATCGGGTCAGATTGTGACCCATAAAAGTGACCTTTTAAATAATATCCCTGGCGTTTTCGATGTCATAGTTTCAAACCCGCCCTACCTGACCAGCTCCGAGACGTCCAAGATGAAAGGCGCCTCCTGGCCCGAGCCGCCGCTTGCCCTGGACGGAGGCAAGGATGGCCTCGACTTTATACGGCGCATTGTATCCGACGCCAGAAGTCGGCTGCTTCCTGGCGGCAGACTTTTTTTCGAGGCAGACCCGGCCCAGATGAGCGCCATAAAATTAGAATTTGAAAAATATAAATATAATGATATAATAATCAGAAAAGACCTGGCCAGGAGGGACCGGGTCATAGCAGGATGCTACAGTGGCAAGGATTGAGAAAGACCTGGACATTCTTAAGACCAAACTCCTAAACGGCAACTACTGCGAGGCCGACATAGAGCGGATAATGCGGGCAGCCGGCTTCGGCAAGATATGGCATGCTGACCAGAAGCGGGCAAGCGGCGAACCCTACTTTATCCACCCCATCCAGGTGGCATCCATCCTAATAGACCTTAACCTGGACTGCGAGACTATAATAGCCGCCCTGCTGCACGACACAGTGGAGGACACCGAGATAACCCTGGACTTTATATCACAGCAGTTCGGTCCCACTGTCGCTACTCTGGTGGACGGTGTAACCAAGATAGACATAATCAAGGCCCAGACCAAATCGATACAGACTGTGGAGACTATCCGCAAGATCATAATCGCCATGGCCAACGACATACGGGTCATATTCATAAAGCTGGCAGACAGGCTCCACAACATGCGCACCCTCAAGTTCTTAAAGCCCGAGAAGCAGGTTATCATGGCACAGGAGACGCTGAACATCTACGCCCCTATCGCCGCACAGCTTGGAATATCAGAGATACGGGGCGAGCTTGAAGACCTTTCACTCAAGTACCTTAAGCCCGACATCTACCAGAAGATAAAGCACTATGTGGCATACCGCAAATCCAGGGTCACCCGTTACCTTGAGAGGCAGCAGGAGCTTATAAAAGAGGCTGCGTTCAAAGAGGGAATCGAAATCAAGACCGAGGCGCGGGCAAAGCATATATACTCCATTTATAAGAAGATGCTCAAATACGATGTAGAGCCGAGCGGCCTTTTCGATATTTTCGGCATACGGGTCTACTGCCAGAGCGTAAACGAATGCTATGCCATGCTCAGCGTCATCCACGGCATGTGGAAACCTATAGAGAACCGGCTTAAGGACTACATATCCATACCCAAGCCCAACGGCTACCAGAGCCTGCACACCGCAGTATATGCCGAGGAGGGGCGGATTGTGGAGGTGCAGATACGCACTTATGCCATGCACATTGCGGCAGAGTATGGAATTGCTGCCCACTGGCTCTACAAGTCGGGCAAGGTTGCAGGCAACTTCAAGCCGCGCGAGATAGCACTTATCAACAGGCTCAAGAACTGGAACCGTTTCAATGTTGATAACTCACGCTTCCTGGACGACCTTAAAGAGGACATCCTGCGCGACATCATCTTTGTATTCACACCGGCAGGCGAGGTTATAGAACTGCCCACAGGCTCCACCGCCCTGGACTTTGCATATCATATCCACTCCGAGGTCGGAAACCACTGCATGGCGGCCAAGGCCGACGGCAACATCATCCCCCTGGACAAGGAACTGCATAATTCCCAAGTCATAGAGATAATAACAAACGCAAATGCACACCCACACCTGCACTGGCTACGGGAGGTCCGCACAGCAAGGGCAAGATCCCGCATAAGGGCGTGGCTTAACAAGAACGACCACATGCATATAGGGCGCAATGTAATAGTCACCGATAAAGATGAGCCTGCTTCTGCAAAGGAATCTGGCTCACCAAAGAAAAAACTTCCTACTGTGACACTGCCGGATGACATAAAGAACATGGTCCGTGAGGTCATAGACAAGGACCGCGTAACCCTTAAGGTGGGCGGACAGAAGAATATGATGATAACCATGGCCAGGTGCTGCAACCCGGCAGTGGGCGACGACATTGTAGGCTATGTGTCGGTGGGGCGCGGTATAATAGTGCACCGCAGAGACTGCCCGAATTTAAAGAATATAAACGATATAAAACTTAGGACTGTGAATGTGGAATGGGCCACAGTATCGTCCAAGTATGTTAAGCGGTATAAGCTTTCAGCACGCCCCACCCAGGACCTGTTCGCCGAGGTGGAGAACGCTATAAAGAAGTACCGCGGCCACATTATAGATGGACAGATCCAGGAGTCTGGAAAAGACAGGATAGAGGGTTTTGTCACAATAGAAATTGACCGGAAGGAGGATCTGAAAAAAGCCTTAAAGAGCATCAGGACCATCCCTTCCATCTTGAGCATAGGAGGATATGATGAAATATGATTGTCTGGTAATCGGTGCAGGTCTTTCGGGATGCACCGCAGCACGGCTTCTGGCCGAATCTGGTAAAAAAGTTCTGGTTTTAGAGAAAGGGCGGGACATAGCAGGAAACTGCCACGACTACCTTTCGGAGGCTGGAGTGACTGTCCACACCCATGGACCCCATATCTTCCACACAATCTACAAGGAGGTGTGGGACTTCCTGTCGCGTTTTACTCAGTTCAGGCTGTTCCAGCACCGGGTGCTCAGCTATGTCCACGGCATGACAGTGCCGTTCCCCATCAACAGGGATACATTGAACGCAGTGTTCGGCGAGAGCATAACCACACAGGATGTCCAGGAGTTCCTGCACCAGGAGGTAAAGAATTCCGATTTCAACACACCGGCCGAAAACTTCCAGGATGCAGTGGTGTGCCAGGTCGGGCAGCGGCTTTATGAGCTTTTCTTCAAGAACTACACCATAAAACAGTGGGGACGTGACCCCAAGGAGCTTTCGGCCGCAGTTGCAGCCCGTATTCCGGTGCGCTCAAACCGCGATAACCGCTACTTTTCAGACAAATACCAGGGCATTCCTATAGGGGGCTACACCAAGATGGCACAGGCTATGCTGGATCACCCGGACATCACCCTTATGACAGGATGCGACTACTTCCAGATAAAAGAAAACCTTTCATCGCTGTTCGATGCAGAGAATGGAATTACAGTTTACACCGGGGCACTGGACCAGTTCTTTGAGTATAAGTTCGGCAACCTGGAGTACCGTTCCCTGGATATAAAGTTCAAGACTGTGGACAAGGAGTTCTATCAGGAAGCACCTGTGGTCAACTATCCAAACGACTACGACTTTACCAGAATAACAGAGTTCAAGCACATGACTGGCGAAAAGTCGGACAAGACTGTGATATGCATGGAATACCCCAAGCAGGAGGGGCACCCATACTATGTGGTCATGACCAAGGAGAATATGGAAAAACGGACCAAGTACATGGAAGAGGTGGAAAAGCTTGAGAAGACAGGCCGGTTCATCTTTACAGGACGCCTTGCAGAATATAAATATTATAATATGGACCAGGCGGTTAAATCTGCCATGGATAAAATCAGAGGAATTTTATGAGAAAACTGATTTTCATATTGCTTTCAGTGCTTGTGGTGCTGCCTCTTGGAGCCCAGACCACCAGGAACCTTTTGTACGACGACCCTATCTACACCTTTATTGATAAATGCTATTCAAAGGGCTGGATCTACTATGTGCCCGATGTCAAGCCTTATACCGAAAAGCGTGCCATGGAGTACCTTAAGGAGGTGCGGGCTCTTTATATGGAGCATCCCGAAAAGTTTGCAGAGCGCGAAGTAAAGGAGCTTGAGCAGTACATGAGCCGGCTCGAGGGTGACAAGTTCAATCTGTTCCATCATCAGGCCGGAAAATTCGGAATCGATGCCAACCTGGCACCTCATATAGGTGTAAACACAAATGTGGCCAAAATGAAAGATACCTCGGCAAGCCTGGGCAGCGAATTCATGTTCGATTTCTTTCTTGGCGAGAATGTATATCTGGGGCTGAGATCCGATATCTACGGAGTGCTTGACACCTGGGAGGACTTCCCATGCAGACAGTACAATTATCCCCACTACCCAGACTTTAACATGTACACCTACAACCTGGATACAGGCGACAAAGGCTTTAACCACGATGCGATCCACAGCCCGGGAGACACCGAGTTCTCTATCCGCATGGACCAGCTTAGCCAAGTGTCGGTGAATGTTGGCCCTGCCCATATCTCGGTGGGCCGCAATTCCTTAAACTGGGGGCCTGGAGAACTTGGTTCCCTTTCGCTTTCAAAAACTTCAAAACCCTATGATTATATATTCTACGACATCCCTATCGGGAAAAAGATGTACTACAGCTGGATGACCGGCTTCCTGCGGGACAACGAGGCATGGGGTGCCACCGAGGATCAGGACAAGCTGATATCGGCCCACAGGTTCGAGTTCCAGCCCTGGAGCTGGTTCAAGTTCTCGGTCTACGAGGCTGTGGTTTATTCACAGCGGTTTGCCCTGGGCTACATAAACCCATTCTCGCTCTACTACATAAGCGAGGTTGAGGGGGGCGACAAGGACAACAAGTTCGGCGGTGTCGACCTGACCTTCAGGTTCTGGCGCCTTAAGCTATACCTTTCGCTCTTCCTGGACGACTGGGATTTCGGCGAGGCTGCCAACATAAACTACTACCACAACATCGGTGCCACAATCATCGGATACAAACTGTATGATGCGCTGCCCAAGTTCGACCTGACCATGGAATACATTTATCTTTCGCACTGGATGTACACCCACAAGCTTTTCTCGGGCGACAAGCGTAACAGCTATGCCCATTACGGCTCCAACTTAGGTTACTTCCTGCCGCCGAACTCACAGATGGCATATGTGGATGTAACCTACAACCAGACACCGAACCTGGCATACGGACTTTCGTTCTGGTTCATCGAGCACGGCTACGGAAACATCAACACCCATGCCCATGATGATGGAATAGGCTGGGATATTGGTGGAGCATACACCGACTGGGACGACAACTATAACTTCCTGGATCACGGCATAAGCGGCATTGTAAAGGAGCGCAACCTGGACTGGACGCTCCACGGCGAATACAGGATTCCATACTATGGATTAAAGTTCTTCGGGTCGCTGACAATAGATTACACCATGAACAAAGACAGCATAAAAGGAGAGGACAAATGGAGAGGAATTTTGGCGCTTGGCGCAAAATGGCAGGCTTACTGATATTCTTGGCTCTCTGCATCCTTCCTTGCAGTGCAGAGACCAACAACAGGCAGCGGATCATACCGCTGGACAGCGAGGTTTATCAGGATATCGACGCCCTTTATCTTATGAACGGCTATGCGCCCCCTTCCTATGGCCGCCCCTGGAGCGAGGACGAGATAGACCATATTCTTTCCAAGCTTAAGCCCGAAAAGTTTACAGGTCCTGCAAAGCTTGCGTACGAGAATATACAGAAAAAGCTTTCCAAGCGGCTTTGGTTCGGCAAGGAAGAAAAAGCTTTTGTCTCGATAAGCGGACAGGTGAACCTGGAAGCCTTTTTCAAGACCGACAACGACCGCAAGGAATGGGTGCACGGCTACGAGGAGCGGCTTCCGCTATTCGATATCCCATTCGAGTTCTGGCTCTGGGATCACATGTACATAGATGTCGACCTTACTATTCGGGAAGCCCACGATGTACTTTACGACAGCGACTACGACTACACCAACGCTCCCGAGAACATCAAATATATAGATCCAAGTATCCCTTACCGGGCATTTATGTCGGTGGGAGGCCACAACTGGAATGTGCAGCTGGGCCGGGACAAGCTTAGCTGGGGAAACGGCGAGACCGGCAACATGGTGCTTTCCGACTGGGCCGACTGGTACAACTTTGTAAAGTTTACCACCTACTGGAAGGTGCTTAAATTCTCGTTTGTCTATGCCGGGCTTGAATCTTACCTGACCCCTGAAGAGAAGGATTTTGACAAAAAGGAAAAGGGCGACGGCCTGGTGCAGGGCAATTACGAGAATTTCCGCGAGCGGTACAAGGCCTTTATGGCACACAGGCTTGAGGCCCGCATAACCGACAAGTTCACAATGGCTGCGACAGAGGCTATCATATTCGGAAACAAGTACCCCGAGTTCGGCAATATGAACCCGGTATCGATTTTCCACAGCGTGTTCGCACCTGAATACAGCAACGTAATCTTCTCTTTGGAGGCAGACTATGCCATATTCCGCGGCTTTGACCTCTACGCACAGGTTGCAATGGACGAAATGAAGCTGAGCATAGAGAACAGCGAATCTGCACGCCCCACAGCCCTTGGATATATGCTTGGAACCAGGTATCTGTTCCCGGCCGGCGACGGCATTGTAAAGCTTACTCTTGAGGGAGCATACACAGACCCGTATCTGTACAACAGGTGGCATCCACTTACACGCTTTACCACCCGGCGCCGCTACTGGTCCTATTTAGACGACGGCTACCTCTACCTGGATAAGGCTACCGGATACCGCTACGGTCCCGATGCCATAGTCGCCTACCTGGCCGGTGAATACCGCATTCCTTCTGACCTGAAGCTCAAGGCCGATGTAACACTTAAATATCTGGGAGAAAAGAATACTTCGCTGTCTGAGATAACATCCTACCATACCGACAAGAAGACCACCCCCACAGGAACTGTGGAGCGGGAGCTTGATATTGGGCTCCATGCCGACAAGGCCTTAAGCAAGCATTTCAGCGTAGGCGGCGATATGTACTATGTCAACATAGACAACTTCGGCAATGTGTCGGACGAGACTATAAACGACTTCGAGTTTGCCCTCCACTTCAGCTATAAGTTCTAAAAAAAACGTCATCCTGAGCGAAGCCGCCGAAGGCAACAAGCTCAGGATGACGCCCTTTTATTCAACAGCAGTAAGCTGTCACTCAAGTACAACCAGAAGGTCGTCCTTCTCGATAGCCTCGCCGACTCCGTAAAGCACTTCCTTAACCTTGCCGTCGATAGGAGCCTTGATGTTGGTCTCCATCTTCATAGCCTCGGTTACTACTACTACATCGCCAGCTTTAACTTCCTCGCCCGGCTTTGCAACAATCTTGAATACCTTGCCTGGCATTGGAGCGCCGATCTGGTGCTTGTTGAACTTGTCGGCCTTTACTCTTTCCTTGACTGTGGTCTGTGCTGAGTTATCCCGTACAGATACAGTTCTCTGGAGTCCGTTGAGCTCGAAGTATACAGTTCTTGTACCATCGGAGCGGAGGCTGCCTACAGAAATCAGCTTGATTATAAGTGTCTTTCCCTCATCCAGGCATACAGTAATCTCCTGCCCTGGCTCAAGACCATACAGGAATACTGGTGTAGGAAGCAGGGAGACATCGAAGCATGCCTTTCTGTGCTTGATGTAATCCATATAAACATGTGGATACATTACATAGGACATAAGCTGCTGATCGTCGATAGGACGCTCAATAGCATCCTCAACTGTCTTCTTGGTTGCATCCAGGTCGATAGGCTCCAAAAGCTCGCCTGGGCGGCAGTCGATTGGCTCCTCGCCTTTCAGGATAGCCTGCTGGACATCCTTCGGGAAGCCCTGGTATGGCTGACCCACCATTCCTTTCATAAAGTCGATTACAGACTGTGGGAATGTAAGCTCGTCGGCCTTTGCAATAACATCTTTTGTGGTCAGGTTGTTCTGAACCAGGAACATTGCCATGTCGGCAACAATCTTGGAAGAAGGTGTAACCTTGATTACATCGCCGAACAGCTCGTTAACGTCGTGGTACATCTTCTTGCACTCTTCCCACTTGTCAATCAGGCCAAGTCCTGCAACCTGAGGCTTGAAGTTGGAGTACTGTCCGCCAGGAATCTCGTTGTAGTAAACCTCGGCAGTACCTGTCTTAAGGTCGCTCTCGAATCCGCTGTAGTATGTGCGGACAACTTCCCAGTAGTTGGCCAGTGGGTTAAGTCCGTTGATATCGATGCCGGTGTCGCGCTCCTGACCTGCCAGTGCAGCTACAACTGCGTTAAGGCTTGGCTGAGATGTTACGCCGGAAACAGCAGAGATTGCTGTATCTACAATATCTACACCTGCATCGGCAGCGCGGAGCAGTGTTGCAACTCCGTTTCCGGATGTGTCGTGTGTATGCAGCTGGATTGGAATTCCAATCTCTTCCTTAAGAGTCTTTATAAGCTTGGTTGCGGCATATGGTTTGATAAGACCTGCCATATCCTTGATTCCCAGGATGTGGGTTCCCATTCTCTCAAGCTCTTTTGCCACGCTTACATAGTACTTAAGACCATACTTGTCGCGCTTAGGATCTTCGATATCGCCTGTGTAGCACATGGTTGCCTCGCACAGCTTGCCAGTCTTGAGGACTGCATCTACTGGAACAGAAAGCCCCTTTGTGTTGTTCAGACAGTCGAACACTCTGAACAGGTCTATTCCACCTTTTGCAGCCTCGTCAACGAACTTGTAGATAACGTTGTCAGGATAGTTTGTGTATCCTACTGCGTTGGAAGATCTTAAGAGCATCTGGAACAGGATGTTAGGAACTGCAGCACGCAGCTTCTCAAGTCTTGCCCATGGACATTCCTTAAGGAACCGGAGTGCAACGTCGAATGTAGCTCCGCCCCACATCTCCATGGAGAACAGGTTTGGTGCCAGATATGCGGTTGCATCTGCAATACGTGTAAGGTCGTAGGTCCTGAACCGTGTTGCCAGCAGAGACTGGTGTGCATCGCGCATTGTTGTATCGGTAATAAGGAGCTTCTTCTGGTCCAGAATCCACTTGGAGAATTTCTCTGGTCCCATCTCGTCCAGAAGCTGCTTTGTTCCGCTCTGCGGAGGATTGATCTTGTTGAGCTCTGGAATTGGAGGTTCTCTGAACTCAGTTGCCTTTCTAGGAGACTTGACAATCTCGTTTCCGTTTACGATTGTGGTTGCCAGGAAGTTCATAAGACGGGTTGCCCTGTCCCGGTACTTCTTAACAATCTTAAGCTCTGGATGATCCTGGATAAACGATGTGTCGCACTTTCCTTCCAGGAAGATATCGTTAGTAACTACGTTCTCAAGGAACGGAATATTGGTCTTTACACCTCTGATCTTGAACTCGCCAAGGGCTCTCTTCATTACTGTTGCAGCATTCTTGAAAGTAAGGGCGTGGGTTGACACCTTGACCAGGAGCGAGTCGTAAGCGCCTGTGATTGTAGCACCTGTGAATACGTTGCCGGCATCCAGTCTGACACCATATCCGGCCGGAGACTTATAGGATTTGATAGTTCCCATATCTGGAGCGAAGTCGTTCTCCGGATCCTCGGTGGTTACACGGCACTGGATAGCATAGCCGCGCTTTGTAACGCAGTCCTGGCTGAACAGGCCAACTTCCGGGTCGGTCAGGGCATAGCCTTCGGCAACCAGAATCTGTGTCCGAACCAGGTCCCATCCAGTTATAAGCTCTGTAACAGTATGCTCAACCTGGAGTCTTGGGTTCATCTCTATAAAGTAGAAGTTTTCGTTCTTATCAACCAGGAACTCAACTGTACCTGCGTTGCGGTACTTGACCTGGCTTGCAATCTTGATTGCGTTCTTGCACAGCTTGTCCCTAAGCTCGTCGGAGATAGCCAGTGACGGAGCAAACTCGATAACCTTCTGGTGCCGTCTCTGGATAGAGCAGTCGCGCTCGAAGAAGTGCACTATGTTTCCATAGTTATCGCCCATAATCTGAATCTCTATGTGCTTAGGACGCTCAAGATATTTCTCAAGGAATACAGTGCCATCGCCGAATGCAGCCTGAGCCTCGCTCTTTGCAGCAGCGATACCCTCAAGCAGCTCCTGCTGGTTGTTGGCAACTCTCATTCCTCTACCACCGCCGCCTGCGGCAGCCTTAACTATAATCGGATATCCGCAGCCCTTTGCAAACTTAAGGGCATCTTCGGTCTTCTCGATAGGGAAGTCAGTTCCTGGTACAACTGGAACGCCAGCCTTTATAGCGGCCTGTCTAGCAGCAATCTTGTCTCCAAGAGTCCTCTGCTGTTCTGCAGTTGGTCCTATAAATACAATTCCTGCCTCTTCGCATCTCTGGGAGAAATCTGGATTCTCGGAAAGGAATCCGTAACCAGGATGGATGGCATCTACATTTTTCTTAAGTGCAAGCTCGATGATCTCATCAATTCCCAGATAAGCATCGATCGGGCTCTTTCCTTTTCCTACAAGGTAGGATTCGTCTGCTTTAGTTCTGTAAAGCGACAACCGGTCCTCGTTGGAATAAATAGCCACTGTCTTAAGTCCAAGTTCGCCACAAGCTCTGAAAGTTCTGATGGCAATCTCGCCTCTGTTGGCAGACATTACCTTTTTAAATTGTCTAATAGCCATAACGCTCCTCTTTGACCATTTATTTTTATTTTTAGAATTATACTATTACAAAACACTTTAGACAATAGATGATAATTGCTTTTTTGTTAAGTTTTTCACATTAAAATAAATGATGTTCATAAATAATTTGTATGATATTTTTATCCTATTTTATTTCTATTCTAAATCTGTTATATTGATAAAAAAGGAGAGATTAAAATGACCCCATTCTGCCAAAAGCTGGCACAACAGTTCAAATCAAACGCCGATAAACTTTGCATCACCGACCAGCTTGGAAACCGTCTTACCTTTGCCGATGTGGACAGGCTTACAGGCCAGGTCTACAGCTACTTTAAGAAGGAAGGAATAGGCAGGGGCGATTTTGTATTCATAAACCTGCCCCGGGGAGCCATGGTATATGTTGCTGCCCTTGGAGCAATCCGTGCCGGGGTTGCATTTGTGGTGCTTGAGTCAAGCGCTCCGGCAGAACGGGCCGATTTTATAAAAAAAGACTGCGGCTGCAAGCTTACTATAGACCAGCAGTGCTGGCAGAAGATAGCATCGACAGAGGCCACAGAAGAATGGGCACAGACAGAGCAGGATGACCCACTGTGTGCCATCTACACATCGGGCACCACCGGAAGACCCAAGGGAGCCCTGCACCTGCGCAGCTTCCTGGAGCGGAACCTGGAGGCCTTCAATTACAAAGGAGAGCACCTTCTTTCACACGGTCCAAACTTTGGAATCATATTCCCGCTCAACTTTGTGGCTTTCGAGATTTCAACCATAATTCCATACTACGGCGGCACCCTGTTTGTGCTGGATTACAACACTATAAAGACACCGCATCTTCTCTACAATTATTTGGAAGACAACAAGATAGAAGGTATATTCATGACCCCGTCCCTGCTCAAGGCTTACCGCAAGGTAAACACATACCTTAAGCAGATTTATATAGGGGGCGAGGTGGCCACCGATGTGGATGCGCTCCCTATCCCTATCTACAACCTGTTCACAATGGGCGAGATGGGATACCTGGTTACTATATTCCCTATCGACGGCAGAAAAGGACCATCCCCTATCGGGCTTCCAACCCTGCCAGACATGGTCTATATCCTGGACGAGGATGGCAAGGAAGTGCAGGCTGGTGAAGAAGGGGAAATCTGCATAAAAAACCCATGCGTCAAAGGCTACATCAACCTGCCAGATGCCAACAAGGAAAAGTTCAGAGATGGCCTGTTCCATACCGGCGACCTTGGAAAGCAGCTGCCTGACGGCAACATCATGCACCTGGGCCGCATTGACTTTATGATCAAGATAAACGGCAACAGGGTGGAGCCTTCCGAAATCCTGGCAGTGCTTAAAAAGACCGACAACTCTGCCTGGTGCGCCGTAAAGGGCTTCGAGAAAGAGCACACCACATTCATCTGCGCCTACTACACCGGCCCAGCCGGCTTCGATGCCAACCAGCTAAGGCAGGAGCTTGAGACCAAACTGCCCGAATATATGATTCCTGCGTTCTTCATACACTTGGAAAAAGTTCCACTGGCAGCCAGCGGCAAGCTGGACTTCCACACCCTGCCTGAGCCAGATTTTGCCCAGTACAGGGCCCCTTACGCCGCACCGGCCACCGCTCTGGAAAAAGCGCTGTGCCGCAGTTTCGGCCGTGTACTTAATATTGAGCCCTATGGCATGGACGACGACTTTGTGCAGCTGGGTGCCGACTCCATAGCGGTGGCCGAGGCTATTGCTGAGTGCAATATTACCGGCATATCGTTCGAGGATGTGTTCAACCTGCACACTCCACGCCAGCTGGTACAGTACTTGAACCAGCATAAATAACAAGCACAGCAAAAGGCACCCCTGCTCGGCAGTTCCGCTCCCTACGGGCCGGAGATACCGCCAGGGGTGCCTTTTGCTGCGCCTTTATGTTTTGGGTTGCTTGTTCAGGCTCTGCCACCCTGTCGTGGAGGGCGCAGTTTATGGGTAACCAGCAGAATAATCATATAGGGGATTACTGCGATAAGGAATAAGAATAAACCGAATAATATAACTAACTTCATGCTAATTCAGACTATAGCAGTTCATTTACCATTTGTAAAGAAATGTTATAATATCCTTTAAAGGGAGAAACTATCATGCTGACATGGAATGTGACATATCATTGTAAAAAGGGACAGAGGGAGGCTTTTTACAAGGCGCTCTGCGAACTTGGGGTAAGGGCGAACTCACAGAAGGAAGAGGGCAATATGGGCTACAACTATTTCCAACTGGTGAGCCCAAGTTGCAGATAAAATCAAGTCTCTACAAGGGATTTTGATACATTTTACTCATTTTCCAGCTTATGCGTTCCTTTCGCCAACAATCTATAGTTGTTCTTTTGCCATTTTTTTAGTATCTTAATTATGGAGAAAATATGAGTATCAAAGACGACCGCCTTGAAGCGGTGAAAAAAGATTTTGTCATGCAGGCCAAGACAGCCTTTGGCGACAACCTGCGGTCAATAATCCTGTATGGAAGCATCCTTACCGAAAACTACAATCCTGTTTCGTCCGACATCAATTTAATCATCATACTAAACCAGGCCGACCCCGAGCGCATAATAGTGCTGGGTAAATACGCAGCCAAGACCCTGCAGGGCAACAATATAACCCCTACAATCATGAGCTATGGCGAGTTTACAGCTTCGGCCGACATCTTCCCTATGGAATATTTCGACATCAAGGATCTGCACCAGGTTCTGTACGGCGACGATGTATTCAAAGACCTTTCCGTTTCCAGGGCAAACCTGCGGCTGCAGACCGAGGACCGGCTTAGGGGCTGCATCAATTCCCTGCGCCAGGTGCTGCTTCTTTCCGAGAGCAACCCAAAGTACATTGCAAACGGCGTGCGGCATACCCAGGGGCTGTACAACGCCATATTCCGCTCTATCCTGCGTCTGGTGGGCGAAGAGAAAATTGCCTACACCTATGTGGATAACCTTAAAGCTGCATCGGAATACATAGACTTCAATCCTCAGCCTTTCAAGGATATATGCCGGATTGCCAAGGATACCCCTATAGAGAGCGTGGTTGTGGACCTGGTGCTGGCTCTGGTCAATATAGTGGACTTTGTAGATAAGCTGAACATAAAATGAGAAAACTGCTTTTCCTTCTTTTAATCTTTTTAGCCTTGAATGCTTTTTCCGATGATGTCCCGGGCTATTCCGGCTATGTGAACGACTATGCCGGTGTAATCTCCGAGAAGGACAAAGCCTCTATGGAGGATGTGGCAAAGGAAGTTGAGGAAAAGACAGGTGCCCAGATTGCGGTGCTGACTGTAAAAAGCATGGCTCCTTACGCATCTATCGAAGATTTTGGAATGGCAGTGGCCGAAAAATGGAAAGTCGGAGAGAAAGGAAAAGACACCGGAATAATCCTGATTCTGGCCATGGAAGAACGCAAGGTCCGTATCGAGATAGGCTATGGCCTTGAGGGTATAATCAACGACTCCAAGGCAGGCCGGGTTCTGGATAACACAGTAATCCCATATTTCAGGGGTGGGGACTTCAGCGCAGGACTCAGGCGGGGAATGTTCAGGATTGCAGATATAATCGGCACCGAAATGAATGTGGAGCTTGATGAGCGGGCAAAGATGCAGGACAACACCTTTACCGAAAGGCTCTGTATGCTGATTTTCTTTATAATTTTTGTTTCTATTTTTTTAATGATGATACGCCGGGCAAAAAATGCCAAACGGACCGGACGCAGATACTACGGAAGCTCTTTCGGAGCTATGTACCCAGGTTATGGACATGGCAGGGGCAGTTTCGGAGGATTCTCCTCTAGAGGATGCGGCGGCTTTGGCGGTTTCGGGGGCGGCGGATTCGGAGGCGGAGGCGCTTCCAGAGGCTTTTGATTAAGGAGTATTTATGAAAAACAAAGCACTTGTTACTGTATTGGTCATCGTGGCCGTGATTGCTGTAATCTTCGGCTGGTATATAAGCACCAGGAACAGCCTGGTGACATTGGATGAGCAGACAAGCTCTGCATGGGCCGAGATTGATAACCAGCTCCAGAGACGTTCCGACCTGATTCCTAACCTGGTGAACACTGTAAAGGGATACGCAAAGCACGAGAGCGATGTATTCAACAATGTAGCAGAGGCACGGTCCAAGCTGGCTGGTGCCACAACTGTGGAAGAGAAAGCCGATGGCTATAACCAGATGCAGAGCGCACTGGGCAGGCTGCTGGCTATTGCCGAGAATTATCCAGAGCTTAAGAGCAACACCAACTTCCTGGCACTGCAGGACGAGCTGGCCGGCACCGAGAACCGCATCTCTGTTGCCCGTAAGCGCTACAACGATTCGGTGCGGATATTCAACACCAAGATAAAAGTTTTCCCATCCTCGATAGTTGCAGGCAATATGGGTTTTGATAAAAAATCTTACTTTGAGATTGCAGATTCAGCACGGACTGCACCGCAGGTACAGTTCTAAGCTTTAAGAGCCCAGGACAGAGTTTTTCCTGCGCATAGTGGCACTATTCCGTCGATGACAGGCGGGATGGTGCTATTTTTTTGCACCAGTGTGATGCGGCTGGTGGCTGCCGGCAGACCGTAGAAAGCAGGACCGTACACCGACATAAAGTTTTCGAATTTATCCAGTCTGCCGTTTTTCTCAAAAAGCTCTGCCATAAGGGGCACTGCACAAGGCGATGAGTATATGCCGCCGCCTGCAGAGCCAGACTCCTTCTTGGCCTTAAGGTGCGGTGCGCTGTCGGACCCGAAGAAGAACTTTTTATCGCCAGAGAAGGCTGCCTGCCGCAGTGCCTTTCTGTCTTCAGGCCCTTTTACCACCGGCTTGCAGAAGGTGTGCGGGTTCATGTTTGCCCCAATCACATCATCCAAAGTAAGGAGCAGATGGTGGGCTGTTATTGTGCCTGCCACACGGCCTGAAAGCGATGCCACAAAATCTACAGAGCGGCGGTCCGACATATGCTCGAACACCATGCGTAAATCGGGGAAAGCCTTTGCAATCTCTGCAAACTCCCTGTGGTATTCATATTCCCGGTCAAGTACAAAGGCATCGGGTGTCTCGCAGTGTATGGAAAGCACCAGGTCCAGGTCGCACATAGCCCTAAGGGCATCTTTTATATCGTGCCAGGATTTTACCCCATCCTCTGAATTGGTGGTGACCCCTGCCGGATATAGCTTGCCCAGGAGCGCACCGGAAGCTTTCATGGCCTTTACGGCATCGGCACTCATCCCAGGATAAAGCTTGAAGCTCATTATAGGCTTGAAATCAGGGGCAAGGGAAAGAATATCATCCCGGTAGGCTGCAAGGCGATCAGGGGTATTTATCGGAGGCAGGGTGTTAGGCATAACCACCCCCTGTGCAAACCAGGTCTCTGCATCGCCCACTGTGGTCTTGAGCATATCGCCCTGCCGCAGGTGCAGGTGCATGTCGGACGGCTTAAGGATGGTTATCTCTTTTTCCATTTTCTTTTCCCTTTTCTTTAATATAAGTTTAAAGTATAATATTTGCAAGGAGAAGATATAGTGGGAAAAACAGTCCTTGTTGTCCTTCCTGTGGAGGAACGGCATAAAAAGCTTTTGGAATCGGCATATCCCGAGGGGAATTTCATTTATTGCCAGAAGAATTATCAGGAATATCTTGAAAAGGCTCAGATACTTATAGGTAACATTCCTGCAAAAGAGATACAGTTGGGGAAAAACCTTGAGTTCATACAGACCAACAACGCAGGGGTGGAAGAATATACTGTCCCCGGAGTCATTCCGCCTAATGTAAAATTCTGCTGCGCATCGGGCTGCTACGGCCTTGCAATCTCCGAATATATGCTGGGCTGTGTCCTTTCGCTTATAAAGCATCTTAACCGCTACCGGATAAACCAGCAGAACCACGACTGGAAGGACGAAGGCCATGTTACATCTATCTATGGCAGCAAGACTCTGGTTATAGGCCTTGGCGACATTGGAAGCGAATTCGCTCAGAAGATGCACCTCCTGGGAAGCCAGGTCACAGGAATACGCCGCCATACTGCGGACAAACCCGACTGGCTTGAGGCAATCTATCCTCTTGATAAGCTGGACGAAATAATCGGCGATTTCGACATTGTGGCACTCTCTATTCCAAACACCAGCGCCACTGCCCATCTTATGGACTTAAACCGGCTTAAGAAGATGAAAAAAAGCGCAATACTTATAAATGTAGGGCGTGGCAATGCAATTGTGACAGACGACCTGTGCAAGGCACTGAACGAGGGGATTATCGCAGGTGCTGCCGTAGACGTGACAGACCCGGAGCCGCTGCCGAAAGACAACCCTCTGTGGGATGCTCCAAATATGATTATTACACCGCATACATCAGGTCAGTACCATCTGCCCGAGACTTTTGAGAGGATAGTCCGCCTTGCCGCAGAGAACCTCAAAGCATATACCACCGGCCAGCCGTTGAAGAGCCTGGTGGATTTCAATACCGGCTACAGAGCTTTCGAGACAAGGAAAAACTGATTATGAGCGCAATACGGGTCGCTAACTCCGAAACTACAATCTTTACTGTGGTGAACTCCCTTGCAGCCCAGCACAACGCTGTGGGCTTAAGTCAGGGGGCGCCAGATTTCGACACGCCGCGCTGGGTTCTGGACATAATAAAAGAATCTTTTGACGCTGGGCGGAATCAATATGCCCCCCTTTCTGGTGTGCCAGAGTTCAGGCAGGCTATAAGCGGCATGTACAAAGCCAAATATGGCCTTAACTTTGATCCTGCCACTCAGATTACTGTTACAAGCGGCGCAACCGAGGCTATATTCGACAGCGTCATGGCTCTGTGCGACCCAGGCGATGAGCTTATTGCATTTGAGCCTTTCTTCGACTCCTATGCCGGAAGCTGCAAGATGGCGCTCTGCACCATGAAGGCTGTTACCCTGCATCTGCCCGACTTCTCCTTTGACCGGAAGGAGCTGGAAGATGCCATCACACCCCGTACCAAGGCTATCATAATCAACAACCCTAACAATCCGTCGGGCAAAGTCTTTTCCAGAGAGGAGCTTACAGTTCTTTCCGAAATTGCAAACAAGTATAACCTTGTCATCATAAGTGACGAGGTGTACGAGAACCTGGTATTCGACGGCCTTAAGCATATACCAACAGCCTCTATCCAGGGGCTTGCCGACAGGACTATAACTATAAACTCCACTGCCAAGACCTTCTCTGCCACAGGCTGGAAGATAGGCTACATCTGCACCACCCAAGCTCTTACACAGGCAGTGCAGGCGGTGCATCAGTGGGTGACATTCGCAGTAAACCATCCGATACAGCTGGCGTTCTCCCGCATTCTGCCTATTTCTGCAGACTACTCCAAAGCCTTCTGTGCTGAGATGGAAAAGCGGCGGGATTACCTATTGGCAAGAGCTGCCGAATGGGGCTTTGATCCGATAAAGCCAGAGGGCTCCTACTTCTTCATGGCCACATTTGACAAGCTTTCCCAAAAGAGTGATATGGAGTTTATGAAAGAGCTTATAAAGACAAAGCAGGTTGCACTTATTCCTGCCTCGCCATTCTACTTGAGCGCTATTGACGAAGGATGCCGCCTGATGCGGTTCAATTTTGTTAAATCTATGGCTGCCCTCGAGCAGGCCGATAAAAATATGAGGAGACTATGAGCACATTGTTTATAAATGCCTGCATACGCCCGGAATCACGGACACTTAAACTGGCAGAAGACCTTCTTTCAAAGCTTGAGAAAGAGACTGGGGAGAGAGCAGAAGTACTGAATCTGGCATATGAGAACTTAAGACCACTTACCATTGCTGATATTGCAAAACGGGATAAAGCCCTTGCCGCAAATGATTTCAGCGACCAGTTTTTCCGGTATGCCAAACAGTTTGCCGATGCTGATATCATAGTAATGGCTGCTCCATACTGGGATCTTTCCTTTCCAGCTCTGTTAAAGCTTTACTTCGAGGCAACATCTGTATGTGGCATCACTTTCCGCTACACACCGGAAGGGTATCCAAAGGGATTATGCAAAGCAAAGAAATTCTACTATGTGACTACATCCGGCGGATATATCGGCGACTTTGATTTCGGCTTCCAGTATGCCAAGGCATTGGTGCAGCTGCTCTATGGCGTTCCAGAAGTCACTTGTATTAAAGCAGAAGGTTTAGACATAGTGGGCACCGATGTAGAGGCCAAGCTGGAAGCGGCCAGAAAGGAACTTTGATTGAATACTGAATTTGTGAGCTTCATAGAAAAAGTCAAAACTCCTTGCTACATTATTGATACCGATATTCTTACCGATAATCTCAAGAATATAAAAAAGCAGGCCGACAACGCAGGACTTGCCCTCCTGTTTGCCATGAAAGGGTTTCCCCTTGCCAAGGCTCTTCCATTCATCAAGCCGTATGTGGAGGGAATCTCTGCATCGGGGCTTTTCGAGGCAAAACTAGGAAGAAAGCTTGGAAAGGAAGTTCATATCCACACCCCAGCTTACAAGGCAGAAGATGCCGAGGCGATTGCCACCATCTGTTCCCATATTGTCCTTAACTCTCCACAGCAGATTTCAGTTTTCAATCAGGTGGGGACTGCAAAGAATAATTTTGCCCTGCGTCTTAATCCAGAAATCAATGCAGTAAAAGAAGCTGTCTACAATCCCTGTGGCCGTTATTCCCGGTTCGGACTTACAAAAGAGGCTCTTTCTAAAGTTGAGCCAGATATCATGGACCGTATCTCCGGCTTCCATATCCATGCCCTATGCGGAAATTCTTCCAAAGATTTCAACAATCTCCTTTCTGCCGGAATAGAAAAGTTCTCAGACTATTTCCATTCTGTCTCCTGGATAAACTTAGGGGGAGGGCAGGCCCTGACCGAGGATGATTTTGACTTTGCCCATTTCCAGGCGAATCTGGATATCCTGCATACAAAATATCATTTAAAGACATACATAGAGCCCTGTGAATATCTGGTTATGGAATCAGGCTTCCTAGTTGTTACTGTACTGGACATAGTGCACAACGAAAAGGACATAGCAATTCTTGACACATCCCTTTCCTGCCATGCCCTTGATGTCCTTAAAAACTATTACCAGCTCCCTGTGGTCTATCCAGAAAAAGGACGCGCTGACCATAAGGCATACAGCTATCTGCTTGCAGGGAACAGCTGCCTGGCAGGGGATGTGTTCGGCGAATACAATTTTTCTGCCCCGCTCAAGCCTGGAGATAAAATCATTTTCGGCGACATGGGTTCATATTCCTTTGCACAAGTAAACTATTTTAACGGAATCAACTTCCCAGATATCCTTTTCTACAGTAGAATGTCTGGAATAAAGCCTATTAAAAGCTATACCTACACGGAGTATGAAAAATTATATGACTGATTATGAAATTGAGATGGAACTGGATGAGGCAGAAAAAGAATGCCAGGAGCATCCTCCTGTAAACCTTTCCTACTGGAATGCCGGTTCTGAATATAAAGAAAAAATTAAAAAGATTCTCAAGTTTGACAGCGAACAGGATGTATTCGACTACTATTATTACTTTCCAGAGGATGTAAAAGAGGTAATTGCGGACAAGCTGGGATTTTCTGCCGACGACTGTAAAAATGCGTTTTTCCATGCACTGACCCAGAGCACCCTCTCCATTTCTATGGTCTCAATTCTTCTTTCAGAAATGGCTGCAAAGCTTGGAATCATCACCCCCTACTATTTTTCCGTTCCAGACTGCTGTGATGCCTTAAAAATGGACTACACAATATTCGATGATTTCATGGAGAACATAAATGAATCATTTGATGCAGAGCTCCTGCTGCAGTCCGACTGCAATGCCTTCTGGTTCACTTCTCCTCTAAATTCCTGCAGTATTTATTTTAAACAGCGGGTAACGGAGGGCATTCAGAAACTTCTGGATGCAGGTAAGCTTGTAATCTTAGACGAATCACTGTGCATAAACGGCAGGGAGCTTTCCCGGGCATTCGGGGTTCAGGAAAACCTTATCTACATATACAGCCCCCATAAAGCGCTTGGTATCCAGGGAATAAAATTCTCTGTCCTGGTGGTGCATAAAAAATATTACGATGCAATCAACAGTCTGAATGACAGCTTTGGAGGCTCTATCAACTATTCATGCCGGCAGGGATATCATCATTTTATCTCACCTAATTTTGGTGAATGTCTTTCCATCTATAATCATTTCTGGGCTGAAAATCTTTCGCTGGTCAGACATATACTGTCTGATTATGATTTTGCCACAGTTTCTTCGGAAGTGTCCGGGCATTACGCCATGATTTTTATTGATCGTACGATTGATGACAGGCTCTTCGTCGATGCCATGAAGATGCTGATGAAAGATAAAGGCTACTTTGCCTATCCTGGTGTTATGCAGTGCCTTGACTTAAAACACCGATTCTGCTTCCGGGTAAACCTGCTTTTGAACATGGCCGATTTGGAGTGCGGACTTAAAACTGTCCTGGATTATTTCAAAGACACCTTAGGATCTATCAGATGATTCCATTCTTACATAGATTATCAGAAGTGGCAGGGAAATACCCTGGACGCGCCGCTATAGTTGACCGGGACGGCGAGCGTAAAACCACCTTTGCCCAGCTGAATGATTATTCAAGCCGTGTTGCCGCATACTTAAAAACACTGGGGCTCCAAAAAGAAGAACTAGTTGCCATAAAGCTTGAAAAATCCATGGAATATGTGGCAGTGGAACTGGGTGTGATAAAATGCGGCTGTGCCTTTGTACCCATTTCCGATGCCATGGGCCAGGAGCGCATAGAGCATGTGCTTAAGGACTCGGGTGCCAGACTGGTATTTGACAGTATGCACTGGGATAAGGCCATGAGCTACAAGCCCCTTCCAGAAGCAGATTGGGCAGAGAGCGACGAGCATGACCTTGCCTTTATCATCTACACATCAGGCAGCACAGGAAAGCCGAAAGGAGTTGTAGAAGAATATGGTGTGTACCGTTTTACGACAACAGGTACAGCCGAGGAAGTTGTGAAACCCTATACCATGAAGGACGATGCCCTCCGCTTTGCAAATGTGGCGCCGGTAACTTTTTCTGCTTTTATCATTATCAATGTGAGTATGCTCTACGATGCCGTTACAATTTATATAGTTTCCGATGCTGTCGTCAAAAATCCTATGCTTTACATGCAGTTTTTAAAAGACCACAGGATTGACGCAATGTTCCTGACAGCCTCGATGATAAAACCCCTTTCTGAAAACAAAAGCCTTTCACCCAAGGTTATTATGCTTTCTTCCGAACGGGTAAGCGATACCTATAGCGACAGATTCGACTTCCGCAATCTCTACTGCAATACAGAGCTTATGTCCACAGCCTGCAGCTTTGTGATCGACAGGCCATATTCAAACACGCCGATTGGGTCTGGATGCTCCTATACCGATATGGTGCTTCTTGATGACGGCAAGGTTTCTGAAAAAGAAGGGGAAATCTGCCTTTACCTGCCCTATTTCCGGGGCTACCTGAACCAGCAGGAAGAGAATGATAAAGCATTCATCTGCATAGGAGGAAAAAAATTCTTCCGCACCAGGGACTTTGCCAGACGGGGAGAAGACGGACTTTTATACATTCTGGGACGGGCAGACGATATGGTCAAGATCAACGGAAACCGTGTGGAGCCTGCCGAGGTGGAGACTGCACTTAAAAAAGTGCTGGGAACAAAGGTTGTAGCTGTAAAGGCTTTTGAGAACACGGGAATTCATTTTCTCTGTGCCTATTACCAGAAGGAGACTGCTGTTCCTGAGGAGACAATCCGCACATCCTTAAAAAAGCTTCTTCCCGAGTACATGATTCCTTCATACTTTATCCACTTTGAGAAAATGCCCCTGAACACAAACGGCAAGATAGACAAAAAATCACTGAGACCACCAGCTTTCAGCGAGAATCATGCTGAATATGTGCCACCAGAGACTAAGACACAGAAAATGCTTTGTGATGCTTTTAAGAAAGTTCTGAACGAATCTGGAAATGTAGGGCAAATCGGTATTGATGATGATTTTATTGCCCTTGGTGGTGACAGTATATGCGCCATGAATCTCCTGGTCAAATGCAATACTCTTCCTTTGTCCGTGCCTCTTATTTTTGAGAAACGGACTGTGCGGGCTATTGCAGAAGCAGTGGATGCTCTTATGGCTCAAGCATCTGCCAGTGTGCAGGGAAAAAATCTTCGGTCAAAAGTACTCCTGAACGACATTCAGCTTTATATGCTCCGCTGTGAACTGTCGGCTCCAGGAACTGTGATGTACAACCTTGCTTATAAGGCCATACTTTCGGACAATGTGGACTTGAGCCAGTTCGCCCAGGCTGTCAGGAAAGCCCTTTCTGCCCATCCTGCACTTTTAAGCGTCATAGAGAAAGAGGGCGACACCTATTATCTGCGCTATGAGGCTGGTTTTGACAAGGAAATACCTGTGGAGACCATGAGCATGGAAGAACTTGCCGATGCCGAAAAACACTTTGTAAGACCATTCCTGCTTGACGGCAGCCCACTTTTCCGAACCCGGATTATAAGCACTCCGGAGCAGAACGTTTTTCTTTTTGATGTATACCATGTTGTTGCAGATGGCTCTTCTATGGAAATTCTTATGGACGACATTGCTCTAAGCCTGGGCGGCACCGAACTAGGGGCCGATTTCACCTACCAGGCTATGCAGAAAGAAGCAGACTTCAAGAACACCGAAACTTATTCCCATGATGTTGCGTACTTTAAAAACCGCTATGACAAAGATGGCTGGCATACCCGGCCCCGGACCGATTTTGACACAGATAAGAATATACTTGACAGTATAGAGGGTAATTTTAAATTCTCAGAAGATCGTGTCACATCCCTCTGCCGGCATTATGGACTGGGGAAGAATGAATTCTATGCCGCAGCTGTTGCCCTGGCAATTGCTATGTATGACAAAGCCCGGAATGTCATGCTATCGTGGGTATGGAACGGCAGGGAAGATGTCTCTGTACAGCGTTCCATCGGACTTTTTTACAAGGACTTTCCTATTGCATTCACTATAGATGATAAAACCAGGCTGAAAGATCTGCTCTTGCAGGCAAAGGAGCAGGTTCTTGAAGGCATAGCCCACGGAAGCCTTTCCTATTTTGACAGAACAGGTCTGTACCAGGGGCATGAAGTCCTGTGCCTTTTATATCAGGGAGATATGTACGAATGTGACAGATACCGCAGTTTCATGAAGGATACGGCAGAGCCCTTGGAGACCGATGAATTCCCCTATGGCTGCGGTAATTCACCTGAGATTGAGATACTTGAGGGCAGAGATGGATTCGGTTTTGTTCTTGATTATAATGCAGCCCAGTACAGACGGGAAAGTATGGAAAGGTTCGTAAACCTATTTGCTGCTTCCTGTGAAATGCTCTTAATGACGGCAGAAAATCCTGATATCACACTGTCGTCCAGACAAATCAACTTGCTTGCAAAATAGTCAAATATACTATATCGTATTTGTGATGGCTGAAGCTGGAGGAAATATATGGAATTAACATCTACTGTTGCTGATGGAAAGCAGACAATCGCTCTTTCCGGTGAATTGAATACGCTTACCAGCCCGGAGTTGTCTGCCGTTATCGGTGCGCAGATTGATAAGATCACCGCCCTGGTGCTGGATTTCACCGACTGTGATTATGTCTCCTCTGCCGGAATCCGCGTACTGCTTTCTACATTCAAGACGCTCAAGCAGAAAAAGGCTTCCATGAAGCTTATCAACGTAGGAGAGAACTTTAAGGACGTGCTGGAAAGCACCTGTCTTGACAGCGTTTTCGACATCGAATGGAAATAAAGCCTGCCCCGACCTTTCTGCAGAAAAAATTTATCTCGCTGCTGCTTCCAGGTACCATGACCATGGTAGTGGTTACCGCACTTCTGATCTCAGATTCAATAATCGCAGGAATTGCGCTGGGAAAGGACGCTGTTGCAGCCATCAGCCTGGTAGCTCCAGTATACTCCGCAGCATCATTTTTTGCCGGCCTGATTTCTATAGGAATTCCGATTCTATATGCCAAGGCCATGGGGGAATTTGACCAGAAAGCTGCCGGGCGCTGGTTTTCGCTGGGTTTTACTGCCTCAATAATGACAGGCGGCATTCTGTTCATACTGCTCCTGCTTCTAGGAGACCGCTACCTGCTCTTTTATGAGCCGGAACAGACTGTATTCCTGCTGGCAAAGCCCTATCTTTTCTGGTACAGCTGCACCATCCTGCTGTCTCCGCTGAACATGCTTATGACAGAGATGGTGCTGACTGACGGCGATGAGAGCATAAGCTTTGCCGCCAATATAGCACAGATGGCAGGAAACCTGGTGCTTTCTATCGCCCTTGCTCCCTTCTGGGGTATTGCAGGCATCGGTTTTGCATCCTTTGCCGGGACTGCACTTTCCTTGGCTATCTCTTGTATGCATTTTTTCCGCCCAAGCTCATCCTTCAAGCCAGGCATTTACTTTTCTTCCCGCGGCCTGGCCACTGCTGCCAAGTACAGCGCCATAGATGCCAGCTCCTACCTGTTCATTGGAATATTCACCGTAGTCATCAACCGCTTTATAGTCAGCACCTATGGTCCAGAAATGCTTATTTTAGTGGCATTTATCCTGTTCATAAAGGAATTCCAGCTGGTTTTTGACGGCATCGGCGAGGCAATCACTCCGCTGATGAATATATATCTGGGAGAAGAGACTTATGATGGTGTAAAAAAATGCTATGCTCTGGCCCAGAAGGCTGCCATCCTTGAGGCACTTTTTATGTTCGCCCTATTTGTCCTCCTGGCTCCCTTTATAGCCAGAATCTACGGCGTTACAAACTCTCCTGCAGCAGCCTATGCTACAAATGGCCTCCGAATTATGGCACTGGGATTTGTCCCCATAAGTATGCTGTATCTGCTGAGTTCCTACTACCTGCTTATCGACAGAATTATGCTGGGGGTTGCAATCTGCGGTATGCGGGATGCACTGGTGGCTGTTCCTGTCTGTATAATCTGTGGAAAACTGTTCGGCCTTTACGGACTGTTTTTCGGATCCGCACTCTCCCCGCTGGTGGCATACATCATTACAATGCTGTATGTACGCATAAGATATGGAAAGGCAAACTGGCCACTCCTGCTTAAAGAAAAAACTGATGCAGGCAATATTGCCTTCTATGAGTTTACAGTGACACCAGAGAATGTCATTGCTACTCAGAAGCAGGTCGAGTCCTTCCTTACAGCTGCTGGTATAAGAAAAAAAATAATTTTCCGCTGCAAGCATCTGATCGAGGATCTGTACATGCTTATCTACGAGAAAAACGGTTCAGGCAAGCAGCTTATCTCAGCAGAATGTACCGTCATTCTGCGGGACAATGCCGTACAGATTATCACCAAGGACGACGGCGTGCTGTTCAATCTGGCAGATGAGGATGCAAATGCAGTATCCTGCCTTGCCTTTGTGGTTTCTGGCTATATGGATGCACTCAAGGGCAACAAGAAGTACCTTACCACCATGAGCTACAACCGCAATACTTTCAAGGTAACAGGATAGTGATTAAAAAGAAGGAGATGTTATATGGATATTCTGACAACAGATGCCCTCTACTATGAGCTGGTTATCTTCTCGCTCTTTCTGCTGTTCATTCTTCTTTACAACAACATTGTGCTGTATAAAATGGGTTTTTCCGACAAGCTTACCCTTCTGCTGCTCTCAATCATTCTTATGTCCCTTTTAGATGCGTTTTCAGGGTTTGTGACTGGAGGGAGCGGCGTAATGGTGGCACTCAATTACCTGATATGGGGGGTGTATACCATGACGCTTTTTATAATCTGCTCCCTCATAAACTGCTATGTACATGAACGGTTCGGCCTGGTCATCCATAAAGTATGGCTATTATATATTATCCCTGGTTGCATAGTGATGCTGCTCTGCATTACTATGCCCTGGACTCACTTTCTCTACATGGTGGATGAAGAGAATATGATACAGTTTCTGCCTGCCTATAACTATATTTTTGCACCAGTATTTTTCCTGTATACCCTGACTCCGATTATTCTGGTAGCACGAACTATAATCAAAGAACGAAAAAAACACACAGAAAACTATCGTACTGCAATCCACTTTACTATTTTTCTTGTGCTCATCTTTTTTATCTATTCCATTCAGTATTATATTTTAAAAGGCAATAATGATTTTTTTATTACCAGCTGTATGTTTTCTTATCCTCTTGTCTACCTTATCACTAACCTTAGTACCGATACTGTAGTAAAAAGCCAGAGCCGGATAGCCACCGTGGAAGCCGACCTGAACATTGCGGCAAATATACAGTACGGCTCGCTCCCCTCGGTAAACCATATCCTGCTGTCCCACCCCGATGTCCAGATATACGCATCCATGGATACTGCAAAGGAAGTGGGTGGCGATTTCTACGACTTTTTCGAGATAGACAGCAACCATATCGGCTTTGTAATAGCCGACGTATCGGGAAAAGGTGTACCAGCCGCCCTCTTTATGATGACTGTAAAGACTATGATAAAAGACCATGCCTCCATGAAGCGTTCTACGGCCGAGATTTTTACCGACGTGAACCGCCTGTTATGCGAGAACAATACAGAAGAGATGTTTGCCACCGCCTGGATAGGCATTCTGGATACAGAGACCCACCTGATCACTTACACCAATGCCGGGCATAATTCGCCATGCTTTGCAAAGGCAGGAGGAGACTTTGAATTCTTAAAGAAGCGTCATGGGCTTATGCTGGCCGGCATGGAAGGCACCGTATACAAGGAATCGACACTGGAGCTGCAGAGCGGTGACACTATCTTCTTATACACCGACGGCGTCACCGAAGCTCATAATTCAGAAGGCGGCCTATACGGAGACAGCCGCCTGATTGCAACGCTGAACAGGCTGGACAACCGGGGAGAGGAGTCTTTCCTTTTGGGAATCAAACAGGAGGTGGATGCATTTGCATCTCAGACAGAGCAGTTTGACGACATCACCATGCTGCTTATTCATATGGCATAGGAGGTGTAATTATGATTGAAAAGACACTGGAAATAGCAGCACAGAAAGAAAATCTCAACAAAGTGTTTGCTTTCGTAACAGAAAGCCTTTCTCTGCTTTCCTGTCCTAAAAAAGAGTTCATGCAGATAAAGATGGTACTGGAAGAGCTTTTCATAAACATAGCAAGCTACGCCTATGGCGAAGATGAAGGAAATGTTGCCATAAACTTTCTCATCTACCCAGAAGAAAACAAAGCCTGTATCACCATTACAGACAGCGGAATACCATTCAATCCGCTGGAACAAGACGGGCCGGATACAAGCCTTGCTGTGGAAGACAAGCCTATAGGCGGGCTTGGCATTTTTTATTCCAGGCAGAAAGTTGATGATATGAGCTATACATACAGGGATGGTAAGAATATCCTTAATATGACAAAAGTATTTTCAAGATAGCATGGAAACAAGATTCAGAAAGAAATCACAGATTATAGACATTGGATTTACCGCTGTAGCGGCTGTGCTCTCGGTGGGCATAATGCTCTATGGAATCAGGCATTTCGGTCTGGCTGAAGCATGGCCCGAACTGGTGCTTAACCTGTGCTACATCACATGCCTGGTGATGATGGTATTGTACTTCTTTAAACGGCTGGACAGCCAGCGTTTCAACTACTGGAGCTCGGTATCCGTAGGCATTACAGTACTGCTGCGGGATATCCTTTTTCCGCCGCCACTGGAAAGTTACCCACTCCAGTTGGTCTGCCTTACACTGTCGGTGATGCTGCTCCTGCTGCTGACTTTCTTCTATGCCCGCAAGGAATGGAAGAGCTACACCAAGCGCAACCTGTGGCTGCTTTTCATCATCGATACAGCCATTGCAGGACTGTACAACTATGTCATCTACCTCAATCCAATCAACGAATATACCAACTATATGCTTACAGAAATCTGGATCCGCCCTACACTTATCTACGGGCTGGTAGCCTGCTTTGTATCGGAAAAGGAGAGATAAGTTAGTCAGCGTAGATCAAAGCTTCCAAGGTAGCGGAGGTCAAAGCCGCTTTTTCCTGCCAGCTTCTGATAGCTTTTATACGATCCGGTACATTCAATAAGGTAATAATATTCTCCAAGCTCAGTCTTCCGTGGACGGTCGTGGATTGTAATCAACGTCATTTTTCTCTTTTTCATCTCTGCCATTAAAGCTGGAAGATTATCAGCTTTTCCAGTGGCAATAAAGGCAAGCCGTTGTGCTGGCCCATCAGTCGGCTCCTTTAGAGAAAGAACATAGAACCTGGTCTTGTTGCTGTTATTGTTCTGGATACCAGGAGCAAGAATCTCAAGGCCATACACACCAGCACAGGCTGCAGATGAAATAGCCGCATAAGATGAATCCCCCTTTTCAGAAACCAGCCGTGCCCCTTCCGCCGTGCTTGAGACCTCGGTCACCTTTGCATCAGGAATGTTTTTATCAAGCCATTCCCGACCCTGTATAATGCCCTGTTTATGGGAGAAAACTTCTTTAATATCACTCGGCTTTGCACCTGGCAAGGCCAGGAGATTCTGATTTATAAGGAGCTCCACCTCGCCGCTGACAAAGACTTCTTTATGAGCTATCAGCACATCAACATAATCAAGGACAGCACCACCTAATGTGTTTTCCTGGGGAATCACCGCATAATCGCATTTACCCTCGACCAGAGACTGAACTGCTTTACTTACGCTCTCAAAAGGAAGGAATTCTCCCTGCTGACCGAAGAAAACCTGACAGGCTTCCTGAGAATAGGTGCCCTGTGGACCCAGATAACTTACTACCGGCTCTGCCTGGGCAGAAAACAATGTTCCCAGGCAAAGAACCAGCAGTATTAAAAGCTTTTTATTTCTCATCCTCGTAATCAATCAGCTCTGCTACACCTGGATTCTCCTTGTACCTGATGACATTGAGCATGAAGATGTTCAGCTTGTTGATGATGTTCGGTGGCAGCTGGTTGCCGTCAATCTCTATGGATATAGCTGGGTACTTGTGCTGCCGTGCATATGGCATATACAAGCCTTCGATGACACGTCCGATAAGACATGCAAACGGCGATATATTAACAACGCCGGAATAACCTTCTTCCATAGCTGTAGCAGCTGCACCGCTGGAGATAGAAATCTCGGAGTTAAGCTCGTAGCTGACAAACTTAAGAGTGTTGGCCATAATCTTTTTCATGTCGTGGGGCGACTTAGGAATCAGGCCGCTAGGCTCCAGTGCCGCACGGATCTTGGACTCGGTAGACTCCTTCCACGCCTCTGCCAGTTTTAAGATAAGAAGTTTCTTGGTATTCTCGCTGAATATTTTCTTATACCATGGGAATACAGTCCGTTCCCGCTTAAGGAAGTATTCCTGAACAAAGTCGGTGTAGTGAATCCATTCGCCTATGCCTGATACCTTGGCTATGATGCCTTTGTCGGCACAGGATCTGATAATCTCGTCCACTGCATAGTCATCACGGCGCACGTAGATTTCGCCCACCACCAGGACTTTTGGACAGGTGGCAGGGTCTTTCTTAAGCGGAATCTTCTTGACCCTATCGGCAAATACCCTGAGAGCTGGAACTATATTCTTCCAACCTTTTCTGGCCTCCTCCAGAACATACTTGACTCCCTCCTGAACCTCGGCCATGGCATAGGTCCTGTCCTTAGCACAGGTTCGGAGCACTGTCTGGATATCCTTAAGGTAGTCGGCGGCACACAATGCCCACCACATAATCTTGGAGAAGCCTGCCCCAAGTTCTGAATAGGAGTGGTCTGCACTCAAGGTGAAAACAACCACGTTCTCAAGCCGCAGGTCCCGGAACAGGTTCTGATAGAAGACAAAGTACTGGCCTGTACGGCATGGTCCTGTAGTTATGGGGACAAATATCATGTATGTGGTACTCTTGTCGTACTTGTCCGATGCAAAGTACTCAAGCATTGAGCCTAAAAGCAGCAGGGAAGGAACACACTCTTTTCCAGATGCATGGTTCCGGGCAAACCGCAGTGTCCGTGGGGTCGGGATAGGAACTGCCTCGGCATTGAAGCCCAGGGACTGGGCTGTGGCTGCCATGGACCTGGCAGAGATATCACCCATGTTGGAAAGAAGGATCTTCACCTTCTTGTTGCCACGGATTGCAATATCCTCTCCTGTATGCTCGTTATGGAGATGAGGCTCGCTTTTGCCGTCGTTCACAAACCGGAGGCCGTTGTCGTAGCGCTCCTCGTCCTTTCCGCTGTACTTCAGGCGGTAGCCCTCGATAATATCCAGGAATGCCTCAACACGGGTGTCCACACCTGCATCTGCAGAGTGGGAATCCAGCTCCAGCACCAGGAATGGCTTGGTACCCATTATCCACTTAAGATAGTGGAGCATGAAGGAGTCCGGTGCACAGGAGAAGTTGCTGACCCAGGTCACAAAGATATTCGGGTTGTCCTTCATGTTGAAGGCTGTGTGCATATCCTTCTGGCCGTAGTACCAGTACATGTTCGGGAATATCTTCTTGTCGCCGATAGGCAGAATGTCGAACGGAATTACAGTGTTGCCACGGGATGTGAACTTCCGTGGGATACCGATGTTTGCCTCTTTTGCAAAGGCGTTGTATGGCCGTCCCAGAAGTGCTATTACAGGCTGTTTCTGACTCTTGGCATATTCCAAAGCCTCCTCGCCCAGCTTGAACGCTGCCTCCTGATACTCATTTTGTTTCTTGAGCGCCACATCAAAGGCTGACTTTGCCTCGGATGCAGAGAATCCAAGCCGCTGTCCCAGCTCCACAAAGAACTCGGTAGCCTTCTCAAGGCCTGTACGGAAGCTGACTACTGGCGAAAGAATCTTATCCTCCGGTATCTCCGGGAAAGCCTTTCTGATATAATATGGCAGGCTCTGGGTTATAGGGCAGAAGTTTGCGTGGATATCGCTCTCGTGGCTGGGCATATCCCTGTAATGAGGCAGGAAGATGTAATCTGTCTTCTTGTCCAGTATATCCTGTACTGCTCCGTGGGCAATCTCTGCAGGGAAACAGTATGTGGACTCGGTCCGGGCTACACCTGCGTGTGGCACCTTATCAGAAAGTACTGTCTTTATACCCAGCTGGTGGAAATACCAGGAGTAGAAAGGATATAAAGTATAGACAGAGAAGGCTTTCGGAATACCTACTGTGTAGTCCCGCTTCTTGATAAAGCTGGCCTCATCCGGTGCAAAGGTCTTGAACATAAGGTCGTTCCGTTCGTCCACAAAGTTGCGGATCTGGGATTCGTCGAAAGTCTTTTTCTTGCGTGAATTTGTATACTTGGAACACCGTCCGCCGAACATATACTTGTTGCCGTTCACCTTTAAAATGCGGATAGGACACTGGTTCTCGCAGGATTTACACTTGAACTCGCTTTCGTAGATAATCTCGGAATTGATTATTGCATCTATATCGTAGGACGCCTTGGAAATAAGTCCTTCCTTAAGCTTCTGCTTTGCCAGAAGACCTACGCCAAAACAGCCCATGAGCTCAGGATCCGGCGGTACCAGAATCTCCTTGCCCAGAAGAAGTGCGAATGCCAGAGGGATAGCCTTGTTCTTGGCAACTCCGCCCTGAAGGAATATCTTGTTGCCCACAGTCCTGTTTCCGACAACTCTGTTAAGGTAGTTGGAGACGATGGAGGTTACGATTCCAGCGGTGATGTCGGCTCTGGTTGCACCCTGCTGGATAGCCTTGCGGATATCTGAGTTGATGAATGCAGAGCAGTGCTCGCCGAACTTCAGAGGGTTCTCTGCCTCAAGGGCAATATCTCCGATCTCCCAGGCATGGGCTATGTTCAGGTCTCCGGATGCAGATTCCTCAAGGAATGATCCTGTACCTGCAGAGCAGGCCTCGTTCATTGCATAGTCGATAGGGACCTTGTTCTTAAGGAGCACATATTTTGCATCCTGACCGCCGATCTCGAAAATAGTATCCACATCGTTGGAGAAGTAGGTGGTTCCCTCGGTATGGGCGATAATCTCGTTGTATACGGCAGGGGTCTCTAGGAACACTCCCAGAATCTCACGGGAGGAGCCGGTGGTGGAAGCCAGTGTTATTTTTATCTTGCCATCTCCGATATCGGCCTTGACCTGCTTCTTGATCTCCTGCAGACACTGCTTGAGAGCCTTGACAGGATCACCATGAGTCCGGCCATAGAAGGATGCAGTTATCTCGTCTGTCTCCATGTCGATAAGGCAGGCCTTGGTGGTTGTGGAACCGCCGTCCACGCCCAGTATGTATTCTCTGCCTGCAACTGTCTTGCCATGCTTTGCAGGGAAATAAGTCACCTTGGAAAGCTGGGTCTTAAGGCTCTCAAGATGGGTGAAACTTACCTTGTTCTTGGTGATAAGCTTGTCCAGATCCGGCATGGAGCTGCCCTGGGATTCTGCCAGATACGCTGCACCCAGCGCCTCGAAATAGGAGGCTTCCTCCGGGATGATGAACTGAATATCTGGCGCCTTCTCTTTGATGAACCGTACGATATGGCGGTTTCTGGTGATGCCTCCCACCAGGATGACTTTTCCTTTGCTGATTCTGGCTTTCTTGAGGAAGTCGATAACCTTTACAGCCATGACGTTGCTGAGGGAGAGGACAATGTCCTCTTTTGTAGCCTCACCTTTATTAAGACGATGTGTACAGTCGCTCTTCATAAAGACGGAACATCTGGTTGAAAGCTCAAGGATACGGGCTGTGTCTGGAACGCCGTTCACATCCTCAAGCTTCATGTCCATACGGGCCAGCTGCTGTTTGAAGAATTCTCCTGTTCCAGAGGCGCATTTGCTTCCGGAGAAGTTGTTTATGATTCTTCCCTCATCATTGAGAGTATAGACTACAAGATCTTCACCACCCAGGGAAACAATAGCATCGGCCTTAAGCTTAAGTTCCTTGAGTGCCTCTTCGATACATAAAGGCTCCACAGTTTTATTAACAGAGAAGAGGAAACGTCCCTCTGTTCCGGTTGCCAGTGCTTTTGCTCCCTTTTCAATGGGGTGAGCCGCTAATATTTTTTCTGCCGCATCGTGGAAATTGCCCTCGTGGGGAATGCTTTCGGCCCACAAAAGCTTGCCATCTGCGACGCAGGCTATCTTCAAGCTGGAAGAACCAATATTGATTCCTAAGCTTTGCATTGAGTACTCCTTATATAGGTATTAGCCTATTAGTAATAATATACTATTGTTATTACTTTTAAACAAGGGTCATTTATCGTCTGTAAAGTGCCTTTGTGGCAAACTCGGCATCGCTGGTGGAATGGAAGCCCAGTTTTCTAAGCCCGTCGGCATCGCCAGGAGACGGCACATGGGTCATGTGGATCTCGCATCCTTCAAGCTCCTTAAGTTTTTTAAGAGCAGCGGCAGCTGTAGGATTTGTGGCAGCAGCCAGGGCAAAGGCAATAAGTGTCTCTTCCAGATTCAGGCTTACAGAAGCGCTTTTAAGGACATCTTCCTTAAAGTTGGCAAGCGATTTCAGGATATGGCTTGGAAGAAGCTCAACATCATCGGGGATTCCAGCCAGTTTTTTTGTGGCAGAAAGTACAACGCTTGAAGCGGCGTGCAGAAGCGGCGAGTTGTGGCCTGTCACGATAGTGCCGTCAGGCAGCTCGATAGCTGCGCCGCTGTAGATGCCCCTGTTTCCTTTGTTCCGCTCTCTGGCCTCCTGGGCTGCCTGGCGGGCAGGAACTACAGTGTTCCGGTCCTCCTGCTTAAGCCCCATATCCTTCATTATAAGCTCCACCCGCTGCAGTGTGTCGGCGCTGCACAGTCCAAGGGCCTGCTCGCAGGCATATCGGAAGTACCGGCGTATTACTTCCTGCTCCGCTGCCTTCCGTACAACCTCGTCATCCACAATAGCGTTTCCTGCCTGGTTTACCCCCATGTCAGTAGGGGATTTATATACAGATGGTGCATTGGTGATCTTCTCGATAATCCGCTGGACAATAGGGAATGCCTCGATATCCCGGTTATAGTTTACAGTTTTTACATTGTAGGCCTCAAGGTGGAAATGGTCTATCATGTTCACATCCTTGAGCTCTGCAGTGGCAGCCTCGTAAGCCCTGTTCACAGGATGGTTCAGGGGGATATTCCAGATAGGGAAAGTCTCGAATTTGGCATAAGCAGCTTTAACTCCACGTTTCTGCTCGTGGTACATCTGCGACAGGCAGGTAGCCAGCTTTCCGCTGCCAGGGCCCGGTCCTGTGACAACTACAATCGGCTTCTCGGTCTCAATATATGGGTTTGCGCCATAGCCCTGCTCGCTTACTATCAGGTCCACATCTGTGGGATAACCTTTGGTGAACTTGTGGGTATAAACCTTCATCCCGCGGCTTTCCATGGTGGTTCTGAAAGAATCAGCAGATGGCTGGCCGTCGTACCTGGTTATTACAATAGCCTTTACCGAGATGCCCCATGCTCTGAAATCGTCGATAGTCTTCATGACATCAGAGTCATAGGTGATGCCGAAATCGGCCCGCACTTTTTTCTTTTCAATATCGGGAGCAGAGATGCACATGATGACATCAACAGAATCTTTCATCTTGGCCAGAAGATGCATCTTCACATTGGGGTCAAAACCGGGCAGAACCCGGGCGGCGTGGAGGTCAAACAGGATTTTGCCGCCGAATTCCAGATAGAGCTTGTCGCTGTTGCAATCCTTTATCCTGGCAAGAATTGTCTCGCTCTGAAGCTTAAGATATAAGTCGTTGTCGAACCCCTTTTTGAACATAGTTCCCCCGTCCCTCCCAAAGTCAATTATAGAAATAAGGGGACTTTTTTTTCAAGGGGAAAATAGTGTTTTAAGATTATTTTCAAGATAATTTTTTACTGTTTCGGGAGTTACATTTTTTACCCTGGCAGCAAAGTTATACAGTTCTTCCAAAGTCTCCCGGTAACCGGCCGACGGAACCTCGGTAAAATCAGTCTCAAGGAAGAGCCGCTCAAGAGGAATCTGCCGCAGTATTTCTGCCTGTTTTTCTATCCGCTGTACTGATGGAGAGAAAGAGAAGAAAGTGTTCCGCTTCAAAAGGGCCTTCGCCGTCTCCATAGCCCCTGAGAAAGAGTGCATAATGACAGGCAAGTCATCCGGCACCTCCGAGAGGATTTCCATAAAAGGACCCCAGGCATGGACACAGTGCACGGCAACAGGAACCTTATACTGCTGGGCAAGCCAAAGGTGGAAGGCGAAAAAACCCTTCTGATCCTCTATATCTGGATTCCGACCTGTCTTATCAAGCCCTGTCTCGCCAATGCCGAACAAAATCCTCTTGCCATCCTGAACCTGATTCAGGGCATCTTCTTTTTTCTGTTGGATAAGCTGTCCCAAAGCCATAAGTTCATTTTTTGAACAACTTTTTGCATACCACGGATGTATGCCATAGAATGGGATAACCTGCGGGCTTGAGGGAATCCGGTTCCAGTCGTCAGCAGTAACCGAGTTATAGAGCACGGTTATGTCATCTGAGCCTGGTATAATGTGTGTGTGGGCATCAATCAGCATAGCTACCTTGTCCAATCCTCAACTCTTATCCAAGGGATTCTCGAAAATTCATCATAATTATGAGTTACTACAGTTAAATCGCGAGTCATAGCCTGAGCAGCAATTTCTAAGTCATATGGACCAATTGGGATTCCTTTTTTTTCAAGATATGCTCTTATTAAGCCAAAATTTTCTGCATCTTTTGGAGTAAAATTTAAAATATCGAATGGAGAAACAAAATTCAGAACAGCCATATGTTCCCTTAGATGATTCTGACTTTTTGCTGCCCCATATTCTAATTCTGCAACAGTAACTACCGACAAATGTAACAAAGAGGGAGAAAACTGTTTTATTTTTTCTCTTAGATAATGAGTTTTATCTCGAATCATGAAAATGCAGATGTTCGAATCGAGCAAATACATTATAGACCTTCCCTTGTTTGCATTTCTGGCTGATTCCGACCATCTGCCATGAAATCATCGGAAAACTCAGAAAAACTCCTGTCAAAAGCAGCCCAAGGATCCTCTTTAGGAAAAAGTATTATTGTATTTCCAATTTTGTTTATGATTAACTCTGTCTCATCCATATGATATTCTTTGGGAATTCTGACTGCCTGGCTGTTTCCGCTAAAAAAAACCTTTGTATATACCATCGTAATTACCCCTTATCTTAGTATATACATACGTAGATACTATTGTCAAGGTTTATATTCACTCTTTTATGTTAAATTGTATTATGCTATACTGACCTCGGGAGGGGGACAAATGGAAGACTACACCGGCAAGAAAATCACCATAATGGGGCTGGGACTCAACGGCGGAGGAATGGCAGCAGCCAAGTTCTTTGCATCCAAGGGAGCTGTGGTCACTGTCACTGACCTGCGTTCTGCTCAGATATTAAAGCCTTCCATGGACATGCTGGCAGGCCTTGATATCCGGTATGTGCTCGAGAAGCACGACACAGCCGATTTTGAGAATGCCGACATTGTCATAAAGAACCCGGCAGTTCCTCTTTCATCACCCTACCTTGCCAAGGCAAAACGGATTGAGACCGACCTTTCTGTATTTCTGTCGGAGTTCAAAGGAGATATTATTGCAGTCACAGGCAGCAAGGGAAAATCTACTACAGTTTCAGCCATCTACCACGGCATGAAAAAGCTTAAGGACGATACTTTTTTAGGTGGGAATATCACTATCTCGCCACTCACATTCCTGGAACAGCTTACCGAAAAGTCTCTTGTGATTCTGGAGCTTTCCTCCTGGCAGCTGGCCGACATCCGGGACAAGGGGCTTCTTAAGCCAGTGGTGTCGGTGATTACCAACATAATGCACGAGCACCAGAATAGGTACAGCTCAGTGCAGGAATATGCGGACGACAAGAAAGTTATCTACCAGAGCCAGACTCCAGCTCAGTACACCCTTTGCAACTTTGACGATGAGTATGGAAAGCAGTTCTTTGCCGAGACCCCGGCTCACCCTATCTGGTTCTCGGGCTCCGATACAGGAAAGGATGAGCAGATCTGGCTCGACGGCAAGAAAGGCTATATAAAGCTGAACGGCAAGAAAGCGCAGATACTGCCCGAGAACCTCCTTATACCCGGAGCGCACAACCGCAAGAATATGCTTATCGCAGCTGCCACCATGTATCTATACGGCTTCAAGGGTCCAGAAATTATGGATGCACTGGCCGACTTTAAGGGTATTCCCCACCGCCTTGAGTTTGTACGCGAGCTGAATCGAAGAAAGTTCTACAACGACACCACCGCCACTATTCCACAGGCCTGTCTTGCCGCAGTAAAGAGTTTCGAGGAGCCGGTAGTGCTTATTGCAGGAGGCACCGACAAGAATCTGCTATTTGATCTTTTGCCGGAAATTGCCAAGGCCGCAAAAAGCATATACCTGCTTAAAGGAAGTGCCACCGACAAGATGATTGCCGAGCTGGATGCTCACAAATGCCGTTACAACGGGCCGTACAGCTCTTTAGAGGAAGCCGTGGATGCGGCATACAATGGTTCTGAGCCTGGCGATGTAGTGCTTTTCTCCCCGGGAGCTACCTCGTTTGAGCTTTTCAAGAATGAGTTCGACCGTGGTAATTCCTTTAGAGAACTGGTTTTAGGAAAAAAATGAAAAAATTTTTAAAAAACTTGAAGCAAAATTCATTTTTTTTGTGTATTTCAAGTATCATGAAAAAATCTTTGATACTTGTTTTTGCCATTGTATTTATCTCGTGGACCAAGTGCAGTCCTTTGCCGGAGCCCAAGGCTCCAAGCTCTATTCATGTCATGTCATTCAATGTGGAGAATATGTTCGACGGCATTGAACAGGGCTCGGAATACCCCAAGTATAACCCTAAGAACGGCAACTGGACCGAGCGGGACTACATGGGCAAACTGCTGCAGATAAGCAGGGTAATTGAGGATTCTGTCCCCGACGGGCCGGATATCGTAGGTTTTCAGGAGATTGAGAACAAAGGAATACTCAACGAACTTACCAAGGGTTATCTTAAGAGTTATGGCTACAAATACATAGTTGTGTCAGAAAACCCAAATTCTGCCATCCAGTCTGCTTTCATCAGCAAATATCCTTTCAGCTATGTGAAATACCATGTCCCACAGGCCGATTCTGGACGCGACCTGCGTCAGATTGTAGAGGTTTCTTTCGATATCCACGGTCATGAGCTCATAATCCTTAACAACCACTGGAAATCCAAGGTTGGAAAAAACACCGAGCCCAAGCGCCTGTGCGCCGCCGATGTGGTCACAGCCCGCCTTAAGGCTATTTACGACGATAACCCTAAAGCCGAAGTACTGCTTTTAGGCGACTTTAACGAGTGTCCCGACGAATACGAGCGGGAAGGCAAGGGTGCAGTGCGGGCCATAATGCCGGCCAGTGTGAATCTGCCGTCACGCTTCCAGTACCTTAGGATAACAGGAGACGAGCAGAATAAGAACACCAAGTACTTATTCTCCCCCTGGCTGTGGGATAAAAACCAGGAACCGGGCAGCTATGTCTACCGTGGGCGGTGGGAGACTATAGACAACTTCTTCCTGGGCTCAAACCTTACCGATAAAAAGGGATTCTATTTCGCAGGATTCCAGACTGTCAAAACCCAGTGGAATACCAGCAAAAAAGAGCATCCACGGCCATACGACAAAGCTAGCGGCGAGGGGTGCAGCGACCATTTTCCTATCCTCTTGGAGCTGAATTTAGAGAAATAGGCTCAGCGCAGAACGCTTGACAGATTGCTAAGTATACCGGAAGCAATATCGGGCTTGTTCATGGAGTAGACATGGATATGGGTTATGCCGTTGGCTATAAGGTCTATTATCTGGCCGGCAGCATAGACGATTCCGGCCTGCCGCATGGCAGGTGGGTTGTCGCCGAACTTGTCCACTATGGCCCGGAACCGTTGGGGCACGTGAGTGCCGGAGAGAGCCACGCTCCTCTCCAGCTGCCGGGCGTTGGTTATAGGCATTATACCGGCCAGCACCGGCACGGTGATTCCTTTTTCCCGTATTCTGTACAGGAAGTTGTAGAGAATGTTGTTGTCAAAGAACATCTGGGTGGTAAGGAAGTCGCAACCTGCATCGACTTTCTCCTTAAGGTGGATTATGTCATCCTCCTTGTGCCTGCACTCTATATGACCTTCGGGATAGCAGGCGCCCCCTATGCACAGATCAGACTGCTTCTTTATATCACGTATAAGGTCTGATGCATACTTGTAATCTGTTCCTACAACGCCGTCCTGGGGAATATCGCCCCGGAGGGCCATTATATTCTCTATTCCCAGAGCCTTTATCTGGGCCACCATGTCCCGCACATAGCTTTTGGAAGATGCCACGCAGGTCAGATGGGGCAGCACCGAGATGCCATATTTCTGCTGCAGGTTGGAGGCAATCTCCAATGTCATCTTGCTGGTTGAGCCACCTGCTCCATAGGTCACGCTCATAAAGTCGGGCTTAAGGGATGCAATCTGTTCTGTCGCCTTCTCTACAGCCTCAAGACCATCGGCCTTTTTAGGAGGGAACACCTCGAATGAGATTGTAACTTTATCCTGCTGTAAAATATCTTTTATCTTCATCAGAAAACTAAATCCTCTTCCTTTTGATACCTGGCAATAACACTGGCAAGGTCAAACTTTTTCTCGTAAAACCCTTTGCCTGTTATTATGCCGCCTATACGGCCCTGGCACTTAGGGTTGTTGACTATATCGGCAAAATCGGACTCGCAGCTTATGCCCCCCGATACCGTAACCGGAATGCCGGCAGCCTCGGCCACAGCCAAGGTGCGCTCTGTGTCGGGCCCCGAGAGGGTGCCATCCTTTACTATGTTGGTGTAGATTATGGAGCACATGCCACACCGTGCAGCCTCTTTTGCAAGCTCTACATCGGTAATGCTTGAACCCTGCTGCCAGCCGGCCACCTTTACCTCGCCGTCAAGGGCGTCGATTCCGGCTATGAACTTTTTTCCGTACTTTGCTGTCCAGCTGGCACCCAGCTCGGGGTCCTTTGCAAAGACAGTGCCCAGTATAAGCCGGTCTACACCTATATCTATAATCTGGCGGACATCTTCCTCGGTGCGTATACCGCCGCCAAGCTCAAACACAGCATCCACGCTGCGGCATATCGAGGCAATGACATCGCGGTTGTTGCGCCCGCCCCTGGCTGCATCCAAGTCCACCAGATGTATACGCTTGGCGCCGGCAGCTGCAAAGCTCTTTGCCATGGCAACCGGGTCGTCGCTGTACACTGTAACTTTATTATAATCGCCCTTGTACAGGCGCACACACTTTCCGTCCAATAAATCGATAGCTGGAATAATTAACATTATGCTTTCACTTTATACCGTTTTATCTTCTTTGTGGAAGACTCCTCGAAAGGCTGGTCCACAACCCGCACCCGGGCAATCTTCATATAGCTTGACAGCTGCCGGTTCACATTGTTGACAATCTCCTCAAGCTTCTTCTGGATTCCGTCGGGGTCGCCTGTATTGCGCAGCTCCTCAGACGGATAGATAAGGGCCTCTATCATCTCTCCTGCAGCCTCTTTCTTCTTGCCGTCGATATAGTAGCCCCGCACCAGAATCTGCTCAATCTCGGGGTAGAGCTGGAACCGGTCCTCGATCTCTTCGGGGAACACATTCTTGCCGCCAGAGGTTACAATTATATTCTTCTTGCGGCCGGTCAAATAAAGGAAGTTCTCCTTGTCCAGATATCCCATGTCGCCGGTGTAGAAATAACCGTTTAAATCCATCACCGCATCGGTTGCAGATGGGTTTTTGTAGTATCCCTGCATGACAGTAGGTCCCTTTAAGGCAATCTCGCCCCGTCCCTCTTTGTCCGGGTTGATGATTTTGACCTGAATCTCGGGCAGAACCAGCCCCACCGACTTGACCTTGAAATGGTAGATCGGGTTAAGTGTCACGATAGGCGATGTCTCGGTAAGACCATAGCCCTGCACAAAATCAAGCCCCAGCTGGTTGAACATCCTGAATGTCGATGGAGGCAGCGGGCCGCCGCCGCTTATACAGATACGGACACTGGAAAGGTTTGCCTTGTCCAGAATCATCTTTCCGAAAAGTTTCTTTCCTATCTTGATGCCGCATTTCTTAAGAAGTCCGCTTATAACCATTAGGAAACGGACAATGCTGTAGACAACAACTCCTTTCTCCCGCACCCCTTTCATGATATTGGTTATAAGCTTGTTGAAAAGCATGGGAACTCCCAGGAAAATAGTTATCTTTCCATCTTTAAGATCCTTAAGCAGCTCTTTCACCACCAGCCGTTTAGCAAAAACAACCTCAGCGCTCTGGGCAATACCCACCACCAGAACCGAAAGCATGGTGTAAGCGTGATGCACTGGCAAAAGGGCGTAGAACACGTCGGTATGATAAATCTGCATGTTCATCTGGGCAAGGAAACAGTCGTTCACGATATTGGAGTTAGACAGCATTACCCCTTTGGGGATTCCTGTGGTTCCCGATGTGTAGAGTATAGCCACCAGGTCGCTCACCTGGCGGTGAACCGGTTTCTCAAGTGGAGCATCCTCCAGGGAAAGCACATAGTTTTCTTTATCCGGGTCAAGAGAATAGTAAGGAGCTCCGGCTGGCATCATATCCTTGGCCTTGTCGTATTTCTCTTTATCCACCAGGGCAGCTACAGGCTCGCTGAAGTCTATAAGGTTCTTAAGCTCATCCTCGTGGAGTGTATAATCGAGCGGAACTATGACAGCACCTGCAGTAGCGATGGCATAATAGGCCACAGCCCATTCCGGCCGGTTTTTTCCTGTAAGGATTACACGGTCTCCAGGCTTAACCCCGTTTGCCACCAGCGATGCGGCCAGCCTCATAATCTTTTCCCGGGCCTCCCTGAATGTAAGGACAAATATATCCGGGTTATATGTGGTCAGACATTTTTTATCCGGGTATCGGGCTGCAGCAACCTGAAAGATTTCTGCCAATGTAGGAATATCGCCATGAAAAAGCTTTCCCTTGAACGGTTCAAGGAAATGGAATGTTCTGTGTGGATACATCAATTGCTCCTATATATAATTATTTTATTGTATAACCAACAAAATGGCAACAAAAAAATGAAACCTTGACTTAGCAGGGCAAAGAAAGGAAAATAAAACTATGGGGAAAGAAGAGGATAGAGTTCTTATCATAGGAGCTGGCCCTGCCGGACTTTTTTGCGCATACCGCCTTGTAGAGGCTGGAATTCCTGTGCTGATTGCCGACAGGATGATGAGCCCTGGACGCAAGTTTCTTCTGGCTGGCGCCAGCGGCGGGCTTAACTGCACCCACCAGGGAACACCTGATGAACTATCCCAAAAGTACTATGGCAACGAAGAGCTTTTCAAAGGACTTTTGACCGAATTCTCCCCCGCCGCCCTGGCCAACTGGTACAAAACTATGGGTTCCGACACATTTGTCGGCAACGGAGGTAAGGTTTTTACCAAGTTAGGCGCTCCAGAGATACTAAAACATTGGCTTGAACACCTGGACAGGGCAAGCTGGGGAAGTCCAAGACAAGCTGGCATACCTCTATTCACCTTTCAGGGAGGATGTGAATTCACAGGTTTTGGAGACAAGCCAGACATTTTTATGTTCCGGCAGGATGGCAAGACCCTGGAGTTAAAGGCCAAGTATGCCGTATTTGCCCTGGGTGGCGGCAGCCATCCCGAGACAGGCTCAAACGGAGCCTGGACATCGTTATTCCAGGCTGCCGGCATCCAGGTCGCTCCCCTCAGAAGCGCCAACTGCGGGGTGGCGGTACGCTGGTCAGAGCCCCTTAAGGAGCGCATCGCAGAACTCGGTCAAATCGGCAAAACCAAGGGCTATACAAGCCTGAATATCCGCCTTAGGTGCGGTGGCGCTTCCAGCACCGGCGAGGTGGTGTTGACCCCACGGGGTCTTGAGGGGAGCGGGGTTTATTCCATAGGCTACTACATCAGGCAGCAGCTGGATAAAACCGGCAGCTGCAAAGTGGGCGCAGATCTGCTGCCGGACCTTTTCCAGGAGCAGATAACCAGGCGCCTTACTAAGCCCCAGGGCAAGAACTCCCTGTCCAACTATGCACGCAAAGCCCTGGGGCTCGCCGGCCTTCCTTATGCCCTTTTCCGGGAGCTCTCTCCAGAGGGCGACTTACGTAAGGTCAAAGACCTGTACCTTACCGTAACCGGCTGCAACCCGCTTGAAGAAGCCATTTCGTCGGCCGGCGGCGTATGCATGGCAGAGCTTGATGCAAACTTTATGCTCAAATCAAGACCTGGCTGCTTTGTCATAGGCGAGATGGCCGACTGGGAGGCACCCACCGGCGGCTACCTTCTGCAGGGCTGTTTCTCCATCTCATACAGGGCATCGGAAAAAATAATAGATTTATTATCGCATTAGTTGTATACTTAAAAATGATGAAAGGTTTCAAAGCTCTTTTCCTTATTCTCTTACTTGCCGCTTCACCGCTTTTTGCCCAAAAGCCCCAGCTCAGCCTTATCACTGTATCCCCAGGAAACGCCATCTACTCGGCATTCGGCCACACAGCTTTCCGCTATCTGGATAACGAGAACAATATAGACTTTCTTTACAACTTTGGCACCTTTGATTTCCGCGACCCCAAGTTTGTCCCCAAGTTTGTCCAGGGGCAGCTGGACTACTTTTTAGGGGTGGTCAACTTCCCCAGGGAATTCAAGAACTATACGATGCTCGAGAACAGGAGCGTGGTGGAGCAGAAGCTGAATCTGTCGCAGGAGGAGATAGCCCAGATATACATATTCCTGACCAAGAATGCGCTGCCCGAGAACCGCTACTATAAATATGACTTTATCAAGGACAACTGTTCAACCCGTATACAGAGCGTGTTTGAGAATACCCTTGGAAGCGATATCCTCTACGATCAGGGAGCGATAGCCAGGATAGGAGAGAAAAGCTACCGGGAATACATCCGTTACCACCTTAAGAATAACCCATGGTTTGACCTTGGAATCCAGCTTGTGCTGGGAATGCCTCTGGACCAGAAAGTGCTGCCATCCGACAGTTTCTTCCTTCCAGCCCTGGTGCATGACATTATAGCAGGAAGCACCCTTGGCGACGGCAGAAAGCTGGCAGATGAAGATGAAATTCTTTTCAGGTCAGAGCCTGACCCGATATTTGACCCTTTAAATGACCCGATAACTGACCCGATAAAATTCAACCTCCCGGCCCTTCTTTTCACCGTGATTCTGGCCTTGGAGCTGGGGCTTATCTACATAGGCTGCATAAGGAAAAAAGTGTGGGCAAAGAAAAGCTTAAGCTGTTTTGAATACACCTTGGTTCTGCTGAACTTCCTTTTAGGTCTACTGATCTTCTACCTGTGGTTCATATCGGACCACACCGCAACCAAGTGGAATCTGAACATTATTTGGTGCTCGCCTCTTTCGCTGACCTTTCTTATAACGTTCTTTGCAAAAGGAAGCGGCCAGAAAGTGCTTAGATATTTCTCGATTTTCATGGCAGCTATGTGCGTACTTTTCCTGCTTATAATGGCTGTGGGAATCCAGAGCGCATGCCCTGCAGTAATACCTATTCTGCTGCTTTATACTATTCTATTCGGCAGAAGACTTTTCTCTAATCTTTCTTGACCCTGAAACTGCCGCTGCCATCCTCGTTAACCTGGATATTGTAGATTGTTATGCCCGAAATACCTGTCTTTGAGTACACATTGTTCATAGTTGTGTAGTAGTTTGTGTTTGGCCCGGAATCGTAGGTTCCACTGCCGCCTGAGGATATGGAGCAGCTTAAGGAGAAGCAGGCAGCAAAAGCTCCAATTGCAATGACAGCACACAGCTTCTTATGCCCTGCATACCAGAGTCCAAGAATGCATATTACAATGCCGGAGCCGATCATAGTGCTGGTGAACAGGGGCAGGAACGGCAGATCTGCACTGCTTGAGCTGGCCACCGGCCCTACCGAAGTAAGGGTACCACTTCTGAACAGGGCTGTGGTTGTAGTGCGGAGGGTGCTTGAACTGCCCCGCCACAGGTTGCCCAATCCGTTTGACTTATAGTTAGATGCCACAGCCTCCACCACCATTGCCCCATGTGGCCGGTAAGTACCGTAGTTGACAGTATTGGTGCTCCAGTAGTTGTTAAGGATACCCTTATGAATCTGGGTTATAAGGAGACCTGTCTCTTCCACAAGCATTCCGCTTCCAGATTTGTTCTTTTTCTTTCCCTCAAGGGTCAGATACTGGTCGTCGCTCAAATTAATCCTGTAAACTGTGTCAGAATCGTTTGCTTCTTCAAAATCATAGCTGACAGACTTGCCAGATGCTGGAGTTATGTCGGTTTCGGTTATCCACCCCAGATAAGCCCGTTCCCAGTTCATAAACGGAGCAGGGTCTGTCCCTGGCGAGACACCGGCTGCGCCCATAGTGCCCCATTCGCCGCCCCCCATAAGGCTCCACATCCCTACCCCTGCAGTTTTGTATGAGGTGTCATAAAGGTCGGGAAGCCCCAGGACATGGCCGAACTCGTGGCAGAAAACCCCCACAGTAGCTTCGTACACACCATGCCACATATTATATTCAGGCACTATCAGGTAATCGTTAAAGGTCTTTCCTCCTATGGTAAAAGATGAAATACTCTGGCTTGTTAGGGTGCTTCTATGAGACCATATAAGGTTTTCGCTGACACCCCCCTCCTCTTCGCCCGGGCCTGCATGGACTACTATGACAACACAGTTATCAACTTCAGCTGCCACCGACTCTGTTATGACATTTACCATCATCTCCCGCACCAGCACAGCGGGGTGGGTATCGTCATCATAAACATCATTCTGTCCATAGTATTCGTAGCTTTCTATAGACTTAACACCAGATTTTATCACCTCGAAAGATAGGTCAAGGGCTCCTCTTGACTGCTGGTCATAATACTTTTTCATAGTAAGGCCAGAGCCTGTCTCAAGCAGCTTTTTATAATAAGTTTCATCGTGGGTCGAAGCTGAAACCGCACCAGAATCCGAGGTTCCTGGAATTGTTTCATTGAAACCATAATCCTTGAATGGAGCAAGGATTACCAGTATTTTTTTGCTTCCAGTTGTGCTTACCGAAGCCTTGCTTAAAGCTGAAGCCCTGCGAACACCGCCATCTGACGAAAGGGAAGGGCTATAAGAATTTCCGGTCATCCCCGGCCTTATACTGCCGTCGTGTGTATGGCCGGAACCAGGCTTGGCCGAGACACCCCATAGCTGTACAGATAAAGAGATAATCAAGAAAAGAAGAAAGAGCTTTTTCATTTTTTGGCACTCTCCTCGGGGACAAAATCATAAACTTTAATTCTGTAGCTATAATCATTGGGACCCAGCGCCGCTTCTGCCTTGGGGTTGTAGATACGTACCAGACTGCTTATATAGCCGTAGGTTTCATCATATTTGACAACATAGAGCATAGGGGCGTTCTTCTTGTTTTTCCGCACCAGTTTTTTGGTAGATTCATGCAGGGCATCTATGGTGTACTGCCCGACTCCGGAAAGATCTGCCATAGGCATCTCGTCCCTAAGACAGCTGACAACTTTTTTATTCTCCACCTTGAGCTCGAACAGAGTATCGGGGCGGTTCCCGGCAGCATATATCACTTTTACCGAATAGGATGTGATATCATGATTTTTCCACTTTATGATGTTGTCGGTAAGGGTCTTTAAATCGTTTCTTCCAAGTTCTCCCTTGCCACTTGCAAAACACAGGGTGGCAATTCCAAGAACAAAAATAATAACTAAAATAGTGTTACGCATTATTTCTTTCCTTCAAGCCGCCCGACCTCTTCCAGAATAACTTTACGGTACTCCGGGTTGTCATAGGCATAATGTATAATGGCACTTAAATATCCGGCAGGAGTTCCTGTATCAAGCCGCTCGCCCTCGATGACAGCGCATACCACCTTCTTCTTTTCCATAAGCTTTTTAAGGGCATACACATGGAAATATTCACCAGGGTTGCCAGATGCACAGTGCTGTTTCCAGCCTTCTTCAAGCAGCGGGAAGATGTCGGGTGTAAACAGATACCGCCCTATGGATGCCTCCTGGCTTGGTTCTGTGCCTGGGGCAGGTTTCTCGACTATATCAACCACATGGGAATTGTCGGAATCGAGCTTAAGAATTCCATACCGCTCAAGGTGCGGAGGATTGTGGAGAGCAGACATCACAGAGCAACCTGTCTCCTGGTATTTTTTTATAAGCTGGGCAGCCAGCGGCACTTTTCCAATATGGAGGTCATCGGGGTAGGCTACAACAAAAGGCTCAGACCCTACAAAAGCCTTGACCTGCATAAGGGCGTGTCCTGTCCCTTTCATCTCGGTCTGCCGCTTAAAGAAGATATCGGCATCGGGTGGAGCAATTTCTGCAAGCTTTGCCTCTTTTCCCTCGCGCATAAACAGCTCCTCAAGCTCGGCCTCGCGGTCAAAGTAGTCGTCCAGCGATTTCTTGCGGCGCGATGTCAGAATGAGTATTTCCTTTATTCCTGACTGAATGAATTCAGAGACAATGAAATCTATGGCAGGACGGTCTATTATAGGGAGCATCTCCTTTGGGACTGTCTTGGTTGCCGGCAGAAACCGGGTGCCGTAGCCGGCTGCGATAATTACACCTTTCATATATAAAATATATAAAATAAATCGATAAATAATCAAGACTTGCAGAAAATATTGCAAGTCATTATATTATAAGTGATGGAAGAGAAACTGGGCGCCGAAATTTTTGATGTGGACCACACAATCACAAAAAATATCACATCCCTAAGCTATCTTATTCTGCTTATAAAGCGGAAAATTTTCTCTATAACAATTCTAAGGCATATCCCCTACATATGCATGAACTACAAGTTCGGCCACATGGCAGACAAGCATTTTGACCGCCACTTTGACGAGCTGGTTGGTATTGAAAAATCTTTTATGGACGACCTGGCTGTGGAGAATTTCAACAATATGATGAAAAAAGAGAAAGTGTATGGGGATGCAAAACGGTATATCGACCATCTTAAGAGCAACAACAAGAAAATAATTCTGGCAACCTCTTCCATGGAGACTATAATAAAGCCTCTTGCCGACTATCTGGGGGTAGATACCATAATTGCAACCAAGTTTGCATTCAAAGATGGAAAATGCCTGGGCCGTTTCGATGGCAAACCAGCGTTCCGGGAAGAGAAGCGAAGAAAAGTTCTTGAGTACATAAAAGAGAACAACATAGACCTTAAGTTATCTTCGTTCTATTCCGACAGCATACACGATTATCCACTGTTCATGGAGGTGGGAAACCCTGTTGCGGTGAACCCCGATTTGCGGCTTACTTTCTATGCCAAGAAGCATGGCTGGCCTATTCTTAAGTTCAGATAGAATAAGTAAAGCTGAACTCCACCACTTTATCAAGAGTAAGGAAATCGACAAGCGGCAGTTTTATCCAGATGCTGTTCCCCTTAAAGGAGCCCTTGTCCGAGGAAAGCACCTTGCCAGATGTCTTGATGTTGAGCTGGACAAAAGATTTGTCCAGGATTTTCTGTGCCGATTCCCCTTTCTCTAAATAATCTTCGAACACATACTCAAGCAGGTCTACATACTCCTTGTTAGAGTAGGGTTTATCTATCTGTGGTGCAAGGCCCGACAGAATCGGGTTGTCGCTTATCATGAAAACCTCGTCCAAGGCCTTGTAGTTGTCCCTTCCTATATGGAATGTCACCTTGCGTACTTTGCCGGAATCGGTTATGCGGATGAATGGCACATACTTGTCGGGCAGCAGCTTGGTATAATTCTCGGTCTTGAGTATTAGGATAAGCTTTGACGGCTCGGGCGACACTACCGAGACAGGGCGTGCCGACGGGTATTCCTTAAGCTCCCTTGTTATCTCTTCGGTGTTGAATATGCCGCTTTTGGCACTCTTTCCTGTGGTCTCAGAAAGATCGTTTATGTAGCGCACAAACACAGGGTTCAGCTCCAAGTCTATGAAAATCTCGCCATCCTTCCCACTCTTTATGGTAAGATCCTGCTTTACGGTGCAGCTGAAAGAGGATAGCAGCACAACAGCCAGAACCAAGAGCCGCAGATATTTCATAGGCCTAAAACCTTAAGGTCCGGGATAGAGGAGAGAATCGGAACTGTCTCGATGCTCTTTGCCCCAAGCTTAAGCAGCTGGTAGCGCACCATTGCTATAGGCTTTTCCTTGTTGGCAGACTCAAGCTGGATGCAATACTGCGAGAATGCCTGCCCCTGGATTATGGTAGGCTCTTCGGCAAACAGGTTGTTTGCTTTAAGGTATGACTGAATCTCTTCATCATGGCCTGCAGGAACGTTGAAGTAGAGCATGACCTTGTTCTCGGCATTTATAATTCCATACAGGTTGATCAGGAACATCTTAAGGAGTTCCATCTTTACAGGAGATTTACGCATAGTGCTGGAAATCCAAATGCCTGTCTCGGAAGAGAAGACCCACTCAAGAATCTTAAGGCCATAGTTACGGAGCGCACTGCCGCTCTGTGTAATCTCAAGGCCGATGTCGGCACCGCCGTTCTTAAGCTTAGCCTCGGTCTTGCCCCAGGTTTCGTATATTACAATTCCGCAATTCTCTTTTGCAGGAGTTTTATACTTCTGGATAGTCCACTTCTGGAATTTTTCGGGTGCTCCGATTTTCTTAAGCTTGCCCAGAATCCAGTTCAGGGCCATGTATGGCAGCTCTGTGACTACAGTTATCTGATCTTTGCGCTTTATCAGGTTTGCAAGGAATTCTTCGGTGGTGGACTCGGGGAAGGAGCCGTCCACTATGCCCACCAGATTTATGTTGCCCCGGTGGAGCGAAAGCACTTTCTCTGGTGCCAGCTCTATGCCGTAGGCCATCTTCATCTCCAGGATTCGCTCCTGCATCCAGTCGTCGCCAGCAATGGCTATATCAAGCTCGTTCAGGGCAAGCTGTGTGCAGAATTCCTGAGGCCGTCCGTCCCAGCCGAAAAGAAAGTTTACAGATGTAAAATCGGTAGGACCACCTGCATCGTAGCCTTTTGCAGGGAATCCTGCCTTGGCCAGAAGATCCACCAGGTTGCCGCCCCGGGTAGGGTTGGCCAAAGAGCCTGCTGGCATTCCGATTATAAGTTTATCTTTAGTATCCATAACAATCCTCACTTTTCTACAAATTCAAGGCAGCCATCTTTTCCAAGCCTGCGGTAATAGCAGGAGGTATGGGAATCGCCGCTTTCCCGTTTTGCATGGCAGGCTCCTTTGCCCATAGGGGTAACCAGGAACAGGAACGAATTCTGCTCGCAGTTAATGCGGATTTCTTCCACCTTGAGCATATCTCCGGATGTAAGCCCTTTTTTCCAAAGCTCGTTCCGGCTGCGGCTCCAATAGGTGGCATAGCCGCTGTGCAGGGTCTCTTCCCATGCCTCTTTGTTGATGAACGACAGGATAAGAACCTCTTTTGTGCGGTAATCTTGAGTTACTACTGGGAGCAGAGTTTTTCCATCTTCTCCGAAATTGACCATAAGCTGTGTTGTATACTCTTTCTTCTCCATAAGCTGACCTCAGATATATATTATAACATAAAATAGCTGCACGGGGAAGTGCAGCTGAAATGAACGAATATGCAATGGGGGATCACATATCCAAAAGAGGATGAAAAGAAATATTACAGTTTCATTATCATCTTTCAGGGTTCTGTTTTCAAGCTGGGAAAAACCCCATTTTTCAGCTCTATTCGGGAAAAAAAAGTATCAGTTGAGGATACCTATCTCCTTAAAGTACTTTATAGCCCCTGGATGGAACGGAACTGGAACGCGCCGCTGGGAATAGACACGGGCAGTCTTCTCGTTGTAGCTGGGGAAAAATATTTTTATGTAATCTATGTTCTCAAACCAGGCTTTTGTGATCAGGTAGGCGGTATCCTCGTCCATATCCTCGGAGCAGGCTATGAAGGTGGAAGATGCAAATGTCTTTTCTTCCAGCTCTGCCCCGACATCCTCGGCTACATCTGCTATGCTTTCGGTATAGAACACTGGATATACAGAGAGGAATTCCCGCAGCTTGTCCTTCTCTTTAAAAGTAAAAGGAAAGACATTGTACTGACTGATCGGGACATTATGAGAGATATTCCCTGCAAAGGTGTATTTATAGCTCATGTTGTACCAGATAAAATCGACATAACCATCTGAAAAAAGCCGTTCGCCCTCGCCCTGCTCCACACGCAGTATCTTGGTGTTGTCGGTGTTTATGCCATTAAGTTTGAGAAAATAGAAAAGAAGGTCTCCAGATACCGAAGATTCGGTGTTAAGAGCTATCCTATGCCCCACCAGATCAGAAATGTTCTTCATCTTCTCTATGTGGGAAAACCCTGTGTAGATAGAAGGGAATATGCCGAACAGCGCCCTTATATTCTGTGGGGCAGACCAGTAGTTAGGATGCCCTATATATGCCATATAGCCCTCGGGGCCAGAAAGGACAGCCAAGTCTGCACTGCCGTCCATAAGCGACTTTATTTTCTCGTTGCCATTGGTTTTATCCGATTCGTTCACCGAAAGCAGCCTGGTGTTGTAGTTTATTATTCCCTCAAGCACTGTACCGGCCAGAAAGAATGGAGTATTCATGTAGGAAGACCTTATGGTCAGCATAGGTTTTGAGATTGCCACATTGGACTGTTTGCCATGGCAGGATAAGAGTATCAGACAAAGAAGAAAGATAAGGCCGGTCTTTTTAAACATCGATAAGTCCTATGCTTATGGCGTAACGGATAAGCTCGGTCATGTTCTTGCATTTAAGCTTGACCATGATGCTGGCTTTATGGTTTTCCACTGTCTTTGAGCTTATGAAAAGCTCCTCTGCTATATCCTTGATAGGGACACCGTCAATCAAGAGCTTGAGTATCTGCTGCTCCCGCAGAGAAAGCTTGCTGTAGGCCGACTTGTTGTCCTCGGCAATCTCAACATCGTTCTTGGTTATAAGCGATTTTATGACTTTGTTGGAGATATAGCTGTCTATGTAAATCTCGCCGGCATACACTTTCTCTATAGCCTCGGCCAGATTCTCGGGCGACGATTCCTTGAGTATATATCCCTTGACGCCGCTCTCAACAGCTTCCAGAATGTAGTCTATCTTGGAATATGCAGTTATGATGATGATAAGCAGGTCGGGCTTTGCGGCTAAAAGCCGTTTTGCCAGAACCAGGCCCGAGCTCCCATAGAGTGCTATGTCCAGAAGCAGTATATCGGGATTGCAGTTCAGGACAACATCGTAGCCATCATCCACATTGTCGCTCTCGCCTATTACTTTTATCTTCTCGTCCCGGCTGACAATAGCCTTGATTCCTTCCCTCATAAGGGCATGATCTTCGATTATCACAACCTTGATTTCATCAGTCATCTATATCCTCCAATGGGAATGAAATATTTACCACAGTACCCCGTTCCTGCAGGAACTTTATCTTTATGGTTCCCTTTGATATCTTGACCCGCTCCATAACACCGCGGAGTCCTGAATGAGATTTCCCGTCCGACTTCTCAAGAGCCTGCTCCAGATTGAACCCTGCGCCGTTATCCGAAACCTTGAGCAGCAGGCTTGGCCATGAGATAATTATGTTTACCTTGACTACTGTGGCGTCGGAATGTTTCTCGATATTTGTCATAAGCTCCTGAATGATACGATAGATATTTAGTTTGAGCGAGTTCTTCACCTTCACGCTCTCAAGGCCTATGGCAGAATATTCTGCTTTCTTGCCTGTCTTGATCTCCCAGTTACGCACATAGTTGGAGACTATCTCGTCCAGGTTCTTCTCGAGTTCCGGAGGCCTTATTCCATATGATATATCCCTCATCTGCTGCAGCGCCCCGGCCAGCTTGTTGGTTAGAGCCATAATCTGTTCCTGCCCCCGGTCGCCTTTATACTGGTTCACCAGGTCCATACACAGCATCTTGGAATAGACCATATCCTGGATTACGGTGTCGTGTATCTCAAGCACCATGTTCTGTTTCTCAATCTCCCGGTTCTCCATGGATTCTGCCAGAAGCTGCTTATATTCCTGCTCTGCCCTGTGGGCTTTGCTGAAACGGTTGAAAAAGAAGATGAATATGGCAGTGAAAGAAAGGTACAGGAATATAAGGCCAAGAAAGACTTTCCAAAGCAGGTTCAGCTGCCTGCGGTGATATCGGTCCATAAAGGAAGAAAGCTCTTTAAGCTCGCTTGAGAACCGGTTGGTGTCGTTGGAAAGCCAGAATATCTGGGACTCGAAATTACGGTAGCTGTCCTCGTTGCTTACAATCTCGAAAAGATAATACTTGACATAGTTCCAGTTCTGCAGCAGGTTGGGCACTTTTCCCTTGAATTCGTCGTCTCCCAGGAACACCTGGGCAGTCTCGCCCTCAAGCACGGCAAAACTTTTATCCAGCGCCTTTATGTTCATGTTGACATTGGTCTTAAGCTCCGGCTGCTTGCCAGAAGTAAGGAATATTTCGGCCGCCGACTTGGTCAGAAGCCACTGTTCGTAGATACCGCTGCTCTCAACACGGCGCACCATGTTGTCCTGCATCATATTGAAGAAAGAGGTGGCTATATAGCCCACAAAGCAGAAAAGAAGCACAACAGCAATCACAACTATTATGTAAAGCTGTTTCTCCTTATAAAATCTTCGCAGGTTCATCACAATATCCTCTCCAACTTTTCAGTATAACATATATTTTAATAATTGCAAAATGTTTATAATTTCTGTAGATTATTGATATGGAAAAATATGAATCCTACGATGCATATATAGCTGCCCTGGAAAAGCGGGGCCAGCTTCCGGAAGGCTTTAAGACCGCAGTCCTTCCTCTATCGTTCTTCCCAGAAGAAAGAAAGCTTATAAATCCACTTTCTATGAACATGTCGCTTATAATGCTGGATAAACCCACAACCAAGTTTGCCGGAATCTTCACCAGCAACAAATGCCCAGGCTCTCCTGTCATAATAGGCAGGCAGCGGCTTAAGGAAAAACAGATACGGGGCATCCTTATAAACAATAAAATTGCAAATGTATGCATGAAAAGCGGAATCGAAGATTCCACAAGCCTGCTGGAAACTCTTGCAAAAAAAGCAGGAGGCAAGGCAGAGGAATACTTTCCCTGTTCCACCGGCATAATCGGATGGCGGCTTCCTATAAAGGCCATGAAAGCCACTATCCCAGCCTTGGTCGCAGGCCTTGAGGGGGGCACTGGGGTCAAGCTGGCCAAAGGTATTATGACCACCGATGCATTCCCCAAGCTCCGCTCCATAAAGGTGGGCAAAGGGCGCATTGTGGCAGTGGCAAAAGGGGCCGGCATGATAGAGCCCAACATGGCCACCATGCTTTCTTATATCCTTACCGATATTTCCATGAGCAAAAGCTTTTTGCAGAAGTGCCTTAAGCGGGTTGCAGACCAGACATACAACTGCATTTCGGTGGACAGCGACCAGAGCACCAGCGATACAGTGCTGCTCTTGAGTTCTGGCTGTAAGCCGGCGGTGGAAGAGAAAGAGTTCGAAGCCGCACTTCTTAAACTGTGTACCGAGCTTGCCGAAGATATTGTCCGCAATGCCGAGGGCTCTGGCCATGTGATTAAGGTAGAGGTGACAGGAGCCCAGAACGATGAGGTGGCAAAGGCTGTGGGCAAGGCTGTTATCAATTCACCTCTGGTCACCACCGCAGTGTTCGGCAACGACCCCAACGTGGGCAGGCTGGTCTCCTGTGTGGGCGACTTCATGGGGATAAACAGCCTTCCTTTCGAAAAGGATCAGATGAGCATATGGCTTGGCAAAGAGCTTGTGTTTGACAAAGGCTCTTTCTGCATCGACAGGAGAAAGGAGAACAAGCTGTCTAAATATATGAAAGACCGCTCCTTTGATTCTGACCACAAAACTTATCCAGAGCACAACCTTACAGTAGATGTGTTCTACAGGCTGTCTGAAAAAGGCAAGGGCTCTGCCGTGGTCAAGGGGACAGATCTTTCCTATGCATATGTCAAAGAAAATGCAGACTACAGATCCTAAGAAAAAAAGCTTTGCCGATATCTTAGCACAGTGGGAAAAGTCGCCTGATGCCAAGAAGGTGGAAGCACAGATAAAAAAGGAAAAAGAATCTCCGTCACAACCAAAACGCCCGGTCAATTATGATAAACTGCCTGTAGAAGCTGTCATTGACCTTCTTGGACTAACAGCAGATGAAGCCCAGACACAGCTGCACAATTTTTTTATAAAAGCACACAAAAAGGGTCTTAAGAAAGTACTTATAATTCATGGTAAAGGAATTCATTCCAAAGAAGAACCAGTGCTTAAAAAAGAGGTTATGTATTTTATAGAGCATTCTCCCATAGCTGGAAAGCATGGAGTTCCAGGGGCTGCAGAAGGAGGCTCTGGTGCTGTGTGGGTTGCAATCAAAAAATGATTATTTTTCCCGGAAGATAATTCTTCCTCTGGTCAGGTCGTATGGGGAAAGAGCTATTCTTACCTTGTCGCCTGGAACAATACGTATATAGAACTTTCTCATCTTTCCTGACAGATGTGCCAGAATAATGTGTCCATTCTTAAGTTCCACCTTGAACATGGTGTTCGGCAGCGCCTCTTTGACAATGCCTTCTATCTCTATCGCTTCTTCCTTTGCCAAATGTTTTCCCCTTTGTATGTGATATTTGTATTTATATTAAGAATGTTTTTCTTTGTCAACGATTTAACACTTCTTCGATATCGGTTTTAATCTTTTCGGTGATTCTTCTTGCTGCGGCAGGAACCGGGATATCTGCATAATCTTTAGGATTAATCTCGGGAAGTGTTGTAATTGTGTAGATGAATTTCTCCTTGGGATTGTAGGAGAACATGGGGTCATGCTTCCTAAGGCCATACTTGTCGGTTCCGCCTATAGCCACCGGAACCAGGTTGCAGCCCGAATATAGTGCCATGTGGGCAGCCCCCCGCTGGAAGTGATGCACACCATCGGCTTTTGTGCGGCTTCCCTCTGGGAATATGATAAGGCAGTTGCCAGCCTGAAGCGACTTTGTGCACTCCTTTGTAAGATGCTCGAAATCCAGGGAATTGGAGATATACAGCGTATTCACTATGTTGCTTACAATGTTATGGTGTCCCAGCGATGCCTTGATTATGCAGTCTGCATTAGGGATGATGGAGAGCAGCATAACCACATCCAAAAGCGACGGATGGTTTGCCACCACGATTTTGCCCGAAAGATGGCTTAGATATTCCCTGTCATCAACCTTGAGCTCAAAGCCTCCCAGAAGAGTTCCAAGCCCTACAAAGAATTTCTGGGTATTGCACATTGCCTTGCGGGCCTTCTGTTTAAAGGCCAAATTAGATGACGATAAAATGCGGATTGTGGGAAACACAACAGTGATAAGTATAATGCTGCCCAGTCCGAACACAAAGAAGAGGAATAGCTTTACAAATATGCGGTACCACAGGACAAGCTTAGACATGCATCAGCTCCTCAAGGCCTTTATAAGAATGAACCGGTACGCTGCCTGCCTGCTTTTTAGAAGAAAGTACAAAGGCGGCGGCATAGGGCGATATATCGTCTTCTGATGAAGCAACTGCCTTATATTCATCGGGCAGCTTCTGGTCGCCTACCACCAGAATCACCGATTCTGTCTCTCCAGCCAAGATAGGGGCAGCTCCGTAGGCAAAAGCTTCGGCCAAAAGGTTGCCAGCCGGATATAGTGCAGTGTACCCCCCTTTCATTCCCAGAGCTATGGTAGCCATGGCTGGAGAGGCGTTGAATACAGACAGCGAGAACGGCGCAGGCAGTATCTGGCCATCCTCGATAAGCATGCGGTCAACCTGCAGCTGCCGGGCCGATTCTCCACAGGAGGAGACAAAGACAAGCGGCGAATCCGGTGCTGCATCCAGCACTCTGTGCACCACCTCTATTGTCATTCTGGTAAGCTGGCTCAGACGCCGCTTTAGAAGCGGGGATACATACGTAAGCTCCGGAGCGGAATCGGGTGTTGCATAGGGCGGTGCCCAGTATGCGCTGCGGTTAATGTAAAGCTCCATCAGATTTTCCTGAACTGCAGGAGCGAATAGCTGTTTGAGCCTAAGTTGTGGTGGGCTGTCTCCAGCTTGGCACCGCCGGACTCGATTGCATCCACCAGCTCCTGGTAACGGTACATCTTGCTGTTGCCGTTGGCAATACAGGTAAAGTATATGGAAGTGGCCTGAAGCGAATATGAGGAAGCTTGGAACTTCTGGCAGTCCCAAAGCGGCTCCAATACTAAAATTTTAGTGTTTTCGCTGGCGGCCGATACTACTTTTTTTATAATCTTGGTAATCTGCTTAAGCGAGAAGCAGTCAAGGAACTGGCTCATCCATACAGCATCGTAGCCGGCAGGCAGCACAGTGGAATCGGCCAGTATATTTCCCTCGCAGGTGTCGATACGGTCTGCAAAGCCGGCCGCAGCTGCATTGGTGCGGGCAACGGCTGTCTGCCCCGGCAGGTCCACTATAGTAACTTTGACATCGGGGTCATATTTGCAGCAGCATATGCTCCACTTTGCGGTGTTGCCTCCGATGTCCATAATTTTTTTAGGTTTATCCTTAAATACTATTGGCAGAGCTTCGGGGAAAGCGATGTCGGAGTAGAAGTGGTCAAATGCGAACCAGCTTTTTTTAGCCTGCGCAGGCAGTGTGGAAAGAGCCTCGTAAACTGTGGTCCATTTTCCGAATACAGAAAGCCCCTCGGGTTTTCCGCTTTTTATCGATTCTGTCAGCTTAAAAGCCCCTTGATAGCAGATGTCGTTCACAAAATCCATGTTTACCCGGGTCATATCATCCTCAAGGAGGAACCAGCCTGTCTTGGAAAGAACATACCGCTCCTCTTTGATTTCAGGAACAAGCTTTACGACACCCATCCCAAGGGCAAACTCTAAAAGCACTTTCGCACCGTAAAGGCTGACTCCGGCTTTTTCGGCAACTTCTTCGGCAGCAAGGCCGGCATCCCCGGCATCTGATATGCTACGTAGCATCCCCAGGTTCCGCAATGCAAGTACTGTCTGAAAAGCCAGGGGTGCAAATGCAATCTCCTGAGCCTTTGTCTTGGCATCTATGGCCCGCATCCTGTCTGAATAGTAATCTGTCATTTGAACCTCTTGAAAATAAGGGATGTGTTTATTCCTCCGAAAGCGAAGTTGTTTGACATAATGTAATCCACCTTGGTCTCCCGGCCGTCGCCAACTATGTAATCAAGCGGAGCACAGGCAGGGTCAACCTCGGTCAGGTTGATGTTGGGAGCAAACCAGCCCTCCCGCATCATATTGATTGCAGTCCACGCCTCGATGACACCGCAGGCGCCAAGGGTGTGCCCTATATAGTTTTTGATTGTGCTTACCGGCACCTTGCCCCCGAACACCTCGTAGGTCGCATGGCTCTCTGCCACATCGCCGGCCAGGGTAGCTGTACCGTGGGTGTTGACATAGCCTATCTTGTCAGGGGCAAGGCCTGCACTTTCCAGAGCCAGTTCCATAGCCTTCCGCATTGTGGCTTTGTTGGGCTGGGTTATGTGGGTTCCGTCGGTGTTTGTCCCAAATCCCACCATTTCGGCATATATCTTTGCACCCCTTGCCACAGCATGCTCGTATTCCTCAAGAATAATAGTTCCCGAACCCTCGCCTATAACCAGGCCGTCCCTGTTTTTATCGTAGGCCTTTGGTGTCAGCTCCGGCTTGTCGTTCAGACCGCTGGCAGCAAAGAGCACATCAAACACAGCCGAATCGGCAGGAGAAAGTTCCTCAGCACCCCCGGCCAGCATAATATCCTGATACCCGTTTCTTACATTCTCAAATGCATATCCTATGGACATGCTGCCCGATGTACAGGCTGTGTTGGTGGTTATAAGGCGCCCGGTAAGGCCGTAGAAGACGCTTATGTTGGCGGCACAGGTCTGGGGCATCATCTTTATGTAGGTGGTGGCGCTTATTTTATTTGCTGTATTGGTTATAAGCATGGAGTAGAAATCAAGGAGCGAATCGATGCTGCCGGCAGAGGATCCGTATGAGACTCCACACCGCCCTGCTTTAAGCTCTGGGCTTTCGTAAAGCCCTGCATCCTTAAGGGCGTTGTCTGCACTGGTCACAGCCATAAGGGCAATGCGGCCCATTCCCCGTGTCTTCTTGCGTGGAAAGTCGGGTGCCTTAAAATCCACAGGGCAGGCCAGACGGGTGTTCATCCCCTGGTACTTTTCCCATTCAGGCATGTACTTTATTTTGTTTTTCTTCTGCTTAAGGCTTGCAAATATTTCGTCCCATTCATTTCCCAGGGCAGAGATTATGCTTCCGCCAGTTACCACAACTCTTCTGTTCATAATAGACCGCCGTTTACAGATATAACCTGCCGTGTTATATAAGAGGCCTCTTCGGAAAGGAGGAATACTACGACAGGAGCAACCTCCTCGGGTTTTCCGAATCTTCCCATAGGAATGGCGGGCAGAACCTTATCGGCGGGAACCTCGCCTATCATATCTGTCTCGATTACTCCAGGAGCTACACAGTTGACAGTTATTGAACGGCTGGCAAGCTCGGTGGCAAGGGCCTTGGTGGCACCTATGATTCCTGCTTTGGAGGCGCTGTAATTGACCTGGCCGCGGTTTCCTATGATGCCAGAGGCAGATGCTATTGTAACTATACGTCCCTTCTTCTTGCGGCACATAGGCATTACAAGAGGAGAAAGCACATTGTAAAAACCATTCAGGTTGGTGTTGATTACAGAATCCCACTGTGCGTCAGAAAGGGCTACAAATGTGTTGTCGGAGCAGATTCCTGCATTGCACACAATGCCCCACAGCGGCCCCTGTTCTTCCCACAGTGCCTCAAGTTTCTTGCGGCAGTCGGCCCGGTCAGAGATATCGAACTGGATAAGCTGGCAAGCACCGCCGCCTGATTCAATCTCGGCCTTAAGCTCTGCTGCCGGCTTGCTGCTTTTATTGTAATGAGCTATAACCTCGTATCCTGCTTTTGCGCAGGCTAGGGCAATTGCCCGGCCTATACCACGGCCCGCCCCGGTGATAAGCACTTTCTTTTTATCCATAGCTGCTCCATTTTTCATCATATACCTAATTCACTCAAGTCATCAATGTCCATAACAGTCAGCTTGCCGGATGAAACAAGGGTATCTCCGACATAGGCTTTGCAGTCGAAAGAGAACACCCGGTCCACCACATCCTGATGGTAGTCTGCTATTGTGACGGTTGTTCCAGCTTTAAGGACAGGGACAAAAGTCTTGAAATCAGAGACACTCAGAATCACCCCCACTTTAGGAGGCAGCCCCTTGCGCCGGTTGGCAAAGCCTGAAAGAGCCGATATGCTCTGGGCCATATATTCAAAAGTTATATAAGATGGAATCCCCCCCAGGCTCTTATCATAGAACATGGAATTCTCGGTCACATCAACCTGGGTCTTGATGGAATAATTCTCATAATCCACATCTACCGCCCGGTCCAGAAGGAACATCCGCCCTTTGTGAGGAAGCAGGTTTATAAGTTCATCTTTTTCAATCGGTATCATCCTTTTCTCCAATTATCAGACTGACATTGCAGCCGCCGAAACCGAAAGTGTTGCTCATACAGATTCTGATGCGGTTGTATATTTTATCTTTTTCTACAAAGTTAAGCATTTCAAGCTCCTCGTCGGCCTGGCCATCCCAGCGCATAGGGGGCAGCTTGCCGTCATTTGCGGTGATTAAGGAATAGCAGATTGCTAGCTCAAGAGCCCCAGCTGCCCCCAGCGTATGTCCTGTGACCGGCTTTGTGGAACTTACCGGCGGCATATCAAGACCAAAGTTTTTGGTTACAGCGCGGCTTTCCATAAGATCGTTAAGCTTGGTTCCAGTGCCGTGAAGATTGATGTAACCGATATCAGAAGGCTTTAAACCTGCCCGGTCCAAGGCTTTCTTTATTGCAACAGCCGCCTGTGCTCCGCTGGCCTCGGGGGCGGTAATATGGTGGGCATCGGAACTTTCGCCCCAGCCTAAAAGCTGTATGCCCGATTTCCACAACTTGTCCTTGGATATGACAAAGAAGGCAGCCCCATCGCCCAAGGTTATGCCGTCCCGGTTTTTGCTGAAAGGATTAGCAAGACCTGGAGAAACTGCCTCCAGTGCACCGAATCCGGCCATCACCATAGCCGAAGCTATATCCACGCCGCCCACAACAGCTGCATCGCAGAAACCTGCTGATATAAGCTGGCTTGCTTTAATCAAGGCGCTGGCACTGGAGGCGCAGGCGGTGGCACAGGTGGCGGCAAAGCCTGAAAGGCCAAGTCTTTTCTGGATATATACGGCAGGGAAATCAGCCTTCTGGTATGCGAATGAGTAGTCAGCAGGGAATGAACCTGTTCCGAAGAACTCTTTATGGGCAGGCAGAGAATAGTCGGTGCCATTGTCGCAGGAGCCCACAAAAACGCCCACCCTGCTGTGGCCATACCGCCCTACAGCCAATTCGGCAGAATCCTTGATCTGCGCAATTGCATCGTCTATAAGGGTTTTTAAGGTGTAGTCGGTCTTGTGCCACGGTTTCCCCTCTAGAACAGCGTCATGCAGTGTACCAAGACCGCTTCCGGCACAGCATATTACCCCTGGGGCAGAAAGATAGATTGGCATCAGCTGCCCTCCAGAATATCGTAACTGTACTCGCGCAAGAGGTTCTGAAGCCTGGTACGGGTCTTTTCTTTTTCTATATGGACAACAAGTTTATCGCCTTCAAAAATCTGGCGGATTTCCTTGCCATCCTGCTCTGTACATTTGAAACGGAGACCGGACGCCTCAAGGCCTGAGGCCAGAAGCTCTTTCTTGCAGTAGCAGAACTGGAAATCTGCCATCATATATTCAAATTTTGCTCCAGGAGGGGTAAAATGCGAGTTGGCCACAAGCGAATCGCCAGTATACAAAAGGTCGCCAACGCTGCCCCCCATCTGGTTAAAGAATGTGATTGCAACCTCCTCATCGCTGCTCTTTATATAGGCGCCGAAGATATGGGTTTTGCCCTGGAAATGGCCAGTTATGTTCTGAAAACGGTCCATGTTCTCCTCAAAGGCCGATGGGCTTAAAAGCTCAAATTTAGCAGTATTTGTCACATACACAGAATACTTTGCCCCGTCCTCCTGCCTGGTGACGCAGGAAAATAGAAGAAGAGAGAGCAGAAATGGGATCAGAAACCTTGGTGCCATTTTCATATTATATCTATAATAGCAATTAATTGACTTCCTTTCCAGTAAAAAAATATATATAATTGCATTGATGGTAAGCAGGCTGGGAATTTTATCAACAGAATCGCACATATACAGGGATCAGCACGCAAAGGGTCTTGAGCTTCTGTCGCTTATGGAAGATGATACTTTTGGCAGACACCCGGAACGGGTCAAAACCCCGGCAGGAAGACCCGAATATGCCGACTGCAAGACCGATTTCAACATATCTCATGCCCATAACTTGGTTATATGCACCATGGCAGATGGGCGCACAGGCTGTGACATTGAACTCTCTTCCAGAAAGGTATCGACCTCTGTTGCAGAAAAGTTTTTCCACAAGGAAGAGCTTGATTTTTTAAACCTTGCAGACTCCCCGGAAGAGAAGAAGAAACGTTTCATGACTCTATGGGTTCTTAAAGAAGCCCATATAAAGCTGCTTGGGACATCTGTAGCAAATCTTAAGGAGACACCGGTTTTCCAGATAGAGAAAAATATTATCCGATGCAGTAATTCCTCGCTTTTCTATGCTCTTTACGAAGGGGGCGGATATGTGGCAGCTATAGCCTTTGAGCGAAAAGAGGACCGGGATAATCTTACTATAAAGAAATACAGCGATGCCCCCGATTTTGCCCTAACTGCGGCCAATTAACAGGGAAAGAAGATACGCCAGAGCCAGCCCTGCACATACTGTAAGCCCGAACACATGGGCTGGAACAAAGCTGCTTAATGCAAGAGCCCCGAATGAGATTTCGGTAGTGATGAAGGAAAGGAGCGTGGCCTTTCCTGTTTTTTTCTCAAGCCCATAAACAAGATAATCAAGGCCAAGGCCAAAAATAAGGACAATGCCTGCGCAGGCAAAAAAGTCCACTCCGCCGCCAGAAGCAGAGACAAAGGCCAGGGAAGCAAGAATCACAGCAACAGGCACCAGTGCTATCCTAAGAACTTTTTTGCCGTAGATTAAACAAAGAAACGGGAAAACCAGCAGATAAGATGCCAGAATAAAGATAAGTGCTATTCTGGTTAGGTGATCCAGTTCTTTCTCAATATCGCTGACCTTTGACATAAAGAAGATATGCCTGCCGTCTGCAAGATTCTGGAGAGCTGCACTGTTATGCACCTGGAGAGGGAATACCACAGAGTAATACGAATCTCCTACTTTGCCCAGATATAGAGCGTCAATCTGCTCGTTCATAAAAGCAGGAACATCTTTCAGGGTAACTACCATGCCTGCCTTGCTCTGGTGGTCAAGGGCAAACTGCTCGGCCGCAGCGCTCCCGAACCCAAGTGCCTTCAGCTGCACCCGGGAGCGCTGGAGGAGCAGCTCTGAGGCCTTGTAGCTCCGCGCCTGGTGTGCCATCGACGGCACAAAGGTGCTTATTGCGGTGTAACCGCCAATATTGCCCAGGTTCTTCTCTATCTCAAGGCGCGATGCAAGCTGCTCCTCCTGGGCCAGCAGCTCCTGCTGGCCACGGCCGGATACGATAAAGTATTCGCCGGTGCTGCCCAGCTTTAGAACGGATGCCGCCTTCTTTTCCCATTCCAGAAGCTGTCCCGACATAGTGTACATACCTTTAATGTTGTTTCTTATACGTATGCCGGAGACAACTGGGGCAGCAAAACAAATAACCAGCACCACTATTCCTGCAGCGCGTAAAAGGTAGCCGGATCCCTGACCTCCGTCAGGGTGACAACTGGCGTCAGGGTGACAGCTACCGTCATGCGTCTTGCCGTCATGCTGACGGATGTCAGCACCTCCGGCGGGATAAAAGAACCGCACTATAAGGTATGAGCACAAAAGTCCAGCTGCCGAAAACAGGGCAATCTGCCTTAAAAGCGGAAACGGCGCCAGCATAAGGAGACACCAGCTTATCTCGGTAGAAATACAGTTTATGGTAAGGCTTCTGAAAATATGTTCACGGTTTACAAAAAAGTGGATTGAATAATCGATGCTGACCCCGATCAATGTGGTGCCGAACACCAGGGCAAGCGCATTTACCCTGCCATAGACAATCAGTACCACCGCCAGACCGAACAGAAGCGATACTGCAATATTGGTCAGGGAAATCAGCATAGGAAAAAGCGACCGGAATGCAAGAAATATAATCAAAGCCACAAGGGCAAGGGAGGCCCCTGTAATCCAGGATATCTCTTTCATAGCTTTGGATGAGCTTTCATAGCTGTGGAAAGGAACTCCGGAACATATATAGGAAACTCCTCTGTTGTTCTGCTCAAGCTCTTTTATCTTTTCATACACCCGGCCTATTCCATTCTTTTTTGAGAAAGAGAGGGCTTCATCTGTCACAGAACCACGGATCAGGACATACCATTTTCCATCAGATTCGGCAGTCAGGACTCCATCTTTCATAAACATATTGCCTATACCCTGAAACGCATATTTCTTAAGGCTCCGTCCTGCAAGCAGGAAAGGGTCTTTATCAAGATGACTCAGGTCGGCAAAGGAGAATGGGCTGTAGACCTGTGAAAGGGCTGCCTTGGATAGTTCATCAACATTCCCTTTTTCAAGCTCGGCGACAGTTTCTTCATCCATAAGCTGATACCTGTGCTCAAACAGAAATGTCTTTAGCTCCTCGATTGAATCTGGGTCCTGATGCAGTGTAAGCGATTTAAAGACATCGGAGCCTGAGAACGCATTACAAAAGGCTTCTGCACCTTTCTTGGCGCTATCAAAATCAATGCTTTCTGTTAAGATATAGACAGCCGAAGAAGAGCTATGTGATATTTTATTCTCCACATCGGATAACTTGCTGTATTCTGGGAAAAGAGAGAAAAAGCTGGTATCTATCTGCACTCCGCGGAGCAATGCACCGACAAAGACTGCTACAAGCAGAAGGAGAAAAAGAAACCTGTTACTGAGCCAGCCTCTGCTCTTCATCTTTAGTCAGTTTCTCCGGAAATGTTTTATTGTTTAAAGCGTAGTTCACCCAATTGCCGCCAGTCTCGATAACCGAGACCGAATCTATAGAATCCCCGACAGTAAGGGTAATCTTAAGGAAAAGCATGGAAAGGAGAGGATCCTTCGGAACCAGGCTTACCACATCCTTAGGGCCTCCGGTCACAGTAACCTGGAAATTTTCGCGCAGCACCTGAACATCGTTTGCGAAAACAGAATGAATAATCTTTGCTATGTTCTTGAATGCGGCATTCTCCTTGCCATCCATCACAGAGACCACATCGCCAGGCAGAGTCTGCACCAGTTTATCCTCTGTCACAACCATCGAGGATGGGAACGGCTCGGTAATATCAAAGATCACCCCTTTGTCTGCAGCCATAATAAAAGTTCCTTTTGATACAAGGCTGCGGTTTGCTATCTTGATATACTGCTCTTGGGCAAGCTCTCCCTTGGTCACAGGACGGGCAGAAATTCTGGCATAGACATCCTCAAGCTGGTCTGCCCACAGGCCCGAGAGGGGGAGTAAAAGAATCATCGATAATAAAAATTTTTTCATAACAGAGCTTCAACCTTTTTTATAAAACATTCAGGGCATTGGAAAGAGGTTGTAAGGGTTTTCATGTTCAAAGCCATCTGGATGCTCTCTCCTTTGGTGACCAGCTCTCCCGATTCCTTATCATAGATTAAATACTCTATCTTGATACGGTTCTCATATTCGGAAAGAACTGCCTTTATGATTGCTGTCTGCTTGAACATAAGCGGTTTTATATACTTAAGTTTGAGCGAGGCTACCGGAAAAGCGTAATTGCTCTCTTTCATCTCGTTGTAGCCATAGCCAATCTTGTCCAGAAGCGCACACCGCCCCAGCTCCATGTATTTCACATAGTTGCCGTGCCATACCACACCCATGGCATCAACATCATAAAACTCCACTTTAAATTCAACAGATGCTTCAATACTCATAAATCACCTTTTTCCCAGTATTCATAAAAATTATACCACTGAAGCGGATATTTGTTACAATATTTCTCAAGATAGCGGACAAATTCTTCGGCCATCTGCCTTGTTTGAGCCTTTTTTTCAGCCCTGGAGCCAGCGAAAGTCACACTGGTGCGGTGTATATGCATGTTGTATTCTGCCGAAACAGAAAGAGCTTTTTCCCGGGCTGCAAATACATAGTAAACGGGACAGTCCAGAAGCGATGCAATAATGAAAGGCCCCTGTGGAAACTGAGCCATACTCCCCAGAAATTCGATGTCAAAATTCCGGTCGGGGGTACCGGTGGAAGACCTGTCGCCGGCTATAACTACTATGCCCCCCTTTGCCACATGAGATTGCAGCATAAGCATGGTGTCGGGGCCTATGTCATAGGCGCTGATTATGTTGTGCATAGAACTGCCGTTGGCATCTTCTATCATCTTGTTGAACCCGGCAGTCACTTTGAAGTCCACTATAGAGATTACCGGCACCTTGCGCGAAACCCCGATGTCGCCGAAATCTGCAATAGCCCTAAGCATCTCCATGTTGCCCAGGTGCGAGCAGATAAGGAGAGCCCCCTTGCCCTCTTCCAGCTCGTTCCAGATTCTGTTTATATCGTCCTTTTGAAAATGTATCTTGCCAAGCTTTATCTTGCCGGCCCATGATTCCACCTTCTCTATGATAGTGATGGAAAATGCGAGAAACAGAGGCAGAGTATAGGGCTTTTTGCCTGGTCTTGCTTTCTTAAGATATTTTACTATTGCCTTCCGTTCCGGACCCGAGACAAGCCAGAAGAAAAAACCTATAGGAATCGCAAGTATCCGTACTATAATCCCGGGAAGCACCTTTATGCAGAGCAGGGTGAATTTCCGCATCCAAAGCTTTCCCTTCTCGTGCTGATTTGACCAGTGCTCTTTCTCAGCCATTGCGCTTCCTTAAGGCAAGCAGTTTTGGAATCCGGAACAGCATTCCGAAGAAAAGGCAGGTATGAACTATGCTTATCTCTATATTGTCATGAACCATGCGGAAGTTGGAAGTCCCTCCCTCTGGATATGTCACCCTGACAGGGCTGTCTATGACAGGAACTCCAGACCAGTAGAGCTTTACAAGCACATCGATGTCAAAGCCCATGCGGGGAAACGCCAGCTTATTACGGATTTTAAGCGTGGATTCCACTGGGTAGACCCTGAAGCCGCACATTCCATCGCGAATTCCGCTGCCCCATGTCTCGATTGCTATCATGGTGTTGGTAATCCTGCGCCCTGTAAGGCGGTTTTTAGGCACTGTCTCGTCATATTCCGGGTAGCCGCAGATAAGGGAATCTGGATTCTCAGCAGAAAGCTCAAAGAAAGGGATAACCCGGTTTATGTCGTGCTGCCCGTCGGCATCAATCTGGAGCACATGGGTCAGTCCCAGCTTTGCGGCCATCTCTATGCCCACCATGACAGCCGCCCCCTTGCCCTTGTTCTCGGGCAGTGTAAGCAGTGTAACGTCATCGGGATACTTTTTCTCTATCTTGGCAAGGGCCGCCTTGGTCTTAAGGTAGCTGCCGTCATCCACAATTATTACTGGGATATGGTGCTCTACTAAAAAATCGACTATCGGGCCCGTGGTGCTGCCGTGGTTGTAGACCGGAATCACAGCTCCCTGTCTGATGCTGCTCACACCCTCTCCTTTGCAAAGAATGTTCCTCTTGAATACTCTTTGCCGGTCTCGTCGCAGTAGGAGAACTGGAGCCTGCTTCCTTCGCAGGTTATGGTAAGCACCATAGCCTTTTCCGGCAGAATCGGGTGCGAGAATTTAATTCGCCGGGTCTCCACCTGAGGAATTTCCACCTTGAAATACTGCTCTGCAACCTTGACAGCAATATGGAACTGAGCCACTGCAGGCAGGAACTTCTTTTCGGGGAAGTGGCCGTCGTAGAAGTCGCAGGATTCTGGGGCTGCAAAGGTCACAGCAACTTTATTCTCCTCCTGCTCCTTGATAGCAAAGGAGATGCCGTGGATATCGTCTATCTTTTTCTCAAAAAGAGCCTTTATCTCATCTTTTTTCCGCTTGCCCATAGCATTCTGGGGTATAGCATCCAGGTAGCGCCACTTGCGGGGCAGCACCACAGCCTCAAAGAAACCTGCCAGGTAGTTGCGGAAGTACTGGTTTATCTCAAATTTCTCGGTGCCTGCAAACTTCTCTACGCCGGCAGCAGAAAGCACCACTGCGGCGGCCAGATACTGCCTTCGGTCGGCCATTGCTATTACACAGCTGTCCTTTACATACGGGTTCTGGTTCAGGCGGTTCTCTACCTCGGTTACAGAGATACGTTTTTCCTCAATCTTAACGATAGAATCGGAACGCCCCTTAAGCAGGAAGCGGCCGTCTGGGAATATCTCCACCAGGTCGGCAGTCTCAAAGCCGGCCGGGTCGCTTATGTACGGCGAGCGGATAATCAGGCAGCCATCTGCATTCTGGGTAATCTCTGCATTGTCAAAGGGGGTCCACTCAAGGCTGTTCTTGGACTGCCTCCAGGCAATACCCGATGTCTCGGTGCTGCCGTAAACTTCGACAGGCCAGAATCCCATTATCTCGTCTGTCTTTTTAGCTACATCAGGGGTCAGAACACCGCCCGATGTAAAAATGAACGGACTCTTAAGGCCAAAGGAAGCGGTCTCTCCCTCTATAGTCCTTTTCAGGAATGCCGGCACTGCCACAATCATGTATGAGGTATCGGTTAAATCCTTAAACTCGGCAGGAATTGTAATACGGTTCCGCCTGAAAGGAACGCCTGATGCAAATGGCAGGACAACAGAGAAAAGCAGTCCATAGATATGGTGCTGGTTCACACAGGAACACACTATGCGCTTATAGAATTCATCGCCCCATTTGGACATGATGAAAGCATTGTCCTCCTCGAACTCCTTCATCCGCTGGAGCACTGCTTTTGGATGGCCGGTGCTGCCCGATGTGTACATATGGATTTTAGTCTCGGCCGCATCAATGGCAGGAAACTCCTCTATACCGACAGCAGGTCCTTCTATAATAGCTGCAATATCGGTGGAGTCGGGAGCCTTCTGGTCGGTCAGGAACCCTATGCCGGGCAGCCGTATCTCCTTAATGAACTCCGGTGTGATGTTGGCTGTAAGGAGAATCTCTTTCCTGCACTGAAGGAGCGAGGCAAAAGTAACGTAAAAATAGTAGCAGTCCTCGCAGTTCAATATCCACTTATCCACTTGCTGCGACATTAGGTAGTGGCGCATCTTGGTACAATCTGCGGCAAAATCTTTCCAGGTCTTGAAGATGCCGTCTGAATACTTTCCCTGGTAGCAGACTATGGAATCCATATCCCTGGAATTCAGCCTGACCTTGGTCAGCGGGATAAAATCATTTTTCATATTCTTCTGCACAATCTTACGCACTATATATTCTCCTATGAATAAAAGCCCCATCAGTATGTAGGCAATACATCCATTATACAAAGCCCAGAACCCAAGCGATTCTCCGAATACCGACATCAGGGCTATGCTGCCGTTAACAATAAAAAAACAGCACCATACCAGAGTCACGTTCCGGCAGTATGCTGCAATCTTTTTTCTATAAGGACTTATGGCAATGCTCTTGTCCTTAAGTGTGGCAAACCTGTACACCATACTGGGCCCTGCAAAAAGGGTATGGCCGAACAGCACCAGAAAAAACAGGTTCACCAGCGCCGGGTAGAAGGTCAGCACTCGGGCAGAACGGGTAATAATGGCAACAATGCCGCCGCACACTAAAAACCCTATGCAGACCACTACCTTTATCTTCTTATGGGTCCAGGCCACTTATTTTGCCTTCGAAGCCTCGTACAGAATATCAACTACATCCCCTACAGTACGAACTTTCCTGAATGAATCGGGATTGATCTTGGCAGGGAGGAACTGCTTCATCTTTACAATTATGTCCACTGCATCTATGCTGTCCAGGTCCAGGTCTTCGAACACCAGGGCATCCAATGTGACCTTTGACTCATCCAGCTCAAACTCGCTGACAAAGATCTCCTTAAGCTTGTCAAAAATTTCCTCTTTTGTCATTTTGCCTCTCCATTTTTCTGAGCTGCAATATATGCCGCAAGTGCATCCACCGATGCGAAATGCTTTCTGTTGTCGCTGCTCTCTGCCGAGAAAGATATACCGAACTTTTTCTTAAGGGCAATTCCCAGCTCCAGGGCATCTATGGAATCAAGACCAAGCCCGGCTCCGAAAAGGGGCTCTGCATCCTTGATGTTCTCGGGCTTTATATCCTCAAGCTCCAGTGATGAGATAATGATTTTCTTGATCTCAAGCTTCAATTCGTCCATATCCATGGTCAACTCTCCAATTATCTTTTTTCGTATATTTTCAATTCAAATCCGGTATGAGGCTCGGTCGCCACAACTTTCCAGACATCATCCTTAATCTCGGGGAAATAAGTGTCTCCCTCGAATTCGCCATCCACCAGGGAAATATAAAGCCGGTCTGCCTTCTCTATCATCTGATGATAGATACTTGCCCCACCTATGATGAAGATACGGCCCTCGCCCCCCTGCGCCGCTGCAACAGCATGCTCAAGATCAGGGAAGTATTCAACTCCAGATACTTTCTCGTCATCTCGGATGCTCTTCGATACCACAATATTTCGCCGGTTTGGCAGCGGACGGCCTATGGAGTCAAAAGTCTTCCGCCCCATGATGACTATGTTGCCTGTGGTATGAGCCTTAAAAAGCTTAAGGTCCTCGGAAAGGTGCCACGGAAGTGCACCATCCTTGCCTATGACACGGCTTTGGGTCATTGCCACAATGACATTTATCTCTTTCATGTTCAGACAGCAACTCCAAATTTAATAAAGCCCTGGGGCTCATAGCCTATAAGCTCGATATCATCCGGAGTCAGCTCGTTGAACGGTTTGTCCGCAATCTTGACTGTAGGGAGCTTTCCAGGGGTGCGTGTAAGCTGCTCCTTAAGGCCTTCTATATGGTTCTCGTAGATATGGGCATCTATAAGGGTATGGGCAAACTCCCCAACCTCAAAGCCTGTCTCCTTGGCCAGCATCATGGTCAAAAGGGCGTAGCATGCGATGTTGAAAGGCACACCCAGTGCAATATCAGCAGAGCGCTGAGTAAGGTGGCAGTTCAGCTTGCCGCCGGTAACATTGAAACAGAAGCTGTAGTGGCAGGGCGGCAAGAGGCTCTCGGCCGCATTTGCCGGATGCCATGCGCTAACCACCAGCCGCCTGAGCGCCGGGGCTTCGGGGTTCTTCTTTATCTCTTTAAGCGAATCTATTACATACTGAATCTGGTCAAAGGTCTTCTGCCCTGTGACAGGGTCGGTGGTTACCCACTTTGTGGCCCACTTCTCCCCCGGAAGCCCCTGCTCGGGCACTGGGAACCTGCGCCAGAACCGGCCGTAGGCCGTTTCCAGGTGGCCCTCCTCGTCGGCCCACGCATCCCAAATCTTGGTATGCTGGCGCAGGTTGCGGATATGCTCCTCGCCGGAAAGATACCAGAAAAGCTCCTGGAGCATCGATTTAAAATAAACCTTCTTGGTGGTCAGAAGCGGATACCCTTCCGCCAGATTCACCTTATAGAACACTCCAAAACAGCTTAAGGTGGCCACTCCGGTGCGGTTTACCTTGCGCTGGCCGTTTTCCAGCACATATTTAACTAAATCGAGATATTGTTTCATATTAATATAACTATATATTACCAAAAGGATTTCGGCAATAGCAGAAACTTTTTTGCCAAATTCTGGTTTTTGAGGTATAATATAGATATGCAACCTATTCAGGCACCAGGTCTGGCATTAAGCCAGGGACAGAAGATGACCCTTGGACTCAGGCTCGCTCCACAGATGCGGGTTATGATGCAGTACCTTGCCATGCCAGTGCTGGAACTTAGGGAGGAGATTAAGAAAAAGCTGGACGAAAACCCCGCGCTGGAAGAATCCGACAGCGCCGAAATCCTCTTCAGCCAGATAGAGCGCAGCTATAAAAATGACGAAGTGAGCGCCGACTGGGATGAAGAAGCATCCGACAGACATCAGAAGTTCATGGAAAGCCTGGCTGCACCCGGCGAATCGCTGCACGCGCACCTGCTTGTCCAGCTGGGTATGCAGAAAAATGTGGATGAGAAGGTGGTAAATGTCGCAAGGCTACTTGTTCAAAATTTGAACACAGATGGTTTCCTTGAGCTTGCCCCGCAGGAGGCTGTGCCCGATGCCGATTCAGAAACTCTTCAGAATGCAGTACTTCTGGTGCAGATGATGGATCCTCAGGGGACCTGCGTGAGGGATTACAAAGAATCGCTTTCTGTCCAGGCCTCGCTGCGGGACGATGCGCCAGGGTATGCCGAAAAGGTCATCACAGAGCACCTGGAACAGCTTGAGAAAGAGAAATATAAGGAAATTGCAGACAGCCTGCACATAACCGAAGGCCAAGTGCTTGAAATAAAGGATTTCATCAAGACGCTGAACCCGTTCCCCGGCCGTAGTTTTTCCGTAGTTCCCGACCAGTCCGTGATTCCATCGTTCACAATAACAGCAAAAGATGGAGAGCTCGAGGTCTATATGAACGACCTGGCAGTTCCCGTGCTTAAGATAAGCCAGAGTTTTCTGGAGCTGGATGAATCGAAAGATGCCGATGCAGAAGCGAAAAAGTTTGTCCACGACAAAGTGCAGGACGCCCAGGACTTTATAAGCATACTTGAAATGCGCAAAGAGACCTTGAAAAAAGCAGCCGAGGCTATAATCAAGTGCCAGCGGGATTTCTTCCTCAAGGGGCCGAAGTACCTGAAACCCCTTACACAGCGGGATTTTGCCAAAATCATCAAGGTAAGCGAATCCACTGTATCCAGAATTGCAAGCTCAAAATATGTCCAGACCGACTGGGGATTCTACTCTTTCAGCTATTTCTTCCCGTCCCAGGGAGAAAGCGTTCTGGAGATTTTAAAAGAGATTATAGAGACAAACAAAGAAAAACGCCTTTCCGACCAGCAGATATCAGATTTGCTCAAGGAGAGGGGAATAAACATGGCCAGACGTACAGTTTCAAAATATAAATCATTAATCAGGAGGCAAGTATGAATTTTGAAATCAGAGGAATCCACTATGAAGTTTCAGACAAGACCAGAGAGCAGATTGAGAAAAAGTTCAAACGTCTTGCAACTGCCGAGGACACACTGACATTCCTGGAAATCACTGTTGAGCGGGCAAACGGCATGTACACCCTTAAAAGCACATTCGCATTCAAGTGGGGCGGCGATGCCTATATCGAGACCACAAACGGCGATCTCTATGATGCAATCGACCAGCTGACCGAGAAAGTCAAGACCAAGATTGTGAAAGAAAAGGAAAAGATGCAGGAAAAGTCAATCTGAGTTTGCATTTTATCCTGACATAGTATAATATATTCTGATATGAAGAATTTTACTGTCCTGGATCTGCTCGATCTGGACTTAAAGGAAAACGATGCTCTTTCACTTAAATGCGTTGCAGGCCGGCAGGGGCTGGGAAACGAGATAACTGTCTCTTTCCTGGACCGCCCCGGTCTTGCGCTCATAGGCTTTTTTGACGACTTTACCTATCAGCGCATCCAGATTTTCGGCATCCGGGAATCAAACTTCATAGAGAAGATGGAGAAAGAACAGAACTTCGATTTCCATAATATTGAGACATTCTTCTCCTACCAGATACCTTGCTGCATCTTCTCTTCCGGTCTACAGCCAGGCGAGAAAATACAGGCTATCGCCTCAAAGGCCAAGTGTCCCCTTCTGGTAACTCCCCTTACCACCACCGAGCTTACACGGCGGCTTTCCAGAATACTGGGTGCAGTATTTGCCCCCAAGCAGCTTATCTATGGCGACCTGGTGGAAGTGTACGGCGTTGGAATCCTTATACAAGGAAAAAGCGGCGTAGGAAAGAGCGAGACAGCCCTTGAGCTTATAGAGCGTGGCCACCGCCTTATTGCCGACGATGTGGTGGAAATCCGGAACCTTTATGGGAACAGCCTGGTAGGCAGGGGTGGCAACCAGCAGCTTGCACACCACATGGAGATCCGAGGGCTGGGAATAATCAATATATCGCACCTGTATGGAATCGGTGCAGTCCGGGACCAGAAGGAGATTCAGCTTGTTGTCAACCTGGAGGAATGGGACAACGAGAAAGAGTACAACAGGCTTGGAACCGACGAGAACACAACCGAGATTCTGGGTGTCCAGATTCCAGCCCTGACCATACCTGTAAAGCCTGGACGGAACATTCCTATCATCATAGAAACCGGGGCTATGAACGAGCGGCTCAAGAGCATGGGCTACTTCTCGGCAAAGGAATTTGACAGGAGGACTATTCAGTGGCTCGAGGCCAAGAATATATCCTCTTTCTATAACAATGAACATAAATTCGGCGAGGAATAAATATGATCACTAAACAAGTCGTAATCGGAAACCGGGCGGGAATTCACGCAAGACCTGCCGCAATGATTGTAAAAGTTGCCAATAAATTCAAGTCAGATATCACACTCTCAAAAGATGACGATGAGATAAACGCAAAGTCCATTATGGGCATTATAACCCTTGCCGCCACATACCAGACAGTCCTTACCCTCAAGGCCGACGGTGCCGACGAGGCCGAGGCTGTGGAGGCCATAAGCAAGATCTTCGAGAACAAATTTGAAGAAGAATGATTAAGCCGAGCTATCTCCTTACCGGCCCGGAGCTGGGAGAGAAAAAAGCATACATAGATTCAATCCGCGCAGAAATCAAGGAAAAATATGGAGATGAGATTGAGGAATACACATTTTATCCCTATGATTCCGATATGTCAGAGGCTATAGGCGCCGCCGAAAGCCTGGGCATGTTCTCATGCTTCAAGCTTATATTTATTAACGATGCCTCCGAACTCAAGAAAAAAGATGTAGAGCTGTTTCTCCAGTACCTTAAGAAACCGGCTCAGGATGCAGTGCTTATTTTTACCGACAGCGGCATGAAAGTGGATGCCAAACTCAAGAAAGCGGTGGGAGAAGAGAAGGTGTTCTGGGAGCTAAAGGAACCCCAGATGAGGAGCTATATACAGAACTATTTCCGCAAGATTGGCACCCCTATCGATTCCGACGCAGCTGCCTTTATAGCCTCAAACTGCGACCCAAACACGCTATCGGTCAAGAACGAATGCGACAAGCTGGCCCTGTTCTTCGACAGCAAGGAACCTATAACCCTGGAAGCAATCGAGGAGATGCTCTTTAACGGCAAGGAAGAGAATGTATTCACTCTCTACGACCAGCTTTTGGTGGGCACCTTGGAAAAGGCCACCGAGATTGCAAAGAACCTTATGATGTCCTCAGACGGAGCCCCCATACAGCTCTTGGGCGGCCTTATATGGCAGCTCAGGCGGATGCTGGGAGTACGGACTCTGATGGATCAGGGAGCTTCTCCATACGAGGCGTGTCTTAAGAACGGAGTCACCACCAAGCGGGGACAGGCTACCCATACTTCCGGTGCTCGGCGGTACACCACCACAGACCTTGAGCATATCATGGCCCTCTGTGCCCGCTACGACGAGCTTTTCAGGTCTGTCCGAACCGAGATGCAGGAGACCCTTTTCCCCATGTTCCTTTATGAACTCATGGTGAAGAAAGGGAATTAATCCTGTTTATTATCTTGCCGACAGCAGGAACACAGATACCCGTACCAGTGGTTATTCCTCCCTTAGAAGGATGTAATACTACATTGTAGACTATGTACTTGGGGTCTTCGATGGGAAATATGGCCAACGCAGAGGCAACAAATTTGCTTTCGGAGTAGGTTCTTGTTTCTGGATCATACCACTGGGCAGTTCCAGGCACAATTGCAACACGGCAATCCTTTACCCCATGCAGTCTGGCAATACCATCAGGCTCTGCTGCTTTTTCCATCATAAGCAGCATAGAGTCTGCAACTTTTGGAGAAACCACTTCCACCTCGTTGCCACCAAGCATTCCATTGTTTGCAAAAACTGTAGCTGCCTTGACCATCTGCCTGGCCGTAACAGCAATTTCCTGCCCAAGGGCGACAGTATATTTCGAGCGCTCAGACCATTCTTCAGGCGGCAGTACCCTAAAGCCAAACTGGTTCAGCATAAAATGCAATTCTTTGTCTGTGACTGTCTCTACGGCAGAGCAAGTTCCCGGAAAACAGGAATATTTAATTATGTCACCAGTATCAATTTCTCCATGGGCTTTGATGCATTTGATCGGATTGCCCTTCACATGATCATAAAAACCCTCGCAATTGAATTTGGAATCAGATGTTATTCCATTTGGCAAGAACATTGCTGAGCTTATGCTGAAAATCTTGAATACCGAGCCTGGCTCATAGGTATAAGTTTCTGGCCTATTATCGCCTGTTCCACCCAAGTCCACGCTGGCAATGATGTCGCCGGTCTTTGCATCAGCCACCAGTGTCATTACGCCTTCCAGCGGCTCATACTGCTCCAT
>JAFSOR010000007.1 GCA_017446885.1 Spirochaetia bacterium | reverse complement strand
CTGACGCAGGTCAGCCTGACACAACTGCCATAAAGGGCGATGTCATAGCAAAATTAAAAAAAACTAACGAGATGTTCCTTGTCACTTCGCTGGAACAGACTGGGGAATGGAGCCTTAAGGAAGGAAAGCTTGTAATTCCTTGCACCGACTCTTTCCAGGTGCTGAAAGTGGAGGAAGCTGCAAAGAAGATTGAGACCTGTGTTTTAGAAATTACAGGACAGAACTGTACAGTCGAGGCCGCAAAGCCCGAAAAGCAGGAGGGCTCAGATTCTGCAGCTGTAAAACCTGCCACCTCTCCAGCGGTTGAGATGGTTAAGAAAATTTTTATGGGCGAGATTGTCTGAAAAGGGAATAATATGAATTTCAACCCAATGGATTTTTTGAAGAATGCATCTGCTATCCAGGCCAGGATGGAAGAGGTTAAGAAATCGATGGAAAGCCTTTCTGTAAGCGGCTATGGCGGTGGCGATATGGTGCGTGTGGATATGAACGGCAAGATGGAGATTACAGATGTCAAGATTTCTCCCGATGCTATTGATCCTGCCGACCCGTCAATGACTGAGCAGCTGGTCAAGGCTGCCTGTACCGATGCGTATACCAAGATGAAGCAGAAGATAAATGAAGAATTCGGAAACTATCATTGATGTGCTTATAAAAAATTTTTCCTCTCTGCCCGGAATCGGACGCAAGAGTGCAGCCCGGATTGTCTACCATCTTCTTAAAGAGGATTCTTACTTTACCGACAACCTGTCCGGAAACATTAAGAAACTTAAAGAGACAATCAAGCCATGTCCGGTCTGCGGCTGTTATACCGATGCCCACGAATGTGCTATCTGCTCCGATTCTACCCGGAACAAAAAGCTTTTATGCGTGGTGGAGAATCCCCAGGATATAGACATTATAGAGAATACAGGTGCTTTTGACGGCTATTATCATGTGCTCATGGGGCTTCTTTCCCCGATCGACGGAATAGGTCCCGAAAAACTGAATGTATATCCGCTTATCAGCAGGATAGAGAAAGGGGAGGTAGAGGAGCTTATATTTGCCCTGAATCCGTCTGTAGAGGGGGAGACCACAGCCCTTTATATCCAGAAGATGCTGGAAAACCGCGGAATTCATATCAAGGTGACACGGCTTGCTTCGGGGCTTCCGGTTGGGGGCGATCTTGAGTATGTGGACAGGATGACCCTGACCCGTTCCCTCCTGGGGCGCACCACAATCTGAATACCATGATAAAGAATATTGCCCCCGACACTAAAAAGTTTGTCATTGTAATGATTATAGTGGGGCTGGGAATGGCTGGCGATGCCATGATCTACTGCCTGCTTCCAGTTGCTCCCGAGAGTTTTCATATCACTGTGTTCCAGATTGGAATACTCCTTTCTGTTAACCGGTTTGTCAGGCTTATAACCAACGAAATTTCTACCAGTGTTGTAACCAGGCTCAACTCCGACAAGCCACTGGTCATAGCAGTGTGCCTTTCCACATTCATAACCCTGGGTTATGCAATTCCATGGGGTTTCTGGTGGCTCCTTTTCCTTCGCATCCTGTGGGGAGGCTGCTTCTCGCTGCTCCGTATAGAAGGCTATATCGCCGCCCTGCGCTATTCAAAGCGCGAGACCTTAAGCCGCTATATGGCTTGGCATGAAACTATAAAAGGGCAGATATACGGCATAATCACAATAATTTCAGGCGTTCTGGCCGATCTGATATCGCCCAGGGCAGTTCCTGTCCTGCTGGCTGCCCTTACTGCCGCCTGCCTGCTGTTCTTTAAAGGTGGCAAGGCAAACCTTATGGGGGTCGAAGGGGCGGCGGTGGACACAGCACCCAGGGCAGGCCGCGGCAAGGTAAGCAATCCCAAACTGCTGATTGTGCTTGGGCTTGTAATATTGGTGTCGGCCACATTTGCCACTATGATGGGAACCCTGCGTGGAAGGGCTATTGTTGACTATATACTCCCCGGAGCAGGAATTGCGGTTGGGGCCGCCACCTTCGCCGCCCTGTTCCAGGTGGCTGGTCAGGTTGTGTCGCTTAGCGGCCCGGTTATAGGGTATATCTGCGACAAGATAGGGCGCAGGAAGGCTTTTGCCATTGTATTCGGCATCCAGCTGACCATTATACTTATGCTGGCTCTGTTCAGGCTGTGGTATATTATTCTGGCCATGTTTGTGGTGCAGCTTTTCTCGGGCTCTGCATCCCAGATTCTGCGCACCTCCATAGCAGGGGAATATGCCAGGGGCAATGAGCAGGCTGTGTTTATGAACCGTATTGCCACATTCCAGGATATGGGGAGTGCCATGGGGCCGTTTTTGGGCTATGCCCTGTATGCGGGAACCGGCAACTTTGTATTTATTGCTGTTATCATGATTCCATGTCTCCTGCTTTCTATGTTTGCCCTTAGAAAAATCGGCAAGGCAACTTGACAACATATTTTTAGATTTATATATTTACTAATGTCATGCGCCCTTAGCTCAGCTGGATAGAGCAACTGCCTTCTAAGCCGTAGGTCAGAAGTTCGAATCTTCTAGGGCGTACTTTAGCCTCCTTTTTACAGGAGGCTTTTTATTGCTAAATCAGCTATTGTAATACCGAACACCGCAGTCACCGGGGGATAGCTTCCCAGAATGTTCCGTTCGCGGCCCCTGTGGAGCTGCTCGTCCTCGGCCTCTATCTCAGGGGCTTTCAGCGCCTCGTTGTCAGGTAGCTCGGTGGAGTAGACACATAGAATGCCACTATTTATCCCCCGGCGGCGCAAGTACTTGCGCAGGCTCCGGGCCAGCGGGCATACTGTGGTCTTGAACAGGTCGCCGGTGCGGATTGCAGTTATGTCGGTCTTAAGTGCGGCCCCCATGGACGATATGGCCCGGAGCCCCCTGCGGTGGATGGCTTCCAGGAGGGAAGCCTTGGGACCAAGCGAGTCTATGGCATCAATCACAATATCAGGATTTTCGTCCAGAATCGCATCTCGGTTGGTGTAGTCGGCAAACAGCTTAAGTGCCTTGACCTCGGCCTTGGGGTTTATATCCAGAATCCTGTTCTTTACAGCCTCCACCTTGGGAATTCCAATTGTGGATTCGGTAGCGCACACATGCCTGTTTATATTGGTCTTGGCTATATTGTCAAAATCGACCAGGGTAAAGTGCCCCACGCCGCTGCGGGCAAGCATCTCGGCAGTCCAGGCCCCTACTGCTCCCAGCCCGAATATAGTTATCCTGGCTTTCTGTAGCTTTGTAAAAGAGTCTTCGCCTATCACCTGCACAATTCTGGAAAATCGTTCCATAGATTTATTCTAATCATTCCTAAAGTTATTAGCAATATAAAAAATATATATAATAATATAAGAAAAAAAGGTTGACTTACCATTGGAAATAGAGGAAAATATAAGAACATATATCTAAATGGAGGAAAAATATGAAAAAAGCTTTACTTGTTCTTCTTGTTGTCCTCGTATGTGCATCTGTTGCATTTGCAGGCGGAAACAAAGAGAAGGCAGCTGAAGGTAACAAAACTCTTAGAATGTTGACATGGACAGGATATGCTCCACAGTCCCAGATCGACGAGTTCGAGAGACTTTATGGTATTAAGGTTGAAGCAACCCCATCAAGCAACGAGGAGATGATCTCCAAGCTGATTGCTACCGGCGGAAGCGGATTTGACCTGGCACAGCCATCCCAGGATAGAATTGTATCTGTAGTTAAGTCAAACGGCATCTATCAGCCAATCGACTATTCAAAGATCAACGAAGATCAGCTGGACCCAGCTCTCGTAGCTTCCACAAAGAAGTTCACAGAGTACGAAGGCAAGATCTACGCAGTTCCACACGTATTCGGAACATCCGGTCTTGTTGTAAACAAGAAATATGTCAAGAAAGATCCAAAAGAACTGGACTATACAGACCTTCTGGACCCAGCATATGCAGGACACGTTTCCTACAGATGCAAGAGACCTATCCTTTGCGCTATGGGCTTTGCTCTTGGCTATAATGTATGGGACCTCTACAACAATCCTACAGAATACCAGAAGATGCTTGATGCAGTTGGAGCAAAACTGATCGAAGGCAAGAAAGTTCTTAAGTATTACTGGGAAAACGGCGACCAGCTTCTGCAGGGTATGCGCTCAGAAGAGATCTGGATTGCAAAAGGTTGGGAGCAGGGAGCATGGAAGCTCTATGCAGAGAACCCAGACATCGACTACGTAGCACCAAAGAGCGGATCAATGGCATTCATCGATACATTTGCTATTCCTGCAAAGTCAGAGAATGTTGACGGCGCTTACAAGTGGATCAACTTCGTTCTCGAGCCAAAGAACGCTGCAGAGTTCACAAATGCAGAGGGTTACGGAACAGCATCAAAGGATGCAGTTAAGTACTATGAGCCTGAAGCAAAGGCTAACTTCGAAAGATGTTTCACACCAGAAGTTATGGCTAACATGAACTGGTATCCAACTGTTCCAGACGGCCTTGAGTCAATGGAAGGAAAGACTCTCGACAAGATGAGAGCTGCAAAATAAGTTTTTATTTTGAGGCAAAGCTGGCCTTGTGCCGGCTTTGCTTTTTTTTATCTTAAAAATAGTGCAGGTATAACATGGAAATTGCTCTTTCAGTGAAAAATGTAGTAAAGAAATATGGAGATTTTACTGCAGTTAATAATGTGTCCTTTGATGTAGAGGATGGAAAGTTCTTCTCTATTCTGGGACCTTCTGGATGTGGAAAAACAACGCTTCTTAGAATGATTGCAGGCTTTTTCGAGCCTACCGCAGGTTCTATCCAGATCCGCGGAAAGGATATGGCAAATGTGCCACCTAACAAGCGGCCTGTAAACCTTGTTTTTCAGCATCTTGCACTTTTCCCTATGATGGATGTCAAGGAGAATATAGCCTTTGGACTCCGCCGCCGCGGCGAGAAGACACCCGAGGTTATGAAAAAAGTGCATAATATTCTGGACAGAGTAGGTCTTCCTGAGTATGCCGACAAGCGTATAGACCAGCTTTCAGGCGGCCAAAAGCAGCGTGTAGCTATTGCCCGCTGTCTGGTCCTGGAACCTGCTGTACTGCTTTTGGACGAGCCACTGGGCGCCCTTGACTTAAAGCTGCGCGAGCACATGAAGGTGGAGCTTAAGAAGCTTCAGGCCGAGATTGGCACAACATTCGTCTACATTACCCACGACCAGTCCGAGGCTATGGTTATGAGCGACCATGTGGCTGTTATGAACAACGGTCATTTCGAGCAGATTGATTCTCCAAGCAACCTGTACAACAACCCGGCTTCTTCCTTTGTAGCTATGTTCGTAGGCAACAACAACAAGGTTACAGGCGTTCTGGCCAAGGACGAAAACGGCAAGTTCTTCGTGCAGGACAAGAACCAGCTTAAGTATGCCATAAGCACAATCAAGGATTGCAAAGAGGGCGATGTTGTTGGAATGTATACCCGCCCCGAGGCTATCATAATCAATCCGGCAGAGGATAAGACATCCTTCAACCGCACCGGAGTGCATGTTAAGGCTGTGCTTTTCGACGGCGGAAACTCAAGGCTTTTAGTTGTCACACCTACAGGGCAGGAGGTTCTTGTGGCACTGCCTCAGAACCATCAGTTCGACTATATCAAGAAGGGCGATGACATCATGATAGGCTGGGATCCGGCTTCTTCTGTATGTTTCAAGGAAACAGGAGCGAAGATGTATGATGACGAGATCTAAAAAGCTTAAGTGGAGCTTCTTTGTATTCTTTATCCCGGTATTCCTGTGGCTGATGCTTCTTATAGTGCTGCCGCATATCGAGCTTCTGAGAATGTCTTTTGCAAGGCCTGCCTACCTTAAGCAGCCTGGATTCACATTCTCAAACTATGTGGAGTTCTTCAAAGAGCCTATCTACTGGAACACATTCTTCCGCACAGCCATGTATTCTATAACAGTGACCATGATTGTGCTTATAATCGGTCTTCCGGTTGCCTTCTATATCACCAAGGTGGCAAGCTTCAAGACACGGGGATTTTTGACTATCCTTATCCTTATTCCATTCTGGGTAAGCGAACTTATAAGAGTATACGGCTGGACAATTATCCTGCGGGAAAGTGGTATCATAAACCATTTTATGACGAAATATGGCATATGGAAACAGCCTGTGGAGATGCTGTATAACGATGCGGCCATGATTATGGGTCTGGTCTATACATCCATCCTGTTCATGGTTGTTCCTATCATAGGAGTAATGGACAGCCTGGACAACTCACTTATCGAGGCAGCCTACGACCTGGGCGCCAAGAAAAATGTCATCTGGCGACAGATTATAATTCCGCACTGCATGCCTGGTATTATCTCCGGCTGTATTATCGTGTTCATGATGGTTCTTGGAAGCTACCTGACACCAAACCTTATGGGCGGCAAGAATTCCATGTGGTTCACAGAGCAGATTTACAACCAGTTCATCCTTTACCGTAACTGGAACATGGGTTCAGCATTCGGCTTCCTGCTGCTCTTTATGTCTTCCATTATAATCTGGGTTGCACTCAAGCTTTCAGGACAGAGCCTTAAGGAGGTGGTAAAATGATAAGATCGCTTCCTAACTCCAAGCTTTATACTGTTGCCTTCAACACATTTATCGTAGCATACTTTGTGTTTTTGTTTGCGCCGCTTCTTATAACATGTATCCTGGCGTTCAACAACTCCATGATTCCGACCCTTCCATGGAAAGGCTTTACCCTTGATTGGTTCTTCGGAACTGGCAAGAAGACAGGTTTCTTCAACGATCCGCTTTATCTGCGGGCTTTCGGTGTATCGTTCAAGCTGGCAATTGCAGTTTCCCTTATGTCCACAGCTATGGGAACCTGTGCCGCATTTCTTTTCGAGCAGGAGAACTTCCCCCTTAAGAATGTCATGTACCTTCTGATGATTGCTCCTATAGTTATTCCTGGAGTAATTTTGGGTATCTCTATCCTGTCGTTCACCACCACAGTAGCCGACTTCTTCAAGGATAATTTCGGCATCCGGCTTGACTTTATGCGGCCAAGTTTCTGGCTGGTGGCTTTTGGACAGTTCTCTTTCATATCCACATATGTGTGTATGGTAGTTTCTGCCCGGCTCAAGAAGTTTGACAGGACTCTGGAAGATGCAGCCTACAACCTGGGTGCAAACCGGTTCCAGGTAATCTGGTACATTACACTTAAGTATCTGCGGCCATCAATCATTGGAGGACTTGCGCTCTCTTTCCTTCTGTCGTTCGAGAACTTCAACACCACACTGTTCCTGGTAGGGGCAGAGTTCCCGCTTCCTGTAGCACTGTTCAACCGTGTGCGCGATGGTTCAACACCAGTTATCAACGCCATCTCGTTCATCCTTATATTTGCTACTTCGATATGCGCTATGGTGAACCTGATTTTCTCAAGGAAGAAGAAAGAGGACTGACGATAGAGGTTTTGACAGAATGGACACAACTTTAGACACTTACTTCAAGGACGTGGACGAAACCATAGTCAAGATGAGGAACTACCCCTCAAAAGAGATAGTTCTTCTGCATCATAACGACACCGACGGTCTGACATCGGGTGCGGTGCTGTACAAGGCATTTGTGGACGAAGGCTACAAGGTGCAGCGCTTTTCGCTTGAAAAGCCATACCCCAAGGTGCTTGAGAAACTGTTTGCCGAAAACTCCGGTAAGCTTATTGTGTTTGCGGACTTTGCAGGCAAGATTGCACCACTTATATGCAAGCTCAATGGCGACCGGAACCTGGTCATATTGCTGGATCACCACAAGGCAGAAAAGTCGGTCTCCGACTCTGTAATAAACCTGGATCCAGATCTCTACGGCCTTAAGGGAGACAGGGACATCTCGGCATCGGTCACCTGCTGGTACTTCGCATGCCACTTAAACCCTGCCAACAAGAAGATGGCACACATCGCAGCCCTTGGTGGAATTGCAGACTTCTTCTACCTGGACTGGCAGGTCCACGGCGAGAACTGGAAGTGCGTGGAAGAGGCTGTAAAACAGGGGACCATGCGCATCGAGAAAAAAGATGGCAAGGATGTCTTCTATATAACTCTGCCGGACCGGGAATTCGAGATTATCGAGCTCTATACCCTTATGGATATAATCGGCGGTGTCGGCTTCTATGGCGGCGGTCCCGAGCTTGGGATAAAGATGCTGCTCCATGGAACCGATGCCGGCGACCAGAAGGCTATAGATAAGTTCTGCAGCATGAAGAAAGAGAAGTTCGACCATGAGTTTGACCGTATCCGTAAAGGGGAGTTCCACGAGACCGAGCATATAGTATGGTTCGATGTAAAGGACCGGTTCAAGCCTATGGGGGTCAAGATGATAGGCCTTCTGTGCGAGGCTCTTACCGACAGCGGCCTGGTTCCTGTGGACAAGTATCTGGCCGGATTCCAGCAGATTCCCGACGAGGTTCCAGGCTTTGGACATGTTGATATGGGCGAGACCAAGGTTTCTATGCGGACATCGCTCCCACTTACTGACCGTGTTATAAAGGCAGAGCTTCCAGGGCTCAACGAGTTCCTGCCCGAGGCGACACTCAACTTAGGCGGTTTTGCAGATGCTTGCCACCGGGTTGCGGCTGCAACAACTATTAAAATAGGAAAAGAATCACAGCTTATGGACGAATGCGAAAGCGTTCTTAAGAAGCTGATGAAATAAAGAATTATTTTTTGGAGGATAGAAATGGGTATTGGATATGCATACGGAAAAAACATCCTGATCGGCGACCAGTTTGTACTTAACGGCGTACCAGCAATTGTATCTGCACTTCCTTTCAGGACCGAGACCAAAGTAGAGCGTCTGCCTGAAGGATCAGATCTTATCATCGAGGACCACCGGACAGAGGTTCCTGGATATATTCAGAAAAAAGCGGCAAAATGCCGTCTTTCCTATGAAAGAATGATCGAGAAGATGGGTCTTGATATCAAGAAGAACCCGATGAAGATTACAGTAGGCGGTGACCTTCTGGCAGGAAGCGGCGTAGGAGCAAGCGCAGCAATCAGCGTATCTTTCGGCCGTGCAGTGAACGACGAGTTCAAGCTGGGTCTTGACTTGGTGGAGCAGAACTGGGTCGGTTACCAGGGCGAGTTCCCATATCATGGCGAGCCAAGCGGTGTTGACAACACAGCATCTTCCTTTGGTGGAATCATGATGTATCAGATAAGGGACGGCAAGAAGATGTATGAGCGGATCAAACCGCCGAAGCCACTCTATGTAGTTCTGGCAAACAGCGGCGTAACCTACGATACAGCACTTATGGATGCCGAGATTGAGGCTCTGATCAAGAAAGATGCCGGCTTCTTCTACAAGAGGCTTAACAAGACTGCAGAGCAGGTTTATGCCCTCAAGGCTGCCCTTACAGCTGGCGACTACGACACAGTTGGCGAGATCATGACAGCAAACCATCAGCTTCTTATCGAGCTTAACATGAGCCATCCACGGCTTATAGAGCTTTGCGAGCGCTCCATAAAGATGGGTGCTTACGGTGCAAAGCTTACCGGCGGTGGAAGAGGCGGTTACATGGTTGCTCTGGTCAAGGACCTTGATATGCAGGCTAAGATTGCCGGCACCTTCGAGAAGGAAGGTGTTCCTGTAATCACAGCAGAACTTGGTCTTAACCCAGTTGACGATGTGGACTTTAGAATATTAAAATAAAAATATGAAAGTTTTATTATCAGGCTACGGCCAGATGGGAAAGGAAATCGAAAAGATTCTCCTTTCCCGGGGTCATTTTGTGTCTGCCGTCGTTGACCCGATGGTGGAGACTGCTCATAAGGAGATATCAGCTGCTGTACTGGCTGATGCAGATGTAGTAATCGACTTCTCATCGCCAGCAGCTGTGCTTAAAAACTGTACCGCATACGCGCAGGGTTCCACACCTGTTGTTCTTGGAACTACTGGCTGGGGCGACAAGCATGATCAGATCAAGGCCATGATCGAGAAAGCAGGCATAGGCTTTGTATGGGGATCAAACTTCTCCATCGGTGCCCACATGCTGTTCAAGCTGGCAAGCTATGCGGCCACTCTGGTGAATAAAGTGCCGGAGTACGACATCATGGTGCACGAGATGCATCATAAGCTTAAGAAAGATTCCCCATCTGGTACCGCAATCACATTGGCAGAAAAAATACTTGCCAACTGCGACCGCAAGACCAAGATTGTGACACAGTGCCTGGACAGGCGGATCGAGCCGGAAGAGCTCCATGTGTCATCCACAAGAGGTGGCAGCATTCCTGGAATCCATACCATGTATATGGATTCACCTGCCGATACCATAGAAATCACCCATAATGCACGGAGCCGCGGAGGTTTTGCCCTGGGTGCAGTTATGGCAGCAGAGTGGATTAAAGATAAAAAAGGCTTCTACAGAGTAGAGGATTTTATAAAAGAGATTTTACCGTAATATAGGAGAATAAAATGAAGTTTGAAGGAATATATACCGCCCTTATCACACCATTCAATAAGGACGAATCAATCGACTGGGGCGCACTCAAGGCACTGGTGGATTTCCAGGTGGAGTCCGGAGTTGCCGGAATTGCACCTATGGGTACAACAGGCGAGAGCCCGACAATTATCCACGAGGATCACCTTAAGATTATCGAGTTTGTAGCAAGACAGGCTGCAGGCCGCTGCCAGATTATCGCAGGCGCAGGCTCCAACAGCACAGCCGAGGCTCTGCACATGACCAAGGTTGCTGCAAGCTATGGAGTAGATGCCACACTGCAGGTTGCACCATACTACAACAAGCCCAGCATGGAGGGCTTCTACCGCCACTTTATGACTATCGCAGACGCAGTTGATATTCCAATGGTTGTATACAACATCCCTGGAAGAACAGGAAAGAACATCGACAACGCTACAATGCTCCGCCTGGCAAAGCATCCAAACATCCAGGCTGTAAAGGAAGCAAGCGGCGACGTGAACCAGATGATGAACCTGATTGCTGCAAAGCCAGACACATTCACAGTGCTCTCCGGCGACGACAACCTGGGCTTCCTCCTTATCGCAATGGGCGGAAAGGGAATTGTATCTGTAGCATCCAACCTGTATCCAAAGGAGATGAATGCACTGTGTAACGCAACACTGGCTGGCAACCTGGAAGAGGCTAAGAAGCTCCATTACAAGATGCTCCCATTCTTCCGTGCAGAGTTTGCCGACACCAACCCAGTGCCAATCAAGTATGCAATGGCCAAGGCTGGCATGATCCAAGAAGCTTACCGCCTGCCTCTGTGCTCTACATCCGATGCTGTCAAGGCTCAGGTGGATGCTGCAATGGCTAAGCTTGCTCAGTAAGTTTTAGTACTTCGAGCTATATCGTCACCCCGGGTTTTCTCGGGGTGATTTTTTTTGTTGAAAAAATGTATTAGCCTTGAACAAAATGAGTGATTAACATAAAATAACATAAATAATAAAATTAAGCTATTATTAGATTATTATTCATTTATAAAGGGCGGGGAAAGATTTGCTTGAAGCATTATGTAATATGATTGCTGTTTCAGGTTATGAGAAACAATTAATAAACTTTCTTTATCAAAAGCTAGAAACTTTGGACTATGGTAAAATACACATTGATAGTGTGGGAAATTTAGTGTTTTTTATTAAGGGAGAAGATAGCAAAAAAAAGATATTGGCTCGAGCTCATGTAGATGAAGTTGGGTTTCAGATTATTGCGGAAATTTCCAAAGGGCAATACTCTTTGAAGAGTTTAGGGAATATTAAAACTTGGAATGCACATCAGCAAAGGGTTATTTTTGATAATGGATTAAAAGGAGTAATATATGCTAAAGATCCATTACACATGAAACCTTATAATTATGATAATCTTGTTTTAGAGATAAATGATAGTTATGCTTTAGATAAAGTGTCGCCGGGAGATGTTTTCACCTTTGATATTCCATTGCAAGAAACGGAAGAGTTCTTTATAGGAAAAGCTTTAGACAATAGGGCATCGTGTTTTTGTTTGTGGGATATTATATCAAAATGCAAATCATTGAAAAATGACACATATTTTTGCTTTTCTGTTATGGAAGAAACAAATATGCGAGGAGCCCGTGTTCTTAATACTTCAATTCAACCAGATATATGTATTACTATTGACGCATCGTGTGTTGGAGATAGAAATAGCCTTAAACTTTCAAATGGAGTTGGCATAAAGATTTCAGATAGCATGGGATTATCAAGTCCTGCATGTGTTGGACGAGCAATAGAAATTGCTTCTAACAATGGAATAATATTTCAGATGGAAGTAAGCGATTGTGGTACAAGCGAACTTGTTATTTCTAATGAAGTAGATAATGGTTATGAGGAATTGGGAATTTCTATTCCATGCAGTCATATACACAGTGCGAATTCTATAATGCATAAGGATGATATCGCGGAGTGCCGAAGGTATTTGTCATATTTGATATCAGAGATTTGATTTTTTATGAAGAATGTATTATAAATAGTATAAACGACAAGTTTGTTTTTTATAGCTAAACTTTAAATTTTTATATTTGGAGGTACACTTCCATGAAGAAAATCAAGATCACTTGGAAGAACAAGAAAGTGAAGAAAGATGCTAGGATTAATAGCATGTACTGCTTCAAAAGTTGTGATAAAAATCAAAACTAACTTTGATTTGACAACTTGACTCGTATTGAGAAAAGCGTGGCATTATTGTCACGCTTTTCTTTAGTTATCGATGTATAAATGGTCTATATGATGAAAAACAAGAAGAAAAACCTCGGCTATGAAGAAAATGACCGAGAAACTGAAATAGAAATAAATAAGGTATATCACTTCCCTAAAGGGCTTGTGACATGCAAGTATAAGGGTTTTTATCTAATAATTAACTCAGAGGGTATCTCTTGGCTAGTCCTTAAGGACTATGAAGAATTCAGGGCTTTTCAATTGCTTACCGAAGGATATACTGTAGAAGAAACTTTGAAAATAGGGAAAGAGGAAGCTGTTATTAATGTTATAACCCAAATTGAGGCAAAAAAATTTGAGAATCCTAAATGCAAAGATAATAAAGTTAGGGACATATACATATACCTAACAAATAATTGCAATCAACATTGTAAGCATTGCTATATGTTTGCAGGAGACATCATTGTGAATGAATTACCATGTGAGCAATGGATGAAAGTACTTAATGATTTTAAGGAAAACGGTGGACATGGTGTTTCGTTTACTGGTGGCGAAGTGACGGTATATAAGGGGTTTGAGAAAGTTATTAAACATGCTCACGAGATAGGACTTGTAGTTACTGTCCTTAGTAACGGGGTATTATGGGATGAAAAGAAAATCCAAGAATTGGGAAGTTATATAGACGAAATACAAATTAGTATAGATGGCTACGACAAGGAATCTTACTATAAAGTAAGGCAATATGATGGATTTGACAAGGCAATTCAATGTGTGAAAGATTTTAGTGCACTTGGAACAAAAGTATCTGTTGCGGTTACTCCATTGTATGATAATTTAACTGAATTTGTTGATAATTTTGAACCTTTTGCAAGAAAATTAATTAAAAAGTATCCTCAAGTATTTATTAAGTTCAATTTAGAACTTATTCCTGGAAGGGAAGTTTGTATGACAAAGGAAGAAAATAAAAACTATAAGCAAATCTTAAGAAATCTTGTAGAAAGACTATATCCCAATTATTATACTGAGACTTTTGTTTTAAATTATGAGAATCACTTTTTAAGAAAAAACTGTGGTTTCGGGGGAATTAGTATTTCGGCAGATGGGCAGGTCTTTTGGTGTAATAGAATACATGAATTGGTCAGCAGAATTAATATACTTAATACAAACTTTAAAGAATTGTTTGCAGAATCAGATAAAATAATGATGGATACTTCTGTAGATAATACAGCAGAATGCAAGAATTGTGAAATTCGTTATATTTGTGGTGGTGGTTGCCGATTAGAATATGAAGGAATTAAAGATGTTGGTATTCATCGGGGGGAATGGCACTACATATGTGATAAAAAAGAAGTAATATATGATAAAATGATAAAATGTAATGATTTTTTTTATGAATAAAAGATGATTGGATTTATGCTGGCGTTGCATATTATTTTTTTTCAAAATTGTTAGGTGAAGATATATTATGGCAGATTTGATACTAAATATTAACATATCAGAAAGCAAAAAAAAAGGGAAAATTGTTCTTGAAACTTATGAAGGAACAATTCCGCACCTAAAGAAGCAACAGTTTTCTGGTTTGCTACGGAATGCTAATATTTATGGAATAAATCAAGTGGATAATCTTTCTCCCTATGAGTTTAATTCAATAAAAGAATTCTTGTTTTCTCCAATCAATGTCCAAATTAATAAATATCAACATATAATTTCTGATTCCAATTTGTATAAATTAATTCAATTTGCCCAAATGGGCTGCCTTTTTTACCATGATAAAACCACACCAATGTTCCAAGTGAATAACGTTTATTATAAAGAACATTCGGGCCTTGACTATTTACAGATTGGAAAAGTTAAGATTGCATATGATAAGACGAATTTGTTTTTACTTATAAAAGAAACTGATGTAATTGATACTGCTAGACAGATTATAGCTAAAGCATATGTAAATATCAATATGAAAGAACATCCATTAGAATTAGTATTTGACTATGATGACATTAGCGTTAATTATGAGGATAAAGAGCGACAGTTGGATTCCAATTATCGTGATTATGGATTTGAAGAGAGTGTCGTCATAATTATTAAGAAGCATAATTGGAGTTATGTTCGGGGGACGGGATTTATTTACAGCGGAAAAAACTTTAATAGAGATATTGCAAACTTGGTTTTCGAGGGGATTAGTGTTTTTATTGATAAGAAAACTCAAATTGTTAAAAGCGATTTTTCTAATATTCATATTTCATATGGGATAGATTGGTTTGATATAAAAGGAGATATTGAACTTGAAGATGAAAAGGTAAATATAGCTGATTTAGTCAATTTTCGGCTAAAGAGAGATACTTGGTTGGAATTCAATGGAAAAATGATAATTGTTCCAGAGGCTTTAGGCTCTGCATTAAAAACAGGTGATAGATTAGGGAATACACTTCGTATAAATAAAAATAAACTAGTTGATGCGATAGAAATAGCTCAAGAATGTGGCAATGGTATTATAAAGGATCTTGATAGATTGGTTGATTATGATGCTGTTTCAATGGTTATTGATGATAAGTTGATAAAAATATTACGAGGATATCAAAAAAATGGTGTAAGGTGGTTGCTTTCTCTTCGTAAGAATGGATTTGGCGGATGCCTTGCAGATGATATGGGTTTAGGGAAGACCTTGCAGATAATAGCATATCTATCTGATAGTAGTATGAAAGATACAAAAAGTATTATTATTGTACCCAAAACTCTATTAGCCAACTGGGAAAAGGAATTTTTAAAATTTTCTCCGAATACTGATTTCTTTATTTATCATGGAATTGGAAGAAATGAGAGTGACATTCAGAAACATAAGGTAATAATCACAACATATGGAACAATTTTAAATGATATTGGAAAACTTATAAAAATTGAATTTGAAAATCTTATAATTGATGAAGCACAGAACATAAAAAATTCAAAAACAAAAATATATAGAGCAATAAAGAAAATCAAGGCAAAGACAAGAATTATTCTTACTGGAACTCCAGTTGAAAATAATATTATGGAATACTTGGGGCTTATGCAGCTTATTAATCCCAATATTTTGAGCAAAGTAAGTTTTATTTTGAAAGATACTAATAATCAGCATAGAATTGAGAAGATCAAGCGAATTACCTCACCATTTCTTCTCCGGAGGATGAAGGAAGATGTTCTTAAAGATCTCCCCAAAAAGCAAAAACAGATATTATATTGTAAGATGGATACATGCCAAAAAGAATTATATGACAACATGTTATTTAGTATTCGGCATGAAATAAATAGAAAAAACGATAGATTTGAAATAAAAACTAATAGCATTATGTTGAATGGGTTGTTGTATCTGCAGGAAATATGCTGTCATCCACAGCTTCTTGATAAAGAACTGAACCCAACCGGTTGCAGAGAGTCTGCTAAATTTGATTTACTCTTAGAAATTTTAGAAAGCTTATATGTATCAGGGCATAAAGTTGTTATTTTTAGCCGATTTACCAAAATGCTTAAAATTATAGAGAAATGTATTATTCGACGACATTATAATTGCTTTTATTTGGATGGTAAAACAAACAATCGAATGGATCTCGTGAATGAATTTGAGGCTAGTAAGAATGGGGTGTTCCTTATCAGTTTAAAAGCAGGAGGTACAGGGTTGAATCTTGTTTCTGCCGATACAGCTATAATATATGATCCATGGTGGAATCCAGCAATTGAAAAACAAGCAGAAGATAGAATATATCGAATTGGTCAGAAAAAAAATGTAATGATATACAAGATGATTGTTGAGGATTCTATTGAAGAGAAAGTACAACAATTACAAAAAGGAAAGAATGATTTATATAAAGATTTATTAGATGGTCATAAAACTCCTATAGATTTGACTGCGGAATTAATGTATGATTTATTGATGAATTAAAAGTCTAATATCTGAATTAATGACATCTGTATAAAACTTTATTTTTATATTATCTATTTTCTATTTGCCTTTTCAAAGAAGAAATACCTTATATAAAGTTCGTTATGAAGGAACTTGAATTGTTTTAGATATCTTATTTCTTGTAACAGAAATTCTACTCTTCTATTGAATTATAGTACTATGAAAAACTGAAGATGATGACAACTGTAAGGCAAGCTACTACTGCCATTGTCAGGATTGTAGTTATTGGGATGATTTTTATGGTTGTCACCAGGGGCAGTATAGAGATGATTTCCGTAGCTACTATGATAATTGCGATTATGGTGATTTGTGGTGATAAAGAGGAGGATAGCATTGAGACGCTTAAGTGCGTCTGATTGTTATTTCTTGCCGAGCCCCAGTAGTTTTGTAGATAACGCTGATGAAAGGCCGACTGCACTGGCGCCTATAAGGCCAAGTGGCCCGAGTAATGCGCCAAGGACAATGGCAGTGGTACTGGTTGTTACAGCTCCCATCGATGCTATTCCGAAAATTTTTTGGTCATATTCTTCTTTCTTGGCAATGTAATTATCAGTATCGTTGAACAGAAGATTTAAGACAGCTGCAAGGGCTTTGTTTTCTTTGTGGTAATCACATTCAATTGAGAATAAATGAATTAATGCCAGATAATGAAGTTGGTTCATCTTGGCTTGGCCGTTCTCCAGGGCATAAACCGCCTGCCTGGTTAAGCCCATTTTTTGGCTAAGTTCGTCTACTGACCAACCCGCCAGTTTTCTAAGTTCTTGTAAATGGTCTTGCATTATGGAAACTTCTTTTTCAAGGTTGCTATTTGGTTTCATAATTCTTTCCTTTTTAATAATATACACTTATTTTTTCTTGAGTGCAACAAAAACTTTATAAAAAATTCTAAAAAATCGCTTTACATAAAAACTTTATTATTTTAATATAAAGTTATGATTAGATTAAAAAGTTTTAACAAAGATGAAATTGAAATGATTGGAAGCAGGTACTTCACTTCGATTAAGTTTTTGTACTCGCGTAGAAACTTTGGTTGGAAAAGAATCTGGGACTACCGGATAGGAACAATGAAAAACAGACATGGCTTAAGCCGTGTAGAACTCGAATTAAGAAAGGAGAATTGATATGACTGAAGAACAGATGAATATGTGCCATGGGATTATCCACGGACACGCAGTTGCTTGTGGGGCAGGAAACGCCATTCCTGTTCCTGGGCTTGGGGTGGCAGCAGACCTTGTTGCTATGACTACCATGACAATGGCTCTGGCAGGGGTCTTTGGGGGCAGTGTCACAGAGTCTGTGGCTGAAGGGATTGCGATTGCGGCAATCAAGCGGACAACCTTGAAGCAGCCGATGAAGGTGATGGCAAGGGAGTTGTCAAAGCTTGTGCCTGGACTTGGTCAGATTGTGGCACCAGCTATTAGCATTGCGATGATTGAGGCTGCTGGCTGGTCAGTGGCGCATCAGTTTGAGCGGGAAAGCGCATGATTGATGACTGGAGGCCCTGCTTCTTGCAGGGCATTTTTATTTTGTGTAAACTGATACTATGTTTTTCAAGCGTAAAATCGGCTTAGTGCTGGCAGGCGGTGGCGGCAAAGGGAGTTATCAGCTCGGTGTCTGGAAGTACCTGGCAGAGATAGGCCTGACTAAGAAAATATCTGTTATCTCGGGCAGTTCGGTAGGGGCACTCAACGCTGTCCTGCTTAGCCTGTGCGACTTTGATACCGCTGTAGACATATGGACCACCCAGCTTGAGAGCAACATCCTCGATTTCAAATCCCAGACCAGGCGTTCTGGTGCTATCTTCAGCCGCGAAGGCCTTTATAGAATTATGGAGCAGCTGGATTTCGGCAAGCTTCCAGGCCTTAAGAAAAAAATATATGCCACCTGCCTTAACACCGACAGCAAAGAAGCCGAAAGCTTCTGCCTGAATAACTACGATAAGGAAACCGTGGAGCAGCTTTTGTGTGCCACCAGCGCCATCCCCCTTGTATTCCAGGGAGAGAAAATTTTCGGCCATAACTATATCGACGGCGGATGGGGCGATGAGGTCCCTATAAAGCCGCTATTGGAAGAGGGCTGCACCGATGCTATCGTGGTGAACCTTAAGCGGAGCTACCATGTGGATTATTCCGGCATAGGGATAAACACTGTGGTAATCCATCCTACTGTGAACTTGGGAGACAACTGGTTTGGCATCCTGGATTTTTCTGCTTCCGGTGTGCAGCGGCGTATGAAACGTGGCTACGATGACTGCAAAAACAGGTTTGCGCCGCTTCTAAGGTCATTGCACTGGTACTTGGGCTTCAGCCTAAACGGTATCCGAGCCAAGAAGATAAATGCTATGACCGATGCGGAAATCCTCCAAAGAACTTTGGAGGTTGTATCAGAGCATCCTGAGCTTCTAAAAGAGATACAGGGATATTTCAATATAGATTTTATTACTGCAGGCGGATTTGTATTCTGGAAAGATCTGGCTGAATACCATGGCTGGCGGTTCCAGGAGAACGAGCTGACCAAGCATATAAGGCTGATTGATCCTACCAACTTCCGCCGTGCCTGGGGCAAGCGCCGCCAGCTGGTGGACTACTGCAGGTCGTTCCTGATAAGTCGCCTGGCTAATTAAATCTGTTGCCCTGAACTTGTTTCAGGGTGACATTTTTTGTATATTTATTATATGAAAGAAATTACAGAGAAAGTTCCACTCCCTGGCGATGTGGTAGTTGCTCACCGGGGGTTATACAACCATTATGGCATCTATATCGGAGACGGCCGGGTCATCCACTATTCTGCCGGCATGGGTATAGAGCTGGATGCCAACAAGGCTAAGATAATCGAGACCTCCATTATCGATTTTCTTGATGGTTCGGGCCTCTATGTGGAAGAATCGGATGAGCCGGGCGCCTTCCCGCCGGACCGTGTTGTGGAAAGGGCCAAAAGCATGCTGGGCAAGATGCATGGCGAGTACAACATTGCATTCAACAACTGCGAGCACTTTACCCACTGGTGCAAGTATGGAACTAAAGAGTCGAGCCAGGTCAACACGGTCCTTAAGGCAGTGGTGGGGGTAGCCGCCATTGCCTTGGGTCTTGCCGCTGGGGGCAAGATCCTGGGCGGGAGGGGTGGTAAAGGGCTGCTTTAAGCCTTCTTTCCAAGTCCTATAACAAAGGTTTCGAACGAATTGCTCCGCGATGCCTGGGGCTTAAGAATCTTGACAGAATTAAAATGCTTTCTCATGCTTTCCAAGGTCTCTTTCTCCCTGCCCCCCTGGAACATCTTAAACACAAAGTTGCCGCCTGGTATCAGCACCTGCAGTGCGGTGTCGTAGATTGACTCTATAAGCTGGATAGAACGCTCAGTGTCCACTATCCTGTTGCCGGTGGTGGATGGGGCGGCATCGCTTACCACTGCATTGTAGGGCCCTTTCTCTGCCAATAGCTTAATATTGGCTTGGTCAAAGGCATCGCCCTGTACAAAGAAAAAGTTGGGATTCTTTACAGTTATGCTCAAAGGTTTTAAGTCGATGGCAGAAAGGAAACCGCTATCCCCCAGAATTTTCATTATATACATGGTCCAGCTGCCGGGGGCGGCACCCACATCCAGTACCCTGAAATCCCTCTTTATAACATTGAATTTCTGCTGAATCTCCTCAAGCTTGTAGACCGAGCGGGCGGGGTAACCCTCTTTCTGCGCCTTCTTGGTATAAAAATCGTCGTCCCATGTCCCTTTTTTCATCTTGAACTAAATCCTTATTACCCTTACATTATATATGATGAGATTAACAAAAATTGAAGAATATTTACAGACCATTCTTCCTGAAAAAGTGAATAATTGCTGGAAGGAGTCGGTCATGGGACCAGTTCAGGTCAAGGACGCTTTCCTTGATCAGATAAATAAGCCTGCCTGCGACCTTGTAGGGCGGGGCGGCAAACGGTGGCGTCCACTTTTAATGATGCTCTTTTACCAGCTGTACCGCACCGACGACGACATCCTGGCATTTACTCCGCTGGTGGAACTGCCTCATAATGGCACCCTGATTATAGACGATATCGAAGATTCATCCGACTGGCGCCGTGGCAAGCCGGCAGTCCACCTGCTATATGGCACTGATGTCTCGATAAACACAGGCAACTTCCTTTATTTCCTGCCCCATGTGTGCATAGACTCAAGCAGTTTCGCCGGTGATATAAAGCTTGCAGCCTACCGCTATTACACCGAAAGCATGACACATCTCCACATAGGGCAGGGGCTTGATATCCTGTGGCACCGTGATAAGGACTATATCCCGACTTTTGATGAATACATGACTATGTGCAGCTTCAAGACAGGGGCTCTTTCTGAGCTTTCGGGGCGTCTGGGCGTGAGAGCCGGCGGCAGTTCCGAAGAGGTTGCCCTTGCGATAGGAAAGGCCTGTACTCAGATGGGAGTAGGGTTCCAGATTCTGGATGATGTAAGAAACCTGACCACCGGAAACCCTGGCAAGAAGCGTGGCGACGACATTGTGGAGGGGAAGAAGAGCCTGCCGGTAATACTTTGCAGCCAGATGGGCGGCGATATGAAGCATCTTAAAGAGATTTTTGCCTACGCAGGAGAGAATGGCATAGAGAAGGCAGGCGATGCTGTCGAGGAAGCCATTGCTATAATCGAAGCCACAGGTGCTATAGAAAAGGCACGTGAAAAGGCTCTTTCTATTCTGGAAGAGAGCCGGAAGACTATAATGGACTTTTATCCTTCTGGTCCGGTCCTGGGCGAGATAGGTGTCCTCTTTGATTCATTCCTCAAGCCTTTCAAAGGAGAAAATAGATGAAAATCAGGGACCTTCTTTCCACCAGATTCCGCTATGTCTACAACAACTGGTGCCTTTATATAATCATAGCCAACGTGGTCGTCTTCCTGCTTACCTCAATGAACAGCAGGTTAGCCTCTTACCTGGCCATGAACCCTATCAATGTAAGCCATCATCATATGTACTGGCAGTTTGTCACCTACATGTTTGTCCATGGAAGCTTAAGCCATCTGTTCTTTAATATGCTGGGTCTCTACTTTTTTGGTATCGCGGTGGAGCAGTCTATTGGCAGCAAGGAATTCCTTCTGTTCTATTTAGTATGTGGTACCCTTGCCGGCATTTTCTCTTACTTTGTCTATGTGAACACCGGCTACTTCCGCGTCTTTCTGCTGGGTGCCTCGGGAGCCCTGTTTGCGGTGCTTCTGGCCTATGCAGTAATCTATCCCGATTCCACAGTGTTCCTGTTCGGCATAATTCCTATGTCGGCACCTGTGTTGATACTGGGCTACACCGTGCTTGAGATTGTGTATCAGCTTACCGGTTACAATGCCGGAGTTGCCCACCTGACCCACTTGGGCGGCTTTGCTTTTGCATATCTTTATTTTGTTGTCCGTTTCAAGGTAAATCCTGCAGAGCGGCTTTTCGGCCGCAGGAGGTAATATGTTCAGACCTATGCGCCGTTTCAAGCAGCAGCTTACGCAAGAGGATTGCATCGCTATCCTTAAAAACGAGGTCCGCGGCGTACTGTCGCTTCTTGGAGATGATGATTACCCCTACGGAGTTCCTCTCGACTTCTATTATTCCGAAGATGACGGCCACATCTACTTCCATGGTGCAGGCGAAGGGCATAAGATAGACTCGATAAAGAGGCACGACAAGGTCTCGTTCTGCGTTATGGATAAAGGAACTCCCGATGCCGAAAGCTGGTTCCTCCATTTTAAGAGCGTGATTGTGTTCGGCCGTATAAAGATAGTGGAAGATCACGCCAAGGCCCTTGATATCTGCCGCCGTCTGAGCTATAGATTCGGATTATCGCATGATGTGGTTGAGAAGATGGTTGCTAAAAGCGGCCCTATGGTCACATGCCTTGAGCTTATTCCAGAGCACATGACAGGGAAAGCGGTTAAAGAAAAGTAGTTTCAGACGACAGGAAGGACTTGATATCTTCAAACCGTTTCTCTGCGACATGGCGTCCGGCATCGTAGGCACTCTGGAGCTTGTCAGGGTCGTGCTCAATGCGCGATATTCCCAGCGCTTTTTCTGGACACAGAACTATGGCCTTGCCTTCTTTCTCCTGCTGGAATGCATAATCGTGCTGCATGTTGTATTCGATATGGCGGTTCTCCATCCTGGCAAGCAGCTTAGGATAGCGGCGCAGCGACAGGCGCATCAGCTTTAAGAGGGAGTCGGGCTCTTTTATAAAATCCTTAGGCTGTGTAAGTATTACAACATTCTTTGAATATCCCATCTCCTGGAATTTGGCCAGTGGGATAGAGTCTGTCATTCCGCCATCTAAAAGCTTGTAGCCGTCCACCTTGACCACTGTTGATACCAGAGGCATGCTGGCACTGGCCCGCATCCAGGTAAGCTGATTCCCCAGGCAGGTAGGAAGCTCTTTGTAGATAGGCTCTCCAGTAATGCAGTCGGATACCACTACATAAAAACGCATAGGGTTTTCGGCATAGGTCTTGTAGTCGAATGGGTCGAACTTGTTGGGAATAGCGTTGTAGCAGAAGTCGGCGCCATATAAGTCGCCTGTCAGGAAAAGGGAACGGAGGCTGCAGTACCGCCAGTTGTGGGCAAAACGCTTATTGTACCGTATTACACGGCCTATCTGGTGCGATTTATAGTTGCAGCCGAATGTGGCGCCGGCCGAGACCCCGATTGCGCCGTCGAAGGTTATGCCGTGCTCCATAAGCACATCGCAGACACCAGCGGTGAACATACCCCGCATGGCTCCGCCTTCCATTACCAGTCCTGTCATAATAAATAAGCGGGCGAGGGGAATCGGACCCCCGACACAAGCTTGGGAAGCTTGGGTATTACCACTATACGACACCCGCAAAGACCTCTTAAGTGCTTGTATTTTATTCGTTAGTCGTGAAGGTTGTCAATAGATACGATTTTGTACCTGGTCTAGAAGATTCATAAATTACTTCTTGGTAAAACGCTTGATAAGCATCCTTAGGATGTAGAAAGTCCCGGTAACTGCCAGGATAAGCATGCCGGTAGTAAGGGTAAAGCCCCCCAGGGCAGATAAATAGCCTGGATCGACAGAGTAGAGTATGTCAAAATTCTCTATGGCATAGCTTACGCACAGCATGAAAAAGCCTACTATTATAAATAGAAGGCCCAGCCGGCTTACCTTGTCGTTCATCATATGATTCTCCTCCTTTAATATAACGGCTACGGGGCTTTCTGTAAACCTTTTGGGAAAATGTTTTCCGGGTTCGGGAATTTGGGAAATTTTCCCATTTACGGCAGAGATTTGGGGATTTATCATAAAAGAAACCAATAATAAAGGAGAGAAATATGAAAAAAGTATTAATGTTTGCTTTAGTTCTTATTCTCACAGCTGGCATGGTATTTGCCGGTGGAAGTAAGGAAAAAGGCGAAGGTGGCGAGGGCGGAAAGCAGTTTATCGTCATCAAGTCATCATCGATCGGTGGATCGTGGTATGCCTGCGGTGCTGCATATGCAAAACTGATTACAGACAACACAAACTTTATTGCTATGAACAGCGCATCTCCTGGACTTACCAACGAGAGTATCAAGACTATGGCAGAGGGAAAAGCTCAGCTGGCATTGGGCGAGCCTCTTGGTGCCTATGCTGCCCTTAAGGGTAATGCACCATGGGATAAACCTCAGAATGTAAGAATTCTGTTCGGAATTTGGCCTGGAGTATTCAACATTGTTGTAAATGCAGATTCCAATATCAATACACTCGCTGATCTTAAGGGCAAGAGTATTGCAACATTTGTTGAAGGAGAACCAGATGGAATGGCATTCATGGATCTGTTGAGCTGGGCAGGAGTAAATGAGCAGAATTCCAGAGTTTACAGAATCATGAAGAACGATGCAACCAGAATGTTCATCGACGGACAGGCAGACTGTCTTATCTATGCATTCGGTCACGGACACTCTAAACTCAAGGAAATCTGCACAGCAAGAAAAATTAAATTTGTTCCTACAGATGACGTTCTTGCTAAGAAATTTATTGAAAAATATCCATACTATTCATCCACACAGTTCGGATCCGAGTTCAATGTTCCAGATGCTCAGCAGTTCCAGAGTACATATTTCATTATGTGTCTCGACTCTCTGCCAGAAGATCAGGCTTATGAATTCACAAAAGTATGGTGGGAAAACTGGGACTTCCTGCAGGAAGCTATGCCAAGCAACGTTCCATGGATCAACAGAGATGACCCACAGGGTGGACTGCCAATTCCAATGCACCCAGGTGCTCTGAAGTATTTCAAGGAAAAAGGAATAATTAAATAAAACGAGAGGTCTGTTGTGGCTGAAGTAAAACAATTTAGTAAAGCAGAGCTGGAAGAACTTGAAAAAGAGATGGGAGTCAACATCTATGATGATAATGACTTCAAGGGTGTAACCGCCTTTTTCAAGCATGATTGGATAAAGAAATTTCTTTTTGTAATTGGCATCTTAGCTACAGGAATACCTATCTTTGAGATTTTTGCGTTTGCATTCTCACCGGATATTCAGCGGCCAGTTCATATTATGCTTATGTATACAATAGTTTTTATTGTCTATCCTTCTAAGTTTTTCAAGAACCAAAAGATTGAGACAATATTTAACTTGTTGTTGATAATATTGACAATAGCTGTAAGTGTCTGGGCAAAAATGAGATGGGTTCCTTTGTACATCTATCCAGATCCACAGCCATACGAAGTTTTCTTGACTTTCTGTTTCTTGTTTTTAACACTTGAAGCAATCAGGAGATCAATCGGAATGGCTATGTCCATTATATCTATTTGTTTCTTATTATATGCATTCTTTGGGCCATATATGCCCAGATTCTTTGCTCACGTCGGGTTTGCCCCAAGTGACTTGGTAACTCAAGTTGTAATCGGAACAGAAGGAATGATGGGCGATCTTATGTCAACGGCCTGTACACAGATTGTATTCTTTATGTTGTTCGCAGCATTCTTAAAGATTTCTAATGCCACAAACCTATTTATGGATTTCTCTAAAGCCATTGCTGGCCACCTTACTGGTGGACCAGCAAAAGTGGCTGTAGTATCCAGCGGCTTCATGGGAATGCTTTCTGGAAGTTCCAGTGGAAACGTTGCGACAACTGGTTCTGTGACTATTCCGCTTATGATTTCCATGGGATTCAAGCGTCATGTGGCTGCTGCAATTGAGGCAGTATCCTCAACTGCAGGTCAGTTTATGCCGCCTATCATGGGTGCCGCTGCATTCGTAATTGCAGAGTATACAGGAAGTACCTACTGGGCTGTCTGCATTGCAGCATTCCTGCCGTCGGTACTCTACTTTGCATGTATGTTCTTTGTAGTTGATGTCCGTGCCCGCAAGCAGGGTATGACTGGACTTCCTAAGAATCAGCTTCCTGATTTTAAGGAATCTGCAAAGAAGGTAATACCATTGTTAATTCCTATTACAGTACTGGTTATTCTGCTGGCTCTCCAGTTCAGTACCCAGTTTGCTGTAATGTACTCTATTGTAGCACTGGTAGTAAGTTATATTCCTTTCAAGGGAAAAAGGGTTGGAATAAGAAAGATTTTTAATGCTTTGGCATTGGCATCTAAAATCATGATTCCTATCACTACCTCTTGTGCAGGATGTGGACTTATTGTCGGAATTATGTCTATGACAGGTTTTGGTGAACGGCTTGCATACGGAATTCTGGCTGTTGCCAATGGAAACCTCTACATTGGACTTGCATTCACAGCACTTATGTGTGTAATCCTTGGTATGGGTCTTCCTACATTGGCTGCATACATAGTTCTGGCCGCTCTCGGTGTACCTGCTCTGGTACAGCTGGGTGCTCCTCTTCTGGCTGCACACCTGTTCGTATTCTATGTGGCTATTCTTTCTGCAATAACTCCTCCAGTATGTCTTTCTGCATACGTTGGAGCCGGTATTGCTGGAGCAAAGCCTATGAAGGTTGGTATCACAGCTATGACAATGGCACCGTTCATCTACGTGCTGCCATTCATGTTCGTAGTATGGCCAGGTCTTCTGTTAAACGCTCCGATCTTGGAAGTATTAAAATGCATAGTTGAGTTTATGCTCTTTATGTTCCCAGTGATCATCGTTCCACAGAGATTCTGGATGACAAAGATGAATATTATAGAGATGGCACTGTTCACATTGTGTACACTGAGTTTCTTCATATTCAAACAGTATGCTCTTGCTTCAATGGCAGTTCTCTTTGCAGCTGGTTCTTTCCTGCACTGGACAAGATACTTTAAAGAGAAAAAAGCAAACAAGGCAATTGCATAAGGAGACAATATGGATAAAATTGAACAACAGCTTTTACAGTATGTAGATGAACACCGTGATAATTTTATCAAGTTCCTTGGGGATCTAGTCAAAATTAACAGTGTGACAGGCTATGAGAAAAAGGCTCAGGAGTTTGTCCGGGACAAGATAGTTGGTTTAGGGCTTGAGGCGGAGCTGAAAGAGGCTGACGTAAAGAAGATGTTCGAACTTTTCCCAGAGGTGGCACAGGTGCCGTCTATCGGAGAGGAAGGCTTGGACATGCCTCTTATGACCGAGGACAAGTTCACCTATGAGCAGCTTATGGCATCGCCTTATGACAGGCTTAAATCCTACAAAGACCGGCCTAATCTGATTGGTAAACTGAAAGGAAAGGGAGGTGGAAAATCCCTTATCTTAAACGGTCATATCGATACAGTTCCGGTAGGAGACTTAAGCAAATGGCATCATGACCCGTTCGGTGCCGAGATAGCAGATGGGAAGCTCTATGGTCGCGGAGCAGTGGATATGAAAGGTGGTGTTGCCGCAATGGTCAGTGCAGTTGAGGCGCTGACCGCCCTAAAAGTTCCGCTCTCTGGCGATATTATGCTTCAGACTGTAGTGAACGAGGAGCATGCTGGCGGTGGTGCCCTTGGTATTGTTGCAGATGGCTATACCGCTGATGCTGCAATTGTCACCGAGCCTGCAGGCCCAGGTGGAAATGTAATTCTGAATGGAAATGGTGGCGGTGTCTACTGGGAAGTACGGATCAAAGGTCACGAAACCCATGCTGGATCCCGTTGGCAGAATAACAAACCATTCGGTATAAGTGCCATAGAGAAGGCAGCTCTTGTGGTGGATAGCCTCATAAGCCTTGAGAAAGGACTTAATAAGGAAAAAACCATGATGTCTCTGTGCATTGGTACAATCAAAGGAGGTACCTATGCTACTGCCACCGCAGCAGAGTGTGTCATAAACGGTGTTGCATATTTCTCTCCTGGGCTGGGAACTGGCAAGGATGGAATAGTCAAAGTTAAAAAGATGCTTAAAGAGGCTGTGCTGAATGTAGATGATGAATGGCTTAAGAGCAATCCACCTGTAATTAAGTTCCAGCATTATGATGATGCGTATATGCTCCCTGCCGACAAGCAGGATATTAAGACTCTTACAGAGGATGCAATCAGGGATGTGATTGGCAAAGAGCCTGTCATAACCCAGCTTGGCGGCGGCTGCGATGCCCGGCACTTTGGCAACCAGGGAAATATACCTGCCATAGTATATGGGCCAGGCGACATAAAGATGGCGCATAGCACCGATGAATACATAAGTCTTGATGACTATATCAAGAGCATAAAGGTTCTGGCTGTGACTATTTACCGCTGGTGCAAGTAAAAATAATTCTCTTTTAAGACATAACCTTGTATTATGGTGTATATTATAGTACAAGGTTTTTTATTTTTAGGAGAAAGCAAGGTGATAATAAACCTCAAGAATCTTAGAAAAATTGCAGTTCTCTTATGCGTCGAAATATTCTTGATAAGCATAGTGATTTATACAATCACCATATCTTTTTTCAGCCAGGAAAGTTTTGTATTAAAGAACTCTGAAGTTGACACCATGTACGAAAACTGGCTTATTCTGCGTACATCTGTTTTCTCATATGTCACATCTCCTTCACCAGGCCGTTCTGCTGAGCAGGAAAAGCTTATAAGGGATTTTGAGGATTTTGATTTCTCGATGGAACAGATTTCCGACGACAACACATTTGAGAAGATAGAGCGAAAGTATCCTCAGGTGCACGATATCAGGCGAGTCCTGGTCTACAACTGGCAGAATATACAGTTTAAACTTACCGGTCTGCTTCAGGCCGGTGAAAACTTAAGCGAGTTTGCCACCCTTGTTCTCTGGGTTGCCAGGGATACTCAGGAGATGGACCGTTTCTTCGGGCTTTTACGCCATTTCTGCCAGCGGGTAAACAGGACTCAGCAGCGCCAGAATCTTCTTATGTCCTATGCGATTGTTGTCATTCTTATCTTAATCTCTTCTTTTGCAATATTCCGGAATGCCCGTATCGAGCAGCGTCTTGAGCGGGAAGAGGAGATGCAGAAGATGGCCAAGACCATTATCCACATAAGAGATGATGAGCGAAAGCGCATTGCCATAGATATACACGACAGTCTGGTTCACCGTCTTAGGGAGCTTAAAGCTTATACCGATTCAGTGATTCCTGCCGGCCATAAGGAGCATATTTCAAGCGAGATTTCTGCCATCATAGATGAGGCCCGGGATATCTCATTCAATCTTATTCCATTCATATCTTCTGGAGCATCGGGAGAGGATTTTGTCGATGTGATAAAAAGCTATGCATCTGAAATTCTTATAGCCAAAGATATACAGCTTTCAATTTCCAGCACTGGTTTGAACAAGATATCACTGCCCGAGGACATGAGGATAAGCATGTTCCGCATAATCCAGGAAATCCTTAACAATGTGGTAAAATATGCCAAGGCCTCCAAGGTTACTATGAAGTTCATCTATTCATATCCGTTTGTCATGTTCTCGGTGTCTGACAATGGAGTGGGGCTTCCTGACAGCAGCATAGGCAAAGGCCTTACAAAAGAGCATATCGGTTTCTATGGTATGCAGGAGCGGGTTAAGTATTACAGCGGAACATTTAATGTGACATCTAAGCCCGATAAAGGTACAAAGATAAGCGTACGGATTCCGTTCAAAGGAAAGGAAAATGGTTAAGAAAATTCTTCTGGTGGATGACCACCCGGCTATCAGGGCCAGTATAGGTGCAGAGCTTTTAAGGAAAAATATTGCAGAGCAGGTTTTTGAGGCAGGAAACAGCGAGGAAGGCTATGACAAGGCTGTCTTTCTTAACCCGGACCTTATTGTGATGGATATTTCACTTTACGGTGCATCTGGGATAGAGCTGACCAAAAAGATTCTACAGAGGATTCCCGGAACAAAAATTGTCATGCTTTCAATGTACTCTAAGGTTATTTATATCACGGAATCCCTCAAGGCTGGAGCCAAGGGCTATATTCTTAAAGAGGCCGACATGGACAGCATTATGGATGGCATAAAGAAGGTTCTGTCGGGCGAGACATATGTGGACAGCCGCATAAGCAGCAAGGTTATAGCAAGCCTTATCTCTCCGGGCGAAGAGTTGGAGCAGCCCGAGAACAGCACATACGATACCCTTTCTTCCAGAGAGCAGGAGATACTGCGGCTTTTAGCCGAGGGGCGGGAGATCCGTGACATTGCCAAGGAGCTTTGCATAAGCTCAAAGACTGTGATCAACCACCGCACCAACATAATGCAGAAACTTAACTGCAGCAACATGGTGGAGCTTATAAAATACGCAATCCATATAGGGCTGGTGGATGCATGAAATGAAAGACCGCATGATAGACACCCCGGTATCGGGTCTGGTTCTGCGCCTGGCTGTACCCAGCATAATAACCATGCTGGTGAGTAACCTATACAACATAGTGGACACGGCTTTTGTAGGCCTTTTGGGGACCAGCGCCAGCGGGGCGGTCGGCATAGTGTTCGGTTTTATGGCTATTATCCAGGCCTTCGGGTTTATGTTCGGACAGGGTGGCGGCAGCATCCTCTCCAGGTCTCTTGGTGCAGGGGATAAAGAAAATGCATCGCTCCATGCCTCTGCAGGATTCTTCGGCTCCATGTTCTGGGGATTTATTATTGCGGTCATCGGCTTTATCTGGCTTGACCCTATAGTTATGATTTTAGGCAGCACCCCCACCATTGCACCCTATGCCAAGACCTATATCTCCTTTATCTTGATATCTGCACCGTTCATGTGCAGCAGTTATACTCTGAACAACTTCCTGCGCTACGAGGGCAAGGCTAAACTAGGCATGATAGGTATGCTCTCTGGAGCAGTATTAAATATGATAGGCGACCCTATCCTGATGTTCGGCTTTAAAATGGGGATATATGGGGCAGGCCTTTCCACTGCCATAAGCCAGTTTATAGGCTGGTTTATCCTGTTCTCCATGTTCAGGCGCGGAAAGACCGAGAGTGTTCTTTCTATAAGGCAGGCGCTTAAAGCATCTCCTGCTGTCATGGCAAATATTGCAGCCACCGGTTTTCCAAGCCTGCTTAGGCAGGGGCTCCACAGTCTTACCACCGTGGTCCTCAATGCCCAGTGTGCCCTTTATGGCGATGCAGCTGTGGCGGCGATGAGCATTGTATCAAGGCTTACATTCTTTACATTCTCTTTCGCCCTGGGGGTGGGGCAGGGGTTCCAGCCGGTGTCGGCCTACAACTATGGAGCAAAGCGCTATTCCCGCATACGGCAGAGCTACCGCTTTACCATTATGGCGGCAGAATGCATCATTGTTGTTGGTGTGATTGTCCTGATTGTCTTTGCACCACAGCTTATAAGGCTTTTGCGTGATGATGCCGCAGTTGTGGCTATAGGGAAGCGGGCTCTGCGGCTCCAGGCTGCTGCATACCTGCTCCTGCCTGCGTGCATGGTTACCGAGATGCTTATGCAGAGCACCGGCTACCGGCTGGGTGCATCGCTCCTTTCGGCATTCAGGAGCGGCCTTCTGTTTATCCCATCCATACTTATTCTTTCCCACTTCCGCGGCCTTGCGGGAATCCAGGAGGCACAGCCTCTGGCCCTTATACTGTCGGCCCCTATAACAGTGCCATTCGCAATGTTCTTTTTCGGGCGCCTGCCCAAGGAGGATGGCTAACGGGTATAGCCCTGCTCCACCTTTATTTTAGGGATGTTCTTTTCGTCCAGCCCCTTGATGAAAGCTTCTACCTCTTTTACCATTTTATCGGTGTCCCCTTTGAAACCGGCGGGGAACACAAGGTCAAATAGGACATTGGTGTGTGTTGGCCCTATGACAAGCCGCAGGTCGTGAATAGTCAGGTGGTCATCCAAAGCCTTGATCTTGCCCGCAATTGCTGTCCTCATCTCTGCGACACGGCTGTCCTTGGTGACGATAGGGTCAAAGTGTATAGATGTCTGGATTCCATCTTCTTTAAGGTCATTCTCTATGCAGTCTATCAGGTCGTGGCTCTCCAGCACATTCATCTCGGCGGGCATCTCCACATGGAGGCTTGCAAAGGTGTGACCAGGGCCGTAATCGTGGACCATAAGGTCGTGGATTCCCAGCACCTTAGGATAGCTCAGCACTTTCTCCTCTATTTTTCTCACCAGCTCCGGATCAGGACTTTCACCCAGAAGGGGAGAGAGCATATCACGGACCAGCTCAATGCCGCTGTAGATGATGAACAATGCAACAGCCAGACCGATGATTCCATCCAGCCTCTTGAGGTTTGAGAAACAGCTGAAAATAACTCCAGCCAGTACTGCAGAGGTGGCTATGACATCGTTCCTGCTGTCTATGGCTACCGCCTTCAGGGTGTCAGATTTTATCTTTTCTCCGGCTTTGCGGCTGAAGAAAGATATCCAGTATTTTACTGCTATGGAGATTATAAGGATGATTATGGAAAGCCAGCTGAAAGTAAGATCCTCGGGGTGGATAATCTTGAGAACTGCCTCTTTGCAGAGGGAAAACCCCAGTGCCAGTACTATGACCGATACAGTAAGCCCTGCCAGATATTCATACCTGGCATGGCCATAGGGATGCTCTGCGTCGGGCTTTTTCTCTCCCAGTTTGAATCCTAAGAAGCTTACTGCATTCCCGGAGGCATCAGACAGATTGTTAAGTCCGTCTGCTACTATGGAGATACTTCCGCTTAAATATCCCGCTGCAAGCTTGCCCAGGCAGAGCAGCACATTGCAGCAGATCCCTATTATGCTGGCCCGCTTGCCATATTCTGTATGGTTCATTTTCCTTTTGTCATCATCCGGTGCTCTTCGGTCACCTGGCTGATAAGCTCCTTGACTGTGAATGACATATTATCGGGGGTGCCCATGCAGAACGCCACATCATTAGGCTCTTTTACCACTTTCTTGACAGCCCGCATAATCTCAAACACCTCGTCACGGCTGAAACCGTTTATAAAAATCAGTTTATCGTCCATATCCTCATATTACTACAGTTCTTTTCTTTCTGCAAAGCTGTAATATCCTCTGGGCGAAAAAATAATGTGGTCCAGCAGCTCAATCCCCAGTATTTTCCCAGCCTGCTTTATCATCTCGGTAACATCCCTGTCCTCCTTGCTGGGCTCGGTGCTGCCGCTTGGGTGGTTGTGGGCGCATATTATGGCGGCGGCCCTGTCCTTTATGGGGTCCGAGAACACCTCCCGCGGGTGGACCATGGTGCGGTTCACAAGGCCTATGGACACAACACGTGTGTGGGTAATCTCGTGGGCACCGTTAAGCGACAGGCAGATAAAGTATTCCTGCGGACGGTCGGCATAGTGGGCCACTGCTGGAAGAATATCCTTGGGAAACCGGATCCGCATAGTGCTGGGCAGAAGCCGCCGCCTTGCAAACTCAAACGAAGCGGCCAGGGTGGTGGCCTTGGCCAGCCCCAGCCCATCGGTCTTAATCAGCTCCTCTATCCCCATGTTCATTCCACGGCTGTCAATCTGGTGCACTATCTCGTCCGCAAGGGCAAAGATATCCTTTCCCCTTATGCCGCTTCCAAGCATAACAGCCATAAGCTCCACATCCGAAAGGTATGCTGCTCCGCATGATAATAATTTTTCTCTGGGCCTCTCCTCTGGAGGCATTGTCTTTATGTTCATACCTCCTATAACAACAAAAAAATCAATTTTGCTTCAAATTTTTGAAAAAAATTTTAAAAAAACAAAAAAAAAGTCCCCTTACGGGGACTTTCAATCATATAAATTATGATCAGCCTTCTACAATTGCATCAGCTGGGCATGCATCTTTGCAGCAACCGCAAGAAACACACTTGTCAGCAGCAATTACTCTCTTTCCATCCTGTTCGCTGATTGCTTCGTTTGGGCATTCGCCTTCGCAAGCACCGCAATTCAGACATTCGTCTGCCTTAATAGAATATGCCATTTCATGTCTCCTTTATTATAATATACACCGAATTAACGGTGCTGTCAAACCGAGGAATTACTTCTTATGTCTGTTCTTTCTCAGCTTTTTCTTTCTTTTATGAGTTGCGATCTTATGTCTTTTCCGTTTTCTTCCGCAAGGCATAGCAAGACTCCTTTTTAAGAGATTTTTATTTCACGTTCAATGAGTTTAACCTTTTTTTCTGTTTTAGTACATAGTATATTCAGCAAAAATCTAAAATTTTTTAAAGACAGCCGCTGTCCTCATTATCATCGTGGTGGTGGCAACCGCAGTCACAGTCGTCATCACCGCAGCAGCAGTCATCGTCATACTCGATGTCACCGGCCTCGATCTCCTCTGGAGTAGCCTCGCGCACATCTTTGACTGTGATTTCAAAGTCAAGCGGCATGTCGGCGTATGGATGGTTTCCATCCAGGGTTACCATACCGTCCTCGATCTCAACCACCTCGAAGATAACGTCGTCGCCATCGTCGTTAGGCATAAGAATCTCCTGGCCCACCTCTGGCTTGTTGTCGCCGAATTCAGAGATAGGGAAAGAGATGACCAGTGTATCGTCATAAGCTCCGAAACCTTCGTCCACAGTCAGTTTCTTCTGGATGGAATCTCCGGGCTCCAGTCCCTCCAGGGCATCTTCCAGTGCAGGAAGCAGGTTGCCGTATCCATGCAGGTAGCTTGAGCCCTGACCTTCGGTATCCTCAAGCACATTGCCATCCTCGTCCTTAAGAATGTAATCAAATGTTACAACACTATTTTTTCCTATTTTCATGTGTCCTCCAGATTTACTCTGATAATATACTAAAAATTTCCTCAGTAACCAAGTTCCTCGCCAACCAGAAGCACTTTTATCCGCCCGCTTTGGCGTGAATAGCGTGTCACCAGGGTGTGGCAGCAGATAGTGCCGCTTCCCTTGCAGTGCAGGCAGCTGCCTGTCTTGGTGCACGGTGCTCCGGTAGTCAGGCGCATTGCGTTCATGGGGGCGGCCATGTTCTTTATCCTGTCCATGGCAGCATCCTCATCCTTTACCACCTTGTTCATCCCGGCAATCACATAGACTGTCTTAGGACCGTAGATAAGGGCTGCAATACGGTTGCCGTTGCCGTCTATGTTCACCAGTTTTCCATCCATGGTTATGGCATTTGTGCTCATAAAGTAGAAGTCGGCATCAAAGGCCTGGTGCATCAGTTTGTGTGCTTCCTCTGGTGTCTTTGCCGCATCCCGGTCTATAACTTTGCACAGGCCGCCCCGCAAAAGGTCGATAACTCCGGCCTCATACAGAGTCATGGAGCCACCCCAGGAGGCAGTGGCCTTGGCTGGTACTGCTGCCTTAAGATACTCAAGCATATCCTTCTTGGACTCGAAGTAGATGCACTCCATCTGCCTGCTCTGCATAGCTGCTATTATCTTGTCGGCGCAGGCCATGTAATACTCAGATTTCACTTTTGAATTAGTGACCATATACACTGCCTCCTATAAATTCCCTCAGGATAGAGTCCTGGGGTATGAATTCCATTCCCATATTGAGGAATTTGTTTAAAAGACTCTCGAGCCGCTTTGCCTCGGCATACTCCTTATTATAAGGCTTGACCGACCGTAAAAGAGGCATTGCGACATTGCGCAGCACTCCGAACTCGTATTCCAGCGCTGTGTTGAACACTGCATCGGCATCGTTCTGGAACGGGAAGATGTACTTGTTCTCGCCGCTCTTTACCGATTGCCAGCGGGAAAGTGTCTCCACCGCATCGTAGCCCCGTGTCCTGTAGTCCCGCACCATGCGGCGCAGAAGCCGGTTGTCCGATGTGCTTATCTTGTTGTGGTCGTCCAGGTTCATAGGGGTAAGGGCCGATATGTAGATCTTGAACTTCTGCTCCTTGGGAACCAGGTAGGTAAGGTCGTCGTTAAGGCCGTGGATTCCCTCCATAAGGAGGATTGTGTTCTTCTCAAGCTTTATCTTGTTGTTGTGGTATTCCCTAAGCCCTGTAAGGAAGTTGTAGGTGGGCAGGTTTACCTCTTTGCCATCGAAGAAATCAATCAGGTCCTTGTTCAAAAGCTCCCGGTCTATAGCCTCGGGGCACTCGTAGTCGTATTCGCCGTTCTCGTCCTTGGGGGTCTGCTCCCGGGGCACATAGTAGTCGTCGAAAGAGAGCGGCATGGTGTTTATGCCCAGAAGGTCCAGCTGTGTGGAAAGCTTCTTGATGAATGTAGTCTTGCCCGATGATGAAGGCCCTGCGATAAGCACCACTTTGATAGAATCCTTGCCGGAAGCTATCTTTTCTGCAATCTCCGATATCTTCTTGTTCTGCAGCATCTCGCACATCAGGATTACATTCTTTTCCTTGCGTGCGGCCACCAGCTGGTTCATCTCGCCCACGTTGCTAAAGTGTAGTACGCTGCCCCGTCTGCGGTATTCTTCAAAAATGGTGGCAATAGCCGGTATATCGTAGAACTCGCCCATGTTGTCGGCAGTTCCTTCGCGTGGGAACAGCACTACAAAGCCGCTGCGGTAGCCCGAGAACTTATAGTTCTTAAGGATGCCTGTGGAAGGGTAGAGCACCTGATGTGCAAGGTCTGTATAGTTGCGGCACCTGGCTATCATGACCTCCGGGTCGTTGGCTGTCAAGAGCAGCTGCGAAGCTCCGGCCATGTTCTGCTCCTTGAAGATTTTCTCCGCGTCCTGATACGAGATCACAGTCTGCTCGATGTGCTCGTCTGCTCCGATTATCTCCTTGAGCTTGTTGTTTAGCGCCTCAAGCTCCTTCTCGCCTATGTGCCGTATGCCGTCGAAATAGAAAGAGAAGCTGTGGCCTATCGTGTTGCCTATTATAAGGCGCCGGTCGGGGAACTGCTCCTTTGCTGCCATGGCGATTACAAAACAGAATGTGTTGCGGTAGATCTTGGAGCCTTCTCTTGAGTCTAGATATATCGGCTCTAGAATTGAATTTACTGTGACAGGCTTGCCCAGGTCGCAGATAAGGTTGTTTGCCCTTACACCCACCACAGTGCGCTTAGAATCAATTCCTCCCAGAGCCTCCAGCGCCTTTAGTGCCAGAGTCCCGGAAGGAACAGCTTTTGACAATCCTTTTGGATTGGAAATTGTTATCTCTTTTTTTCCCATACAGGGATTATATCACTTTTTCGAATTTAATGCTCTATCAAAAAGGTCCAAAACTTCTTTTTCTGGCTCTTTTGAAATCACAGATACTACAACTGCAAAAATCAAGCCTGCAACAAAGCCTGGGAAGAGCTCGTAAATACCGGTGGAAGCCAGGTTGTACATCCAGTAGATATCCACAATGGAACCAGCCAGAATACCTGCTACAGCGCCGCTGAATGTAAGCCGTTTCCAGAACAGCGAAAGCAGTATTGCTGGTCCGAACGATGCTCCGAACACGCCCCACGCATTGGATACCAGGCTCATTATGGAACCGGAGTTCGGGTTGGATGCAATGGACACAGCTGCCAGAGCTATGATAAGAACTATGATTCTTCCGCCCCAGAGCATCTCTTTGTCGCCAGCCTGACCTTTTCTGATAACAGGCTTGTATACGTCGCTTGCAAATGCAGATGCGGCGGAAAGCAGCTGGCTGTCGGCTGTGGACATGGCTGCTGCCAGGATTGCAGAGAGAAGGATACCGGAGATGATTCCAGGGAAGATAGCCCTTACCATGGTGATGAATACCAGGGAGTTCTTGTTGATGTTCTCGTCAAATCCAAGATGTGTACGTCCTACAATTCCTACAACTACAGCGAAGATAAGGATAAGAGTTGTCCAGGTGATACCGATCTTTGCAGATTTCTTGAGGGATTCCTGGGACTCGACAGCCATGAACCTGATGATGATGTGAGGCATTCCGAAGTAGCCGAGACCCCATGCCAGACCGGAGATGATGTCCTGCCAGCTTGCCATCGGGTTCCAGTAGTTTTCAGGAAGAGCAGCTGCAGCAGCAGGAGCCTCCAGCATGAATGTGGCAAACAGCGGTGCGATGAGGAGGGCGCCCAACATAAGCATGCCCTGGAAGAAGTCGGTCCAGCATACAGCTGAGAAACCCCCAAGGAAGGTGTAGCTGATGATTATGACGGCTGCGCCGTACATAGCAATTCTTGCATCGATTCCGATTACAGTGTTGAACAGTGTTCCGCAGGCCTTGATGGAGGAAGCTGCGTAGATTGTGTATGCGAAGATGAAGATGATGGCACAGACGATCTGCAGGGCCATGCTCTTGGAGAGGAACCGGTTTGTCAGGTACTGTGGGATTGTGATGGAGTCGTTGCACTCGATGGAGAAAGTCCTGAGCCGTGGTGCCTCGTAGATCCAGCTTAATGCATAGCCGATGGCAAGGCCGACAGCAATCCAGGCCTGTCCTGTTCCCAATGCATAGACAGAGGCAGGAAGTCCCATTAAAACCCATGCGCTCATATCTGATGCTCCTGCGGAGAGGGCAGATACCCAAGCTCCCATCTTTCTTCCACCCAGGAAGTAAGTCTTGTCTCCACCGCTCTTGTTCTTGAGGAAGAAGTAGACACCGATGGAAATCATGAAAATGAGGTATAGTGTAAAGACAATAATTTCGGAAGTATTACTTTTCATTTTTCAATGCTCCTTATAAAAATTTCGTGTTTCCTTTTATAGCATACTTTTGATTGTACGTAAATATAGAATAAAGTTTATACTTTTATTAGACTAATCTTAAGAAAAATATAGTTAAGTTACTATAATATAATTAGTTAAGCAATAGTCGTTTTATAGGATATATGTTTGTACTTTGGATAATTTTTTCCATTATTTCTATGTTGGGTCCGGAATCCCTCCAGGAACATAGGCATCATCTGGTCCGAATATCGGGCAAGGGCATACTTGCCGCCACCCAGGCACCAGTCGTACATAAGAGCCCGCTCGAACATGGCGTAGCTGTCCACAATCTCGTTCACAGACAGGTCTGTCCGCAGCTGCCCGTTCTCCTGCCCTTCCTTTATTATCTTCCACAAAAGCTTAAAGTAGGTGCGGTTCCGGTCCAGCAGGCTTTTCTCGCCCCGGGTTGTGAGCTGTGATGAGAACAGGCGGGAAAGGAGGTCAAGCGATATACTGTTGTCTATCATGGTGAACAGCTCGTGGTTTAAGAAGATGAGTTTTTCCACGGCGTCGGAGGAGGGATCCATGACGCTTTTAAGCTCCTCATACTTGGCGTCGAAAAGCATGGAAAGGGTGCCCAGGAGGTCATCCTTGCCCTTGAAATAGTGGTAGAAGGAGCCCTTTGATGAGCCTGAGTCGTCCACAATATCCTCTATAGTTGTGTTGTCGTAGCCTTTCTCGTAGAACAGCTTCCATGCAGATTCTGCCAGTCTGGCCTTGGTGGTGGCACCTGTCTTGTTGGGCATAACTCTCTCCTTTTGCAATATTATATCACATGATTATATATTTTTATATTGACTTTCAGCAGTTTTTATTGTACCCTAATTCACAATAAAAGAGGTGAGAGAAATGAAGAAAAACCTTACTTATAAGATTATTGAGAAACACCTTGTCTCCGGTGAGATGAAGGCTGGCAAGGAAATCTCCATAAAGATTGACCAGACCCTGACCCAGGATGCAACAGGAACCATGGTCTACCTGCAGTTCGAGGCTATCGGGCTTAAGCGGGTGCAGACCGAGCTGTCGGTATCCTATGTAGACCACAACACTATCCAGACCGACTTTAAGAACCCCGACGACCACCTGTTCCTCCAGAGTTTTGCCAAGAAGTATGGCCTCTATTTCTCGCGCCCAGGCAACGGCATATGCCATCAGGTTCATCTGGAGAGGTTCGGCCTGCCTGGAAAGACACTTTTAGGTTCCGATTCCCACACCCCGACAGGCGGCGGACTGGGCATGCTGGCCATTGGAGCCGGAGGCCTTGATATAGCCTGTGCCATGGCCGGTGCACCATTCACCCTGGCAATGCCTAAGGTTATAGGTATCCACCTGACAGGTGCCCTGCAGCCGATGTGCAGTGCCAAGGATGTGATACTTGAGCTTTTAAGGCGGTGTACCGTGAAGAACGGAGTAGGCAAGGTGTTTGAGTATTATGGCGACGGCGTCGCAAGCCTTTCCGTGCCCCAGCGGGCCACAATAACAAACATGGGAGCAGAGCTGGGGGTCACCACCTCCATCTTCCCCAGCGACCAGGTGACCAAGGAATGGCTTGCGCTCCAGAAGCGGGAGGGCTGGCAGGAACTGGCAGCCGACGACGGAGCCCAGTACGACGAAATAATTGATATAGACCTTACTAAGATAGAGCCGATGATTGCCCAGCCCCATATGCCGGACCTGGTTGTGCCGGTGCGGGAGATCGAGGGTAAGAAGATTGTGCAGGCCGCTATCGGCTCCTGCACCAACTCCTCCATCAATGACCTGGGAATTGCAGCCGACATCCTGGATGGCAAGACTGTGGCACCTGGTGTGTCTCTGGGAGTCTCTCCGGGATCCAAGCAGGTTTACACCAGTGCCATAGAGGCCGGCATCATAAAGAAGCTGGTTAAAAGCGGCGCCCGCATGCTGGAGAGCGCATGCGGCCCATGCATAGGCATGGGCTTCGCTCCTGCCTCGGGTGGGGCCAGCGTCCGCACATTCAACCGCAACTTCAAAGGCAGAAGCGGCACCGCCACCGCGGAGATCTACCTGGCATCGCCGGAGACCGCCGCTGCCTCAGCCCTCTTCGGGTGCATCACAGACCCCCGGAAGGTGAAGGTGAAGTTCACCGACTATTCTGCAAAGACCGAAATCAACGACAACATGATCGAGAAACCGGCACCTGCAGAGGACTTCGACTCCATCGAAATTATCCGCGGGCCTAATATCAAACCTTGTCCAAAGGCTGCGCCTGCGCCGGCATCATTCACAGCCGAAGTACTTATAAAGACCGGTGACAACATAACCACAGACCACATCATGCCTGCCGGCACCCGGGTCCTCCCATACCGGTCCAACATCCCCGAGATTGCAAAATTCGTATTCGAGGCGGTCTCCCCAGGCTTCTACGACAGGGCCAAGAAAGCAGGCACCGGCGTCATAATCGGCGGCGAGAACTACGGCCAGGGCTCATCCCGGGAGCATGCTGCCCTTGCACCAATGTATCTGGGGGTTAAGGCAGTCATAACCAAGAGCTTTGCCCGGATCCACAAGGCCAACCTGATCAACTTCGGAATTGTTCCATTAGTGTTTGAAAATCCGGCTGACTATGATATACTTGAAGAGGGGATGAGCTTGAGCTTCCCTAGCTTCATGGCAGATATCAAGAGCGGCAACAGAGTCAAGGCAGTAGATGCCAAGAGCGGCCGTGAATTCTTCTTCCTCCATGACCTGGAGAAAAAGGGTGTGGATCTGATTGAGGCAGGAGGAATGCTCAACTACATCTTCAACACAAGGAAATGATTGTGACAGATGTTAACAGCAGGACAGCTGCATACTTAGACACATCGTTTAACCATCCGGTGCGTGATCCGGTGTGGGGCAGCATAATGCTCTCCGACGGCTTCAAGAGCCTTGTCTCCTCTCCTGTGCTCCAGAAGATGAACCGGATCCGCCAGCTGGGCCCTACCTACCTGGTCTACCCGGGGGCAGTGCATACCCGCTTTATCCACAGCCTGGGTGTCTACCATATAGGCTACCGCATGATACGGCGGCTTCTCACCTTTGATGCATGCCCCACAGTGACAGTGCAGGATGTGAACGCATTCTTGGCCGCATGTCTTCTGCACGATCTGGGACATTTCCCCTACACGCATTCGCTCAAGGAGCTTCCGCTTAAGAAGCACGAGGCCCTTACCGGGGAGTACATACTGGCAGAGCCTCTGGCATCGCTTATAAAAGATGCTCTGGAGATAGACCCGGCCATTCCTGCGGCTATAGTGGATACAACCATGGAATGTGCAGACCCCACCGTGCTATTCTTCCGCAATATTCTTTCGGGGGTGCTTGATCCCGACAAGCTGGATTATCTGACCCGTGATGCCTTTTTCTGTGGCGTTCCATACGGCACACAGGATATAGAGTTTGTACTTTCGGCAATCTATCCCCACCCAGAGCAGGGTATAAGCATACTCCCTTCCGGCATTCCAGCGGTGGAGAATATCCTTTTCTCAAAGTACCTTATGTACAAGACTGTCTACTGGCATAAGACTGTCCGATGTGCCACCGGCATGATTAAAAAAGCTATAATCGCAGCCCTTGAGAGTGGTGCCCTTACTCCCGACGACCTCTACGGCCTTGATGATGAATCCCTTGTAAGCGAAGGGCGCGGCGAGGGAGCTTTCAGGCTCTTTGGCATGGTGCATGACCGTATCCTTTTCAAGATGATATGCGAAGTGGTATTTGACGACACAAATCCGGTTCATATGGCGCTTCTTGACCTAAAGAAAAGAGGAGAGGAAGAGGCAAATCTTGCCGACAAGCTTTCCTGCGATTCTTCGTCAGTCATCATAGATGTGCCCGAGAGCATCACATTCGAGACCACCCTCCCGGTATTCGGAAACAGCGGTTTTCACACATTCACAGGCAGGGCCGGGCTTGAGAACATATCAGACCCATTAAGAAAAATCCGCATCTTTGTTGACCCAACTGTAGCCGACAAGGCCCGGAGATTGAAGTGGAATTAAAAGACATAGAAAATATGCAGCCCTGGCTTATGCGCATAGTCAAAGAGACTGGCCGCGGCATAAACCGGTTCAAGATGATAGAAGATGGCGACAAAGTTCTTTTGGCTATCTCAGGGGGCAAGGATTCCCTGGCTCTGGCCTTCACTCTGGCGGTGCGGCGCCGGTGGCTTCCGATACACTACGACCTCCATGCCATGCGTATAGACTGGAACCAGTATCCTATGCCAGAAACTGATGCCAAGAAGATGGAAGAGTTCTTCGACATGCTGGAGATTCCCTACGAGGTGGAGCATGCAGATATGTTCCCGCCGTCATTCAAGGGCGAATTCAACTGCTACCTCTGCGCCAGGAACCGGAAGAGGATGCTCTTCGATAAGGCTGCAGAGCTGGGATACAAAAAGATTGCAACTGGGCATCACATGGATGATGTCATAACCACCACGCTCATAAACCTGTGCTATAGGGGAAACTTCTCCACCATGATGCCGGTGCAGCAGTTCTTCGGTGGCAAACTTACCTTGATCAGGCCCATGTGTATGGTCTATGAGTCTAAACTTCGTCTAATGGCAGAGCGGCTTAATTTCCCGGTCTACAACACAGGGTGCCCATATAAGAGCACCAATATGCGCCTTAAGATGAAGCCTATTGTGGCAGAGCTCTCCAGGGACAACCGCAGGCTCCGGGAGCACATATTCGAGGCCCCCTGGAACATAAATCCGGAATACCTGCCCACCGATCTGGGAGAGGGTGAATGAAGAGAAAACTGCTCTCTGACGGCGTTATCCTTTCTGCCCTGCACATGGTGAATGACGGCTATGTGGCCTGTCTTCCCCTGTTCCTTCCTTTCATAACACAGGACATAAACATAACACTCTCCCAGGCCGGCTTTCTTGGAGGCATACTCCATTTCTCCGGCGTTGTGCTGGCATTCCCCGCCGCATTCCTGGGCACATATCTTGGCAGCTTCCACACATTGGGCTATGCCGCCATCTTCATATTCATCTCATACATTCTCATGTTCATGGCCAAGAGCTATGTTTTGGTTCTGCTGGCATTCTTAGTGGGGAGCCTGGGCTTCGGGGTGTTCCACCCTGTGGCATTCGCGGCAGTGGCTAAGACCAGCCAGACCAAGCTGGGAACCCAGATGGGGAACTTCACTGCCAACGGCGATATTGGGCGCATAGCACTGTCTGCTCTGCTTACATTTATGATAGCCAAGCTCACCTGGGGAACGACAGCCCTCATATACTCATTCCTTCCGCTGGCCGCAGGCCTTGCGGTGCTCCTTTCAAGGCGGTACCGGAATGAGGTGTCACCTGTTGACACACCTGACAAGAAGGCTCACCACTCAATATTCGTAAAACCGACAAAGCGCCTTGTGGTGCTGTTCACAGCCATATTCACCGACGCATTCTCGGTGGCATCGCTTTTCCTCTTCCTGCCATTCCTGTTCCAGGCTAAGGGCTTCGACACCGCAATCATAGGCTCCCTTACCGGCGTATTCTTTGTAGGCAATTATCTTGGAAAGATGGTGTGCGGCCGCATAGTGGAGCTTAAAGGTGTGAAAAAAGTGTTCCTGATTGCAGAGCTTCTTCTGGCCATCACGGTGTTCAGCCTGGCCTTCACAAGCAACATCTACCTGCTCATCGGACTTCTTATATTCATGGGAGTCCTCTCCAAGGGAACAGTGCCTGTCCTCAGCACCTTCCTGGCCGACACTGCCAAGGAGATGAAGGTGAACATCGACGGCATCTACTCCCTCTATTCCGTGCTCTACAACGGGGCAGAGACTATATCGCCCCTCATCCTGGGCATAGCTGCGGCTGCCTGGGGCATCGAGAAGATGTTCATAATCTGCGCCGCTGTCTCATTCCTAACCTTTGTACTTGGGTTCTTCCTGCAGGAGCCTGGAAAGGAATAAATCATGATAACTGTTACAACTTTTATTATTGTGTGCCCGCTTCTGTTCTTGGCCGGGTTTGTGGACTCCATAGCTGGTGGCGGCGGCCTTATTTCCCTGCCTGCCTATCTATTGGCTGGACTCCCTATCCACGGTGCTATAGCCACAAACAAGTTCTCATCCTCTTTCGGCACAGTGATTGCAGTTGCACGTTTCATAAAAAGCGGCATGGTAAGCCTGCGTCTTGCTGTCCCTGCGGTGATATGCGGCATAATCGGTTCTGCCACTGGAGCCAAACTTTCTATGATTATCTCAGAGAAAGTGCTTCTGACTATGCTTCTGATTGCACTTCCTATAGCAGCTTTCTGTGTCCTTAATAAAAAGCTTTTCCGAGACCACGGCAATGGTATGGCAGCCATAAATGCACGTAACATTGCGGTGGCATCAATATGTGCTCTTATTATAGGAATATACGATGGAATCTACGGCCCCGGGACCGGGACTTTCCTGATTATCGCATTCACAGTGGGAGCCCGGCTAAGCATAGCCCAGGCCAATGCGAATGCGAAGGTCATAAACCTGTCGACAAATGTGGCGGCCTTGACTGTATTCCTGCTTCATGGGCAGGTTGTTATAACAGTCGGAATTGCCGCCGCACTCTCGAATATGCTTGGAAATTATCTTGGCGCAGGACTTGTGCTTATCAAAGGTGTCAAGGTAGTACGGCCTATCATCATAGCAGTCCTTATCCTGCTTCTTGCTAAGATACTGATCGGCTTCTAATCAGGCAGATTTCTTTCCAGAAAGCCTCTTTGTAACTATAACTGCACAGGATGCATCGCCAGTGATATTCACTGTGGTCCTTCCCATGTCAAAGATACGGTCCACACCTGCAACCAGCGCAATGCCGTCCACAGGGAGCCCTACAGAGGTCAGGACCATTGCCAGCATAACCATTCCGGCACCAGGTACACCAGCTGTTCCAATAGATGCCAGGGTTGCTGTAAGGACTATGGTGATCATCTGCCCCAGAGTCAGGTCAATGCCGTAGCATGCTGCGATAAAGATTGTGCACACGCCCTGATATATTGCAGTTCCGTCCATGTTGATGGTGGCACCCAGAGGGAGTACAAAGGAAGAAACTTCGTTGGAAGCTCCAGCTTTCTGGGAGCAGGCCATGTTGAGCGGCAGTGTACCTACAGAAGATGCGCTTGAGAATGCAAATATGATTGCAGGAAGCATCTCCTTGAAGAACTTCTTTGGAGAGCATTTGTTCACAGCCAGGGCGGCGGAGTAGACAACAACCATGTGGAAAACATAGCAGATATAGGCAACCAGAAGAATCTTAGCCAGGGAGCCGATTATCATGGTTCCGTTTATGGCTATTACCGGGGTGAGCAGACAGAACACGCCGATTGGAGAAAGCTTGAGTATCATCTCCATGACTTTCATGAAGATATCGTTCCACCGGTTTATGGTGTCAACAGCAGATTTTGCTTTTTCGCCCAGAAGTATGACTGCAAAGCCAACCAGAATAGCCATAACAATAATCTGCAGCATGTTGGCGGTTGAGATTGGGTTTATGAAGTTTGAAGGGAAGATGTTCACCACCACATCCAGCGGGGCGCTTCCCTTGGGAGCCTCAAATGACAGGCTTGATGTTGCCAGGACCGGGAAGATTCCCTTGGCGGCGCTTGCCACTGCAAGACCTATGGTAACTGCAATAGCGGTGGTGCAAAGGTAGTAGAGGACAGTCATTCCCCCTATAGCTCCCACCTTCTTTATATCTTTCATAGATACAATTCCGGCCATGATGGAGAAAAGCACAATAGGACCTACAATGAACTTGACCAGATTAAGGAAGATGGTCCCGAATGGTTTGATGTACTCTGACGCAATGTCAGGCACCTTCTGCATGCACAGTCCTACTACGACAGCCAGGACAAGTGCAATAAAAATCTGCGAAGCCAGCGATAACTTTCTTTTTTCACTCATTTCTTTTCCCCTTTTGCAACAGTATAAAGGCATTTTTTTTGAATCGCAAGGAAAAATTTTAGATTTTTCTAAAAAAAGTTAAAAAAATTTTTAGTGTATCATTATATGACACACCTATCGTCTTATATTGAGATTGTAAAACGGAGGTTTTTATGAACAAGACACAGATTATTATTGAAGCTGGAAAGAACTTTTATGGCTTTTCTATGAGCATGACCGGACAGCTGGATTATCAGGGCAAGCAGGATTTAAAACATCCAGATTTTGCAGATTATGAGCGCATTGTAGCAAGCTCTTACTTCACACCATGCTATTACACTTACCTTGACGAGAAACTTAACCACAAGTGCGCTGTATACTTTAAAGATGTAGATATCTCCAATCCCGATGTCATCTCATTCCTTACCCATGTGGGACCGCTTCTTGACGCAGTGGAAGCTGGGGACACCCTCTTGGCAGGCGAGCTTTATCTCCGGCGCAGGGATGTGTTCAACAGGCACAGTCAGCTTACAAAGTACATCCTTGGAAAGTCGGCTGCAGGAATTCTTTTCTCCATCTGCTTCGGCAGGATGAACGATATTGTTCCGGACACAATTCCTCTTGTATTTGAAGCAGCAAAGGAGCAGCTTTCTTTCGATTCTGCTAAGGAAACCTTGGAGCAGGCTCTTGTAAGGTATCTTGCAGAAAGGAAGGAGAACATAACAGTTCAGATTGTAGGAACCCATCACCACGACTGGAATCCATGTACGCCATATCTCGAGAACTTGGCTAACAATATCAAGGCAGAGAATCTTGCCAGCCAGATGGAGGCAATCCGCAAGGCAACCCACGATTTCTATGCAGATCTTGAGTGCTCTGTCCAGGCCGAGCCTTATAACAAGGCTGACAAGAATGCAGTTGCAGTCTTTATGGAAGATACATGGGGCAAGTTCTCAGGAAACTGCGGTATGAAGAAAGCCGGTTATGTCCGGGCCATTGGAGCCAAGCTCCTGCGCGATGCACAGCCTAAGCGGATGAGCTGGGGCGGCCGCCTTATGCGGATTTCTAACAACAATTATGTTGTTATGATTTAGATTTTAGGATATGGTAAGTGTATGATTATAGAACTTATAGGTTATTTTGGCTCGCTTTTAGTTGTAGTCTCCATGCTTATGACCTCGGTCATAAAGCTCAGGATTATCAACACCATAGGAAGCCTTATCTTCACAGTCTACGCACTTATCATCAAGTCTTATCCGACTGCACTGATGAACTTCTCGCTGGTGTTAATCAATGTGTACAACCTGTACAGGCTTCTGAAGGTGCAGAAGGATTATTCTGTGGTTCCCGTCTCAGCCGACGAGGCTTTCTACCAGTACTTCCTGAGCCGGTTCGAGAAGAATATACGCAGGTTCTTTCCCAACTTTGACAGGAATGCCCAGTATTCCAGGATGTATATGATTTGCTGCAAGACCGATGCGGCCGGAATCCTGCTTGGAAACGACGGGGAGGATGGCGGGATCAATGTGGCTGTGGACTATGCCACACCTGCATACCGGGACTGCTCTGCAGGAAAGCACCTTTACCGCTATCTTGCCGAAAGGGGCATGACCAAGCTCAGCGTGGCCGACTGCTCATTCTGGCACCGCTCATACCTTAAGCACATGGGCTTCAAGCGCGACGGCAAGGTGTGGAAAAGAGGGTGAAAAAAAGTTCTTGCTTTTTTTTTAGAACCACTTTATCATAATTATAGAGTCCTTGGTTGGTGAAAGTCGGCTTTCATGCCGTGCGTTTCTTTGGAAACCTAGCCGCTGATAGGACTCAATTTTTTTGGTTCAAGTGGATTGGATGAATTATAATAGGCTCCATAGAACTGATTATTATCTACATCGAAAATATCATGTACTAGTTTAATTTTTTCTTTTAGATAATTAAAGTATCTAAATTCATTATGTTCAAAGACTTGAAATGTTGCCCACAATATATAATCGGCAACTTGAAGAAGAGGCAAATGAGATGGCTGCTGAAGAAAAATTCGAATATTGTTTGTATTCTCCTTGCCCCATTTATAATGAAACTTATTAATGGCATCATTTAATGCTTCACGCATATTCTGAGCACTGATTGTATTTCCCATTTCTGAAAAATAAATGTCAATATTTTTATATAGATGAACTCGATTTTTTAATAATTCTGCAACAAGAAATTTATATAATTTTTTATCACTCATATTAAATTTCTTGCGGAATACAGTTTCAGATTTTCTTGCGATAATAACATATGCTTCGAAATCAGATTTTTTAAGGAGTTTGAAAACTTTTTCTCTTACTTCATGACAATCTTTGTTTGCATGGAATCCGTTCTTGAGATTTTTAATTGATGGGACTTCCTTAAAGTATTCATCTTGTATTATTTCATTTCGGAGCTTTTCAATGTTTACGAATATTTCATGAGGGTTCTCTGTCTGAATGTACCCGACGGCGAATGTTTTACTGGCAAGGCCCTTTTCAAGTAAGTTTTTTCCATGATGGCCAAGTATTGTGGGACTGCCGGATTCGTCAAAATAGAAGTACATTTTTTTATCTTCAGACTCTTGCATGTTTTAATTTTATCATGGTTGTTAAAATTCTGCTATAAACATTTCACAGACCAAGGGTGAGGGACTGATCTATCCAGCTTTCCTGAACAGCATCACGTACCTCATCATCTGGCAGCAGATGGCCGATTAAAAGCGGCGACTCTGGGTCGTGGAGCTTCATATTGTGTCTGACTGTGGCTGCATCATAATTGGCATAGCAGTATCTGCACAGGTGGCCGCAGGTGTTGTAGGCGCCGATATCGCAGCCCAAGTAGCAGGCACATTCTTTCCTGGCCGGGGCAAACCGGGGGGCAATCAGATTCTTGCGCAGAGCTTTCTCGTACATGGCCACAGTCATGCAGCCGCTGCAGTCTGCACCGAACCGGGCTAAATCTGTTCCCTCGGCACATGGTCGTACAGTCATTCCATATTTGCTGGCTATTTCCACAAAAGCTTTCCCCAGCCTGAGCCGTTCATCATCCGGCACGCCCTGCACCTCTGGAAAGTTCTTCCTGGTCTTCTCGTACAGATCTATAAAGCTGATCACTGCAGTATGGGTATAGCCTTCCAGAGTCCTTGCTATATATTCAAAGGCTTTTATATGCCGCTCTGCAGACCATTCTTCGCTGATGAATATAGGGTCGTAGCGCCAGCCCATCCTGTCAGCACCCACAATCTTTGACAGCTGTCTGAAGCTCTCCAGCACCTTAAGCTTATCGGGAACATTAGGTTCGATATCCTTGCCATAGGGAGTGATAGTGACATACCACCACTGGCCGAAAGGCTCAAGCAGATCCATATATGGCAGCATAGGAGCCGGGTTTTTGGTGCAGAAGCCAATAAGATCCACCACATCAGGAGTAAGCCGGTAACGGATCACACTCTTGGGATTGTAAGGATTGCGCACCAGCACAAAACCAGCTTTAAGACGGTTTGCAAACCACTGGGAGAAGAAGGCTGGGATATCGGTGCGCTGGCCAGTATTGATGATCATAGTTCAATTATGAGCTGACCAGGGCAAATAATCAAGGGCAGAAACTACTACAAAATGTTGATTTACGGACATTTTGTATACAACAAAATGTTGATGAATGGACATTTTTACATATACAAAATGTTGACAGATGGACATTTTGTAGTGGTTTAGGGAAGTAATCAAATAACAGTCAAATAAGTTTTTTGCTTATATTATAAATAATTAATTCATATTTTGCTATGTAATGAATTTATATGGTCAAATATAGTGTAGGAAAAAGTGAATATTACTAATTAGAAAGGTATTCCATCGAATTCGTATTTTTCGATGGTATCATCGATTCCTAAAACATTTTTTGCCCTTGAAAATAAATGATCGTATGTGAGTATTGATATTTGATTATAAGCAGCATTAAGAATTCTGTATGATTCTTTTTGTTCGTCATTCCAATCATTTGAACGGCCAAAAATTAAAATACATCTTGGTTTTATAACTTTGCTTTTAGTTCTTTGAAGAAATTTAGCACTATTCGCTTCTTGTTCAATTGCATGAATATAATTTAAACATTGAGTTATCGCCTTGATTAATTCAGAGGATGGGATGTAGTTATTATGATCTTTACTGGTCATCCAAAAAGGCATTTTATTTGGCTTCTTAATTTCAACTAAATCAACAAAACCATCAAAAGATTTCATAATATAATCAGCAATGTTTTCTGTATCAATTTGTCGAGTGTCAATAATTTGAGCAAAATCTGAACCAAGAATCCATTTGTTTTCAGAAAACCACTTCTGCCAGTATGGTTCTAGTAAATCTTCTTTTAATGCCCCTTCAAAAGATTGCAAAGCCTTTTTCTTGTTAATATATGTTGCAGCTGAATAGACATTATCTGTTAGGATTTCATTTTCGATAAGCAAATTTGCCGTATTTTCTTGGCTTTCAAGTAAGGTTTTAAACTGACGAATCAATTCTGCATTTTTACCATCAATATTAATATAATTTCCTTTCCCTAAACTTACTGGGGTATAACAGGAAGAAATATAATTTATAAGTTCATTTAATTCTTCTTTATCTAATGTCAATTCGCTTTTGGGATTATTAGTTAGTAAGCTATTATCCTCAATTGAATATCGTCCAATTTTTAAAGATATGTCATTCTTCTCAGTATGATTATGAGGTATTCTCATTAAGATTGCTTGCGAATATACTTGCTGCTTTCGTTTAAGAATATAAGGATCAGTATGGTCTATTCCTTTGGGAGAAGTTTTAACCTTGCTCATAAGACACCTCCTGGTTCTAAATTTTTATTATGAATTTATATTATAAATAGGTAAAAATTTATGATATTTCTTCCATTATTTTTTTGCGCCAATTTGAATCAAATTCAATAGGATTTTCTTCAAAAAGGCGTTTTACATCAAAAATAATTTTATCATATTCATGGCATTTATCCATTAAATTTGCTAGCTCTGATGTAATAATAGGCATGATAATCACATTTCTTGTAACTTTTTCTTTATCAATAGTCGACTGTAATGAAACAGCAGAAACAGCTTTCCAAATGTTTATAGTATTATAATCTAATTCATCAGCAATAAAGAATGTAATTACAAATCTACCGGTCTTATTCATTTCTTCTTGAATTTTTAAATTTGCAGAATGCCTTAGAACAGGCTCCCATTCACCATGTTTTTGACTATTTGCATTCATCAATGTTGCTTCAAGCATTACGACCTTATTTTGTTCGTAAATTACAATATCTCCCCGACCTCCACCAGCGTGAGTTAGTGGTTCAAAGTTAGCTGATAAAGTAAGATTTAAGCTATGTAACAAATCTATTTTTTGATTCGAGAAGTAGAACCAGGCAATTCCAACTATATATTCATAGATAGTTGGCACAGTTGCATCTGGGCAAACGATGTCTTTTATTTCTTTATCATTTTCTCTATTCATGAACATTCCTAAAAGCTTCTTTACTTTTTCAACTGGATAGTTATTCAATATGAATTGATTAAATTCCTGACTTCGTTTATCTGAAAGAATAGTTGGAATTGCTTCTAACGATTTACCACCAAATTCTTTTTGGATTTTAGCTTTAATTTCAGTAACTTTGGTTGCAGAATATGAAAGAATTTCAATAAGTGACAAATCTCTGTAGAATATACAATTTTCTTCATTTTCATATGAAGTGTAAAATTGTTCGTTTGAAGCACCAAAAATATTATTTTTTATTATTTCTTCATCGAATATCGTTTTTGCTATCTCTTTATATGCTAATTCAACAAATCCGTTATCGAAACTGATAATACCACTTGCTTTGAATATTCGACGTGTCGTGTCTGAATATTCTCTTAGCCCATCATATTCTTTTGATTTGTAATATTTTTTGTAAAAATTAGAATTAAAATTCTCAGTAAATAAATCTTTATGCTTTTCTTTGAATGTAATTACATCAGGCCTTTCGCCACGTTTAGTTTTGAATATGTTACTTCCATAATTAAAGGCTTTCTTTAGCTGTTCTTTATTTTCTTCGTAAAATGTAAGCAGCTTGTCCAAATCCGATTTGGATTCAGATTTAATAAAAGTATAAATCAAATCGTAATAAGCATAATAAATATCAACGGCTGATGTACTTTTTTGATTCTTAAAATACTCTTCAAATACATTCTGTGTTATTTTATTATCTGTATTAAGTTCTGCAGGAATTTCAATTTCTTCAGAACTTCCTAAATTTTCAAGAGAAGAATATGGTGAAGTTGCTTGTACAAAGTCAAAAAAATCACCTTCTGAAATTCTATCATTTTTCAATAATAAATAAATTGCCAGTAAAAATGGTGAATAAAACTTATCTTTATCTTTCGAAAAGATTTTTAGTTTTAATAATTGTCTAAGATAAACAATATTAGTAATGTTCAAAGGTAGAATTTCTTCAATATTATCTTTTGATAATTTTGCCGGATAAAGTAATTGATATCCGATTTTAGTTATATTCCGCTTTTCATCTGCAAACCCGAGTTTTACAAGATTTGATGTATAATGTCTTGAACGAGCCTCAATATTTACATCTAAGTTCTTTACTAGGTCTGAATATTTTGGTGTAAACAATTTTGTATAATCATTTGAAGAAAAACTTTGATTTAATTCTGGATTAGAGTTAATGGCTTCTTGAAACTCATCAAATTTCTTATGATCCTTAAATACATCAGAAGATTTCTCCAGAGTTTGGATATAGAATTCATATTGTGCAGAACTTTGGGGTAAATGATTCCAAGTGAGATGTTTATCATTTATTATGTTATCTAATATTTCAAGATAAATTGTCATTGCATTAACAACATCACTTCTGCGGCCATTAGTATCCATTAAATTAAAAATCTGTTTCTCTGCAACAATCATTAATTGATTCTCCTAATAATTTGTGATTAACACTTCATCCGTTTTTGCAATATTCTTTTTATGATAATTTGAGTTCTTATAGGAATAATTTAAGTGATGACATATGTAATTGGAGTTATTTTCTAGCCAATTGCTTAGAATTGTATTGGCTTTGTTATCTGTTGAAAGGACATTTGAAAGGGCGAATCTTATCCCGATTTTTGAAATATTATCTAAATATAAAAGCAGTCTTTTTTCTTCTGATTCATTCCAATGTTTTTCATTATAAGTTGCACATGTAATTAAATATGGTGGATCGGCATAAACGAAGGCTTTGGAGCTAAGGGTATTGGGTAATATTTGCGCAAAATCCTTATTCTTAAAGTATATTTTTTGCTTTTTAACGGTAGATAAGAAAATTTCCAATTTGTCTTGCATTTGCTGATTAAAGTCACGTTTCCCAACAGGAAGATTGAATTGACCTTTTGAATTAAATCGTATCTGATTATTGAATGAAAAAACAATTAAAACATAAAGCATTAGATAATAATTTTCATCTTCATAAGAAGTTGAATTAAAGGTGTCTTTTAACTGTTTAAAGCCGGTTCTATTATATTCCCCTAAACCGATTGCTGAGTCGCAATTATAGAATGGATAGCCATTTTTGTTAGAATTTGAAAGATTATATTTATCAATAATGTAAATTAATTTATGGTATAGTGAAGTAAAATTGTGCTTTTTAAGAAAAGAAAAGAGACCAATCAGTTTGTCATCTTTATCATTACAAATGATTTTTTTTGCATTAACATTGAGAGCAACATTACAACCACCACAAAATAAATCAACAAAAGTGTCAATATCATCTGGAAACAATGGCAATAACTGTGGTAGTAGTTTATATTTTCCACCAGTAAAGTTGAGTGGTGATTTAACTATTTCATCTTTAGATTTTAGTTGCATTTACAGACAAAAAGCCTCTCTTCATTATCTAAATGCTCAGACTTTCCAGTAGTAAATGCCTTTAGTTTTTCAGAAAAAGTTTTAACAGTTCCTTTAGATTGTAATGTGTTTAAAATTTCTTTATCAGAAATGCGTGCATTGGAACGTTCATTTCCTTTTTGAGCCATATTGTTATAAGAAACAACAATATATTTTGCCTTAATATCTTTAATTAGTCTTGAAAAAGCTTCTGGGGCTGAATGGGTACAATATTTGCTTTTAATTGTTTTTCTGTCCATTTTCCTTGCAACGCCAAAAACAGCTGGCTTTTCCCACCTGGCAATGTTTTCAACTAAATGATAGGCATCACTGTATTGTCTGGAATTATATGGAGGATCTATGTACACAATGTCTGCATATATTTTTTTTACAAGTTCATTGGTATCGCAATTGTAACATTCGTTATGTTTTAAATGAGTATTTGGTTCTGGAAGGGCAAGAATTAATTCATCGGTTAAAGGGGCATTCTTTCTATAAGCATCATAATGTCCACAAGTATTAGCAATTTTATCTAAGCCATATAAGAGTGAGGTAATTAATAGTGCCCGTTCTTTTGTATTTATTTTTTTTAGATTGAACTCTTTTTCAATATATTCTCTGATAAAACCAATTTTAGAACAAACTGAACGTGAAAAATATGTGTCTGAGAAGTTTTTAGTCATATAGTTTTCTTCATAAGGAATATTACTATTAAAAAATTCTATATACTTTTTAACTTTCGCTTCATCAAATGTTTCATCAGAGAACCAGGCTATATGACATAGGTAGTTGCTGTATAAAAGATCATTGGTTATAAGTTTTTTATCAACATAGGCCGATGAAACAGCTCCAGTTCCAGCAAAAATATCGGCAAATGTATCAAAGTTACCGCATTCTGAAGCTATTGTTTCTGTAATGAAAGGAAGAAGTCTATACTTGTTGCCAAGATATCTACGATTATTGATTTTTGTGGTCAACATCTTTCCCCTCCAATAAGTATTATAACTTCTTTATTTTACTTTTGTCTACTTTAATCTTTTTTTTATCACATTTCCTGTCTCAAATAATGCTACACCTAAAAACTTTCCTTATTTCTCCATCTCTCTTAGCTCATCAAGCCTTTTCTCAGCAGCAAATCCTGTTTTGGTCTGTTTTATTGATTTTTCAAGCTTTGCAATGTAGTCTTGGTTATAATATTGCAAGAGCTTTCTATCAAAGGTTTTTAGTGGTAGGGATGTGCGTATAGCCAGTTCAAGATAAGACGCATCGTAGAATGTCAGATTATATTGCACTGCCAAGTTTGATATTCTAAGCTGGGTTTCGGAATCTGGCTGTGGATCGGTGTAGATAGGCAATTCTCTAATATTCTGATATACGGTCAAGAACTGGGGAAGTGACAATCTTCCAGCAGAGCCATCTTTCTTGGGTTTGACTGCATTGGTCAGCACATTTCCAATCTCAAACCAGAAAAGCTGTGGTACATAAATCTGGCCATTGTTCTGAATAATTTTTGAAATATAATCCCTTGCCTTCTTTTCTTCGTCGCTGCAGAATTCAGATAAAAAGGCACCCAGAAAGAAAGAGGCATCGATAACAGCGGCATGATCGTTCACTTGCGTCCCTCCTTCTTCCAGGCGTCAATCTCATCAAGGGTAATGTCTGTCGATATATTTATTAGTGTATTCCAGGCTTTAAGGGCTTTTTCATTCTTAACTTCCATAGGTTTCTGGATAGTAGCTATGTCGTGACCATTCCGAGTGATTACAAAAGATGCTCCGTCTTCTACTTTTCTTAAAAGTTCTGCAAAATAGGTTTTGGCCTGAAAAGCCCCCACAGTAAAGATATTGTTATTCCGTACTCCAACAGTTAAAGCCATATAATTGCCTCCATAATCAATATAATCAATTTAGAGGCAAAAGTCAACCGGTTTTCTTAACCAGTTTATTTTTCCACCATCTCCACAGTCCACTGGCACAGCTGACCGCCGAAGTGCATATCCAGCACCTGCTTGAATATTTTCTCCTTGCTGGCAAGGTAGAACAGTGTCATTGATGATTTAAGCTTTACTGCATCGATATAGCCCATGACTTTCTCGATATCAGGTGCATTCAAGTCTATCAGTATCTGGCATGTCTGTATCAGGTGGTCGCGTAGCTCTTTGTCTGCCAGGTATTCCTTGGCCTCGGCTATTCCAGAAAGGCCATAGAAGTTTGAATTATAACTATAACCCAGTCCTTTTATCTGAGGAAATATGTACCAGATCCAGTGGCTGGTTTTACGTCCATTCCGTAGCTCTCTGCAGGCCTGTTCAAAGTAGTTTTTCTGTGGTTCTCTAAATCGGTTAATCATGGCTTTACCTCCATTACCACAGCAGCTGCAGGCATTTTCAGTTGGTGACAAAATGTCACCAACTCACTCCCTTCATCAGAGAGCCTTTGTTTTAGCTTGTTCCAATATTTTCTTGCTGTTTTAAAATCTGGACTATCAGCTAAAATCCAGCAAATATCCACCACGGAGAAATACCATTCTTCTTCATCTTCGTTCCAAGCGGTCCTTATATTCTTGTTCTCGAAAATCTTGATTTTAGTCACTTCTTTCATAAACAATTCTCCTTACCACAACAACTGCAGGCCGTCCTGCTCGTACTGCCGGAACATCTTGTCACCGCTCAACAGGATAAGGTTTTTGCGTATAGCGGTGTGGATAAGCATCCTGTCGAAAGGATCTTGATGGTTTTCCTTAAAAGGCAGGTTATGAACCGAAACATAATCGTAAGTATCAAGAGGGAGGATTGAGAAATCATATTCTGTGGCAATATTGGGCAAATGCAGGATATTCATCTTCCCCAAGTCCAGCTTCCCCAGCTGGTGCTTTATAGCTATTTCCCAGAAGGATATGGGGCTGATGAATATTTCATTATCCCCATCTTCAATAATTTTACAGACTTTTTTCGAGAGTTTTGCCGGGTCCATTGTGAACCAAATAAATGTGTGAGTATCGAGTAGATATTTCATATCAGCGGTTTAACCTCATCTAAAGAATTGACCCCAAGAAACTCTTCAAGTGTGATTTTCCCGTCTCCAACCTCAGTAAATGTTCCTTTGGCTGCCCATAATCCAGGGATCCTGCGTTTCTTTTTAGGCTTTTCCATGTTCACAATCTGTGCCACCGGCTTTTTGTTCCGTCCATAGAGAATCTGCACGGTCTCGCCCTGCTTTACTTTTTCCAATACTTCTGAAAACTGAGCTTTGAGCTCCCCGACTGTCATCTGTATCATACCATTATGATAGCATATACTTGTCAAGATGTCAAGTTGTTAAGTTGTCAAGATATGTAGGCTTGGTAAAAACTGGTCGAGCAGGGCGTGCCTTATTGCTGGGCCTATGATTTTTGTGGTATAATAACGGTATGGCTGACAACATTACATTCAGATTAGAGCAGAAAAAAGATTATAGAGCAGTGGAGAACCTTATAAGGGAATCGTTCTGGAATGTATACCGCCCAGGATGCAGCGAGCATTATGTGATCCACGTCCTCCGCGATGATCCCGCATTTGTAAGGGAACTGGACTTTGTCATGGAGAAAGATGGGGTATTGATAGGGCAGAATATGTTCATGCATACTGTCATAAACGCAGATGACGGCCGGGATATTCCTGTTCTGGCCATGGGGCCGATATGCATAACACCCTCTCTTAAGCGCAAAGGCTATGGCAAGATCCTTCTTGATTATTGCTTGGAAAAAGCGGCAGAGCAGGGGTTCGGTGCAGTCCTGTTTGAGGGCAACATCGACTTCTACAGCAAATGCGGCTTTGATTATGCCAGCAAGTTTGATATCCGGTATCACGATCTGCCGGAAGGGGCCGACTCATCATTCTTCCTGTGCAAGGAGCTTAAACCAGGCTATCTTAAGGGAATCACAGGTGTGTACCAGACTCCCAGGGGCTACTATGTTTCTGACGCTGATGTGGATAAGTTTGATGCTCTCTTCCCGCCCAAGAAAAAACTCAAGCTTCCGGGACAGATTTTCTGAACCTTGACAATCCTATATTTATAGGAATACAATTTTAATATGAATCTGCCTAATCTGCTTACAGCGCTCCGCATCATACTCTCGCCGTTCTTCATGTTCTTCTTCTTTCTCCCTATGTGGGCAGGTCAGCGCTTTACTGCACTTTCAATCATAGTTTGCATTCTTCTATTTATAGTAATCGAGTTTTCTGATCTCTTTGACGGTATTGCAGCGCGCAAGTGCGGGCAGGTGACCGATTTCGGCAAGATATTCGATCCGTTCGCAGATGTCTTCAGCCGGCTCACTTACTTCATGTGCTTTGTAGGCATACACCTTATGCCGATTGTTATCTTTGCCATCATACTCTATCGGGAGATCACAATCCTTTTCCTGCGCACTATGATGATGAAACGCGGGATTGCCATGGGAGCACGGATGGGTGGAAAGCTCAAGGCCTGTGCTTATGCAGGGGCCGGTATAAGCGGTCTGGTCTATATCACCATAAGACCGATTGATTTCTTTGCATGCCTTGTGACTCCGGTGTACTGGATAACACAGTTCTTCTTTGTCCTTTCTGCTGTGGCAGCTCTGCTTTCTCTGGCGGATTATATAATTTTCATAAGGAAAACAATTAATAATAGATGAAAAATTTGCCCAATTATCTTTCTGCGGTGCGGATTATACTGTCACCAATATTCCTTGTTGTATTCATGTTCCCAGTATGGACTGACGGCTCTTTTGCCGCTGGCTCTGTAATTCTGTGCTGGCTTCTTATGCTCCTTATGGATGTCTCTGATATTCTTGATGGCTATACTGCCCGCAAGTTCGGAATTGTCTCGGATTTTGGCAAGATGTTCGACCCTTACACCGACCTCTTTGCACGGTTTACATACTTCCTCTGCTTTGTCGGCATCGGCCGTATGCCTGTGTGGATATTTGTTGTCATTGTGTATCGCGAGATATCTGTCACCTTTATGCGGATGATTATGATGAAGCACGGCTTTGTAATGGGAGCACGCATGGGCGGAAAGATAAAAGAGTGGGTTTATGCCTTTGCCGCCATAAGCTCTCTTCTGGCTGTAAGCTTTGAAAGAACCGGCTGCTGTCTTGGTGCAGTGGACACAGTCTGGGCTGTTGCAATGGTGTTCTACGCACTATCTGTTCTATTTACTGTTATTACTTTTTTTGATTATTTATTATTTTTGCTTAAAAAGTTGCACAAAGGTGTTGACAAAAAATAATGGAATGTAGTAAGTTAATCGGGCACGGTCAGAAATGGCAGTGTCAGATTTGTTTTTTTGAATAATTGGAAGAGAAGGAAGTCTAAAGCGGGTCAACGAAGAAGTTGATCAATTCCGAGAGGGATTGGATCTTATTTGAGATTGTTTGAAGCCGGGCCTTCGGGTCCGGGATAAATAATGGAGAGTTTGATCCTGGCTCAGAACGAACGCTGGCGGCGCGTCTTAAGCATGCAAGTCGGACGGCAAGATGCCTTCGGGCATCCTAGAGTGGCGAACGGGTGAGTAACACGTAAGTGATCTGCCCCATGGACGGGGATAGCCTGTGGAAACACAGGGTAATACCGGATGAGATGTCAATGATTGAACTATGACATGAAAGTGGCTACGGCCACGCCGTGGGATGAGCTTGCGGCTCATTAGCTAGTTGGGGGTGTAACGGACCACCAAGGCGACGATGAGTAGCCGGCCTGAGAGGGTGAACGGCCACATTGGGACTGAG
>JAFSOR010000006.1 GCA_017446885.1 Spirochaetia bacterium | reverse complement strand
GTCAGTATACATAGCTCTGTAGAAGAGTCCCTGACCCATTTCGAAGATCTGAACGCCCTTTGTCCAAGGTTCTACGTTCTTCTTCTCTTCTGGAACCTGCTGCTGGAGAGCGAAGTCTGTGATAAGAAGTGCATATGCCTTAGTTCCGTCTTCTTCAATCTCGATATCTGCTGGATCTACGAGACCGGACCAGAACTTCTTAGCCTGCTTCAGAGGAGCAATTGCATCGGCATACAGTCCGTTAGCAAGGCACTGCTCGCCCATTGCGAAAATCTGAACGCCCTTTGTCCAAGGCTCTACGTTCTTCTTTTCTTCTGGAACTTTTGCTCTCAGGTCGATATCGCAAAGGTAGAGGATAGCTGCCTCATATGCCTCTGCAGATATTGCTGCCTGCTGAGCTGGAGCTGCTTCTGATGCCGGAGCTGTTTCTGCTGGAGCTGTTTCTGCTGGAGCTGGCTCTGTTGCTGCTGATTCGCTTGTCTTACAAGAGAAGGAACAGAATACGATTGCAACAACAGTTAACAAAACAAGTATTTTTTTCATTTCATTCTCCTTTCTTTTCCTATTGTATCACGCCTTTCAATAAAAGAAAACAGAAAAATTAACAAAATTAACAAAAATAATCTATTTTATTATAATATAGTAAATAAAAAGGCCATCCCGAGGGGGATGGCCTTCATTCCAGCTTGTTGATTCAATCAGTCCTGGAGTGGCATAAGGATATGATATCCTTCGTCTGTCCAGTCTCTGTCGATATCCAATTCCATGTCTGTTCCCTCAAGGGCCTTGACAAAGGTATAGAACCTCTCGGTCTCGTCGCATCTGAAGGAAAGCTTAAGGCCTGTTCCTGCAGGTTCGAGCTTAAGGTTCGTGGTCTTGCCGTTGAAGTCATAGATAAGATCTCCGTTCCTTGAGTCATAGAGCTTTACAGAACCATCTGCAAAGAATACCCAAAGAGCATCCCAGTTGGCATCGAGCCATTTGCCTGCAGGGAACTCCGAAAGGGCTTTTGGAGCCTCTGGAGCCTCTGGAGCTGGTGCCGGGGCCGGAGCCGGGGCTTTCTCAACTGGCTTTGCTGCCGGAGCCGGTGCTGGGGCCGGTTTTGCCGCTGGAGCTGGTTTCTCAGTGGCAGCAGGCTCCTTTGCAGCCGGTTCACTTGTCTTGCAAGAGAAGAAACAGAATACAATTGCAACAACCATGAAGAATACTAGTACTTTTTTCATTGTTTATGTTCTCCTTGTCTATATATTATCGACCTGGTCACCCATAATCTTAACAAAGTATTGAAAAATCCTCAATTATATATTAAAATACGCGTAGCATATTTCAATGGAAGAGGAGTGAAAATCTCCCACGGACGCGCCACCGTGACAGGCGACCTATAGACTGTACCACTGGGAAACTGGGAAGGAGCCTATGGGGATGGGCTTTTAGCCCTGAAGCCTCAAGCCGGGATACTTTGGTATGCATAGATAAAATTTGACTTCGCGTTATAGGTCGGTGAAAAATGAAAAAGTTATTGCTTTTGGCTTTCGGGGTGCTTTTTGCACTTCCTGCATTCTCTGCAATGTCCATTGGCGGCGAGTTTGACTACTACATGGTCAATGGCTTTGACTCAGACAATCCTGTCTCTTTCCAGGACAACTGGTATAAGGGAGAGGTCGATTTCAGGACTTCGGTGGGCGACTTCAGCCAGGTAAGGATAGAGGTTGAGGAGGATCAGTCCTGGAACAGGGGCCGTGGAACATTTCCAGAAGGAACCCCTTCAATCAATTATTTCCGTGTAATCACAGACTGGGGCAAGTTTTTCGCCCTTGAAAAGGTAGGAATCAGAACCGATATCGGCCTGTACAGCTACCAGACCTTCGACCGTGTCCATTTTACAGAATTCGGCTATGAATACTCAGAAAACTATATGAACCCATATCTCCGTAAAGATTTCGGCTTCAAGCTCTCGTTAAGCATTGCAGATGGACTTGTGCAGCCATACTATGCCATGAGCTTTGATACAACCGAAAGCGATGCTAACCCGGACGGATACGAATTTCTGGCAGGAGTGGGCTTTGACTTTGATAAAGTAGGCCTTCCGCTCTGGCTTGAGGGGTATTTCTGGGACCAGACCGGGGAAGAGAAGAACGCCTTTGGTATCGAGGCTATGTACACTCTGGCTTTAAGCAATTTTAAATTCAAGACAGGCGGTTTTATGATTTCAACCCAGGAGGATGATATAGACGGCCGCGGCCAGCAGTGGGGTTATGGTGTGGTTTTCCGGGCATATGATGTTCAGATCGGCGTATCAGGAACCGGCGCGTTCGGCAGCGACTACTGGGATGAGAAGAGACCGGATGCTCATTCTGTGCTGTCTGCCATGGGAATCGAGGTCTCCTATGACATTCTGGACTGGCTTACCGTTCTTACAGGATGCGGTCTTGCGTTCGGCGACTACAGGGAGAATGCAGCCGGCGACAGGACTTTCCAGACTTTCGAGGCAGGTGTGATAGTAAGACCTGACAAGGGTGTCCAGTATAGGCTGGGCTACATATATGCGGACAAGGAGGCTGTATCGGATGCAGGCAAGCTGTCTGGCTATTTCTCGAGGACGCTTAATACCAAAAAGCTTACAGCAGAGAAAGGGGGACTCTACTTCACTTTGAAAATTGATTACTGAGTAATCATTTAAAAATAAAAATATTTAACAGGAGGAACAACATGAAAAGGTTGGTAAAAGTTTTGTGCATCATGCTTGCAGTATGTATGCTTCCTTCGTTTGCTTTCGGTGCTCCGAAGACAGATAAGGAGGCTGCTGACAAAGTTGCAGCTTTGATTGATGCAATCTATGTTCAGGAATGGACCAAGAAGACAGACAAGCAGTGTGCTGCTGCCAAGGCTGCCTGGGACAAGCTTACCGATGCACAGAAGGAACTTGTGGAAGGGGAAAATGCAGATCCCGATTATTTTGGACGCGACACCGGCGATGCAAAGCTGGATGAGGCACGTAATGCCGACGGCATAGGCAAGAAGGAGCTTCTGGTAGTAAGCTTCGGAACTTCTTTCAACGACAGCCGTGCCAAGGACATCAAGGGGATAGAGGATGCGCTCCAGGCTTCATTCCTCGATTGGGATGTAAGACGTGCATTCACAGCACAGATAATCATAAACCATGTTCAGGCCCGCGATGGCGAGAAGATTGACAATGTGGACCAGGCTTTAAACCGCGCTGTCAAGAACAAAGTCCAGATTCTTGTAATCCAGCCCACCCACCTTATGCATGGTGCGGAATACGACGAGCTTAAGGCTGCTGTAGACAAGTATGCTTCCAAGTTTGCCAAGGTGGTTATTGCCGAGCCGCTTTTGGGCGAAGTCGGTTCCGATGCATCCAAGATCAATGCCGACAAGAAGGCTGCTGCAATAGCTGTCACAGCTGCCGCTGTAAAGGCTGCCGGCTTTGAGTCCCTTGATGATGCTGCCAATGCCAAGACAGCATTTGTGTTCATGGGGCACGGAACATCGCACACAGCAAAGGTTTCCTATTCCCAGATGCAGGCTCAGATGAACGCTCTTGGTTATAAGAACGTATTCATCGGCACAGTCGAGGGCGAACCCGAGGAAACCGCATGCGAAGAGATTATAAAATCTGTTGCCGCAGCTGGCTACAAGAACGTAGTTCTCCGCCCTCTCATGGTAGTTGCAGGCGACCATGCCAACAACGATATGGCAGGCGAGGATGCAGATTCCTGGCTCAGCATGTTCAATGCATCTGGCAAGTTTGATAAGGTTGACACCCAGATTGAGGGTCTTGGCAGGCTGGGAGCAATCCAGAAGATGTATATCAACCATGCAGGTGCAGCCATCAACTCTGTCAACTGATAAAATATGAACTTGAAAAAGTTTTCTGCAATTATTTGCTTTATAGCAATTATCTGTTTCCCTGTCCTTGGCATTCCGCTTAAGGACGGGGTTTATACTGCCGACTTCAAGACCGACAGCAGCATGTTCCATGTGAACGATGCCTATGGCGGCAAGGGCATTCTTACTGTGAAAGATGGCAAGATGACTATACATGTCACTATGCCGTCAAGGCAGATTCTAAAGCTGTACCGCGGCAAGGCCGATGCTGCCAAGAGGGCGGGTGCTGTCCTTATCGAGCCTTCAATAGACACGGTGACACATCCTGACGGCTTTGTGGAGAAAGCCCATGGTTTCGATATCCCGGTTCCATATCTTGATAAGGATTTCGACTGTGCCCTGGTAGGAAAGAAAGGGAAGTGGTACGACCATAAGGTTTCGGTCTGTAGCCCTGTTCCTATGACAGATGGTGCAGAACTGAATGCAAAAACATCAGAATCAGGCTGGTCTCCTGGCGGCCTTAAGCTTACAGGCAGCATGAGGCTTGAGTATGCCGACCAGTTTGCAGTGGACTACTACGAGGGAGGCTATAAGCTTATATCGCTTGCAGACGGCAGCCGCTACTTTGTTGTGCCGGAGGGAAAAACTCTTCCAGAAGGTGCCGATAAAGGGGCAGTTCCGCTATATCAGCCTATAAATAACATATACCTTGCCGCAAGCTCTGCCATGTGCCTTTTCGATTCGCTTGGCCGCCTTGATGCTATAAGGCTTTCGGGAACCAAGGCCGAAGGCTGGTATATCCCGGCTGCGCAGAAAGCCATGAAAGAGGGAAAAATTATTTTTGCAGGCAGGTACAATGCCCCCGATTACGAGCTTATTACTGCATCCAGGTCGCCTCTGGCCATAGAATCGACCATGATAGGTCATGCCCTTAACATCAAGAAACAGCTTGAGCAGCTGGATATAGCTGTACTTGTGGACCAGTCAGGGCACGAAAACCATCCACTTGGACGTTCCGAATGGATTAAGCTCTACGGTGCCCTTTTAAACGAAGAAGATAAGGCAGACGCAGTGTTTTCCGAGCAGGTCAGGTATCTGGAATCGGTGCGGAACAGTATTCCTTCCAGAAAGACAGTGGCGTTTTTTTATGTAAGCTCCTCGGGCAAGATTGTAGCAAGAAAGAGCAATGATTATGTGAGCAGGATGATCTCCATAGCTGGCGGAAAATATATCTTTGACACACTGGGCGAGGATACAGGCCGTATGTCCACTGTAGCCCTTGAACCAGAATTTTTCTATTCACAGGCCAAAGATGCTGATATAATCATATACAACTCGACTATAACAGAGGAGATTTCCTCGGTATCACAGATGGTTGCAAAATGCAGCCTTCTGGCAGATTTCAAGGCTGTAAAGAGCGGCAATGTCTGGTGCACCAACAAGAATATGTATCAGGAGACAACTGCACTGGGACAGATGATAAACAGTCTGAATCAGATTTTTTCTGACAGCTCTGGAAAGGTTTCCCAGCTGCCGTTTTTCTACCGTCTTAAGTAAGGAGGCCAAGGTACGGCAAAAAACAATACGTTCCGTTACTGCATTGTATTCTCGCTGTTTCTTGTACTGCTGGCAGCCTCCGTTATACTCAGTGCCCATATCGGCAGCGTAAAAATTCCTGCCAGGGATGTCATTGATATTATCTTAGGGGGCAGCCAGACAGATCCTGCAGCATATAACATCATCTGGAAAATAAGGCTTCCGCGCATTGCCCTTGCCTCGCTTCTTGGCGGTGCATTGGCTCTTTCAGGCTTTCTTATCCAGACATTCTTCCGCAATCCTATAGCTGGACCATTTGTGCTTGGAATCTCATCGGGAGCCAAGCTGTTCCTGGCAATCACCACAATTGTCATGACTGGGCTTTTCAATCATATGCCTGTATCGGCCACAGTCATCGCATCTTTTGCAGGATCGCTTTTGTCGCTCCTTCTGGTGCTTCTTTTCACAGGCAAGGTCAGGAATATGTCTGTGCTCCTGGTAATCGGAATAATGATAAGCTACATATGCTCTGCTGTAACCGACCTTCTTATCAACTTTGCAAACGATTCAGATATTGTAAACCTTACCCACTGGTCCATGGGAAGCTTCTCTGCCGCCACATGGCTTGAAGTGCAGATTTCTGCCTTTATATTGGTGCCAGCATTTATTATCATCTTTTTCCTGTCCAAGCCTATGGGTGCCTATCTGATGGGAGAGGGATACGCCAGAAGCCTTGGGGTTAATATCGGGGTTTTCCGAACTCTGCTTGTACTTATGACAGGCATCCTGTCTTCATGCGTGGCTGCGTTCGCAGGGCCTATATCCTTTGTGGGCATAGCTGTGCCGCATATATCAAGGATGCTTCTTAAAAGCTCAAGGCCTATCCTTATGATTCCAGCCTCATTCTTGTGCGGCGCCTGGTTCTGCGTTTTCTGCGACCTTGCGGCCAGGGTTCTGTTCTCGCCTGTCGAGCTTTCCATAAGCACTGTAACAAGCGCAATCGGAGCCCCTATTGTAATCTGGCTTATGTTGTCAAGGAGAAAGCACAATGAAGTCTGATAAACTTAAGCTTGATTCACTTACCGTAGGCTATAACGGAATCCCCCTTATTTCCGACATCACTCTTTCCCTTTCCAAAGGCGAGATTCTGACCCTGATAGGACCCAACGGATCTGGTAAATCGACTATTCTAAAAAGCATAACCCGTCATCTTGCAGCGATATCCGGCACTCTCTATCTGGATAGTAGGAATATGAGGCTTATAAGCGGAAAGGATGTGGCAAAAAAGCTTGCGGTGGTGCTTACAGAGCGTATCAGACCCGATTTGACAAGCTGCTTCGAGTTTGTAGCTGCAGGGCGTTATCCATACACAGGCAGCTTTGGCATGCTTACAGCCCACGATAAAGATATTGTGATGAAAGCGCTTGAGAAAGTAAACGCTTTAGATATTGCCGATAAAGATATATCACAGATAAGCGACGGCCAGCGGCAGCGTATCCTGCTTGCCAGGGCAATATGCCAGGAGCCCGAGGTCATTGTGCTTGACGAGCCCACCTCTTTCCTTGACATCAGACACAAGATAGAGCTTTTAGGAATACTTTCAGACATGGCAAAAAACGGCGGAATTTCTGTGGTCATGAGCCTGCACGAGATAGATCTTGCACAGCGTATTTCCGACAAGATAGTGTGTGTAAAAGGGGACCATATCGCTTCTTATGGCACCCCGGAAGAAATTTTCTCCGATAATCTAATCAGGCAGCTTTATGAAATAGAAACCGGCTCATTCAACGCTCTTCTTGGAAACATAGAGCTTGCAAAGCCATGCGGAAAAGCCCGCTGCTTTGTAATAGGCGGCGGTGGCTATGGAATACCGTATTACAGGGCGCTGCAGAAGCTGGGTATCCCTTTTGCCGCAGGAATATTGCCTGGAAACGATATAGACCTTGCTGTGGCGGTGCCTCTTGCAGAATATGTGGTAAAAATACCACCTTTCTCTGATGCTCCCAAGACCGATATAGAAACGGCAGAAAAGCTTATTGATTCTGTGGACATTGTAATAGACTGCAGCTGCCCTGAAGGCTATATAAGCACATTCAACCGAGAGCTCCTTTCCTATGCGGAAAGACAGTGTAAACGTATCATAAAATCCCTTTCCGAACTTAGGGAGACAGAGTTATGAGGCTGCCCAGAATCGTTATAGCAGGTACCTCAAGCAACAGCGGCAAGACTGCTGCAACCTGTGCTCTACTGTCTCTTTTAAAGCTCCGTGGCATAAGCGCAAAGGCCTTCAAGTGCGGCCCTGACTATATCGACCCAATGTTTCACAAGGCAGTCTCTGGAACAGAGTGCACCAATCTGGATCCATTCTTCTGCGATGCAGACCTTTTAAAGGCACTTATTTGTGAAGCCCCAGACAAACAGATTGCAGTTATCGAGGGGGTTATGGGCTACTACGACGGCACAAGCCAGGATGGGACCGATAACAGCACATTCACTGTAGCCCACCAGACCGATACTCCGGTTATTCTGATTGTGGATGCCAAAGGCTCTGCCGCATCACTTATGGCTGTCATAGAAGGGTTCTTGCACTTTGTGCCGGAAAGCCACATAAAAGGGGTGCTGTTCAACCGTATGACTCCCAAAAGCTACAGCAGCATTTCCAATCTTATACAAGACCGGTTTAAAGGTGCTGTTGTCCCAGTAGGCTTTATTCCTCTTCTTCCCGAAGACTGCCGTATTCCTTCACGCCACCTTGGACTGGTGACTGCAGCCGAGATAAAAGACCTGGTCGAAAAGCTTGAGAAAACAACTGACCTGTGCAGTCCTGCTGTAGATGTAGATGCGATATTATCGATTGCAGACAAAGCTCCTGACCTTGAGTCTGCTGCTCCTGCAATTAAGAGATACGGACGCATAAACCTTGCTGTTGCATATGACAACGCCTTTTGTTTCTACTATGACAGCACATTCAGAATGCTTGAAAGGATGGGTGCAAGCCTTAAATTCTTCTCTCCATTGGCCGACGAGACAGTTCCGCAGGATACCGATGGCCTTCTTATAGGTGGCGGCTATCCCGAGCTTTACTCAGAAAAACTTGAATCAGGTATTCATGCAAAGGAGAGCATCTTGGGGGCTGTAACCTCTGGAATGCCCACCATAGCTGAATGCGGCGGCTTCCAGTATCTTGGAAAGGAACTGGATGGCAGGAAGATGTGCGGAGTTCTTGGCCATTCCTCTTTTAAGACAGACCGTCTGGTCAGGTTCGGATATATCACCCTAACATCCCATAAGGATGGACTCTTAGGCCCATCGGGGACAATGCTCAAGGCTCACGAGTTCCACTATTGGGACAGCACTGACAATGGAGATTCGTTTTCTGCAATTAAGCCCAATGGAAAGGAGTGGGAATGTGCTGTTCTCTCCGATACCCTTTATGCCGGGTACCCGCATCTTTTTCTTCCTGCAAATATAGGTGCACTGGAGGCGTTCTATAAAAAGTGTCTTGAATACAAGGAGATCAGGCAATGATAATATCTGACCCTCATGAGATAGAAAAACGGAGCATGGAAATAATAGAGAGCAGGCTTCCTGCCGGTATTCCAGAAGAGAACAAGGCAGTAGTGAAACGTGTTATCCATTGCACTGCCGATTTTGACTATGCCCAAAACTTGGCATTCTCAGACGGGGCTGTCCAGAAGGCTATTACTGCATTGCGCTCGGGCTGCAGCATAGTCACCGACACCCAGATGGCATATGCAGGCATAAACAAAGCTGTAGCCGAAAAACTCGGATGTGCTGTGCACTGCTTTATGAGCGACCCGGATGTTGCAGAGCTTGCAAAGAAAAGGGGATGCACCCGGGCTGTCATTTCCATGGAAAAGGCTTTAAAGCTTAATATACCGCTGATATTTGCCATAGGCAACGCTCCTACTGCACTTTTGAAGATAAAAGAAATGATTGATGCAGGAGCGATAAAGCCGCTTCTTATAATCGGTGTCCCTGTGGGATTTGTCAATGTTGTGGAATCCAAGGAAGCCATAATGGAGACAGATATCCCATATATCGTAGCCAAAGGGGGCAAAGGAGGGTCTAACGTCGCCGCAGCCATAGTAAATGCGCTGATGTATCAGATAACAAGATGATGGATAGCTTTATCACCAAAGACGGAAGACGCCTAAGATGCGGATACACCACAGGGACCTGTGCTGCTGCTGCGGCAAAATCGGCTGCTTTTATGCTGCTTACAGGGGGTACTCTTAAAAAAGTCCAGATTGTAACCCCGCATGGCGATGAACTTGAGCTTGAGCTGTGCGATGTTGTCTTGTCAGATAAATACGCGTCCTGCGGAATAGTAAAGGACAGCGGCGACGACCCCGACGTCACAAACGGAATAACTGTCTATGCCATGGTGGAGAAAACAGCTGTGCCCAATACAGTCGAGATAGATGGAGGCCAGGGGATAGGCCGTGTTACAAAACCGGGGCTTGACCAGAGTGTGGGCAGTGCTGCCATAAACTCTACACCACGCAGGATGATTACCGAAGAAGTTATGCAGGTGTGCAATGAATGCGGTTATACAGGGGGGCTTAAGGTTATTATATCTGCCCCGGCCGGAGTCGAGGTTGCCAAAAGGACTTTTAATTCAAAGCTTGGGGTAGTGGGAGGAATCTCGATTTTAGGAACATCGGGTATGGTTGAGCCTATGAGCGAGGAAGCGGTGATTGAAAGCATTGCCCTTGAGATAAGACAGCGCAAGGCGTTGGGCGACAAGATTCTGATTCTGACCCCCGGCAATTTCGGGTCAGATTTTCTTAAAGCTGTATATGGGATTCCAGACGACCGGATTGTAAAATTCTCAAATTATGTGGGCAAAGCACTTGAGGCAGCAGTGGAAGCAGGTTTTAAACAGGTTCTTATGGCAGGACATATAGGTAAATTTGTAAAGCTTTCGGGCGGAATTATGAACACCCATTCAAAAGAAGGCGATTTACGGTCAGAGCTTATGTCAAAAGCTGCACAGCTTGCCGGAGCCGATTCAGAAACAGCAAATGCCATGTCCGGCTGTGTTACTACCGATGAGATGCTGCGTATTCTAAAAGAAAAAGGATTTCTTGCCAGTACTATGGAAGAATTGAAAAAACAGATTGAATATGAACTTTCTGCCAGGTTTGGCGGCAAGCTTGAAATAGGTGTCATTGTGTTCACCACTGGGAATATGGAGCTTTTTAAGACAGATACAGCTGAAAAGTGGCTGGAGGAATATTTATGAAAAAAGGCATTTTATACGGAGTAGGTGTAGGCCCCGGCGACCCGGAGCTTCTTACAGTAAAGGCTATTAAACTTATAAAATCATGCGATATCCTTGCAATTCCGCACAGGGATTCTGGAGAATGCTTTGCATATAGGATTGCTGTTTCTGCAGTACCCGAAGCAAAGAATAAACCTATACTGCCTGTGGATATGCCTATGACCCGCGATAAAGCTGTGCGCGATGCCGCATACCAAGCCGGTGCAAAGGCTGTTTCTAAAGTGCTTGCAGAAGGCAAGGATATTGTATTCATAACGCTGGGCGACCCTTCTGTATACTCCACATTCTCATACCTTGCACCTCAGGTGAAAAACCTTGGGTTTGATGTAGTCTGGGTTCCGGGCATAACATCGTTCTGTGCCTCTGCTGCGGCGCTGGGCAGCCCACTTTGCACCGGTGGCCAGGAGCTTCATATTATTCCAGGTGGGAAGAATGCAAATGATAATATTGCCTTTTCTGGCACAAAAGTCTTTATGAAAGGAGACCTGCCAGAGCTTTTGGATGCAATAAGAAAAAGTGGTCAGAAAGCACAGGCTGTGGAGAACTGTAGTACTAACGATGAGAGGATTTATCATAAACTTGATGATATTCCAGAGAATGCAGGCTATTACCTGGTTACTGTAGTAAAGGAGAATGAAGCATGATTCATTTTGTAGGAGCTGGCTGCGGCGCACCGGACCTGATTACACTGCGCGGTAAAAAGCACATAGAGAGTGCCGATGTAATTATTTATGCAGGATCCTTGGTTAACAGGGAACTTTTGGAATATGTAAAAAAAGATTGTGCTTTATACGACAGCGCAAAGATGACCTTGGAAGAGATTATAAGTGTAATCTCTGATGCCGAGGCAAAAGGGCTTACGACTGTGCGCCTGCACACTGGCGATCCCTCGCTCTACGGTGCCATAGGAGAGCAGATGGTGGAACTTGATCGGCTGGGAATAAAATATGACATAACCCCGGGTGTAAGTGCATTCTCGGGTGCCGCAGCCTCTCTCAAGGCAGAATATACACTGCCCGATGTCTCACAGACCGTTATAATAACCCGCGCCGCCGGTCGTACCGATGTGCCGGATTCAGAGTCCCTGCGCTCCCTTGCAGCTCATGGTGCTACAATGGTGCTGTTTTTAAGCACAGGATTGCTGGACAAAGTAACTGCCGACCTGATTGCAGGGGGCTACAGTCCCGACACACCGGCGGCGATTGTCTATAAAGCATCGTGGAAAGATGAGAAAGTCTGCCGCTGTACAGTTGGCACACTGAAGCAGACAGCCGATGAAAACGGCATAACCAAGACTGCTCTTGTCGCAGTGGGCGGTTTCCTTAAGGGCAGCTTATCCCGATCAAAGCTGTATGATCCAAGCTTTTCCACTGAATTCAGGGAGGCGTCAAAGTGAGAGCTGCTGTTTTCTGTTTTTCCGATTCAGGTGCTGCCCTTGCCGATAAGATTTGCAAGCATCTTAGGCTTGAAAAGGATTGCATTCACAGGAGGATTCCCGATGATATGGAAACTCTGTTCTCCGAGAATGATGCACTAATTTTTATCGGGGCCTGCGGCATTTCTGTCCGCGCTGTTGCACCTTTTATAAAGATTAAGACCACAGATCCTGCAGTTGTTGTCATAGATGACCAGGGAAAATATGCAATTCCTATTCTGTCGGGTCATATAGGTGGAGCTAATGAGCTTGCAAGAATGCTTGCAAAACTTATCGGCGCAGAAGCTGTAATAACCACTGCAACCGACATAGCAGGAAAGTTCTCCGCTGATTCATGGGCAGTGCAGAATAACTGCATAATATCTTCTATGGAAATGGCAAAAGAGGTCTCGGCCGCTATCCTTAAAAAAGATATTCCTGTCTGCTCAGAATATAATCTTCCACAGCCCCTTCCTAAAGGGCTTAAATATGGAGAATCGGGCGACATAGGCATATACATCGGGCTCCATGACAGAGCTCCATTTGAAAAAACACTCCGCTTGATTCCGCGCATACTTACACTGGGTATTGGATGCCGCAGGGGAACAGAAAAAAATCATCTTCTTTCGGCAGTCAAGTCTGTGTTTGAAGGTAACGGTCTGGATATAAGGGCTGTAAACAGAATAGCTTCTATAGATATAAAGAAAGATGAGGAAGGGCTGCGTAGTTTGGCAGAAGAATTGGATGCAGAGCTTATTTTCTATTCAGCCCAGGAGCTTAACGCTGTAGAAGGCGATTTTGCGGAGTCGGATTTTGTTAATAATACTGTTGGAACAGGCAATGTTTGCGAACGTTCTGCCATGCATGATGGTGGAAAGCTTGTTGTAAAAAAGCATTCTGTAGAAGGAGTTACTGTCGCTGCATCCGAAAAAGAATGGAGGATAGTTTTTTGAAAAAGCTGTTTGTAGTAGGCATTGGTGCCGGTAATTATGACGGATTGACTGTAGGGGCTGTAAAAGCGCTTGAAAAAGTGAATCTTATTGTCGGTTACACTGTTTATTGTAAGCTGATAAAACCATTTTTCCCCGGCAAGAAGTTTTTATCCACCCCTATGATGCAGGAGCTTGATCGCTGCCGTCTTGCCCTTGAGCATGCTGCCTCCGGCGAGAGTGTCGCCATTGTATGCTCAGGCGATGCCGGTATATATGGAATGGCCTCTCCGTTACTTGAGCTTGCATCTGGATACGATGTGGATATAGAGATTGTAGCAGGAGTCACAGCTGCCTCTTCGGGGGCTGCTCTTTTGGGGTCTCCTATTACAAACGATTTTGCAGTGATAAGCCTTTCTGACCTTCTTACACCTTGGGAAGTCATTGAAAGACGGCTTGAATGTGCATCGGAAGCAGATTTATGCATTGTCCTTTACAATCCCACAAGTCATAGAAGAGCCGATTATCTTAAGAAAGCCTGCGATATTGTAATGCGCCACCGCAGTCCCGATACTGTTTGCGGCATAGCTCATAACATAGGCCGCGAAGGCGAAGAGTCGTCCATCCTGAGACTTTCTGCGCTGTCAGAAGCCAGGACCGATATGTTCTCGACTGTATTCATAGGCAATTCCAAGACAAAGAATATAGATGGCAAGATGGTAACTCCACGAGGATACAGGAATGTCTGATAAGATTTGTATTTTTGCAGGGACCACAGAGGGAAGGAAACTTGCCTTCCTGCTTAAGGATGCCGCAGATGTCACTGCATGTGTCGCAACAGAATACGGGCAGGTCCTGCTTGATGGAATTGAAGGAATTACAGTTCATTCCGGTCGTATGGATTCAGAACAGATGCTTGCGTTTTTCAAGGCGAACTGTTTTGACATGATTATTGATGCAACTCATCCATATGCCCATATTGTTACAGATAACATTGCATATGCGTCAGAGAAAGCCGGAATACCGCTTACAAGGATTCTGCGCGAGAAAGAAAGCTATATCCCAGGTGCTGTATATGTATCTTCTGCCATCAAGGCAAAGGAATATCTTGCAGGCTGCGACGGCAATATCCTTATAACCACAGGGGCAAAGGAGCTTATAGATTTTTCAGGCCTTGATATGTCCCGTGTGTGGGCAAGGGTGCTTCCTGTATCTGATTCCCTGATTGCCTGCGACAAGGCAGGGATTCCCACATCTCATATCATTGCAGCCCAGGGCCCTTTTACCGAAGAACTGAACCGTGCTCAGCTCAAGATGATAGATGCCAGGTACATTGTCACAAAATCATCGGGAACAGCAGGCGGCTTTAAGGAGAAAATAAGTGCAGCTTCAGAATGTAATGTAATTCCTGTAATCATAGGTCAGCCTACCCAGATAACAGGGCTTTCTTTGGACGATGCTATATGCGGTCTTGAAAAAAAATATAAGCTTTCCAAAAGGAAAATAACTATTATTGGTATTGGTCCGGGCAATGGAGAACTGCTTACCCTTGCTTCTCATAGAGCAATAGAGCAGTGCGACGCAGTAATTGGAGCCGCATCGGTAGTCGAGGCATTGGATACTCATAAGCCATGCTTTAAAAAATATGAGCCTGATAAGGTACGCGGAGTGCTGGATTCCCATCCATCTATCCGAAAAGCTGCTTTAGTATTCCGTGGCGATACAGGATTATTCAGCGGCGCAAGCGCTCTGATTAAAGAATTTAAAGACTTTGATGTCACGGTCATACCAGGGGTATCATCGATTTCATTGTTTTCTGCAAGGCTTGGCATAAATTGGGACGATGCTGTATTCTTAAGCCTCCACGGCAGGGGAGGAAACTTTGTCAGCACTGTGGAAAAGAATAAGAAGGTATTTATTCTTACAGGCGGAGAAAACACACCCGGTTCAGTCTGCCATAACTTGACAGAGTGCGGCTTAGGAACCCTTGAATGCACAGTTGGAGAAAGGCTATCATATCCCGATGAGAAAATAACCAAAGGGACAGCAGCTGACCTTGCCGGAAAAAGTTTTGATTCCCTTTCTGTCATGCTGGTCGAGAATCCTGATGCCGAAAGGAGAGCTGATGGCTGAGCTTCTGACCTGTCAGACATACGCTATTGTAATAGGCTTTGTCATCGACTTCTTTGTGGGCGACCCCCACTCTATACCCCATCCGGTGGTTGGGATAGGGCGTCTTATTTCATTCCTCGACAATAAGCTGCGTATAGGCAATGGCGATACACGGGATGTAATGCGCGGCGTGTGGACTGTGCTGATAGTGGTCGTTACATCTGTTGCTGTTCCAGCTCTCATCCTTTTTATAATGAGGAGAATCAATCCAGTTGCTTACCTTGTTGTAAGCAGCATAATGTGCGCTCAAGTAATTGCAGCAAGGGAACTTGTGCGGGAGTGCAGGGCAGTGGAGAAGGCACTTAAGAAGGATGACATAGAGGCATCCCGTAAAGCAGTTTCTATGGTGGTGGGACGCGATACCCAAAACCTTGATAAAGCAGGTGTATGCCGGGCAGCGGTGGAGACTGTGGCCGAAAACGGCTCCGACGGTGTTGTTGCACCTCTGTTCTGGATGTTCCTGTTCGGTCCTGTGGGAGGATTTTTCTACAAAGCAGTTAACACTATGGATTCCATGCTTGGATATAAGAACGATAAATACCTTTATTTCGGCCGTGCCGCCGCAAAGACAGATGATGCAGTGAACTACATACCATCCAGAATCAGCGCACTTATTACTATAGCCTGCTGTCCGCTCTGCCATCTGGACACTGGGAATGCATGGAAAATATTCTGCCGCGACCGCTATAAGCATACAAGCCCTAATGCGGCCCAGACCGAATCTGTGTTTGCAGGCGCCCTTAATGTGCGGTTAAATGGCCCTGCTTTTTACGGCGGTGTACTTCATGATAAAGAGTACCTGGGCGATGATAACCGGCCTATTATGACAGATGATATTGAACGCTCGGGGCATCTTATGTATACAGCCTCGTTCATGGCCCTGGCAATAGGAACTCTCATTAGGACAGGAGTTATAATGATATGCTTTTGAATGAAAAAAATCCCCATGGGGGCGATACCTATACACACAAGGTGACACTTGATTTTTCTGCCAACATAAATCCCTATGGCATTCCAGAAACTGTTAAAGAAGCGGTCATAAGATCAGTTGACAGCTGCACAGCTTACCCCGACCCATATTGTTTAAAACTCCGCAGAAAACTTGCAGAAAAAGAGGGTGTTCCTCCAGACTGGATACTCTGCGGCAACGGGGCGGCAGAACTTATTTACTCATTTGCATATTCGCTTTCGAAAGAAAAACCTGCCTTTGTTGTCTCTCCTACTTTCAGCGAATACCAGGCCTCACTTTCTGCAGCAGGAATCGAAGCAGACCATTTTATGCTGTCTGAACAGAATGGATTTGTCCTTGACAGCAGCATTTTAAATACCGATTTTTCCAGATACAGTGCCCTGTTTATCTGCACTCCCAACAACCCCACAGGAATAACAGTAAGACCTGACCTGATTGCTGAACTGGCAGGAACAGGCATAAAACTTTTCTGCGATATGTGCTTCCTTGAGCTGACATCCAATCCATATAAATACGACATACCAAAACTGCTTGAAAAGTATCCGAATCTAGTAATACTAAAGGCGTTTACAAAAAGTTTTGCCATTCCAGGGCTCAGGCTGGGCTATGTGCTCTGTTCCTGCAGCGGGTTCTTAAATACAATGTCAAAGAAGGCACCGTGCTGGAATGTCTCCATCCCGGCACAGAATGCAGGGTGTGCCGCACTTGATTGCAAAGAGTGGCTTTCAGATACAGTCAAAAATATAAAATGTGAGCGGGATAAAATGGCATCTTCCTTGTTCTCCATGGGAATCAAAGTGTACCCCGGCGAGGCAAACTACCTTCTACTGCACTCTGACACCGACCTGTATACCAGGCTTTTAGAGCGGGGCATAATGGTGCGTGACTGCTCAAACTACAGGGGGCTGGGCAAAGGTTTTGTGCGTATAGCAATCCGCCTGCCGCAGGAAAACGACCAGCTTATGGCAGCAATAAAAGAGGTGCTTGAATGATAAGTGCAAAACCAATCATGGTGCAGGGAACTATGTCAAATGCAGGCAAAAGCCTGCTGTGCGCAGCCTTATGCCGTATCTTTAAGCAGGACGGCTACAGGGTGGCTCCGTTCAAATCCCAGAATATGGCTCTTAACTCATTCATCACCGAAGAAGGCCTCGAGATGGGCAGGGCTCAGGTGGTGCAGGCAGAGGCGGCAGGGATAAAGCCATCGGTTCTTATGAATCCCGTGCTACTTAAGCCTACAACAGATGTGGGCTCTCAGGTTATCGTGAACGGCGAGGTGTGTGCAAACATGAGCGCAGGCGATTATTTCAAATATAAAAAACAGCTTGTTCCTGAGATTATGAGCGCCTATGAAAAGCTTGCCTCTGCCAATGACATAATTGTCATAGAAGGGGCAGGAAGCCCTGCCGAGATAAACCTTAAGGAAGATGATATCGTGAACATGGGGCTTGCCAAGATGGTGGGCTCACCGGTGCTGCTTGTGGGCGATATAGACCGGGGCGGAGTCTTTGCCCAGCTTTACGGCACAGTGGCATTGCTTGAACCGGAGGAAAGAAAACTTGTAAAAGCGACTGTCATAAACAAGTTCCGCGGCGATGTCTCTATCCTTGCACCTGGGCTTGATATGCTTAAGAAACTGGTCAAAGTGCCTTGTGCCGGAGTTGTTCCCTATATGCATATCGATATAGATGATGAGGACAGCCTGAGCGAAAGGCTGTCAAAAAGGGCAAGAAAAGAGATAGATATTGCTGTAATAGCACTTCCACGCATATCAAACTTTACCGATTTTTCACCGTTTGAGCGTTTTTCCGGTGTGTCGCTCCGCTATGTCAGGAGTGTTTCAGAGTTTGGCGACCCCGATATGATTATCATCCCCGGAACAAAATCCACCATATCAGATTTAAAATGGATGCGGCAGAACGGGCTTGAGTCAGAGATACTTAAAGCAGAATCGCGTGGAAAAGCTGTGTTCGGAATCTGCGGCGGGTTTCAGATGCTGGGGAGTAAAATCTCTGACCCAACTGGAACAGAAGGTGGTGGAAAGGTCGCTGGAATGGGGCTTTTGGACATGGATACCGTGTTTGCCCCGGAAAAGAAGCGCACGCAGGTTGAAGGCTGTTTCTATGGTATCGAGGGAATGTTTAAAGACCTTAATGGAAAACGCTACCGGGGTTACGAAATCCACATGGGGCAGAGCAGTGCCAAAGGTGCGGTGGTGCAGAATGGCAATGTCTACGGCAGCTATATACACGGTCTTTTTGACGAATCAGACATTGCAACGATAATTGTAGAGGCTTTGTATAAAAAGCGCGGGCTTTATTTTGACGACAGCGCTGTGTTCAATCCACAGGCATACAGGGAAAGCCAGTACGACAAACTTGCAGATACAGTCCGCAGTGCACTTGATCTGAGGCTTATTTATTCAATTCTGGGTAAATGATTATCTTCTCCACAGGTGGTGGGTGAACAGAATCATAACAGGGTAAATCTCAAGACGTCCGGTCAGCATATTGAAGCTTAAGAGCCATTTCACATAATCGGCAAAGAAGGCATAGTTCCCGGCAGGCCCGATCATGGAGAATCCAGGTCCCACGTTTCCAATGGTGGAGGCTGAGCAGGAGAAACAGGTCAGAAGGTCATATCCCCCTGTAGCTGTCACCAGAGAAGTTATGATTGTAAGGACTATATAAAGTGCCACAAAGCCTGCAATGCTCAGAACCGTATATTTCCGCACTATTGTGCCGCTGTCCTTGATCATGTATATACCACGGGGACGGAGCATCCGCTTCATCTCTATAAGGCTCTGCTTGATGATTATAACCATGCGTATAACCTTCATTCCACCGGCAGTGGAGCCGGCACATCCACCGGAGAACATAAGTAGGAATATGACCATCTGGGCCAGCATTGGCCACTTCATATAATCACAGTTGGCAAAGCCGGTGGTGCTTAAGGTTGCGGCAACCTCGAAACTGCCGTATCGCAGGGCATCGCCAAAGGTGGCCAGATTGTTTCTGCAAAGAGAGAATACTACTATTGCAGTGGCAACTACAAAGATTCCTGTATAGACCTTAAGCTCTGTGTTCTGCTTTATGACAGAGACTTTTCCAAAGATAAGGCTGAAGTAGAGGGCAAAGTTTATACCGCTTAAGAACATGAATGCAGTTATTATGGCATCCACATACACTGAATTAAATGCTCCTATGCTGGCATTGCGGGTAGAGAATCCACCTGTGGCAATTGTAGACATGGAATGGGAGATAGCCTCGTACAGAGAAAGACCTGCTGCACTTAAAAGGATTGTCTCTAGAATAGTGAGCCCGAAATAGATTCCCCACAGTATCTTTGCAGTCTGGGCAATCTTGGGCATAATCTTCTGCATGGTAGGACCGGTGGTCTCGGTCTTCACCATCTTCATTCCTCCTATACCCATAAGGGGGAATATGGCAACCATAAAGACCACAATACCCATACCGCCCATATAATGTGTCATGGCACGCCAGAACAGCATGCACTTGGGCAGCGATTCTATATTCTCCAGTATGGTGGCACCGCAGGCTGTAAAACCTGACATAGTCTCAAAGAATGCATCTGTATAAGATGGTATGACACCCGAAAGATAATATGGCATGGAGCCAGAGATTGCAGCTACAAGCCACAGTATAGCCACAGTGATGAATCCATCCTTGATGGAAAGGTTGTGCTGCCTGCGGTTGCGGCTTAAGATAAGCAATATGCCGGCAATTACAAGGCTGACTATCTGTGGGCCGACAAAATAGACAATCATATCAGTCTCGCCGAACCAGACGGCCCAGGCTATGGAGGGGAGTTCTGCCAGTACAATTATTATAAGCACCATGGCTATGACTTTAAGGATAAGCTTCGAATTCATCTATTTGAAAATATTCTGCACCCTGTCGATGTTGTCCTTTTTGACCAGCAGGATGATGTTGTCTCCTTTCTTGAATTCGTAGTTACCACTTGGAAGTATATCCTGATCTCCGCTTCTGACAGACAGGATAAGGGTCTGGGGCGGGAACTTTATCTCCTTGACCAGAAGTCCTGCCGCCATGCTTGTCTCTGGAATCTGAAGCTGTATAACCTCTATGTCGCTCTCGGGAATGGAGTATGAGTTCTTAAGTCCACGGCGGCGCATAAACCGCAAGATTCCCTGCAGAGTACTGTAGTTAAGGCTGATGGGAACATCGATACCCAGGTTTGTGGCTACATTCAGATAGCTGGTCTTTTTTACCAGTGCCAGCGCCTTCTTTACACCCAGGCTCTTGGCATAGACTGCAGAGACAATGTTCAGCTCCTGGTTCTCGGTGGCAGCCATTATCAGGTCGCCGTCGGTAAGCCCTTCATCCTCCAGCACGTTATCATCGGATATATCTTCGTTTAATATAAGGGCTTCCGGGAACCGGGCAGAAAGCTCCTTGCACCGCTTATAGTCCCGGTCTATTATGGCAATGTTCTTCTTGCCAAGCTGCTTCTGGAATATGTTCCAGAAATGCTTTTTCTGCGGGCTTATCTCCCCTTTGTCGTAGAAGTGCTGGCACACATATGCAGATATGTCGTTGCCTCCTACAATTATCATCTTGTTAAGGCTTATCCGCTCTTTGCCCACCTGGGCCAGCACTTTTGAAAGTGCATCCTCGGTACCCATAAGGTAGAGCAGGTCGCCCTCCTGAATCAAAGTATCGCCTTTTGGAATGGTGTAGTGGCCATCCTGATAGATTAGTGCCACCAGCACACGGGCAGCCAGCACAGTGTGGAGGTCTTTGACCAGCTTGCCGGCAAAAACGCTGTCCTCAGGCACAGGTACAGTACGAATCTGCAGGCTTGTGTTCTCGAAAAGCATAATTTCGCCGGTGGCGCCGTGCTCAATCTTGGATATTATCTCCTTGGCAGCCTCAAGCTCAGGGTTAACTATGTAGTCAATCCCAAGGAATGATTTTTCCAGAAGCGATGTGTGTGTGAATGTGATGTTGTGGACGCTGGCAATCTTGTTGGGGGTGTTGAATTCCCTGTTCACCAGGCCGCATGCAATCATGTTGCGCTCATCAGAACCGGTCAGGCTGATGAAATAATCGGCTTTCGAGACCCCGGCATCCCTCAGGTTGTCAGGATCAAGGCCATCTTTGTTGATGACCAGGCAGTCCAGCGAGTTGGATGCCAGATTGGCTTTCTCCATGTCCTGCTCGAACATAATAACATTCATGTTCTCGGCGATAAGCGTCTTTGCAAGACGGGTTCCGACTCGGTCTGCACCTACAATAATAACTGTCATAATACTTTATTTTATAATACCTTTTTTACGGTGTCAACATTGGCACAAAGTACCATATTTATTGAGTTTTAGACGTAAAATAAAAAAAGGTTGCCAAAATACATTTTTTATATTTAAAATAGTATAGACATGAAATTATAAAGGAGGTCCTTATGGGCTATGTGTTGTCGAGGGACACATTTGCAAGCTTGATTTCTGACCTTTCCCAGAATTACAGGATTTTTGCACCTGTAAGAAAAAAAGGGGCAGGCCGGTTTACCGATGTAGATGTTGTAATGTACGATAATGTGAGCAATGCAGAGGCGATAGAGCTGGAGGCTAAGTCAGACTATTCTTCTAAGGAGTTCATTACACCTTTATCAGAAACACTTTTCTATTTTACAGAGAACGAGGTAAAAGAGTCTGATATTGACAACAGGCCTATCCTTGTGTTTGGAAGGAGCTGTGACATCCATTCCCTTAAACGGCTGGATCAGATATATCTTGATAACGGGCTGGCAAAGGATCCTTTCTATAAAAGGCGCAGGGACTTGGTAAAGTATGTCCTTATCGGTTGCAGCCATTCTTTCGAAAACTGCTTCTGCGTATCAATGGAATCAAACAAGTGTGATGATGGATATGTATTTTCGGTAGACCTGGCCGATGGAAATGTTTATTCAGATGTACCAGATCCCGCTTTTGACAGTTATTTTGCCAAATACAGCAAAGATAAAAGAGATGTGGTTCCAAAGTATGTGACCGAGAACGAAGTTAAAGTTTCGGTTACCGATTCTGTACCACACAGTATAATTTCCCATACCCTTTGGGACGAATATACCACCCGCTGCATAAACTGCGGCCGCTGTAATTATGTATGTCCGACCTGTACTTGTTATACAATGCAGGATGTTTTCTATACAGACAACGGAAAAGTGGGCGAACGCCGCAGAGTAGGGGCATCCTGCATGGTGGACGGTTATACCGATGTGGCAGGCGGTGGCCAGTATAGACGCAAAAACGGCGAAAGAATGCGGTTTAAAGTTCTGCATAAAATTTCTGACTTCAAGAAAAGATTTGGATACCAGATGTGTGTGGGTTGCGGCCGGTGCGACGACATCTGCCCGGAATACATCTCTTTCAGCAACATCATAAACAAAGTTAGCCAGGCATCGAAGGAGGCAGAGTAATGACAAATAATCCTTATCTTCCTTTTGCGTCAGAAATACTTGATGTAATTAAGCATACAGAAAAAGAGTATACATTCCGCATGGCATTCAAAGGAGATGTCAAACCTGGACAGTTCTTTGAGGTCTCTATTCCTAAGTATGGAGAAGCTCCTATTTCTGTAAGCGGTATCGGAGATGGCTCTGTTGATCTTACTATAAGAAAAGTGGGGCGTGTAACTAATGAAGTATTTGAGAGGTATAAGGGGCAGTCGCTCCTGCTCAGGGGACCTTATGGCAATGGCTTTGACGTTGACCTGTATCGGAATGGAGAGGTTGTGGTTGTAGCCGGCGGAACAGGAGTTTCCCCAGTGCGGGGCGTAATCCAGGCATTGAGCCAGATGCCGGATGCAATGGATAAATATGTTATTGCCGGGTTCAAGTCGCCATCTGACATGCTGTTCAGGGACGATCTTAAGGAGTGGGAAAAAAAGCTTAAACTTACCCTTACAGTTGACGGCGCCCCCGAAGGATACACCGGAAACATAGGCCTTGTGACAAAGTTCATAGAAGGGCTTCCTCTTAAGAACCCTGCAGAAGCAAAGGCTGTTGTGGTAGGCCCACCCCCTATGATGAAGTTCACCATCATAGAGCTTAAGAAAAAAGGCTTTAAGGATTCCAACATAACTGTCTCCCACGAGCGTAAAATGTGCTGTGGCCTTGGAAAATGCGGCCACTGCAGGGTCAACGACACATATATCTGCTTAGACGGCCCTGTATTCAACTATGAATTTGCCAAGAATTTCGTGGACTGATAAAGGAGATAAAAATGGGAAAACTTGATATAAATGTCGGAAAATTGAAGAAAAATGCATTCCGTTACTCAAAGGTCCGTGGCGAGACAGCTTCCAGAATTAGAATTCCGGGAGGTGTCATCGATTCAAAATCCATGGGCAAGGTAATAGAGATTGCAGAAAAATATGGTACTGGTGTCATCAATATAACTAACAGACAGGGAATAGAAATTCCTGGAATAAAGCTTTCAGACATGGAAAAGGTCAATGCAGATGTTCAGGAGATTATAGATTCCCTTAGGATAAATCAGCCTGAAAAAGGAAAAGGATATCCATCATCAGGAACCAGAAATGTCATTGCCTGTCCTGGAGCAAGGCTGTGTCCTTTCGGCTGTTACGATACAACAGCTTTTGCCCAGAAGATGGAAAACAATATTTATCCAAACGACAGGCATGTGAAAATAGCTTTTACAGGGTGCTCCAACGACTGTGCAAAGGTGCGTATGGCCGACTTTGGAATTATAGGTATGACTGAGCCCCAGTATAATAAAGACAGATGTGTCGCCTGCAAAGCATGTATCAACTTCTGCAAGCGGCGTTCTGTAGGTGCACTGGAACTTGTTAATGGCAAAGTTGTCAGGGATACAGATAAATGCATAGGATGCGGAGTATGTGTGGCATATTGTCCTACCAGAGCCTGGACCCGGAGCCGTGAGCATTACTTCAGACTGGTTATTATGGGAAGAACCGGAAAAAAGAATCCGCGTCTGGCCGAGGATTTTATAAAGTGGGCCGACGAAGAGAGCATCCTTAAGATGGTCAAGAACACCTATGCCTACATAGAGGAATATATTGACCCTAATGCAGTGGAACATAAGGAGCATATAGGCTACATAGTGGACAGGACCGGCTTTGAGGAATTTAAGAAGTGGTTGTTCGAGGGAGTTAATCTTGGGCCGAAAGCAGAGGTGAACCAGCGGGTTTACTGGGGAGGTCGTCATTACGACAAATATGGCGGCTGAAAAGTCCATATTTCTTGCATTTATTGCATCAATCATCAGTGCAGTCATTATCATCAGTGGCTGCACTAAATTTAATCAGAAGACTGAACCTGCTAAAGTATCTGGCGATATTGGTTGCAGCCGGGTTGTAGCATTGTCTAAATCGGTAAGCGAGATATGGCTTCTTGCAGGGGGGACTCTGGTGGGGACAACCTCCGATGCCTTGGAACTTGACGGTCTTTCGGAAAATACAGTAAGTATCGGCTCTTTGACAAGCCCAAGCCCCGAGGCTGTAGTTGCCCTTAAACCAGATCTGGTGTTGACGTCTCAAGACCTGTCATCCCACAGGGAGCTGGCCTTTATGCTGGAAAAACTTGGAATAAAAGTTGAATCTATCGATATAGAATGTTTCAAGGACTATTCAGATACTCTTTTTCATTTTACACAGCTTACAGGGCATCATGACCTGTACGATAAAAATGGAGCCGAAGTACAGAGAAGGATAGAGGCAGTACTCGCCGGATTCGATAAGTCAGCCAATAATGGCAAGAGCTACTTGTGCATGCGGGTTTCTGCCACAAAGAACAAAGCCCTTAAAAAAGATAACTTTGCCTGCAATATCATCGACTCATTTGGTCTTACCAATATTGCAGATGATTCCAGCATTCTTTCAGATCTGAATATGGAGGCAATAACTGTTGCCAATCCTGACTATATATTCATAATTTTCCAAGGAAAGGAGGCTGAGTCCTCTTCTGTTTACAAAGATGTGTTCGGCAGTCATCCTGCCTGGAAAAATCTGAAAGCGGTTAAATCTGGAAAAGTGATAGTTCTTCCTAAAGCCCTTTTCCATTTTAAACCCAATGTCCGTTGGGATGAGGCATACAAATATATATATGAAAAAATGGAATAAGCTGGGTTTTACCCTTACAGGAATTGCATTGCTCCTTTCTCTGGCAGCAGCATCGCTCCTTTATGGAAACAGCTCTGTCAGTGCTTCTTCCATTTTAGATGCACTCTTTGACACCCGGAATGCAGACCTGACAATCCGGATGATTCTGTATGATATACGTCTGCCCCGGGTCCTTGCCGCTATAGTATGCGGTGCAGGACTTTCTGTCTCGGGTCTGCTTCTGCAGGAGGCCTTGGGAAACAACCTGGCATCGCCAAGCGTAATGGGGGTGACCAATGGAGCCGGTCTGTTCGTGCTGCTTTCTGCAATTCTATTTGGGAATTCAGTTCTTGCTAAGAGCTTTATGTCTTTTATAGGAGCTTTCCTCACTATTGCAATTGTGTTTGTCATTTCCAGATATGCAGGAAGTGCCAAGAGCACCCTTATCCTTTCGGGTGTGGCCACATCTGCTCTTATGAGTGCAGGGATAAATTTAGCAGTAGTTATAAAGCCGGATGCAGTCTATGATAAAATAGCATTTCAGCTGGGCTCCCTTGCTAATGTCCACAAGGATATACTGACATTTTCTGCTGTTCTTATGATTATAGCCCTTGGTATAACAATTCTCTTGTCAAAAGGAATAGAGCTGTTCCCTCTGGGGGATGATGTTGCCCATGAGCTTGGGATGCCGGTCAGGAAATACAGGCTTATTACCCTTATTCTTTCGGTCTTGTTTGCCTCCGCCGCAGTAAGTGTGTGCGGGCTTATCAGTTTTGTCGGCCTTATAGTGCCTAACCTGGTAAGAGAGATCAGCAAGGCTGGTTTTGCAGATAAACTTATTATCAGTGCAATATGGGGAAGCAATCTTATTCTTGCAGGGGATATTTTAGCTAAAAATACTATGTACCCTTATGAACTGCCTGTAGGGATGCTCATTTCCCTGTTGGGGGCACCGTTTTTTATAGTGCTGATTGCCAAGAAGAGGAGAAGGGGATAAATATGGTCGAAATTACCAATGTATATGCAGGCTATGGTGGGAAACCTGTCATAAGCATACCATATCTCTCCTTCAAGGCAGGGGAGATAACCAGCATCATAGGCCGGAACGGAAGCGGAAAAAGCACACTGCTTAAAGCAATAGACTCCCTTATCCAATATACAGGAAGCATAACGGCAGACGGAATGGAAATTGCAGGATTAAGTCACAAGGAGCGGGCTAGGACAGTTGCATATCTCCCGCAGACACTTATACCGGTACGGCTCAGCATAAGGGTTCTGGTATCCCACGGAAGATACGCCCATACTGGTATTTCCCACAGGCTTTCGTCCAAAGACCGGGCAATGGTGGATAATGCAATGGAGCTTGCCGATGTCTACACCATGCAGGACAGGTGGATCAACGAAATTTCAGGCGGAGAGGTCAAGCGTAGTTATCTGGCCATGGTGATTGCCCAGAACAGCAGGTATATACTGCTGGATGAACCGGCTGCAGGTCTTGATATATCCCACCAGATAATGATGATGACCATATTGAGAAGACTGGCTGCCGAAGGGATTGGAGTTGTCATTACATCACATGATACACCCCTTAGCCTGACATACAGTGACAAGGTCTGCATGATAAAAGATGGAGCATTGCTGGCAGTACAGGCTCCTTCGGAGATTGAGGCATCCGATGCAATTATGAGAAAATGCATCGGGTATGGTATAAGGACAAACGAAGATGAAGCGGCACTTTATAAATACCGCTTGGAGAAATGAGGTTGCAATGGAAGCACTGATACTTGTCGGTCATGGAGCCGGAGATGAGGCACTTAAAAGTTACAGAAAAATTCTCGGCATTGTAAGAAATGATGTTCCCGAGTCTTATCTTGTGATGCTTCATGGGCATCCTTCTGTAGAAGATGTTGTCCAAGAACTTGCAGAAAAGGGGATAAATAGAGTTGTGTTGCATCCTCTTCTTTTAGCCCGGGGGCATCATCTGGAAAGCAATATTACATCGCCGGACAGTGCTATACAGCTATGCCTTAAAAAGGCTGGAATTGATGTAAAAGCTATAGATAAAGGACTTCTGGAATACAATGAAGTTTTAGAATGTATTGCTGGTGTTATAATTAAAAATTAATAATTGGAGGATTACATATGTTTAAAGAAGACTTTAATGCGGCATCCGGTGCTGCAGCTGCCAAAAGCTCTTTCTTGAAGAAAAACCCTGTAGGATATTTTGTTCTTTCTGTTCTGGCAGGGATGTACATTGGTTTTGGCATACTGCTGTCATTTACAACAGGGGGGCTTCTGGCAGGAGAAGCGGCTGCAAAGTTGGCTATGGGGGCAACCTTCGGGGTGGCTCTTTCCCTGGTGGTAATGGCAGGTTCCGAACTTTTTACAGGCAACAATATGGTTATGGTAGCCGGGTTGTTTAAAAATAAAGTTACATTTGCCGACTGTCTGGTACTGTGGATTGTATGCTGGCTGGGGAATATGTGCGGCGGCGTGCTTTTGGCAATCCTCTATCACCTTACAGGGCTGGGAAATGGCACTGTAGGCGATTTTATGGCCAAGACTGCTATGGCCAAGATGTCTGCTCCTGCAATTGCACTGCTTACCCGGGGTATCCTATGCAACATGCTGGTATGTATTGCTGTATGGTGCGGTTTCAGGTGCAAGTCTGAAAGCGGCAAGCTTATTATGATATTCTGGTGTCTTATAGCTTTCTTTACCACAGGGTTTGAACACAGTGTCGCAAATATGACACTTCTTACATATTCTCTTTTCAATTCTGCCGGGCAGGCAGTAAGCTTAAGCGGGGAACTATATAACTTATTCTGGGTTACTTTGGGTAATATGATAGGCGGTATAGGCCTTGTTGCTGTTCCATATTTCTTATCTCAGCGGGATATATGATTCCACGCAAGGATGTATTTAAAATGCAGCCAGGAGTTTCTATGATTTCATATATATGGCCTATTGCGCTGGTAGTGTTTTCGAATGTGGTGTATCAGATATGCGCAAAATCTGTTCCCTCGGGGATGGATCCCCTTGCCTCATTGACCGTCACTTACCTTGTGGGTGCTCTGGTCAGTGCGGTTCTCTATTTTATCTTGAATCATGACGGCAGCCTTATTAAGGAATATGCCAGAATCAACTGGGCACCGTTTGTTTTCGGCCTTGTAATAGTGGGGCTTGAGGTAGGCTGGATTTACGCCTATAAGGCAGGGTGGCAGGTAAGCACAGGAAATATAATCCAAAGCTGTTTCCTTGCCATTGCCCTTATTTTTGTAGGCTTCCTGCTTTATCACGAGACCCTTACCTGGAACAAACTGGCAGGTATTGCCATCTGCCTGGTAGGGATTGTAATCATAAATATTAAATAATAAATCCCGGGTTTCCGGGGCCTTTTTTTTAACTTGCAATGTGGGCTGTCCTTTATTAAAATACAGTTAGAGGTATGAAAAATGAAAAGTTTGTTTTTTATATTAGCTGCAGTGTGCACCGCAACCCCGCTTTGTGCCGCAGAGCTGCTGTATCAGGGGCATGGAAGCGTGCGGATTGAGGCATCGGATGGAATGGTAATCTATGTTGACCCATACGCAGGGGAGGGCTACGACAAAAACGCAGACCTTATCCTTGTAACCCATGAGCACAGGGATCACAATAATATTGATTTGATAGCGCATAAAGATAATGCCACAATCCTCCGCAGCAAAGATATGCTTATAGATGGAAAATACCAGATTAAGAAGGTTGGCAATGTCCAGATAGAGGCTGTCCCCGCATACAATAAGAACCATAAGAAAGAAGAATGTGTGGGCTATATCCTGACCATAGATGGCAAGACTGTCTATCTTTCTGGAGATACATCAACAACCGACGCAATGCCTGGATTCAAGGACCGCAATCTGGATTATGCATTCCTGTGCATGGATGGCAAATATAACATGGGACCAGAGGAGGCCACAGAGTGTGCCAAGATGATAGGTGCAAAACATACAGTGCCGTACCATATGGCGCCTGGCAAGCTGTTTGACGCAGAGATTGCAAAAAAACTCAAGGTTGATTCCCTTTTGATTATTCCAGCCGGGTCTAAGATAGAGTTGTAACTATTTTTCCGATTCTGCAATCTTTTTGCAGAAATCCTGGTCAAAGCCAGCTGCCGCGTTCCGGCCAAGTATGACAATCGGCGTCTTAAGAAGCATCTGATCCTCAAGAAGCTCCTGGGGTGTGTCAAAATCCATATAAGACATACCCCGCTTTTTATACTCCTTGGATTCTGTGTCTAAAAGTGTCTCTGGATTAAGCAGTCTGAATATATTCTCAAGCTCTCCTGCGGTGAGTTCCCGTTCATCCAGATTCTGGAACTGCACCTTTATTCCATGTTCTTTAAAGAATCTGAGAGCTTTCTTTGTATCATTGCATTTGTTTCTGCCTATAATGCGTATCATGGGAAAAGGGTAGCATGGATAATTAAAAAATAAAAGTAAGTACAAAAGATATCATTCATTATTTTCCTAGTACTTGCTTTTTTTTATGGGGCAGAATAGACCATCAAATTATTAGGAGTCTGCTTATATGAAATTACGGAAATTGTTTGTTATTCTTTTAGCATTGTTGGTTATTATCAGCATTACAGCCTGCGATGGAAGCAGTGGCGGAAGCGATGACAATGGTGGTACCAACGGGGGCAATGGTGACACAGATAATGGTGGTGGCAATACTGCTTCTCCATATATGGTATGTTATATCTATCGTAATCCTGGCGAACATGCTCTTTTTTATATTGATTTTATTTTCAATGGTTCTACATATGAATATTTTATTGGGACTGGTACCTGTACTATTGGTGATGGTACAGATGACGTTAAAAATGGTTATGTAGAAGATTGGGAAGGAACATTTACTGGCGATCCAAGAATAGATGGAACTATAACTGTTACAGGTATTTGGTTTACTGCCAGTGAGCCACAACAAAGAACTGATGAAGCAGTTATTATCACAAGTGGCGCTTTTCTTACTGAAGGTGGACAAGATTTTACCCGCCAGTAAGATTTGTTTATTTAATGAAGCCCCGAGTTTTTCGGGGCTTTTTTTTTCTTGCACTATCGATCTTTTAAATATAAAATTGAAATAGAGGTAGGAAAATGAAAATTTTAGTTTTGAATGGAAGTCCCCATGTGAATGGTAATACAGCTGCAATGGTCAATGCATTTAAGGAAGGTGCAGAGAGCAAAGGGCATACAGTAGATGTAATCCAGGTTGGTACAAAGCAGATCCGTGGTTGTCTGGCATGTGAGTACTGCCATACCAAAGGAAACGGCAAGTGTATCCAGAAGGATGATATGACTCAGGTATATGAAGGAATTGATAGTGCCGACATGATTGTTTTTGCAAGCCCTGTCTACTACTGGGGTGTCAGCGGTCAGATGCAGTCTGTAATCAGCCGTTTTTATGCATATCCTATTCCAAAGGTAAAGAAATATGCTCTGCTTATCAGTTCAATGTCTCCGAGAGTATATGACGGCATCATCTCTCAGTATAAGAGCATTGTAGGATATTTCAGCGCAAAGGATATGGGAATAATCACAGCCCATGATCCGGATAACAAGTCTGCTGCTAAACTGGCAGAGGTTAAGAAACTTGGAGAAAGTCTATAAGAATGAAAAGTTTATCAGCAAGGATATGCTGATTGATGGCAAGTACCAGACCATGGATCTGAGGAGGCCGCAGAGTATGCCAAGCTGAGGGCACCCCTGTCGGTGTTACAGGCTATGCCTGTTTACCGAGCAGGGGTGTTCTTGAGCTCGGCTTGTATTTTTAACTCTTGACTCTCTCTCTCTCTCTCTCT